>NZ_JBDGKK010000009.1:0-178693 GCF_057656415.1 Lysobacter sp. Soil_C_59 | reverse complement strand
AAATGGATCCCGGCATTCGCCGGGATGACGTGACATTGCTGATGGAGTGCGGGCCTGGGTCCCGGCGTTCGCCGGGACGACTGGGACGACTGGGACGCTACTTCTTCGGCAGGTACAGCAGCGGATCGACCGGCTTGCCGTTGTAGCGCACCTCGAAGTGCAGCATCTCGCGCGGCGCGCCACTGCGGCCCATCTCCGCGATCTGCTGGCCGGCCTTCACCAGCTGCCCCTCGTTGACCAGGCGATTGCGGTTGTGGCCATAGGCCGACAGCCACTGCTCGTTGTGCTTGATGATGACCAGCTCGCCGTAACCCACCAGGCCCGAACCCGAGTACACCACCACCCCGTCGGCGGCCGCACGCACCGGCGCACCGCTACTGCCGGCGATGTCGATGCCCTGCTTGGTCGGCTCACCGGCGACGTAACGTCCGATCAGTTCGCCATCGGCCGGCCAGCGCCAGTTGAAGCCACTGGCGACAGGTGCCGCCTGCGGCACTGGCGCCGGTGCGGTGGCGGTCGGCGGACGTGGCGTGGTCGTCGGCGGCCTGGTCGCAGGCACCGGTCGCGTCGCTACCGTGCCGCCCGACGTGCCGGTCGTCGCACTGCCGGAACCCTGCGACGGATACAGGCGCAGGCGCTGGCCCGGGTAGATCGTGTAAGGCGCCGGAATTCCATTCCATGCAGCCAGGTCGACCGCGCGGATGCCATTGCTCGAGGCCACGCGGTACATGGTGTCGCCGCGTTGCACCACCACGGTCTTGCCGTACCGGGGTACCGACGGTTTGACCGTGGTCGTGCCGCCGCTGGGCGTGCGGATCACCTTCGTGCTCGCGCATCCGGCCACCGCGACGGCGACCAGCGCCGCCACCAGGAGCGGACGCGATGCGACGGACATTCGTGCTCGTGTCGTGCGTGCGCTCATGCTGCGAACTGTGCCTTCCAGACCAGCCATGCCACTGCCGCCAGCAGCAGGACCGAAGCGGCCCAGCCGATCGGCTCGATGTAACGCCGCAGCGCCGCTTCCGCGCGCGCGCCGCCAAGGCGGATTGCCAGGGCAATCAGGTACACGCGCTTGCCGCGGCCAATGAACATGCTGGCCATGAACGGCAGGATCGGCACACCGACGATGCCCGACGCCCAGGTGAATATCTTCAGCGGAATCGGCGTGAACCCGGCCAGAACCAGCAGCCAGAACGCCTTCCACGGCGAGTTCGCGGCGATCTCGCGCAATTGCGTGACCTGCGCGTCGATGCGATCGATCCAGCCCAGTGAGGTCAGCAGCGGCTTGACCAGCTCATAGGCGAAGTGTCCCAGCGCATAGCCCAGCAACGCGCCGACCATCGAACCGGCCAGGCTCAGCGTGGCGAACCAGAACGCGCGTCGGCGATCGGCCAGGCACATCGGCGCCAGCATCACTTCCGGCGGAACCGGGAACACCACCGCCTCGGCAAAACTCAGGCCGGTCAGCAGTGCGGGTGCATGGCGATGACGCGCCCAGGAAATCGTGCGCTCGTAAAGCGGTCCAAAAATCTTCAACGCCAGTCCTTCCAGAATGTCACTGCGGAGCCAGTTCCTGCGGTGTTCAATCGATCATCCCTGACAGCAGCGGCACGAATACGACCGGAGCCAGCGTGTGTTGGGTGACGACGCCATCGGCGTCCTTGTGCAGCTTCAGCAGCGATTGCGACGAGGCGCCGCCGACCGGCGCGATCAGCGTGCCGCCCGCGGCCAGCTGCGCGGTCAATGATTCGACCAGCGCCGGTGCGGCCGCGGTGACGATGATCGAATCGAACGGGCCGTTCTCGGACCAGCCGATGCGACCGTCGTCGTGCTTGCTGCGGATGTTCATGCCGAGCTGGCGGAAGCGCTTGCGCGCGGTACGCAGCAGCTCACCGATGCGCTCCACGGTGTGCACTTCCAGGCCCAGCGCGGCCAGCACCGCCGCCTGGTAGCCCGAGCCGGTGCCGATCTCCAGCACCTTCTTCGGTTCGGCCTCGAGCACGGCCTCGGTCATCTTCGCCACCACCCACGGTTGCGAGATGGTCTGGCCGTGGCCGATCGGCAGTGCCGTGTCCTCGTAGGCGCGCGTGGCCAGTGCTTCGTCGACGAACAAATGGCGCGGCACGGTGCGGATCGCGTTGAGCACGCGTTCGTCGCGGATGCCGTTCTCGCGCAGGCGTTCGACCAGGCGGTCGCGGACCCGCTGCGATGTCATGCCGGATCCGATGGCCTCGGGCTGCAGGCGCATGCGCAACGTCATGCGCTGTGCTCCGAATGTTGGCGAACGGCGCCGCGATCGAGCGACACGGCCAGCCCGTCGACCCAGCTCGCGACCTGGTCCAGCGCCTGGTAGCGGGTCAGGTCGACATGGATTGGCGTGATCGAGATGTTGCCAGTGCGCAGCGCATGGAAGTCGGTGCCGGGGCCGGCGTCCTGCTCCTGGCCTGCAGCCCCTATCCACCACCACTCGCGGCCGCGCGGGTCGTGCTGCGGAATGCACGCCTCGGCGCGATGGCGATTGCCCAGGCGGGTGACTTCGAAGCCACGGACCTCGTCCCAGGGCAAATCGGGAACGTTGACGTTGAGGATGGTGTCGGCCGGCAGTGGATCCACGCGCAGGCGGGCGATGATCTCCACCGCCGCACGCGCCGCCGTTTCGTAATGGCGCCCGGTGTGGTCGACCGTCTGCAGCGACATCGCCACGGCCGGCAGGCCGAGGAAGCGCCCTTCCATGGCCGCGGCGACGGTGCCGGAATAGATCACGTCGTCGCCGAGGTTGGCGGTGTTGTTGATGCCCGACACGACGATGTCGGGCTCGACCTCGAGCATGCCGGTGATGGCCACATGCACGCAGTCGGTGGGGGTGCCGTAGACGCGCCAGGTGGACTCGTCCAGCCGCTGGACGCGCACGGGCGCATCCAGGGTGAGCGAATTGCTGGCGCCGGAGCGGTCCCGGTCGGGGGCGACCACCAGCACCTCATGGCCGGCGGCGCGCAGGCCTTCGGCGAGGACGCGGATACCGGGGGCGTCGACGCCGTCGTCGTTGCTGACCAGAACTCGCATGAACTCCCTTGATCGAACCTTGGAACGTGGGGTGGTGACAGGACCGGGCACTTGTTGCATGCGCTTGCCGGACCGTGCGGCACCCATGATAGCCGATGGGGATTGCGGACCTTGCTGCTCCCTGCCGGCCCCCTGCCCGCCCCGCGCGGGAGCCCCTAGACTGTCGCCATGGCTGACGATCCCGAAGACGACGACGCCGAGCTGTTCCGCACCGCGATCGGTCCGGTAAGGCGGCTGCCCGACACCACGCCGCCACCGGCGACGCCCAAGCCACGGCCGCGGGCGCGCATGGCCGAGCGCGATGAGGCCCAGGCGCGCGAACAGTTCCGCCATGCCCTGGACGAAAGCCTGCTCGATGCCGGTGACGCGTTGTCCTATCGCCGCGACGAAGTCTCGCCGCGGCTGTTGCAGAAGCTCAGGCGCGGCGAGATCTCGGTACAGGAGGAGCTCGACCTGCACGGCGCCGACACGCGCGAGGCCGAACTGCTGTTGCGCGCATTCCTGCACGACGCCCGCCTGCACGGCGTGGGCTGCGTGCGCGTGGTGCACGGCAAGGGGTTGCATGGCGCCGCCACGATCGCGAGCAGCGGCATGCCGGTGCTGAAGAACCTGGTCGACCGCATGCTGCGACAGCGCGCGGACGTCCTGGCATTCCACTCCGCGCCGCCCGCGCAGGGAGGCACCGGAGCGGTGCTGATACTGCTTGCGCCCCGTCGCCTGCGCTCATCCTGAGCCCGGCCACCGGGACGCGAGACAGTGTTGCACTACTGCTGACCGCTTTCCTGGGCGACCTGGTCGGCCGTCTTGCGCGGCGTATTGACCCAGACCACCTCGATACCGCGGCGGCGGGCAACACGTTCGACGTAGGCGATGTAAGCCTCGTCGTCGTCCATGATCGACGGAGCCTTCGGCTCCGGCACATAAGCGGTCTTGCTCTGCATGCCGGCGCAGGCCGCCAGGCCCACCACCGACACCAACACGGCCATGCGTAACGATGCGTTCATGACGACATCTCCATGACGTGATCGCCCTACCCGACGGGTACGACGGCACAAGCCAACATGAAGACTTGTACGATTTCGGCTTATACGCCGGCGCTTGGGGCACACCAGTGCCAGCAGATGCTTTCCGACGAACGGTCGAAACTACCCGTTCAGCCGCTGCGACCCAGCGCGCGTACGTCGCCCAGTTCGGCCAGTACGACCGTGGCGTACGTGCCCGGTGGAAGGCTGAAAGCCAACTGGAGTACATCGCCGTCAAGCCAGTCCCACGCCAGGTCGGCAGGCTTCAGGCGCAGGGCACGACGTTCTTGCTTGAGCCCTTCGGCCTCCAGGCCGGCGCGCAGCGCGGCGGCGTCATCGCCAGACAATGCGGCCAGTTCCACTGCCGCCGACTCACCCTGGCTGCGCAGTTCGCCTTTGCCCCATAGCGGGCCACTGGGATGGATGTCGAACGCGGCCAGGCGCTGCGCGAGTTCGTCGCTGAAAGGCTCCGGGCCGAACACGCTGCGGCTGCCGTCGAGCAGCCACACCTCTCCGTCCAGCGCCTGGTCCCAGCTGGCGGACAGGACGCGCGATGCAAGCACGCGGTTGAACAACTCCGAGCGCGCCGCCGACAGCAGCAACGTGCGTTGTTCGCGACGCACGCGCCGGCCGGCGAACATCGCCATGGCATTGGCGACGTTGTCGCCGTCGCGGCCGAAGCGCTGTTCGCCGAAGTAATTGGGCACGCCACGCGCGGCAATCGCCTGCAGGCGCGATTCGATCGCCTCGCGTCCGCCGGCCACTTCGCGCAGGACCAGCACGAAGCGATTGCCGGCCAGCGCGCCGCGCGGCAGCTTGCGCGCGTGCCAGGTGTGTTCGAGCACGCGCAGGTGCTCATTGTCGCCGCTGGTTTCCAGCGTCGCCAGGTCCGGCGCCACGCGCTTGGGCAGGTGGACGCTGAAACGCTGCCGGGTCACGGCGTTGCGGTCCTTGAGGCCGGCGTAACCAATGGCGACCTCACCTACGCCCGCCCACTCGGCGATGCGTCGGGCTGCGAAGGCGGTGTTCATGCCGCGCTTCTCGATGGTCAGCAACAGGTGCTCGCCGCTGCCGCTGGGCTCGAAGCCCGGCAGTTCCTCGACCAGGAAATCCCCGGGCGTGGTGCGCATGTTGGCGCTGAGCACGGACGGCCCATGCGCACGCGGCAGCGTCGGCTCCTGCGCGCTCACGCACGCACCAGCAGGCACACCGCCATCGCCGCGATGCCTTCGCCGCGGCCGGTGAAGCCGAGCTTCTCGGTGGTGGTGGCCTTGATGCTGACGGCGTCCTCCGCCAACCCCAGATCGATTGCGAGCAGCTGCCGCATCGCCGCCGCATGCGGCCCGACCTTGGGGCGTTCGCAGATCACGGTGATGTCGGCGTTGCCCAGTTGCCAGCCGCGCTCCTGGATGAGGGTCTGGCAGTGGCGCAGGAAAGCGCGGCTGTCGGCGCCCTTCCATTGCGGGTCGCTCGGCGGAAAATGTTGGCCGATGTCGCCCAGCGCGAGTGCGCCGAGCATCGCGTCGCACAGCGCATGGATGACCACGTCGCCATCGGAGTGGGCGACGATGCCGCGCTCGTGCGGCACGCGCATGCCGCCGAGCATCACGTGGTCGCCTTCGCCGAAGGCGTGGACGTCGAAACCCTGGCCGATGCGGATGTTCATGTACTGGGTTACCTGTTGGAGATCAGGTATCGCGCCAAGGCCAGGTCGGCCGGCGTCGTCACCTTGAGGTTGTCCTCGCGTCCTTCGACCAGCGCCGGGTGGGCGCCCAAGCGCTCCATCGCCATCGCTTCGTCGGTGACCACGATGCCCTGCGCCTGCGCCTGCTCCAGCGCGGCCGTCAACGCGCCGCGGCGGAACGCCTGCGGGGTGAATGCACGCCACAGCCGCTCGCGTGGTTCGGTCGCGGCGATGTGCGCGGCGGCGTCGGCACGCTTGAGCGTGTCGCGCACCGGAGCGCCGAGGATGGCGCCGTCGGCATGGGCACTGGCCGCTGCGATCAGGCGATCGAGGTCTTCAGTTCGCAGGTTGGGCCGTGCCGCATCGTGCACCAGCACGAGCGTGTCGTCGGCCACTTCGACGGGAAGCGCCTGCAATGCCGCCAGTACCGAATCGGCGCGCTCGCCGCCACCGACGCAGCGCAGCACCGGCTTGCCGTGCAGGTTGGCCCAGCCGGGCCACAGGGCATCGTTCTTCGACAATGCGACCATCGCACCGGCAATGCGCGGGTGCGAGAGCAGCGCATCGAGCGCGTGTGCGATCAACGGACGGCCAGCGATTTCGAGGTACTGCTTTGGTGTCTCGCCGCCAAAGCGCGAGCCACGACCTGCTGCGGGAATCACGGCCCAGATCACTTCGTCACGATCCTCGTTGAGACTGCCAATAGAACGTCGTCCCGGCGCACGCCGGGACCCAGCCCCCCACCCTTGCCGCCCACCACAGCCTGAGGCTCCGTCACTGGATCCCGGCGTTCGCCGGGATGACGGTGACGGTGACGGTGGCGGCGACGTCGACGGTGCGGAGAGTCACTCGCTCTTCGGCTCGGCGCCTTCTTCCGGCGCCGGTGCCGCGCCTTCCGGCTCGACCACGCGGTAGAAGGTTTCGCCCGGCTTGATCATGCCCAGCTCACTGCGCGCACGCTCCTCGACCGCCGCCTCGCCGGACTTGAGGTCCTCGACTTCGGCGGCGAGCGCGTCGTTGCGCTGCTGCATGCCCTGGTTCTCGTGCGCCTGCTGCTGCACCTGCTGCTGCAGGCGGGCGACCGAGCGGCTGCCGCCCTCGCCCACCCACAGCCGGTACTGCAGGAACACCAGCAACCCGGCCAGTGCCAGCAGCAGCAGTCGCAAGCCGCGCATGCGCCGGGGCTCCTGGCTCAGCGCTTGAGCGAGATGAAGGCGTCGCGGCCGGCGTACTTCGCCGCGGCACCCAGCTGCTCTTCGATGCGCAGCAGCTGGTTGTACTTTGCGACGCGATCGCTGCGGCACAGCGAGCCGGTCTTGATCTGGGTCGCGGTGGTGGCGACCGAGATGTCGGCGATGGTGGTGTCCTCGGTTTCGCCCGAGCGGTGCGAGACGATCGAGGCGTAGCGGTTGGCGTCGGCCATCGCGATCGCTTCCAGGGTCTCGGTCAGCGTGCCGATCTGGTTGACCTTGATCAGGATGGCGTTGGCCACGCCCTTGTCGATGCCTTCCTGGAAGATCTTCGGGTTGGTCACGAACAGGTCGTCGCCGACCAGCTGCACCTTGTTGCCGATGCGCTCGGTCAGCAGCTTCCAGCCGGCCCAGTCGTTCTCGGCCATGCCGTCTTCGATGGTGATGATCGGGTACTGCGCGGCCCAGTTGGCGAGGAAGTCGACGAACTGCTCGCTGGTCAGGCGCTTGCCTTCACCGGTGAGGTTGTACTTGCCGTTCTCGAAGAACTCGCTGGAGGCGACGTCGAGGCCGAGCAGGATGTCTTCGCCGGCCTTGTAGCCGGCCTTGCCGATCGCTTCGAGGATGGTTTCCAGCGCTTCCTCATTGCTGCGCAGGTCCGGCGCGAAACCGCCCTCGTCGCCCACCGCCGTGCTCAGGCCGCGGCCCTTGAGCACCGACTTGAGTGCATGGAACACCTCGGTGCCGGCGCGCAGCGCTTCGGCGAAGTTGTCCACGCCCACCGGCAGGATCATGAATTCCTGCAGGTCGACGTTGTTGTCGGCGTGCGCACCGCCGTTGATGATGTTCATCATCGGCACCGGCAGCACGGCCTCGCGGCCACCGGCCAGGTACTTCCACAGCGGCAGCTTCTTCGAGGCGGCCATGGCGTGGGCGTTGGCCATCGACACGCCGAGCAGCGCGTTGGCGCCCAGGCGGCCCTTGTTCTCGGTGCCGTCGAGGTCGATCAGGCGGCGGTCGAGGCCGGCCTGGTCGGCGCCGTCGAAACCGGCCAGCGCCGTGGCAATGGCGCCGTTGACGTTCTCGACCGCCTTGCGCACGCCCTTGCCCAGGTAACGGGTCTTGTCGCCGTCGCGCAGCTCGACCGCTTCCTTGGTGCCGGTGGAGGCGCCGGACGGCACCATCGCGCGACCGAAGCTGCCGTCGGCCAGGGTGACCTCGGCTTCGAGCGTGGGATTGCCGCGGCTGTCGAGGATCTCGCGGGCGTGGACTTTGGCGATGGTCGTGGTCATGTCGTCGAAGTTGAGGTCAATGAGGGGTGTAGGGCATGGGGGCCGGACAGGCGCCAGCCGGGGACGATAGCCGAGTTGGGGCGGCGCCGCGCGGTTGCGGCGCCAGCCGGTGGTCGCAGGGGATGGCTGCGCCCGGCATGGTCAGGCGTCGGATTCCAGGAAACCGTTGCGCTTGGTGATCTCGTCGAGCTGCTTGAGCGTCTCCAGCAGCGCGCGCATCTTCGGCAGCGGCCAGGCGTTGGGGCCGTCGGACAGGGCCTCGTCCGGGACCGGATGCGTCTCCATGAAGATGCCGGCAATGCCGACCGCCATCGCCGCGCGCGCCAGCACCGGCACGAACTCTCGCTGGCCGCCGCTCTTGCCGTCGGCGCCGCCGGGCAGCTGCACCGAGTGGGTCGCGTCGAACACGACCGGGCAGCCGGTGTCGCGCATCACGCTCAGCGAGCGCATGTCCGACACCAGGTTGTTGTAGCCGAAGCTGGCGCCGCGCTCGCAGGCCATGATCAGCTCGTTGCCGGTCGCCTTGGCCTTGTTGGTGACGTGCTTCATCTCCCACGGGGAGAGGAACTGGCCCTTCTTGATGTTCACCGGCAAGCCGGTGCGCGCCACGTTCTGGATGAAGTCGGTCTGGCGGCACAGGAATGCCGGGGTCTGCAGCACGTCGACGACGCTGGCGACCTCGTTCATGGGCGTGTACTCGTGCACGTCGGTCAGCACCGGCACGCCGATCTGCTTCTTCACTTCGGCCAGCACCTTCAGGCCCTCTTCCAGGCCGGGGCCGCGGAAGCTGGTGCCGGAGGTGCGGTTGGCCTTGTCGAAGCTCGACTTGAAGATGAAGTTGATGCCCAGCTCGGAAGTGATTTCCTTGAGCTTGCCGGCGACGTCGAGCTGCAGTTGCATCGACTCGATCACGCACGGGCCGGCGATCAGGAAGAAGGGCTGGTCGAGACCGGCTTCGAATCCGCAAAGTTTCATGCTGTGTACTCGGTAGCCCTCCCCTTCAAGGGGAGGGTTGGGAGGGGATGGGTTGCGGGCGTGGGGTGCCAGTCCCGCTCACGCGGTGGCTTCCTTCAGCAGCCGGCCGCCGGCCTGCGCCTTGTGCTCGCGCGCGGCGCGGACGAAACCGATGAACAACGGGTGGCCGTCGCGCGGCGTCGACAGGAATTCCGGGTGCGCCTGGCAGGCCAGGAACCACGGGTGCTTGTCGCGCGGCAGTTCGACCATTTCCACCAGCAGGTCGTCCATCGACTTGGCCGAGATCACCAGGCCGGCGTCCTCGAGCTGGGTGCGGTAGCGGTTGTTGAACTCGTAGCGGTGGCGATGGCGCTCGGCGACCACGTCCTTGCCGTACACCTCGCGCGCCAGCGTAGCCGGCTTCAGGCGCTGCTCCTGCAGGCCCAGGCGCATGGTGCCGCCCAGGTCGCTGTCCTCGCTGCGGCGCTCGATCTCGCCGGTGGCGGTGCGCCACTCGGTGATCAGTCCGATCACCGGATGCGGGCTGGCCTTGTCGTTCTCGGTGCTGTTGGCGCCGTCGAGGCCGCCGAGGTGACGGGCGACGTCGACCACCGCCGCCTGCATGCCGTAGCAGATGCCGAAGTACGGTACGCCAGCCTCACGCGCGAACTTGGCGGTGAGCACCTTGCCTTCGAAACCGCGGTCGCCGAAGCCGCCCGGCACGAGGATGCCGTCGACGTCCTTGAGCGAGGCGACGCCCTGCTCCTCGATTTCGCTCGACTCCAGCCACTTCAGCTTGACCTTGGTGCGCTGGCGCAGGCCACCGTGCTTGAGGGCCTCGGCCAGCGACTTGTAGGCGTCCTGGTGGTCGATGTACTTGCCGACCACGGCGATGCGGACTTCGTCGACCGGATGCTCGCTGGCATCGACCACTTCGTCCCATTCGGTCAGGTCGGCCGGGCCGGCGTTGATGCGCAGGCGGTCGAGCACGATCGCGTCCAGGCCTTCCTCGTGGAAGCGGCGCGGCATCTTGTAGATGTTGTCCAGGTCGACGGCCGAAATGACGGCGCGCTCGGGGACGTTGGTGAACAGCGCGATCTTGCGGCGCTCGCTGTCGGGCAGCGGTTGCTCGCTGCGGCACAGCAGCACGTCGGGCTGGATGCCGATCGAACGCAGTTCCTTGACCGAGTGCTGGGTCGGCTTGGTCTTGAGTTCGCCGGCGGCGGCGATGTACGGCACCAGGGTCAGGTGCATGAACAACGCGCCTTCCGAACCGCGCTCGCTGCGGATCTGGCGGATGGCCTCGAGGAACGGCAGCGACTCGATGTCGCCTACCGTGCCGCCGACCTCGACCAGGGCCACGTCGAAGCCTTCGGTGGCCTCGATGATGCAGCGCTTGATCTCGTCGGTGATGTGCGGGATCACCTGCACGGTGCCGCCCAGGTAGTCGCCGCGGCGCTCCTTGCGGATCACGTTGTCGTAGATGCGACCGGTGGTGATGGAGTTCTTGCGGCTGAGCCGGTTGCGCAGGTAGCGCTCGTAGTGGCCCAGGTCCAGGTCGGTCTCGGCGCCGTCGTCGGTGACGTACACCTCGCCGTGCTGGAACGGGCTCATCGTGCCCGGATCGACGTTGATGTAGGGGTCGAGCTTCATCATCGTCACGCGCAGGCCGCGTGCTTCGAGGATGGCCGCCAGCGAGGCTGCCGCAATGCCCTTGCCAAGCGAGGACACCACGCCGCCGGTGACGAAAATCAGGGGAGTCATGGTTTTGCTACCGCTGGAAAGCCATAGTCTACAGGCTGAGTCGCTTTCCGGCGAGCCGTCCGGGCTCCGCAGGGCCGTTCAGATGCGTTGCATGGCCCTGCAAACAGCGACGCCCCGGCAAGCCGGGGCGTCGCGGGTCAAACCTGTCGAGCCAGCAGGCTCAGCGGTCGTCCTCTTCCTCGGGCTCGACCTCGGGGCGGGACTTGGACTTGTCGTTCTTGCCGCCCTTGTTGGCGTCGTTCTGGGCCTTGCCGGCCTTGTCGGCCTTGCCGGACTGCGCTGCGTCGGCCTTCTGTGCCTGTGCAGCCTGTTCCTTGGCCTTGGCATCGGCCTGGGCGTCCTGCTGCTGCGCGAGTGCCAGCGGCGACGCCAGCAGCGCGGCGATCAGGCTCGGGAGCAACAGCTTGCGGGTATTCATGCGTAAGACCTCCTGGGAACAGTAGCGGCAGCGCCATCCATATTGCATAACGCGTCACGGGACGCGCGGTTGACGACGAGGCGACCCTAGCGGCGCCTTCCGTAGCCGGGACTGAACGGCCTGCGCGAAGTTGGACCGGCGGCCTCGCCGGGCCCTCCCAAGATGCGGCCAGAACCCTGTCGCTTCAAGGGATCACCCCGGGCGCCGGCGCGCGCGGTTGAATTTCCGCCGCTACGCGCAGACCATCCCCGCTCCTGCCCCCGCTGTCGTAGCCAAGAATGAGTTCCCGTTACAACGCAGCTGATATCGAAGTCCTGTCCGGGCTGGATCCGGTCAAGCGCCGTCCCGGCATGTACACCGACACCACGCGCCCGAACCACCTGGCGCAGGAAGTCATCGACAACGCGGTCGACGAGGCGCTGGCCGGCCATGCCCGCTTCATCGACGTCACCCTGCACAGCGACGGCAGCTGCTCGGTCGGCGACGACGGCCGCGGCATGCCGGTGGACATCCACCCCGAGGAGAAGATCCCGGGCGTGGAACTGATCCTCACGCGCCTGCACGCCGGCGGCAAGTTCAGCAACAAGAACTACACCTTCTCCGGTGGCCTGCACGGCGTCGGCGTCAGCGTGGTCAATGCCCTGTCGACCCTGGTCGACGTGCGCATCAAGCGCGACGGCAACGAATACCGCATGACCTTCAAGGACGGCGACCGCGCCACGCCGCTGGAAGTGATCGGTACCGTCGGCAAGAAGAACACCGGCACTCGCGTGCACTTCTGGCCCGACCCGAAGTACTTCGACACGCCCAAGTTCAACCTGCGCTCGCTGCGCCACCTGCTGCGCGCCAAGGCCGTGCTGTGCCCGGGCCTCACCGTCCGCCTGCATGACGAAGCCAGCGACGAGCGCAACGAGTGGTACTACGAAGATGGCCTGCGCGATTACCTGCGCGGTGAACTGGCCGAGCGTGAGCTGCTGCCGCCGGACCTGTTCGTCGGCAAGCTGACCAAGGACACCGAGACCGCCGACTGGGCGGTGGCGTGGGTTCCGGAAGGCGAACTGGTGCAGGAGAGCTACGTCAACCTGATCCCGACCGCGCAGCACGGCACGCACGTCAACGGCCTGCGCACCGGCTTCACCGATGCGCTGCGCGAGTTCTGCGACTTCCGCAACCTGCTGCCGCGTGGCGTCAAGCTGGCGCCGGAAGACGTCTGGGATCGCGTCGCCTTCGTGCTCAGCATCAAGATGACCGACCCGCAGTTCAGCGGCCAGACCAAGGAGCGACTGTCGTCGCGCCAGGCCGCCGGCTTCGTCGAGGGCGCCGCGCACGACGCGTTCTCGCTGTGGCTCAACCAGCACACCGAGATGGGCGAGCGGATCGCGCAGCTGGCGATCGAACGCGCCAGCGCGCGCCTGAAGACCGAGAAGCAGGTCGTCCGCAAGAAGATCACCCAGGGCCCCGCCCTGCCCGGCAAGCTGGCCGACTGCAGCAGCCAGGACCTGTCGCGTACCGAACTGTTCCTGGTGGAAGGCGACTCGGCCGGCGGCAGTGCGCGCCAGGCCCGCGACAAGGACTTCCAGGCGATCCTGCCGCTGCGCGGCAAGATCCTCAACACCTGGGAAGTCGCCTCCGGCAGCGTGCTGGCCTCGCAGGAAGTCCACGACCTGGCCGTCGCGATCGGTTGCGACCCGGGCAAGGACGACCTGTCGGGCCTGCGCTACGGCAAGGTCATCATCCTCGCCGACGCCGACTCCGACGGCCTGCACATCGCAACGTTGCTGACGGCGCTGTTCCTCAAGCACTTTCCGTCGCTGGTCTCGGCCGGCCACGTGTTCGTGGCGATGCCGCCGCTGTTCCGCGTCGACGTGGGCAAGCAGGTGTTCTATGCGCTCGACGAAGAGGAAAAGCGGATCCTGCTGGAGAAGATCGAGCGCGAGAAGGGTGACCGCAAGAAGGGCTTCAGCGGCCAGGTCAACACGACCCGCTTCAAGGGCCTGGGCGAGATGAATCCTTCGCAGCTGCGCGAGTCGACAATCCACCCCGACACGCGCCGCCTGGTCCAGCTGACCGTCGACGACAACACCGAAACCCATTCGCTGATGGACATGCTGCTGGCCAAGAAGCGCGCCGGCGACCGCAAGCAGTGGCTGGAAACCAAGGGCGACCTGGCGACGCTGGAGGTCTGACTCCGGGCGTCGTTTCCTGCGGATGCATCGCAGGCGATATGCTTGGGCATCGCCAGGCCTTGGGGAGGGCCAACCGATGCACCAGGTTAGTCGCCGGCTGATCGCCGGTTTCGTATCGATGCTGCCTGTCGTGGCGGCAGCGCAGGTGGTTCCGGTGGAGGACTTCGCGCGCCATGTCGAAGTCCAGGAAGTGGCGTTGTCGCCCGATGGGCGCAACGTAGCCATGACCGTCCCGGTCGACGACGGCAACGAGACCCAGCTGTTGATCGTTCCGATCGATGGCTCGGGCAAGACCCAGACGCTCCGCTTCGGCAAGCGCCAACACGTCACCAACATCATCTGGACCAGTCCGACCCGCGTGGTCGTGTCGCGCGCGAACATGGAGCCGCTGCAGGCGCGGCCAATCAGCCAGGGGGAACTGGTCGCCGCCGACATCGACGGCAAGAACCAGGAAATCCTGTTCGCCTACATCCCGGACGACGGCGTCGTCGGTGGACGGCGCAAGGACCAGGGCTGGGCCGAAATCGCCGATCTGGTGGAGAGCGAACCGGGCATCGCGATGGTCGATTTTACCGCCTGGCGCACGCGCCATGACGACGAGTTCCAGCCAACCACCATTTTCCGCGTCGACACGGTCACCGGCGAACGCCGCCAGATCGAGTTCTCGGAAGAAGCAGCAACGTTCCAGTTCGACAGCAGGTCGCGTGCGCGCCTGCGCATCGTGGCCCGGCCGGGCATGCAGAAGCCGGACCTGTTCTATCGACCACGCCCGACCGATACGAACTGGACTGCCGTCCCGGCGAGTCTGGCAGGTCGCACGATGCACCTGGCCTACGTGGCCGACGACGACGATACCGCTTACGCGCTGATCTCCGACAAAGGAGAACCCTCGCAGCTCTACCGGATCAGCCTGGCCAGCGGAACGCGCACGCGGCTGGCCGGCCGCGACGACATCGACATCGCCGGCCTGTTCTACTCCGGGCATCGCGGCGCGCCGTTCGGCGTCTACTACAACGCCGCTGCGCCGACGATCCAGTACCTGGATACGACGTCCGAATGGGCGCGGCTGCACGCCGGCCTGATGAAGGCATTCCCGGGTGAACTCGTGTCGCTGTACGACTTCAGCCACGACAACAACAAGGTCCTGTTCCGGACCCACAGCGATCGCTCCCCGGGCGGCTACTACGTCTTCGACCGCAAGGCCGGCAAGGTCCAGCTGATCAACGAGGTCGAGCCGTGGATCAAACCCGAGCGCATGGCGGCGACGACGCCGGTCAGCTTCAAGACCCGCGACGGCATGACGCTGCACGGGTTCTACACGTTGCCTGCTGGTGGCAAGGGCCCGCAGGCGATGGTGGTGATGCCGCACGGTGGTCCGCACGGCGTCTATGACGCGTGGAGCTATGACAGCGACGTGCAGTTCCTGGCCAGTCGCGGCTATGCCGTGCTGCAGGTGAACTTCCGCGGCTCCGGCGGCCGTGGCGACACGTTCGAGTACGCCGGTTACCGCCAGTGGGGCGGCACGATGATGGACGACATCGCCGACGGCGTGCGCTGGGCCATCGACAGCAAGCTCGCCGACCCGGATCGCATCTGCACCTATGGTGCCAGTTTCGGCGGTTACGCGGCGCTGATGAATCCGATCCGCTATCCCGACCTGTACCGCTGTGCGATCGGCTCGATTGGCGTCTATGACCTGGCGCTGATGAAGAAGGTCGGAGACGTGCGCGGCAGCGAACAGGGCCGTGACTACCTCGACCAGGCACTGGGTACCGATCCGGCGGAGCTGGCGGCCAACTCGCCGTCCCGCCATGCCGACAAGATCAAGGTGCCGGTGATGCTGTTCCAGGGTGCCGTCGACCGGC
Organism: Lysobacter sp. Soil_C_59; assembly: GCF_057656415.1. Lineage (NCBI taxonomy): Bacteria > Pseudomonadati > Pseudomonadota > Gammaproteobacteria > Lysobacterales > Lysobacteraceae > Lysobacter > Lysobacter sp. Soil_C_59. The sequence continues at coordinate 163,255 of NZ_JBDGKK010000009.1, read as the reverse complement.
GCGTGCCGATGGAACAGTTCGACGCGATGGTCGCCGGCTTCCGCAAGGCCGGCGTCAAGGTCGACACGATGGTGGTCAAGGGCGAAGGCCACGGCTTCTACAAGCCGGAAAACCGTGCCGAGGTGTACAAGCGCATCGAAGCCTTCCTCGACCGGAACATCGGACCGGGTGCGGGCGCGGCTTCTGCCGCCACGAAATAGCAATCGACTCGCCGCGGTGCGCCTCAGCGCATCGCGGCGAGCTGCGTCCTCAGCAATCGCGCGAACGCTGCGGGACGGCAACGCCCCAGCGTGACCCGCGGCGTCGCGTGCCAGCGCGCACAGTCGTCGATCGCCCGCGCCACCGATTGCGCCAGCGCATCATCGGCAACGATGCCCTCTTCCAGGTACAGCGCCTTGACCTCGAACACGCCCTCGCGCCGGTGCGCCTTGGCGTCGAGCCGCCCGACCAGGCGGCCGCCGACCAGGATCGGCAGCACGAAGTAGCCGTAGCGACGCCTGGACTCGGGCGTGTAGCACTCCAGCGTGTAATCGAAGTCGAAGAACTCGCTGGCACGTTCGCGATCCCAGACCACCGGGTCGAACGGCGACAGCAGCGTGGCATGGGTCGCGCGCAGGCGGCCGGCGGCAGCCCGCGCCAGTTGCGGCGCCAGGTCCGGATGAACGTAGCCGGGCGCCGCCCATCCACGCACCTCGACACGCAGCAGCGCGCCCTCCTCCACCAGATCGTCCAGGTCGGGGTCGCGCAGGCGCGGCCGCAGGCGGTAGTAGTCGGCGATCCAGCGCGCCTGGGTGATGCCGAGCGCGCGCACCGACTTGAGCAGCAGTTCGCGCCGCGCCAGCGCGGTGGGGACCACGGCGCTGCTCCAGTCGGGCTGGACCTGGCCGATCACGCGTTCGGCGAGGTCGTAGACGCGGTGGAAGTTCTCGCGCCGACTCACCATCAGCTCGCCGAGGGCGAACGCGGCTTCCAGCCACAGCTTTTCGTTCTTCCACTGCCACCAGCCGCCGCCGCTGCCGCTGCCGGCCTCGCGCTCGAAATCGGCGGCCTTGACCGCGCCCCGCTCGCGCACGTGCGTCAGCAGTTGCGCAATCTCGGCGCCGTGCTCGGCATGGCGGTGGCGGGCGTTGCGGATCGCCCAGTGATGTTCGCGATGCTCGATCGCGCTGCGCAGCAGGGTGTAGTCGCCGACCGGGGCGAAACAGGCCTCGTGCGCCCAGGTCTCGAAGATGGCGCGCTGCGCCAGCTGTTCGTCGAGCCATTCGGCGGGGTAGGCGCCGACGCGCGAGAACAGCACCAGGTACGGACTGCGTGCGACGACGTGGATGGTGTCGATCTGCAGCAGCTGCATGCGCGCGATCGCCGCAAGCAGGTCGGCCTTGCGTGCCCGCGCGCGCGGGCGTGCGAGCAGCCCTTGCGCGGCCAGGTGCAGCGCGCGCGCCTGTGCCGGCGCCAGCACCGCGACGGCACCGGTCACGCCGTCGCCTTCATGGTTTCAGCGTGGCCTGCAGCAGGGCCGTCAGCAGCTTGCGCAGGTGCGCGGCCTTGCCGGCATCGTAGGCGAAGCTGTCCTCGTCCATGTAATTGCGCTGGCTGATCTCCATCTGCACCGCATCGATGCCGCGCGCCGGCTCGCCATAGTGGCGCGTGATGTAACCGCCCTTGAAGCGCCCGTTGACGATGAAGTCGTACTCGTCCTGCGCGGCCAGCACCGACTCGAGCCGATGCTGCAGCGCTGGCGAACAGCTGGCGCCGGCAGAGGTGCCCAGGTTGAGGTCGGGCAGCCGGCCTTCGAACAGGAACGGCAGGTCGCTGCCGCGGATCGAGTGCCCTTCCCACAGCACCACGTGACCGTGCTCGCCGTGGATGCGGTCGAGCTCGCCGCGCAGCGCCTCGTGGTAGGGACGCCAGTAGGTGTCCACGCGCTGTGCGACTTCAGCCGGCGACGGCGCCTGGCCTTCCAGGTACACCGGCTCGCCGGTGAACTGCACGGCCGGGCACAGGCCGGTGGTGTTCTGGCCGGGGTAAAGAGAGGTGTCGTCCGGCGGGCGGTTGAGGTCGACGACGTAGCGCGAATGCCGTGGCACGATGACCGACGCGCCCAGCTCGCGGGCGAAGTCGTAGAGGATCGACACGTGCCAGTCGGTGTCCGGCGCCACGCGTGCGCGCTCGGTCATGCGTTCGGCCAGCGCCTGCGGAATATGGCTGCCGTCGTGCGGCAGGCTGACCAGCAGCGGCGCGGTGCCGCGATGCAGGGTGTAGATCTCGTCGTTCATCTCGAGTCGCTCAAATCAGGATGTCTGTTGCAGCGCTTCTCAGCGCATAAGCACCACTTCCTCGGCGCTGGTCGGGTGGATCGCCACGGTTTCGCGCAGGTCCTGCAAGGTGATGCCGCGCTTGAGGGCGACGGCGAAGCCCTGCAGGATTTCGTCGGCGGCCTCGCCCATCAGGTGGATGCCGACCACGCGGCGCTCTTCACCGACGCAGACCAGCTTGAACAGGCTGCGCTGCGGCACGTCGGCCAGTGCATTCAACATCGGCCGGAACGCGGCGCGATAGACGTGTACGGCCTCGTCGCCGTGCTCGGCGCGCGCGTCGACCTCGGTCAATCCGACCTGGCCAAACGGCGGATGCGAGAACACCACGGTCGGGATGTCGCGCTGGTCGAGCACGGCCTGGCTGCCACCGTAGACGCGGTCCATCAGGCGGCGCGCCGCGGCGATCGCGACCGGCGTCAGCTGCGCGTTGGCGGTGATGTCACCGACGGCATAGACGCCTTCGACACTGGTTTCATGGCGCTCGTTGACGGCGATGTAGCCGTCGGCATCGGTGGCGACACCCACCTCCTCCAGCCCCAGGCGCTCGCTGTTGGGGCGGCGCCCGGTGGCGAACAGCACTGCATCGTAGCGATCGCTGGCGCTGCCGTCGGCAAGGCGCAGGCGCACACCGCCGCTGTCGGATTCCACCGCGGCCAGGTGCTGGTCGAAGCAGATGCGGACGCCAGATTGGCGATAGTCCTCGGTTAGTTGCTCGACCACGTCGTGGTCGAAGCCCCTGAGCAGGTGCGAACCACGCACGTACATCTCGACCCGGCTGCCCAGCGCCTGCAGCACGCCGGCCAGCTCCACCGCGATGTAGCCGCCGCCGACAACGGCCACGCGCGCGGGCGCGGCGCGCCACTGGAAGAAGTCGTCGGAAACCACGCCCAGGTTGGCGCCGGGAATGTCCGGTCGTTCCGGCCGTCCGCCGGTGGCGATCAGCAGGTGGCGGGCACGCAGCCGCGTCCCGTTCTCGCATTCGACCGTGCGCGCGTCGACCAGGTGCGCGCGCATCGGCGCGAGCACGATGCCGGCCGCGTCCAGGCGGCGCCGGTAGCTGGCATGGATGCCTTCGATGTAGCGCTCGCGGTGGACGATGAACTCAGGCCAGTTCAGCGCTGCCGGCTGCACCGGAAAGCCCAGCGTCGGCGCGAGCTTCAGCTTCGCCGCCACCTCCGCGGCCAGCCACATCGCCTTCTTCGGCACGCAGCCGACGTTGACGCATGTGCCGCCGAGCAGGTTCGGTTCGAGCAGCGCCACGCGCGCGCCATGTTCGGCCGCGCGGAAGGCGCCTGCCAGGCCACCGGATCCGCCCCCGATCACAATCAGGTCGAATTCGCTGGTGGCGGGACTCGTGTTCATTCGAATCGCTCGATGCGGAAGGGCGCAGGATCGATCGCCGGATCACGCCCGGCGATCAGGTCGGCAACCAGCTGGCCAGTCGCCGCGCTCATGCTGACGCCCATCATGCCGTGACCGGTTGCCAACCAGATGTGATCACGCCCCGGCACCGGGCCGATGATCGGGACGTCGTCGCAGCTCATCGGGCGCCAGCCGAACCATTGCTCCTGCTTCTGCGCACCGACCGGTTCGTGCAGGTACTCGCCGGCACCGCGCTCCAGCGCGGCCAGGCGGCGCGGATTGAGGCTGTCGTCGAAGCCGCTGAACTCCATGGTACTGCCGAGGCGGTAGCCGCTGCCCCACGCCGTCACGCAGACCTGGCGTTCGCGCAGCACCAGCGGGCGCCGGGGCACGAGGGCCGGCGATGAATAGGTGATCGAGTAGCCCTTTCCCGGCTGCATGGTCCGTTTCAGTGCCGGCGCGCCGATGGCATCGGCCAGCTTCGGCGACCAGGCGCCCAGGGCCATCACTACTTCGCCCGCCAACAGGGTGCCCTGCCCGGTGGTCACGCGAACGCCGCCCTGCTCGGCCACGGCCCCGACGAATGCGCAGTCCTCGACGATGGTGCCGCCACGCTCGCGCACCACGCGCGCCAGCTCGGCGACGTAGCGGTCCGGACGCAGCACCGCATCGCCATTGAAGCGGATCGCGCCGGCCAGGCCGGGCTTGAGTGCCGGCTCCATGGCCTCGTAGGCACGGCCGTCGACGACATCGACGGCAACGCCCAGCTCGCGCAGCAGGCCGACCTCTTCGAGCGTGTGCTCGAAATAATCCTGGGTGCGAAAAATGTAATCCTCGCCGGACGGCGCGAACTCGCAGGCCAGCGAATACTGCTCGACCCATTGCGCCAGTCGCGCGCGCGAGTCGTTGAGGATCGCCGACTTGGCCACCGCGCTGGCACGCCAGTCGCGCTCGTTGCAGCGCAGGGCGAAGCGCAACAGCCAGGACCACAGGCGCGGGTCGAAGCGCGGCGGCACATACAGCGGCGCATCCGGGGTCAGCATCCAGCGCAACGCCTTAAGCACCACGCCGGGTGCGGCCAGCGGCGGTGCATGGCTGGGCGTGATCGTGCCGCAATTGCCGTGCGAACTGCCGCCGCCGATGCGGCCGGCATCGATCACGCGCACGCTTCGGCCGGTTTCCAGGAGGGCAAGGGCGCAGGCCAGGCCGATCACGCCGGCGCCGACGATCAGGACATCTTCGCGTTGTTCCATGGGGGCAAGTTTAATCGCTTGGGTAGGCTCGGCCATCGGACAAAGGTCTTCTCGATTGTTGCGTGTTGATCCCTGGCGCAGTGATCAGCGTGCGCGCATCGCTGGAAAGTGCCGATACGTCCATGCCCGCCAGAGCCATTCGGCCGGGCCATGGCGGAAGTACGCCAGCCAGACCCGGCTGAGCAGCACCTGCAGCGCGAACCCCACCACGACACCCGCCACCTGCCAGCGCCTGGGCACGCTGCCCCACAGACCCAGCCCATGGCCATAGAACAGCCAGGTGCCGACCAGCGATTGCAGCAGATAGTTGCTGAGCGCCATCCGTCCGGCGGGTGCAAGCAGGCCGAGCACGCGAGCGCCCAGGGCCGTCTGCAGCGCGCCGACGACCAGCGCCAGATAGCCAAGGCTCATCAGCGGGCTGGCGGCCAGCATCAGCGCCATGGCCAGCATCGCGTGCGCACTGTCCTGCTTCCAGTCCAGGTGCACCGTCACTGACGCACCAAGCAGCGCCAGCACCAGTCCGGCCGGCAGGGCGAAGCGGCGCAAACGGCGATACAGCAGCGCGTGCGCGGCCGGGTCGGCCATCGCGCCGCTGCGAAGCAGCCAGGCGCCGATCAGGAAGATGCCGAGGGCGAAACACTCGAACACCAGCATTTCCGGGATATGGGTCAGCAGGTAACGCGCACGGACAGCGGTCGCCTGCCACCACGAGCCGGTGGAATAAGCGGCGATCTCGGCGGCACGCGCAGCCTGTTCGGCGGCCTCGTGCGCGGCATCGACGTGGTCGGCCGCGGTCGAGCCGCCCGCCTGCATGGCGAGCATGACCGCCGACATCAGCAGCAGGCCCAGCACCGGCGCACCGTACAGCAGCGCGCCCAGGCGTCCCTGCTTCTGTGGCGATGCATCGCGGAACAGCAGCAACAGCAGCGCTCCGATGGCGTAGGTGACGAGGATGTCGCCAGCCCAGATCGCCACTGCGTGCACCAGGCCGATGACCAGCAGGCCGAGGCTGCGGCGCACGTACAGTTTCGAGAAGCCGCCGTCGGCCGTGTGCGTGCGCGTGGCCATCAGTGCGAAGCCCATGCCGAACAGCAGCGAGAACAAGATCCAGAACTTGCCCTGCACGAACACGTAGATCAGCCACGACAGCGCGTAATCGAGTCCGTGCAGCGCCGGATCGACGCCGCTGCCGACATCGGCCAGTGGACGGCCGAAATACTCGACGTTCATCAGCGCTATGCCGAACAGCGCGAACCCGCGCAGGACATCAAGCGTGTGCAGACGTTGGCGCGCTTCGACAGGCGCCAGCGCAACCGCCTCGGTCATGGTTGTGCCTGTGCCGCGCCCTGCCAGCCCGGACCGCGCACCACGCGTCCGGGTTTGGCACCGGTGTGCTCGCCTCCGCGAAGCACCTGCACGCCGTTGACGAACACGTCGCTGACGCCGGTGGCGTACTGCTGCGGCTTGGCGAAGGTGGCGTTGTCGCGAATGGTGGCCGGATCAAACACCGCGATGTCGGCGAAGCAGCCGACGGCGAGGCAGCCGCGGTCCTTGAGCTTCCAGGTGCGCGCAGGCAGCCCGGTCAGGCGGAACACGGCCTGCTCCAGCGGCATCAGCTTCTGCTCGCGGACGTAGTGGCCAAGGAAGCGGGCGAAGTTGCCATAGGCACGCGGGTGGGTGCTGGACTTGAGGAACACGCCTTCCGGCGCGGACGACTCGGCGTCCGAGCCCAGGCTGACCCAGGGCTGGCGCAGGCCGAGCGCGACGTTGTCCTCGCTCATCAGGAAGTAGGCCGTGTCCACGCGCGAGTCGTCTTCGATGATCAGGTCGATGACGGTGTCCTCGATCGTGGTGCCGCGGCGCTTGGCAACCTCCGCCAGGGTCAGGCCGGTCAGCGGCTTGAGCTTGTCGCTCCTGAAACCGATGAACTGCACGCGTTCGGGCGAGCCGGCCTGCAGGCGCAGGTTTTCCCAGTCGCCGTCGATGCGTTTCATCTCGGCGATGATGCGGGCGCGCGTGGCCGGATCCTTCAGGCGACGGATCATCGCGTCGTGGCCACCGTCCTGCACCCACGGCGGCAGGCTCGCGTCCAGGCCGGTCGCGCCGGCCGTGTAGGCGTACATGTTGGCGGCGATGTCGACGCCCTGCCCGCGCGCGCCATCGATGCGCGAGATGGCTTCGGCCATTTTCGGCCAGTTGCCCTGCCCGGCCGCCTTGAGGTGGTAGACCTCGACGTGCTGGCCCGTGGCGCGGCCGATCGCGATCGTCTCGTCCAGCGCCTCCAGCATTCCATTGGCTTCGCTGCGCATGTGCGCGACGTAACCGCCACCGGATTCGGCGGCCGCCTGCGACAGCGCGATCAGCTCGTCGGTGCGCGCATAGAACCCCGGCGGATAGATCAGCGAACCACCAACACCGAGCGCACCTTCGCGCATCGCCTGGCGGACCTGCTCCTGCATCCGCGCCAGCTGTTGCGCATCGGGCTGGACATCGGCCTCGCCCAGCTCGTGGATGCGCACTGTGGCGGCGCCGACGAACGAGGCGACGTTGGGCGTGATGCCGCGGTGTTCCAGGTACTCCAGGTACTGACCGAGCGTGGTCCACTCGATCGGATAGCGGATGTCGCCCTGCAGCTTGAGGGCCTCGGCCTTCATCGCCGGCGTCAGCGGTCCCATCGACCAGCCTTCGCCGAAGATCTCCAGGGTCACGCCCTGGCGCGTGTCGCTCTGGCCGCGGCCATCGGCGATCAGTGATTCGGTGGCCCAGCTGAGCACGTTGATGAAGCCCGGCGTCACCGCCTGGCCATGCGCATCCACTTCCTTCGTCGCCTGCACCGGCGCGCCAGGCGCCAGCAGCGCGGCGATGCGGTCGCCGCGCACGGCGACATCGACGCGCCTGGCCGGTGCACCACTGCCGTCGAAGACCTGGCCGTTGCGGATCACCAGGTCGTAGTGCGGAGCTTCCGGCGGAGCCGGCCCGGTACAGGCGGTCAGCGCGAGGGCGAGAGCGATTGCGGACGGACGCAGCACGGACAGTCTCCTCAGAGTTTCCAGCCAACCATGTTCCAGGACCACATCAGTACGGCGGCAAAGGCGAAGATCGCGACGGCGCCGGTGTGCCGCAGCTTGCGCCAGAAGCCCCAGGTGCGTGCCCGCCATGCCGGCCACAGCTGCACGATGCACACCAGCGTCAGCAGCATGACCGGCAGCGCCCACCACAGCGCCAGCCGCAGTGGCAGGCCCGGGTAGCTGAACATCAACGCATCGCCGCCCTGGACGATGCCGACAGTGGCGACGGCCAGCAACACACCCAGCACCAGCCAGGCCGCCGCGGTGATGTACAGCCATTGCGCGCTGCGCATCGCCGCCATCGCCTCGCCGTTGCGGCGCTTCCAGCGCCGCATCCAGGCACCGGTGATGACCGCCAGCGCGGTCAGCGCCGCCAGCACGATCAGTGCGATCAGCAACTGCGAGTCATCGAGCGTACCGGCGCGGTCGTAGACATCGTGGCCACCGGGGCTGACGAAACCGGTGACCGCACCGTCCTGGCCGACGAGGAAGGCCAGGCGCCCCGGACCCTGCAGGGCGCGGAAGACGTGCGGCTTCTCTTCCACCCAGCGCGAGCTTTCACCGCCTGCGGTCAGGGTCAGGTAGCCGTCGTCGGTGACCGCGACGGTGGCGGCGCTGGCGAGCAGCAGTTTCTCGAAGCCGCGGAACGGTCGGCGTTCGCCCAGGTACTTGCCGGCGTAGACCACGCCCCGCGTGGCGAAGTCCTTCGGCGGCGCCGGCAGTGCGGCGTCGCGTGCGCGCGGGAAATAGCGCTGCAGCAGCAACTGCGGCAGTTCCGCGGCCAGTCGCGCGCCGTTGTCGGTGTTGGTCGAGACGAACACGCCAAAGCCCAGCTCCGGCACCGCCACCAGGTTGGAATGGAAATACAGCGTCGCGCCGCCATGCTCCAGGCTCTGCACCTGGCCGTAGCGTTTGCGGAAGAAGCCGTAGGCGAAGCCGGTGGCATCGGGCGCGTTGCGGAACAGCGGTTCGCCCTCCAGGCGCGCGAAGGCCGCGGCCGGGATGATCTGGCGGCCATCGAGCTGGCCGCGATTGACCAGCATCGTCAGGTAGCGCGCCATGTCGGCGGCATTGCTGGAGACACTGCCGGCCGGCGCGATCTGCGCGATGTACTCGAACGGTTCGCTGGTGTAGCCGCCGCCTTCGCGTTTGAAACCCTGTGACCACAGCCCCTGGAAGCGCGCATCGGCACTGCGCGCGTCACCCTGTCCGAGCGGCTCGCGGAAGGTCGTCAACGGCATGCCCATCGGCTCGAACAGGTCGCGCTCGGCCAGCGTCTCGAACGGCACGTCGTTGACCCGTGCCAGCACGGCGCCAAGCAGCGCCAGCGAATAGTTTGAGTAGACCGCATGCGTGCCCGGCGCACGCACCCGCGCCGGCCGGTGATTGAGCAGATAGTCGTGCAGGCTGAGCGAAGTCTCCGGCGCACTGGCGAACAGGTGGCCGAGCGCGGTGTCCTCGTAGCCGGCGCTGTGGGTGAGCAGGTGGCGCACCAGCACCGGCGGATAGCCGTCATCGGGCAGGCGCAGGTCGGCGGGCAGGTAATCGTTGACCGGTGCGTCGAGCGACAGCTTGCCGGCGTCGATGAGCTTGAGCGCTTCCAGGTAGGTGAACGTCTTGGACACCGAACCGACGCGGAACAGCGTGCGTGCCGGATCGACATCGCGATGCGGCGACTGCGCGGCCATGCCGTAGCCGCGCAGCAGCAGCGGTCCCTGCTGATCGACCACGGCAACGGTGACGCCGGCGATGCCGAGGCGGCGCATGTAGCCTTCGATCACGCCGTCGACATAGGCCGACAGGTCGGCGGCATCGACCGCGCGCGGCGGTGGCGGCGCAAGGGCGTCGGTCGTGGCGGCTGGAGTGTCGGCAGGAGCCGCAGGCAATGCGACTTGAGGCGGCGCGGCGGCATTCGCCATAGCGACCGTGCCCATCGCCAGTGCCAGCGCGACGAGCCGCGCCCAGTGCAAGCCAGTTGCCGCCATTGACGCCCCCCTCCCCAGGAGAAGCGCCGATTAAAGCATGCGCGTGGCGAGCGGGGGCAAAGTCAAAATGGATCCCGGCGTTTGCCGGGATGACGTGATGGGTCTGGAAGCGTGACGGCCTGGGTCCCGGCTTTCGCCGGGACGACGGGACCGGCGACGACGGGACGGAGACAACGACACAAACGAAAACGGCCCGCATGCGCGGGCCGTCGGTTCGCTGAAGGGAACTCGGCGATCAGTGCTGATGACCACCTTCACCGTGGACATGGCCGTGCTCGACTTCTTCCGCCGAAGCCTCGCGCACTTCGACGATCTCGATCGCGAAGTGCAGGTCCTTGCCGGCCATCGGATGGTTGAGGTCGACGTCGACCACGCTCATGCCGACCTTCTGGATCGTGACGGCGCGCGGACCGAAGTTGGTCGGCAGCACGGCCTGCATGCCCGGCTCGAGGCGCGCACCCTGGAAATGCTTCTTCGGCACGCGCTGGGTCAGGCCCTCGCGGCGCTCGCCATAGGCATCGACCGCAGCGACGTCGACTTCGAACTTGTCGCCGGCGACATGGCCTTCCATCGCCTTTTCCAGGCCCGGGATGATGTTGCCGTGGCCGATCAGGATCGCCAGCGGCTCGCGGCCTTCCGAACTTTCAAGCGTCTCCTGGCCCTGCTCGGAAACGGAGTAATGGAAAAGGACGACGCGATCTTTCTCGATGTTCATTGCAGGGGGCTCGAAATGGAGTGCTGCCGCCGATACGGCAGCTGGGGGCGGCGACGGCTTGACCGTCGGCAACATGAACGGCCAAGCTAATGGCCGTGACGAAAGCGCCGCATTATCCCGGCAAGACCGCCCCCGCGCCACTGCGCGGAGCGCGCGCCATTTCTCTCGTGCTGCTGTGCCTGGCCCTCGCCGCCTGCGGTGGCAACCAGCAGGCCGTGCGCCAGTCGCGGCCCCCGGCCCGCTCGTGGCCGGCGGTGCAACCCCAGGACCCGGTCGCCGCCAATGCGGTGCTGATGCGGGCGATCAGCCTGGTCGGCACGCCCTACCGGTACGGCGGCAACACGCCCGAAGGCGGCTTCGACTGCAGCGGGCTGGTCAACTATGTCTACCGCGACATGCTCGACCTGCGCCTGCCGCGGACCTCGCGCGACCTGGCCAGCTTCCAGGGCCCGCGGATCGTCCCCGACCGCCTCGCCGCCGGCGACCTGGTGTTCTTTGGCCAGGGCGGCAACGTCAGTCATGTAGGCATATATGTAGGCGAAGGCCGCTTCGTGCATGCGCCCAGCACTGGCGGAACCGTCCGACTGGACACCCTGGACGGCAGCTACTGGCGGGACCACTACAGCGGTGCCAAGCGTGTGCTGAACTAGGTGGTTCAGTAATTTTACTGAACGGGGACTTGGACTTAGCGGTGGCACGAATTGTGACCATCCACAGCCTACTTAATGACTTTTTAACGAAAAATGAACCCAATCCAAGGGTTTGGCAGGCATGATCCCCCGGTCGACGACTTCGTGATGACCGCGTGACGCTCAACCCGCCCCGCTCCGGCCAAGCCGCCGTAAGCTCCCGCCGCCCCTTCCGGGCGAGCGTCCAATTCTTCCTCGCTGCCATGCTGGCCGTGCTGGCCGTGCCGGCGTTTGCCCAGCAGGTGCCGTCTTCGTCGCTGGCCGCTGACTCGGCAGACGCCCCGGCCGCCACCACCAGCACGATGCTGCCTGAAGCGATGGGCCTGTCTGACCGCGCCCTGCTGCTGGCCACCGACCTCAACCGCCTGTTCGCCCCGGGTGCCGTCGACGCTGCCGCGTCCGTGCCGCCGGCGCAGCAAGGCAAGATCGCCACCGTCCTGCAGCGCGCGATGGCGCTGCTCGGCACCCCGTACCGCTGGGGCGGCACCGATCCGAACAAGGGCTTCGATTGCAGCGGCCTGGTCGGCTACGTGTTCCGCAACGCCCTGGGCATCGACCTGCCGCGCGTCTCGCGCGAAATGGCCAAGAGCGGCGAGCTGGTCACCGACCGGGCCAAGCTCAACGCCGGCGACCTGGTGTTCTTCGGCCGTCGTGGCCGCGTCGACCATGTCGGCATCTACGTCGGCGAAGGCCGTTTCGTGCACGCCCCCAGTCGCGGCAAGGACGTCCAGGTATCGAGCATGGACACCGGTTACTGGAGCGCGAAGTTCATGCAGGCGCGCCGCCTCGACGGCATCTGAGCGACGCGACAGCACGATCTGGAAAGGCCGCCTCCGGGCGGCCTTTTTCGTGGTTGCGCCGAACAACGTCCTTGGATTCCCGCCTTCGCGGGAATGACGGGCACGAGAGCAACGACGCTGGGCCCCCGCCTTCACGGGGATGACGGTTCCCTTGCCGCGCCGAAGACCGGGCAATGAAATGCCGGAGCGGCGGCTGCCGGGTCGGGGATTGACCCGCAGCGGGACATGGATGTCCCGCGCCCCGCATCGGACAGGATGTCCGACTAAGGGGCGGAGCAATCCCCGACCCGGCAGACGGCGTCCCTCGGAAGACTCACGCCCGAACGCCCGAACGCCCGAACACCCGGACGCTCAGACTTCCTGCGCCACCTGGCTCAACTCGTTCATCGTCGCCTCGATGCCCTTGCTCAGGTCCATCACCTTGAGCGCGTACTCGCCCAGGTGCCGGTCCACGTCTGTGAGCGGCGTCCACGGCGGCACCGGCGTCGGCTTGCCGTCGACGCCGTCCAGCGCGACGAAGACGATCACGCAGTGCGTGCACAACCGGTCGCACTCCGGCCCATCCATCGGATCACGCGCCTTCACGTCGACCGCGAAATGCATGCTGGTCGTGCCCGTGTGCACCAGCTTGGTGTGCACCGTGACCATGTCGGAAATGCGGATCGGCGCGACGAAGCGGATGCCGCCAACGGCCACCGTCACGCTATAGGTCCCGGCCCATCCGACGGCCGCCGCATACCCGGCCTGGTCGATCCACTTCATCACCACGCCACCGTGGACCTTGCCGCCGTAATTGACGTCCGACGGCTCGGCGAGGAAACGCAGGTTCAGTTCACGCTGTCTACCGCTCATGGCTGGGCTCCGCTGGGGGATGCGTGGCTTAAGGATCAGGCGACCGTCGCCCGCACATGGCGCACCACGGCATTGGCCACGCCGTGCACGCCGTTCCTGAGTCGATCGTCGTTGAGGATGCCGTAATCGGGCAGCTTGTCGGCGGCCTGACCGACAGCGACCTGCTGTGGCACTACCAGCAGGCCAAGTTTTGCAAGCGCATCGCGCAACACCAGCAGAGAACGCAGACCACCGAGCGGACCGGGCGATGCCGACACGATGCCGGCGACCTTGTCCTGGAACAACGCGACACCGGACCCGCCGGCGTCGGTCGGCCGCGAGATCCAGTCGAGCGTGTTCTTCACCAGCGCCGGCATCGAACCGTTGTACTCCGGCGTGCTGATCAACAGCCCGTCATGGCTGGCCATCAATGCCTGCAACTGGCGCACCGCCTCGGGCATGCCCGCCGCCTCGATGTCGCCGTCGTAGACCGGAAGCGCATAGTCGCGCAGCTCGATCAGCGTCACTTCGGCCCCGGCAGCGCGCGCGCCCTCGACCAGGACATGGATCAGGCGACGGTTGTAGGAACCCTGGCGCAGGCTTCCGGCAAAGGCGAGCAAACGGGGAACTGCAGCAGGCATTCCTGGCTCCGTGGTGCGTGGGTCGGCGGAGGGACGATTATGCGCGGCACGCGTGAGCTTGCGGCATGGCCGCGCCCGGGCGATCCTCGCGGCCAGACAATCGAGGACGACATCATGGGGCGGACGATCCTGGGCATGCTGGTCGGCGTGGTGGTCGCCGTCGCGGTGATCATGCTGGTGGAAATGCTGGGCCACTCGGCCTGGCCGCCACCGCCGGGCCTGGACATCACCGATCCGGCCAACGAGGCCGCCTTCGCCGCCTTCGTCGCGCAGATGCCGCTTGGCGCCAAGCTCATGGTGCTGCTGGCCTGGCTGCTGGGCACGTTCACCGGCGCCCTGGCCGGGGCGAAGATCGCCCGCCATCAGACCGCCGCCGCGCTGCTGGTCGCGCTGGTGGTGATCTCCGGTGTGCTCGGCATGATCCTGAAGGTCCCGCACCCTGGCTGGCTGTCGGTGTGCGGCCTGGTGCTGCCGATCCCGGTGGCATTGCTGGCGGTGCGATTGGTGTACCGGCGCAACACGCTGCCGAAGGTGTAGGTCGCATCCAGACGCGACGGGTGAACACCGGCACATATCGGCTGCGCCAAAATCGCCGAAACTGTGCGCCCCCCACGTGAGCTGTCGCCGATGCCAATGCCGCGCGTTTCCGCTGTCGCCTCCCTGCTGCTGATCGCGATCGCCTCGTCGGTGGCCGCGGCACCGGCGCAGAAAGCAGAACCGGTCCTGCCGCAATTGAAAGCGTATGAAACCAAGGACGAATGGCGGCAACCGGTGTCGCCGTTCCGCATTGGCGACCACACCTGGTATGTCGGCACGGCCGGCCTGAGCGCATTGCTGGTGAAAACCGATGCCGGTGCCGTGCTGATCGACGGCGGCATGCCGCAGGCCGCCGACATGATCCTGGCGCGCATGCGCGAACTCGGCGTGGCACCGGCCGACCTCAAGTACATCCTGCACAGCCACGCCCACGCCGACCACGCCGGCCCGCTCGCCGCAATCCAGCGCGCCACGGGTGCCCGAGTGGTGAGCAACGCCGAATCGGACGCGCTGCTGGCCCGTGGCGGCAGCGCCGACCTGCACTTCGGTGACGAGATCCAGTTTCCTCCGCTGCGCGCCGATCGCCTGGTCCTCGACGAGGAAGTGCTGGAACTGGGCGGCATCCGCTTCACCGTGCACTTCACGCCCGGCCATACCCCGGGCAGCATGAGCTGGACCTGGGACGACACACGCAACCGCAAGCCGCTGCGCATCGCCTACGTCGACAGCCTGTCGGCGCCGGGCTATCACCTGGCCGGCAATCCGCGCTACCCGCACATCGTCGACGACTACAGACATAGCGTGGACACCGTCCGTGCGCTGCCGTGCGACGTGCTGATCACGCCACACCCGGATGCCAGCGGCTGGACACCGGCCAATACCGCCGCGCCGCATCCGCGACCGATGACGTGCGCTGACTTCGCAACCGGTGCCGCGACACGGCTCGATGACCAGCTCAAGGCCGAAGAGGCGAAGCACTGATGCCGTACACGCCGATCGTGGCCACGTTGGGCTACGTCCTCTCGCCCGACGGCCGCCATGTACTGATGGTTCATCGCAATGCGCGCCCGGACGATCATCAGCTGGGCAAGTACAACGGCCTGGGCGGGAAGCTCGAACCGCTCGAGGATGTCGTCGCCGGCATGCGCCGCGAGATCCATGAAGAAGCCGGAATCGACTGCGAGGAACTCAAACTGCGCGGCACGATCAGCTGGCCCGGCTTTGGCAAGCACGGCGAGGACTGGCTGGGCTTCGTGTTCGTGATCACGCGCTTCAGCGGCACGCCGCATGCGAGCAATCCGGAAGGCACGCTGGAATGGGTGCCGCTGGAAAAGCTGGACGAGCTGCCGATGTGGGAAGGCGACCGCAACTTCCTGCCGCTGGTGTTCGACGACGACGCACGCTCGTTCCATGGCGTGATGCCCTATCGCGATGGGCGCATGGTGTCGTGGTCGTATTCGCGGGTATGAGTGCCACGACGGCACGAGGAGCGGCCGCACTCGCCGCACTGCTGGCCTCCGGCTGCGCAACCGCTCCACCGACCGCGAACAGCGAGGCGGCATCGCCGTCCGGCCAGGTCGGCATGCGCGACATCAGCGCCGTCATTGCTCCGACGACGCGGATGCAGCTGGCCGACAACGAATCGTTCCTGATGCCACTCGACGACAGCGCCAACGCCACGCCGACCTACCCGGACGCACTGCTCGCTCAGCGCCTGCCCGCGCAGATCGTATGCATGCGCGTCAGTGTCGACCGCGACGGTGCCGTCACCTCATCGGCACCGCTGGTGAAGATGCCCGAATGCCCCGGCCCGGAGCTTGTCGATGCCGCCTTCTTCGGCGCGGCAGCCAAGGCCGTCGCCGGCTGGCGGTTCGATCCAGCGCTGCGCTGCGTGTTCCCCGATGCGAAGACGAAAGAGGACACGATTGCCAGCTGCGGCGAGTTCCAGGCGATCCCCGAGGCGGTCAGCCTGACCTACCGTTTCGTATTCGAGCAGAAGGACGGCCGCGGCAGCGTCCGCGTCCTCTAGCAAACCGGGGTCAGAGTACCTTTTCGGAGTACTTTTCGAATCGGGGTCCGAATCGGGGTCAGAGTGCCTTTCTCTCAATACTGACATCTCCGGACTGCTCAGCCCGACCGACGGCCGCCGGCCCAGATGCAACGATGCCCGCGACTCCCCAGAGACCGGACAGTGCCCAGGGCCAAGCGACTCGACCTCCCCGGTGTGCCGCAGCACGTCGTGCAGCGCGGCAATGATCGGCAGCCGTGCTTCTTTCGTGAATCCGACTATCTGCACTACCTGCAAGACCTGCGCGAGGCGGCTGTGAAGTTCGGCTGCGGCATCCATGCTTACGTATTGATGACCAACCATGTCCACTTGCTCGTCACGCCCGAGCAGGCAGGCGGCATCGGCCGGATGATGCAAGCCATTGGCCGACGCTATGTCCGCTACATCAACGACACCCGTCTGCGCACCGGTACGCTTTGGGAGGGCCGATACAAGGCCTGCCTTGTCGACAGCGAGCGCTACGTCCTGACCTGCTACCGCTACATCGAGCTCAATCCGGTGCGGGCGGCCATGGTGACTGGCCCCGATCAGTACCGCTGGTCCAGCTACGGACACAACGCGCAGGGCCGGTTCGACCCGCTGGTTTCTCCTCACCCCACGTACCTGCAACTCCATCGCGACGAACCGGGCAGACATGCGCGCTACTGCGCACTCGTGTCGTCCGGTCTGCCAACCGAGGAACTTGAGGCAATACGGCTGTACGTGACGCGCCAACGCGCCCTGGGAGATTCGCGCTTCCAGGCTGAGATCGAGCGGCAGTTGCAGCAGCGCGCGGGCTTGGGGGTGCCCGGTCGTCCGCGTCGTGGCAAGTCGGAAAAGGTACTCTGACCCCGTTTTTAGATCCGGCCGATCTCGGCACGTTCGCCTTCGGCGATGCCCAGGTTGCTCGAGGCGGCCTCGTAGACTTCGCGGTCGAGCATGCCGGTCTCCTTGGCGACCAGCACCGGCACCAGCATCTGGCCGGTGACATTGGTCATCGTGCGCATCATGTCGAGCACGCGGTCGATCGCGACCAGGTAGCCGATGCCTTCCAGCGGCAAACCTGCCGCCGACAACACCAGGGTCACCATCACGATCGCCGTGCCCGGCACGCCGGCCGTGCCGAAGCTGCCCAGCACCGAGGCGATGAGGATGGTGAAGTACTGGCCCGGCTCCAGGTGCAGGCCGAAGTACTGCGCGACGAACAACGATGTCAGCGCCGGGTAGATCGCCCCGCAGCCGTCCATCTTGATGCTCGCGCCCAGCGGCACGGCGAATGCGGCGTAGTCCTTGTCGACGCCCAGGTTGTGCGTTACCGAGCGGATCGCCGCCGGCATCGCCGCGAAGCTCGACGAGGCGACGAACGCCACCTGCATGCCCGGCGCGGCGCCGCGGAAGAACTTCAGCGGATTGAGCCCGTGCGCCAGCAGCAGGCTGCCGTAGACGAAGACGATGTGCAGCGCGCACGCCAGGTACAGCGCGAACACGAACGTGCCCAGCGGCAGCAGCTTCTCGAAGCCGTAGGCGCCGACCAGCGAAGCGATCAGGCCGAACGTGCCCAGCGGCGTCAGCTCCAGCACGAAGCGGGTGACCTGCACCATCGTGTCGCTGGCCTCGGCGGCCAGCTTGCGCAGCGTCGCGGTGCGCTCGCCGAGCTTGACCAGGGCAAAGCCAACCAGGCCGGCGAACACGATCACCTGCAGGATCTTGCCTTCGCTCAGTGCCTTGAACGGATTGGTCGGGATGACGTCGAGCAGCACCTGCGTGGCCGACGGCACTTCGCGCACGGTGTAGTCCGGCGCGACCGTCAGCCCGGCCAGGCCGTGACCGGGTTGCAGCACCCAGCCGACCGACAGGCCGACACCCACCGCCAACGCCGCGGTGATCGCGAACCAGACGAACGTGCGTCCGCCCAGCGCCGCCACCGACTTCTGGCCGTGCAGGCTGCTGATGGCGTTCATCACCGCGAAGAACACCAGCGGCACGGCGATCATCTTGATGCCGTTGACGTAGATCGTGCCGAGCGGACCGAACCAGGTTTCGGCGGAATGGCCGAACAGCCATCCGGCTAGCGCACCCAGCACGAATCCGGCCAGCACGCGCTGCCAGAACGGGATGCGGAGCCAGGCCGAAACCACCTTCATCGGAACCGTCGCTTTGCGTTACTTGTCGGATTTGCACGATATCCCAGCCGGAACTGGGCTGCGACCCCGTGAGTGCAACGCCGGTGTCCCAGCACTGCAATAACGCACTGCATAATCGCGGTTTCGCCTGCCGATACCCCTGCCCGATGTCCCGACTGCCGCACGCCTGCCTCTCCCACGCCATTACAGGGCTCGCCATCACCGTGCTCGCCAGCGCCTGCGCCAGCCAGGGCGTCCACGCGCCGTCGGCGGCCTCCGCCGTGGCGGTCGACGTGCCCGTCATTGCGCACCCGAAGGAAGAGACCCCGGGCTGGTGGTTCCGCGACGGCGCGGCACAGGCGGCACAGCGTGGCGCCATGTCGGGCAAGGCCAGGAACGTGATCCTGTTCGTCGGTGACGGCATGAGCCTCACCACGGTCGCCGCCGCGCGCATCCTCGATGGCCAGCGCAAGGGCGGCTCGGGCGAAGAGAACCGCTTGAGCTGGGAGCGTTTCCCGGCCACGGCGCTGAGCAAGACCTATAACACCGACTCGCAGACGCCCGACTCGGCCGGCACCATGAGCGCGATGGCCACCGGTGTGAAGACGCGCGCCGGCGTGCTCAGCATCGGCCAGCAGGCCGCCCGCCGGAACTGTGCGCAGGCCTTGCAGGCACCGATCCTGACGCTGTGGGAACTGGCCGCGAGCCAGGGCCTGGGCACCGGCGTGGTCACCACCACGCGCGTCACCCATGCCACGCCGGGCGCGACGTTCACGCACTCGGCCGACCGCAACTGGGAAAACGACGTCGACATGCCCGACGAGGCAAAGGCCGCCGGCTGCATCGACATCGCGCGGCAACTGATCGAAACCCCCTACGGCAACGGCCCGGACGTGCTGATGGGCGGCGGCCGCGGCGAGTTCATGACTGCCCAGCAGTCCGACCCGGAATACGACGACAAGGTCGGCCAGCGCCTCGACGGCCGCGACCTGATCGCGCAGTGGAAGCAGCGACATCCCGGAGGCTCTTATGTCTGGAATGCGCAGCAGTTCGCCGCCGCGCCGACGCAGGGCCCGCTGCTTGGACTGTTCGAATACGACCACATGCAGTTCTCGCACGACCGCCCGAAGGACGGCGCCGGCGAACCGACGCTGGCGGAGATGACGCGCGCCGCGATTGCGCGCCTGCAGCGCAACAGCAACGGCTACGTGCTGCTGGTCGAAGGCGGCCGCATCGACCATGCCAACCATTACGGCAATGCCTACCGCGCACTCACCGACACCATCGCCCTGAGCGAAGCGGTGCAAGCGGCAGCCGAAGCGACGTCGGCCGACGACACGCTGATCCTGGTCACCGCAGACCACTCGCACACGCTGAGCTTCGTCGGCTACCCGGTGCGCGGCAATCCGATCCTCGGAAAGGTCCGCGGCGCCAGCGGCGAGGAAGGCGAGAACGGCGACTACGCCATCGACGCACTCGGCTTGCCTTACGCCACGTTGAGCTACAGCAATGGTCCCGGCTATGTCGGCGCGAGCGCGCAGCAGCCCGAGGGCCCGAAGAAATTCCTGCATTCGGTCAGCGGCGTGCAGATCCCCAAGCGGGGCCGTCCCGACCTGCGCAACGTCGACACCCAGGATCCGGACTACCTGCAGGAAGCGCTGATGCCGATGAGCGCCGAATCGCACGGTGGCGATGACGTCGGCATCTGGGCGCGCGGCCCCGGCAGCGATGCGGTGCGCGGCAGCGTCGAGCAGAACGCGATCTTCCACTTCATGCTGCAGGCGATGCCGAAACTGCGCGACGGCCTGTGCAAGGCCGGCGACTGCGACGGCAACGGCGTGCCGGTGACGCTTCCGGACCCGGCGAAGTTCCGCTGAGGGCTGCGTCGTAACAGGTGAGTCAGAACGGCTTGGCGATCACCAGATACACGATCGCCACCAGCAGCAGCACGGGCAGCTCATTGAACCAGCGCAGCGCCTTCGACGAAGGCAGCGCCTTGCCGGCTTCGACACCCTTGAGCCAGCGTCCGCTGACGATGAAGTACGCCAGCATCACCGCGACCAGCGCGAGCTTGGCATGCAGCCAGCCGCCGCTGATCTTGAAGTGCAGCCACAGCGTCAGGCCGAGCACGAAGGCGAGGCCGAACATGATGTGGCCGAAGCGGTAAAGTCGCTTGCCCATCAGCACCAGGCGCGCGCGCACGGCCGCGTCGTCGCCGGCTTCGGCGAGGTTGACCAGGATCCGCGGCAGGTAGAACACCCCGCCCATCCAGGCCATCACGAATACGAGGTGCGCGGTCTTGGTCCAGAGATAGGCCATTGGGTTCTGCTCCGAAATGCGGGCAATAGGATCGCATACCAGTCCATCCCTTCCCGTCACCGTCATCCCCGCGAAAGCGGGGATCCAAGGACGTTGGCTCTCCTCGCGGGGATGAAGGGCGGAAGGTGATTGCTACTGCGGGAACCCCATCCGGTTACGATGCCCCGTCCCGCGCCAGCCGCAATCGATCGATCCGATGAGCAAGCAGTACGACCAGAGCTACTTCGACCGCTGGTACCGAAAGGGCGCCAGCAAGGACCACGCCGTCGGCAGCGGTGTGCGGCTTGCGCGCAAGGTCGCACTGGCCGTGGCCACCGCCGAGTACCACCTGGAACGGCCGATCCGCAGCGTGCTCGACATCGGTTGCGGCGAAGGCGCCTGGCGCGCACCGCTGCTGAAGCTGCGGCCGAAACTGCAGTACCTGGGTTTCGACAGCAGCGAATATGCGATCGCCCGCTACGGCGCACGGCGCAACCTGCATCTGGCGCGCTTCGCGGACTTCCAGCACCTGCGCCCTTGCCCGCCGGTGGACCTGCTGGTGTGCAGCGACGTGATGCATTACCTCGACACTCGCGAACTCGATCGCGGCCTGCCGGCGTTGGCCGAGCTGTGCGGTGGCGTCGCCTTCCTCGAAACCTTCACCCGCGAAGACGAGACC
Organism: Lysobacter sp. Soil_C_59; assembly: GCF_057656415.1. NCBI lineage: Bacteria > Pseudomonadati > Pseudomonadota > Gammaproteobacteria > Lysobacterales > Lysobacteraceae > Lysobacter > Lysobacter sp. Soil_C_59. Next base: position 141,909 of record NZ_JBDGKK010000009.1, on the reverse strand, counting down.
GACGGCGACAACCACGAGTTCAAGCAGCGGCCGGCACGCTTCTATCGCCAGCGCTTCCAGGCGCTGGGCATGACCGCACTGGGTTCGCACCTGTGGCTGGCGCCGGCCCTGGCCGATCGCCTGGTCGCCCTCGAACGTCCCGCGTAGGAGCGAGCTTGCTCGCGATAAGCATCTGGGCGCTTGCAGACCGCCCGTTCGCGAGCAAGCTCGCTCCTACCGGACCCCAATTCAGTTTCACGCCCTGCCGATCCCTTATGCTGCGTCGCAGCAAACCGCCAACCTGACCGGATTCGACGAATGCTCTATCAGATGCACGAGCTTGGACGCGCCTGGATGGCCCCGATGACCTACTGGGCCGAAGCCAGCGCCAAGATCTTCGGCGCCAACGGCGGATGGTTGTCGTCGTTGCCGGGCGCGGCGCAGGCCGCCGCCGGCTACGAACTGATGTACCGGATCGGCAAGGACTACGAGAAGCCCGAGTTCGGCATCCACTCGGTCGACATCGACGGCGTCGCCTACCCCGTCGTCGAGCGCGAGATGCTGCGAAAGCCGTTCTGCCGGCTGCTGCGCTTCAAGCGCTACGCCGACGACGCCGGCAACCTGCGCGACCTCAAGGACGATCCGCCGGTGCTGGTCGTCGCGCCGCTGTCGGGCCACCACGCCACGCTGCTGCGCGATACCGTGCGCACGCTGCTGCGCGACCACAAGGTCTACATCACCGACTGGGTCGACGCGCGCATGGTGCCGACCAGCGACGGCGAGTTCTCGCTGGACGACTACGTCGCCTACATCGAGGAGTTCATCCGCCACATCGGCGCCAAGTCGCTGCACGTGATCAGCGTCTGCCAGCCGACCGTGCCGGTGCTGGCCGCGGTGTCGCTGATGGCCGCGCGTGGCGAGGACACACCGCGTTCGCTGGTGATGATGGGGGGCCCGATCGACACCCGCCAGAACCCGACCAAGGTCAACGACCTGGCCACCGACAAGCCGCTGTCGTGGTTCGAGAACAACCTGATCCACCACGTGCCGCAGAACTATCCGGGCCACGGTCGCCGCGTCTACCCGGGCTTCCTGCAGCACGTCGGCTTCGTGGCGATGAACCCCGAGCGCCACTTCACCTCGCACTGGGATTTCTACCAGGACCTGGTCAAGGGCGATCTCGACGATGCCGCCGCGCATCGCCGCTTCTATGACGAGTACAACGCCGTGCTCGACATGCCGGCCGAGTACTACCTGCAGACGGTGCGCATCGTGTTCCAGGAGCACCTGCTGCCGCGCGGCCTGTGGGAGGTGCGCGGCGAGCGCGTCGACCCTTCGCGCATCAACGGCACCGCCCTGCTGACGATCGAGGGCGAGCTGGACGACATCTCCGGCCAGGGCCAGACCCGCGCCGCGCACACGCTGTGCACCGGTGTATCGGAAGCCGACCGCGAGCACCTGACCGTCAAGGGGGCCGGCCACTACGGCATTTTCAGCGGCCGTCGCTGGCGCACGCAGGTGTATCCGCAGGTGCGCGACTTCATCGCCCGCTATGCCGTTCCGGTTGAATCGAGCGGGGACGCACCGGCCAAGCCTTGATTCACGGGCGCTTCGCCCAGATCACGAAGGTATCCCAAGCCGAGCAAAGGAACCTTCGATGGATTGTCCTGTCTGCCGCGACGTGAAACTGGCGATGACCGATCGCCAGGGCATCGAGATCGATTACTGCCCGCAATGCCGGGGCGTCTGGCTTGACCGTGGCGAGCTCGACAAGCTGATCGAGCGCGCCACCGCCGAAGGCGGCCGCCAGCCGGCTCCGCGACCGCAGCACGGCCCGCCGCCGTCGCCGTACCAGTCGCGCGACTCGCATGGCGGCTATTCCGAGCATCGGCACAAGAAGAAGAAGAACCTGCTGGGCGAGTTGTTCGACTTCTGAACCCTCACCGTCATCCCGGTGAACGCCGGGATCCATCTTGATCGTCATCCCGGCGAACGCCGGGATCCATCTTGATCGTCATCCCGGCGTACGCCGGGATCCAGGGGCAGTCGCGTCAACTTCAAGTCACTGGGTTCCCGCCTTCGCGGGAATGACGGGCCTTCCCTCACCGTCATCCCGGCGAACGCCGGGATCCAGGGGCAGTCGGGTCAACCTCAAGTCACTGGATCCCCGCCTTCGCGGGAATGACGTCTGCGTCAGTTGTACTGCGCCGTCTTGACCAGCATGTGCTTGGCCAGCAATCCGTGCATCTGGCCGAACAGGCGCACCAGGTGCATCGTCGCGAACAGCAGCAGCACGCCGCCCAGTATCGCCAGCGGCCACAGCCACGGCTCGGCCGCACCGAACACCACGATGTCGTCGACATACAGGTGCGAACCAAACCCGAGCAGCAGCGCGATCGGGGCCGCGATCATCGACAGCGACACCGTCAGACCCACCACCGTCACGGTGAAGTAGAGGATGCCCAGCGGCAGCATCATCAGGAAGTACAGCTGCGTGGCCCAGGTGCGCGGATCGATGAAGAGATCCTTGATGCGCTCCAGCAACGGCTGCCCGCGGGTCCCGTAGAGCGGCCTGCGCGGCATGCGCTCGCCCAGCATCGTCTCGACGATGCGACCCTCGACCAGCGACAGCATCTTCACCGATCCGAAGTACAGGATCACGAACGGAATGCCGATGATCAGCACGCCCAGGCCCGCCGACAGCGAGATGCCCGTGACCACCCAGGTGAAGTAGAAGATGCCGGTGGCCAGCGACAGCAGCATGTAGAACAGCGCGCCGTACGTGCGCGGCTCGGCGATCACGCCGAAGAACTGGCCGAGCAACGACTTGCGCGGCGGCGGCGCCGGCGGCCGCAATGCCGTCTGCACCTTGACCTCGGTGTCGCGGTAGATGTCGGCGACTTCGTCCGGTGCACCGTAACTGCTGGCGACGGCGACGATGACATCGGCCTCGGACTTGCCGGGGTTCTCCGCCAGTTCCGAGCGCAGGTATTCCTCGGCGTCGTACAGCGCGTCCTGCACCAGCGCCGGATCGGCACCGGCCAGTGAGCGACGCAGGTGTTCGAGGTATTCGGGAATCGTGGTCGGCAGGCCGGCGCTGCTGGAATTGAACGCGTTCATTTGTCAGGTCCTTCAAGGACGGTATCGACGGAATCACGGGTGGCGCGCCAGGCGGTGATCCATTCCTGCAGGACCGCACGACCGGCATCGGTGATCTGGTAGTAACGACGGGGCGGGCCGGACATCGACGGCTCGACATGGCTGTCGAGCAGGCCGGAGGCACCAAGGTTGCGCAGCACCGGATACAGCGCGCTCTGCTTGCCGCTGAGCACACCCTCCCCGGTCCGCTCCAGGCGCTTGGCGATCTGGTAGCCGTACATCGGCTCGCTCGCCGCAGCCAGGACTGCCAGCAGCACCAGCGACACGGTGCCGGCACTGAGCTCCTTCTGGAATTTGCGAAGCTGGGTGTCGAGGTCGGTCATGGCACTGGGTCCACGGGGTCTTGCGGGGCGGGGGTCCCGCTATGCTGATGGCAACACTACTATCAAGTTCTATATACAGAACCTGCCATTAGTCATGAGCCCGCCAGTGGGCCGTTCATGGCCTTGCCGCCCCCTCGACCGCGTCCCTGTTATCAAGGCCTTGCGCCGTATTCCAGGCGGCGAGGAGAGGATCGCGATGCCACGGGGTGACAAATCCGCCTACACCGACAAGCAGAAGCGCCAGGCCGAACACATCGAGGACAGCGAACGCGAGCGCGGCATGCCCGAAGAAGCTGCCGAGCGCATCGCCTGGGCGACGGTCAACAAGCGCGACGGCGGCGGCAAGAAGTCCGGCTCGGGCCGCAAGAGCGCGAAGAAGGCGACGAAGAAGGCCGCAAAAAAGGCGACGAAGAAGATTGCGAAGAAGGCTGTAAAGAAGGCAGCCAAAAAGGCCACCAGGAAGGTTGCAAAGAAAGCGACGAAGAAGACCGCCGCCGCAAAAAAGGCAACGAAGAAGACCGCCAGCAAGGCAACAAGCAAGGTCGCGAAGAAGGCAACGAAGAAAGCTGCAAAAAAGACCGCGCGCAAGACACCGGCGCGAAAGACAGCACGCAAGCGGACGGCCAGCCGGCGCGCCAGCTCCAACGGTGCATCAACCTGACCCAGCGCGGCACAGTCGGACAATCGTTCTGACCACCGGCATTCCGGCGCGGCTGAAAGGGCTGGCCGCGACGCAGGGGCTGGGCCAGAATCTGCCTGTTCATCTCAGGGGGTAAGTCGTGTCGAAGTCATGCCTGTCGCATCAACGCCTGTCCAGGGCACGCAACTGGTCGTTCGCCCTGCTCTCGTCGGCGATGCTGCTGGCGGTTTCCGCGGCCGGCGCCGCACCTCCCGATCCGGCGGCTCCTAAACCAGTTGCCCCCAAACCGGCTGCCACCAAACAAGCTGCCCCCGCACCAGCCGCACCCGAGCCGGCTGCCGCCGCGCCCAAGCCGCGCTCGATGCAGGAGATCCTCGATGCGTCCGCGCCGTCGGACTGGCGCGTCCCTGACCCGAAGAACACGCTGTACCTTGACCTCGACAGCGGCCAGGTCGTGATCGAACTGGCGCCGGCGTTCGCACCGGCGCACGTGGCCAACATCCGCGCCATGGCCAAGAACGGCTACTGGAACGGGATGAGCATCAACCGCTCGCAAGACAACTTCGTCGTGCAGTGGGGCGACCCGGCCGAGGAAGACAAGGACCGCAAGCCGATGGGCCGCGGCACCAAGCCCAAGCTGCCGGCGGAGTTCGCGCGCAAATCCGAGGGCCTGCCGTTCGATCGCCTGCCCGATGCCGATGGCTGGGCACCGCAGGTCGGCTTCTCCAACGGCTTCCCGGCCGGTCGTGATCCGACCACCAACACCGCCTGGATGGCGCACTGCTATGGCGCCGTCGGTGCCGGCCGCGATGTCGCCGCCGATTCCAGCAATGCCACCGAGCTGTATGTCGTCACCGGGCAGTCGCCGCGCCAGCTCGACCGCAACATCACCCTCGTCGGTCGCGTGATCAAGGGCATGGAGCTGCTGTCGGTGCTTCCGCGCGGCACAGGCCCGCTGGGCTTCTACGAGCAACCTTCGCAGCGCACGCCGATCCGCTCGGTGCGCCTGGCCGCGGACGTGGCGAAGAAGGACCGCGTCGCGATCGAGGTATTGCGCACCGACACGCCGCTGTTCACCGACCTGGTCGAGTCGCGCCGCAATCGCCGCGACGAGTGGTACAAGCACATGGCCGGCCACATCGACCTGTGCAACGTGCCGCTGCCCACGCGCGCGCCGCCGCCGAAGCCGGTGAAGCCGGTGGCGGCACCGAAGTCGAAGGCAAAGCCGAAGACCAGGAAACGCTGACTTCACCGTCGTCCCGGCCATCACTTGTCCCGGCGAACGCCGGGATCCATTTGCGGTTGACATCGTTCGAACGTCCCTGGGTTCCCGCCTTCGCGGGAATGACGGCAAGGGCAACGTCCTTGGGTTCCCGCCTTCGCGGGAATGACGGCAAAGGGCAACGTCCATGGGTTCCCGCCTTCGCGGGAATGATGACAAAGGGCGACGTCACTGGGTTCCCGCCTTCGCGGGAATGACGGCAAGGGCAACGTCACTGGGTTCCCGCCTTCGCGGGAATGACGGGCCCTCCTCCACTGTCGCTACGGCGCGGTCCGCACCTGGCTGGGTTCGCGATTGAGCGCCTCGTCCTGGAACAGGCACATCCGCACCACGTCGTGGTAGCGGCCGTCGCTGAAGAACTCGTCGATCAGCACTCCCTCGCGGCGAAAACCCGCTTCGTCGTAGATCCGGATCGCGCGCTCGTTGTCGACGTCGACCAGCAGATAAAGCTTGTACAGGTTCAGCACGCGGAAGGCGTAGTTGATCGCCAGCCGCGTCGCCTCGCGCGCATAGCCGTGGTTCTGCTGCTCGGGCGAGATCATGATCAGGAACTCGGCGCGGCGGTGCAGATGGTCGATCTCGACCAGCTCCACCAGGCCGACGCGTTCATGCGCGCCATCCTCGACGATGAAGCGGCGCTCGGACTGATCGTGGATGTGCTTGCGGTACAGCTCCTCAAGCTCCACGAACGATTCGTACGGTTCCTCGAACCAGTAGCCCATCACGCTGCGGTTGTTGTTGAGCACGTGGACGAAATGCAGGTCGCCACGCTCCAGTGGCCTCAGGGTGACGCCAGTTGACGGGATTCGGGTGTCTGTATTCATGGTGGCAACCCTACTCCATCACCGTGACACCACCGCGTGTAGCCCGGATGCAGCCGGTGCGCCATCACGCGGTCTTATCCCGCCGGTCAATAGCCTCGTATGGCCCCATCCGAAAGGCCCCTGCCATGCCCTTGATGCGTCTACGAGTGACCGGCAGCGACGACAGCGTCCGCGCCATCAGCAACCTCCTCACCAGCCTCGACGGCATCGAACACATCGAGGAGGTGGACGACCTGATGTCGCACCTGGACGACGACGATTCGAGTTCGGCCGGACTCGTCGATGACCAGGGCCCGGGCCAGCACGCCCTGGAAATCGAGGCCCCCAACCTGGCGACCGCGGCGCGCGTGCGCGATGCAGTCGAGGCGCTGGCCTTCGATCTCGACGTGCTGGTGGAGTTCGATACCGAGGAGGACTGACCCCGGCGTCGAACGTCAGGGCAGCGCCTTCAGCGCCGCGGTCACGCCCGGCAGCAACGCCTTGACGCGCGGGTCCGCGGAAAGATCGGCCTCGACATAGACCGCTTCCAGGAACGCGCTCAGGTCGTGCCGGCGCCCGAGCCATGCGCTGTCGCGCCATGCCAGCGCCGGATCGCCAAGTCGCGGCAGCATCGCGGCGAACCAGGCCGACCATGCCGCCTCGTCGCGAACGCCGCGCTGCGCCGCGTACACCAGCGGCGCCGCCATCCGCTGCGGTTCGCCGAAGATGTAGGCGTGGCCACTGGCAGGTACTGTCTGCACCGCCACCGCATCGACGATGCGATTCAACTGCGGCCCGTCCAGGGCCGGATTCAGGCTCAGCTGCATCAGCCAGTCGGCGCCGTGGGCGACACCGTGGCGCCAGCCGACGCCAGCCTCGAAGCCGCGATAGTCACGCACCGACGTGAAGTACGTCGTCGCGCGCACCACCATCGTCGCCCGCTCCGCCGGCGACATCCATGGCGTGGTGCGGTCGGTGCGCGCCACCTCGGCCAGTACCAGCGCCACGAACGGCCAGCGCACGCCATCGGGATCGGGCTCGGACAGCATCGCGTACAGGCGCTCACGCATCGGCCGCAGCGTCTCCGGCGCGAGCTCGCCCTTGCGCATCCACGCCGCCAGTCCTTCGTAGGCGATGCCGTCACGCAACTGCGCATCGGTGTTGCCGAGGCAGTCCAGCAGCGCCATGGCCAGGCTCGAGCGCTCGCCGGCATCGGCGACGACAAACTGTGACTGCTTCAGCGTTTCGAGCTTTTCCACGCTCCAGCCGTCGGGCGGGCACGTGCCTGCGAATGCCGGCATCGATGCAACCGCCAGCGTCAGGGCCAGCATCACATTGCGCATGTCAGCGTGCTCCCCGTCGGCGCAGGCGCCGCCACAGCCACACCGCCACCAGCACCACCAGTCCCAGCGGGATCAGGAATGCGGCGGCACGGATGGTCCAGGCGGTGCCCATGGCCAGGGTCTGGCCGAAGTCCCGCAGGGCCTGTCCGATCTCGCTGCGACCGCTCTGCCCGGCCGGCGGCAGGAACGAGATCGTGAGCTTCTGCGTATCGATGCGCATGCGGTGCTGCGCGCCTTCCTGCTCGGCCGCCTGCAACTGTGCCTCGACTTCGGCCAGCTGCCGCGACAGCGCGATCATGTCGGCGACGGCAAGGTCACGGCGCTGCTGGAACGCCTGGAGCTGGGTGCGTTCATTCTGCAGTCGCTGGCGCTGGGTGTCGTTGTCGCGCACGACCACGGCCAGGTCTTCGGCGTGAGTGCGGCGGTGACCGATTTCGCCGTCCTTGCCGGCCAGGGAAATCAGCGGCTCCACGCCGGCCGGCACGACGCGCACGGTCAGGCTGGCACTGCGCGTATCGCCGGCCTGCTGGTCGACATCGAGCACGGTGCAGTCACCGACGCGCTGCTGGCTGCAGGCATCGCGCACGGTCTGAAGCCGCTGCGGAATCTGCCCGGCATCGAGCCAGACGACCACGCTGTGCTCATAGGCCAGCATCGAGCCGGCGCGATTGGCGGTGGCCTGTGCGGGGCCCGAGCCGCCGGCATCCATGGCGCTGCGCTTTTCGCTGCAGCCCGCCACCGCCACGACCAGCGCCATCACCGACGCCAGCATCGCCGTTGCCGCAAAGTTGATCCGCATCGCCGCCCCTCGTGAACTTCAACGGTCGCGACTATGCCACGAGCCGACACGTGCCGGACGGGCCTTCAGCCCGGAAAGACGGCAACAGGCCTATCATCGGCGCATGCAGGCGCAACCGCCGGCAAACGATCGACTGCAGATGACCGACAACAAGCCCATCGACCCGTACGAAAAGCCCGCCGGTGGCTGGGATGCACTGAAGAGTTCCTGGCAGGCACTGCGCGAGCAGCAGGTGCTGGTCAAGGGCGCCAACACCCTGCTGCGCGCGAACCAGCCGCGCGGCTTCGACTGCCCGGGTTGCGCATGGCCGGACCGCAACGTGCACTCGACGTTCGAGTTCTGCGAGAACGGCGTCAAGGCAGTCGCCAACGAGGCGACGTCGAAGCGGGTGACGCGCGAGTTCTTCTCCGCCAACAGCGTCAGCGAGCTGGCGCAGTGGGAGGATCGCCTGCTCGAAGCGGAGGGCCGCCTGACCGAGCCGATGGTCTACGACGCCAGCAGCGACCATTACCGACCGATCGACTGGGACGGCGCGTTCGCGATGGTGGCTGACGCGCTCAACGCCCTGCCCTCGCCCGATGAGGCGATCTTCTACACCTCCGGTCGCACCTCCAACGAGGCGGCGTTCCTCTACCAGCTGTTCGTGCGCGAGTACGGCACCAACAACCTGCCCGACTGCTCGAACATGTGCCACGAGGCGTCGGGCGTGGCGCTCACCGAGCAGCTGGGCAGCGGCAAGGGCTCGGTCACGCTGGAGGATTTCGAGCACAGCGACGCCATCTTCATCTTCGGCCAGAACCCCGGCACCAATCATCTGCGCATGCTCGGCGAGTTGCGCACGGCGGCACGCCGCGGTTGCCGCATCGTCGTGTTCAACCCGCTGCGGGAACGCGGACTGGAACGCTTCGCCAATCCGCAGTCACCAGCGGACATGCTCGGCGGCAGCGGCACGCGCATCGCTTCGGAGTACTACCAACCGCGCATCGGCGGAGACCTCGCCGTGGCGACGGCGCTGGCCAAGGTCGTGGTCGAACGCGGCGTGGTCGATGCCGACTTCATCGCCGCACATACCAGCGGCTACGAGCACTTCGCTGCCTCGCTGCGCGCGATCGCCTGGGACACGCTGGAAAGCGAGTCGGGCCTGACCCGCGCCGAGCTCGAACACGCCGCGCAGACCTACATCGACAGCCCGGCGACGATCCTGTGCTGGGGCATGGGCATCACCCAGCATGCGCGCAGCGTCGCCACGATCCAGATGCTGGCCAACCTGCTGCTCCTGCGCGGTAACATCGGCCGGCCAGGCGCGGGCCCCTGCCCGGTGCGCGGCCATTCCAACGTGCAGGGCGACCGCACGATGGGCATCTACGAACAGCCTTCGCCTGCGTTTCTCGACCGTCTCGGCGCCGAGTTCGACTTCCAGCCGCCGCGCGCGCACGGCCACGACACCATCGCCGCGATCGAGGCCATGCACGATGGTCGTGCCGGCGTGTTCTTCGCGATGGGCGGCAACTTCGCCGCGGCCACGCCCGACAGCGCGCGCGTCATCGAGGCGCTGCGCCGCTGCCAGCTCACCGTGCACGTCAGCACCAAGCTCAATCGCTCGCACCTGGTGCATGGCCGCCAGGCGTTGATCCTGCCGTGCCTGGGACGCACCGAGATCGACCTGCAGGCCGCGGGTCCGCAGGCGGTGACGGTGGAGGACTCGATGAGCATGGTGCACCTGTCGTCGGGCATGAACCCGCCGGCTTCCGACCAGTTGCTGTCGGAGCCGGCGATCGTCGCGCGGCTGGCCGCGGCGACGCTGCCGCAGAGCCGCACGCCGTGGCTGTGGCTGGTGGAGGACTACGACCGCATCCGCGACCGCATTGCCCGCGTCATCGATGGCTTCACCGATTTCAACTCGCGCGTGCGCGCATCGGGCGGATTCCACCTCCACCATCCCGGCCGCGAGCGGGTGTTCCCGACCGCGAGCGGCAAGGCGACGTTCCATGCCCATCCGTTGCTGCCGGCGGATGAATCCCGGGACGGCAAGCTGTTCACCCTGATGACCGTCCGCTCGCACGACCAGTACAACACCACCGTCTATGGCCTCGATGATCGCTATCGCGGCGTGCACGGCCTGCGCCGCGTGTGTTTCATCAATGCCGCCGACTTGCGCCGGCTGGGCTTCCACGACGGCGACCTGGTCGACATCACTTCGGTGTGGTCCGACGGCGAACGCACGGTGACCGGTTTCCGCCTGGTCGAGTACGACATCCCCGAAGGCTGCCTGGCCAGTTACTTCCCGGAGACCAATCCACTGGTTCCGCTCGACCACCATGCCGAACGCGCACGCACCCCGGCATCGAAATCGATCCCGGTGCGGCTCGCACGGAGCGCGATCGCATGACCGAGGATTCCGCGCTGGCGTTGCTGCAGTTGCTCGCACAGGAGGACGGGCAGTCGATCCATCGCGTCGCCAAGCGCCTGGGCCTGGGCCTGAGCGAACTGCAGCGACTGCTGTCGGCACTGGGCAGCGATCCGCGCTTCGATGGCCTGGACCTGGTCGAGCAACGCGAGGACGGCGATCGCACCGTGTTGTGGCTCACTTCGCGCGGACGGCAGCTGTGCGGGACCGTGTGAACGAAGCACTGAGCGATGTGCAGGCGCTGCGCCTGCACGGCGACGCGCGCATGCAGCACGACGACCGCGTGATCGTCGAGGCGCCGGTGGCGCTGCTCTACAACGGTGAACCGTTCGTGGTGATGATGGCCACGCCCGAATCGCTGCCGGACTTCGCCCTCGGCTTTGCCCTGAGCGAAGGCATTGTTGCCAGCGCCGACGAGTTCCGCCTGGTCGATGTGGTGCGGCACGAGGATGGCATCGCCTTGCACGCGGCGATTCCGCAAGCGCGCTTCGATGCCTTGCAGGATCGGCGGCGCGGCATCGAAGGCCGCAGCGGCTGCGGCTTGTGCGGGGTCGAATCGCTGCAGGCAGCGTTGCGTCCGGTGCCGCGCGTGGCCGCACCGACACCCGTGGGCACAACGCAGATCCATGCCGCGCTGGCCGCCCTCGCCGAACAGCAGCCCCTCAACACCCACAGCGGTGGCGTGCATGCCGCAGGTTTCGCCCATGGCGGCGGATTGCTGGTGCGCGAGGACGTCGGCCGGCACAACGCGCTCGACAAGCTGATCGGCGCCATGGTGGCGCAGGCGCCGCCGCTGCGTGCGCAGGACGGCTTCCTGGTCATCACCTCGCGCGCGTCGTACGAGATCGTGCACAAGGCCGCGACCGCGGGCATCGCGATTGTCGTGGCGATCTCGGCTCCGACCGACCTGGCCATCCGCACCGCAGAGGCTGCCGGCATCACCCTGGCGGCGTTCGCCCGCGGCGGGCAGCTCAATGTCTACGCCCACCCCGAAGGCATTGCCGGCGCCGGCGCCTGAGGGCCCTCCCGGGCGCTCGCGACAGATTCGGCAAGGCAACCGGCGGCCGGACTCAACCAACGACCCATGCGGGCCCCACGCCGCTGGCGATATCCTGTGGAGATCGCGGCCTGCCGCCTGTTCCGAGACCTGCCATGCGTTCGTTGCGCCCCACCCTCCTCGCCGTCGCCGTGCTCAGCGCGACCCTGGCCGCCTGCCAGCCGCAGACCCCGCCGGCGCCGGCCGACACCGCCGCCACGGCACCGGCCGCCCCGGCCTCCGATGCCGCCACCGACGCCCGCTTCGCCGAGATCTCGCAGCGCTGGCTCGACGGCTGGCTGCAGCTCAACCCGGTCAGCGCCACCCAGATCGGCAAGCACGACTACGACAGCGAGGTCGACGACCTCAGCGCGGCCGGCCGCACCAAGCTGGTCGACTTCAGCAAGAAGCTGCTGACCGAGCTCGACGCGATCGACACCACCAAGCTCTCGCGCGAGAACCAGATCGACGCCTCGATCCTGCGCAACCAGATCCGCGGTGACATCTGGGGCATCGAGACGCTGCAGAGCTGGGCCTGGGATCCGCAGGTCTACAGCGGCCTGGCCGGCGGCGCGATCTACAACCTCATGGCGCGCGATTTCGCACCGATGCCGCAGCGCCTGAAGTCGGCCACCGCGCGCATGCAGAAGATCCCGGGCATCTACGCCCAGATGCGCGAGAACCTCGACCCGGCACGCGTGCCGTCGATCCACGCCGAGACCGTCGCCAAGCAGAACGCCGGCGTGCTCAGCCTGATCGACACCTTCATCGTCCCCAATGCCGACCAGCTCAAGGGCGAGGATCGCAAGCAGCTCGACGCCGCCGTCGCTGGCCTGCGCAAGGCCGTGGCCGAGCAGCAGACCTGGCTCGACAAGACCCTGGTACCGAACGCGAAGGGTGACTTCCGCATCGGCCAGACCCTGTACGACGAGAAGCTGCAGTTCTCGTTGAACTCCTCGCTGTCGCGCGCGGAGATCAAGCAGCGTGCCGAGTCCGAGCTCAAGCGCGTGCGCGGCGAGATGTACGCCATCGCCCAGAACGTGCTCAAGGACAAGCCCAACGCACCGGAACTGCCGGCCAACCCGAACCCGGACCAGCAGCAGAAGGCGATCGAGGCTGCGCTCGAGCTGGCCTACACCGACAAGCCGGCACGCAACGAAGTGGTCGACTTCGCCAAGAAGACGCTGGCCGAAGCGACCGACTTCACCCGCAAGCATGACCTGGTCACCGTGCCCAACGACCCGGTCAAGATCATCCTGATGCCGGAGTTCCAGCGCGGCGTCGCGGTGGCCTATTGCGACTCGCCGGGTCCGCTCGACAAGGGGCTGGACACCTACTACGCGATCTCGCCGATTCCGGACGACTGGGACGCCAAGCAGGCCGACTCGTTCCTGCGCGAATACAACAGCCGCATGATCCACCTGCTGTCGATCCACGAAGCGATGCCGGGCCATTACCTGGAAGGCGCGCATTCGGCCAAGTCGCATTCGACCCTGCGTTCGGTGCTGCGCTCGGGCCTGTTCGCCGAGGGCTGGGCGGTCTACACCGAGGACATGATGGCCGACGCGGGTTACCTCGATAACGACCCGCTGTTCCGCCTTGTGCAGCTGAAGTTCTACCTGCGCACGATTGCCAACGCGATCCTCGACCAGGGCGTGCACGTGGACAACTGGAGCCGCGAGCAGGCGATGGAGCTGATGACCAAGCAGGCCTTCCAGCAGGAGCGCGAAGCGTCCGGCAAGTGGGTGCGCGCGCAGCTGACCTCGGCGCAGCTGCCGACGTACTTCGTCGGTGCGCAGGAGCACTTCGACATGCGCAAGGCGGTGGAGGCCAAGCTCGGTGACAAGTTCAACGCCAAGGCCTATCACGACCAGGTGCTGTCGTATGGCGCGCCGCCGGTGCGTTTCGTTCGCGAGATGATGCTGGACGAACCGATCAAATGATCGTCATCCCGGCGAAAGCCGGGATCCAGACGCGCGAAGCGCGTGCTCTACCCCCCTCTCCCGCGCGCGGGAGAGGGGCTTCATCCAACGAGGAACCCGCCATGTCCCCCGGCAGCACGGTCATTCCCACCCTGGTCTACCGCGACGCACCCAAGGCCATCGACTGGCTGTGCGACGCCTTCGGCTTCCAGCGCCAGGCGGTCTACACCGACGGCGATGTGGTTCTCCACGCGCAGCTCGTCCACGGCAGCGGCATGATCATGCTCGGCTCGGCCAACAAGGACGGCGAGTGGTCGCGGCTGATGATCCATCCCGACGAAACCGGCCAGCGCGCGACCCAGAGCATCTGCGTGATCGTCGCCGATGCCGACGCCCACTATGCGCAGGCCACCAAAGCCGGTGCCCCTGTCGTGATCGACATCGCCGACCAGCCCTACGGCGGCCGTGGCTATGCCTGCCGCGACCTCGAAGGCCATCTGTGGTGGTTCGGCACCTACGACCCCTGGAAGGACGCCTGAGCGATGGACGACTTCGGTAACGGCCCGAAACCGGTCGACGGCATCCGCGTCGGTGTCGGCGGCTGGACCTACGTGCCCTGGCGCAACAACTTCTACCCCAAGGGCCTCGTGCAGCGGCGCGAGCTCGAGTACGCCAGCCGCCATCTCAGCGCGATCGAGGTCAACGGTACCTTCTACGGCTCGCAGAAACCGGCGACGTACGCGAAGTGGGCGGCGGAGACGCCGGACGGCTTCCTGTTTTCGGCCAAGGCGCCGATGCGGATCATGCAGTCGAAGACGCTGGCCAGGACCGGTCCGCAGATCGAGGACTTCGTCGGTGGCATCGCTTCGCTGGGAGATCGCCTTGGCCCGATCGTCTGGCAGTTCGACCAGGGGCCGCCGCTGCAGCGCGACACGTTCGCGCAGTTCCTCGCACTGCTTCCCACGCAAGTCGAAGGCCGGCGCCTGCGCCACGTGATCGACGTGCGCGACCACGCCTTCGTCGACAAGGACTACGTGGCGCTGCTGCGCGAACACAACATGGCCGGTGTCTTCACCGATTCGCCCGAGCATCCGTCCTTCGCCGACGTCACCGCGGACTTCGTCTACGCGCGCCTGATGCAGACGCGCAGCGACATCCCCGACGGCTATCCCGACGACGAACTCGACCGCTGGGCAGCGCGTGCGCGCGAGTGGTCGCAAGGCGGGCAACCGGCCGACCTGCCCTATCTTGCGGCGCAGCATGGCAGTGGCAGCAAGCGTGACGTGTTCGTCTATTTCATCAGCGCCGCGAAAGAGCGCAACCCGGCGGCGGCAATGGCGCTGCTGCGGCGCCTGGGCGCCTGAGGTATCCCGTCATCCCGGCGAAAGCCGGGATCCAGTCGCGCGAAGCGCGCAGTCACCGGCTCCCGGCCGTGCCAATCGGCACTCGCACGTTGCACGGGCAACAACGGCACAATCCCCCTTCACCCCCCGGAAGAGATCACGCCATGGCCAACCGTCGCGAGTTCATCTCCACCGCCACCCTGACCGCCGCAGGCATCGCCCTGGCGCCACTGGTGGCCTGCAGCCAGGAAAAGCCGGCCGCCAGTGCGTCCGCGCCCGCGGCCGCGGCAATGAAGCCTTTCAAGGGCCCGCTGCTGACGCGCGCGGTTCCCGCCACCGGCGAGAAGATCCCGGTGATCGGCATGGGCACGTCCGGCAGTTTTGAAGTCGGCACCGATGCCGCCGGCCGCGCGCCGCTGCGTGAAGTGCTCGACACCTTCGTCAACGCCGGCGGATCGCTGATCGATACCGCACCTACCTACTCCACCGCCGAAGACGTCCTCGGCGACCTGATCACCGACGCCAAGGCGAGGCAGAAGCTGTTCATCGCCACCAAGTTGTCGGGCGTGAGCGGGCGCGAGGAAGGCCTGGCCCAGTTCAATGATTCGCTGCGCCGGCTCAAGACCGACAAGGTCGAGCTGCTGCAGGTCCACAACCTGCGCGACACCGCCGCGCAGATCGCACTTGCGCGCGAGCTGAAGCAGCAGGGCAAGACGCGTTACGTCGGCCTTACCCACTACCGCGAGGACGGTCAGGCGCAGCTCGCCGCCGAGATGCGCCAGCACAAACCCGACTGGATCCAGATCAACTACTCGCCGGTTTCGCGCGGCGCCGAAAAGACGATCTTTCCATTGGCGAAGGAACTGGGCATCGCGGTGATGATCAACCGCGCCTTCGAGGATGGCCGCCTTATCTCGCAGATGCGCGACAAGCCGCTGCCACCGTGGGCGGCCGAGGTCGGTGCTGATTCCTGGGCGCAGCTGATCCTGAAGTACGTGCTCAGCCAGCCGGAAGTGACGGTGGTGATCCCGGCCACCTCGAAGGCCCGGCACCAGCTCGACAACCTCAAGGCCGGCACGGGCCAACTGCTCGATGCAAAGCAACGCGACGCGCTCGTCGTGGCGCTGGCCTGAGCGGTGCCCATGGCGAACTGGTCGCACAAGATCGCGTCCCTCTTCGGCGTGACCGAAGACGAGGCGCCCCCGGTACTGGCCGGCGCCCTGGTGTTTTTCCTGCTGTTTGCCGGCTATTTCATGCTGCGGCCGGTGCGCGAGACGATGGGCGTCGCCGGTGGCGTCGACAACCTGCAATGGCTGTTCACCGGCACCTTCGTCGCCACGTTGGCGGTGATGCCGCTGTTCGGCTGGATCGCGGCGAAGGTGAAGCGGCGCCACATCCTGCCGTGGACGTTCGGCTTCTTCGCCGCCAACCTGGCGCTGTTCGCGGTCTGCTTCCAGCTCGATCCGGACAACCTGTGGATCGCGCGCACGTTCTACATCTGGATCTCGGTGTTCAACCTGATCGCGGTGTCGGTGGTGTGGAGCGTGTGTGTTGACCTGTTCCCGACCTCGCAGGCCAAGCGCATCTTCGCGCTGATGGCCTCCGGCGCCAGCCTGGGCGGCCTGGTCGGGCCGTTGCTCGGCATCGCGCTGGTCGAACTGATCGGCCACGCGGGCCTGCTCTGGCTGGCGGCGACATTGCTGGTTGCCGCGATCTTCGCCGCCCGGCGCCTGCAACGATGGCGCGACGCGCATCCGGTGCGCGAGGAACTCACCGCCGGTGCGCGCGCACGACCGCTCGGCGGCAGTCCGCTTGCCGGCATCACCACCGTGATGCGCTCGCCATACCTGCTGGGCATTTCCGCGTTCGTGCTGCTGCTGGCCAGCGTCAGCACCTTCCTCTACTTCGAACAGGCGCGACTGATCGAGCTGCGCTTCCCCGATCGCGCCGACCAGACCCAGGTGTTCGGCATGATCGACGTGATCGTGCAGAGCCTGACGATCGCCTCGCAGCTGTTCCTCACCGGCCGGCTCGTGCAGCGACTGGGGCTGGGCGTGCTGCTGGTGGCGGTGCCCATGGTGACCATGCTCGGCTTCCTGTGGCTGGCGATGGCGCCGACCTTTGCTGTCCTGGCGGTGGTGATGGTGGTGCGCCGCTTCGGCGAGTACGCGTTCGTCAGGCCGGGCCGCGAGATGCTGTTCACCGTTGTCCCGACCGAGGCCAAGTACAAGGCCAAGAGCTTCATCGACTCGGTGGTCTATCGCGGCGCCGATGCCGTCAGCGGCTGGGCCAAGACCTTCGTCGACATGCTGGCGCAGCAACCGGCGATCGCCGCTCTGGTGGGCGCGGCCATCGCGCTCGCATGGGCGGTGACGGGCGCGAGCCTGGCGCGGGCGCAGTCACGCATCGCCGACTCGCAGGGCCCGTCGACGTAGGAGCGAGCTTGCTCGCGATGGGCACACGCTGGTTCGCGAGCAAGCTCGCTCCTACGGCAGGCGTGCCATCGCGCGCACCGGGAACGTACCTGCGCCCTTCACCTTCGGCGGGATCGCGCTGAAGGCGAAGCCTTCGTCCGGCAGCGCGGCCAGGTTGCACAGGTGCTCGACGATCAGGATCTCGGCGCCGAGGAGCGTCGTATGCACCGGGCGCTCACCACCGCGGGTGTCGTCGATGTTCATCGAGTCGATGCCGACCAGGGCGACGCCACAGTCGCGCAGGTAGGCAGCCGCGTCCTCGGTCAGGTACGGATGTTCGATGGCGTAGCCCGGCTCTCGCCAGTAGGCGTCCCAGCCGGTGTGGACGAGCACGGCGCGACCGCGCAGCTCCTTGTCGCGGAACCACGAGGCATCGATCGCACGTACTTCGCGATGATCTGCGCGGATGACGATGCCATCTCGGTCGGCGAACGCAGCGATCCCGACCTGCGAAAGATCGTGGCCATGCGCATAGCGGTGCGACGGACAGTCGATGTAGGTGCCGGTGTTGGCGACGATCTCGATCTTCGCGATCTGGAACTCGGTGCCCGCGGCGTACTTCGCACGCGACTGCTCGCGGCTGAGGAAGTCGCAGATGCGCGCGGCAGGGAGACCGGGATAAGTGACCAGGCCGTCCTCGATGACGTGGCTGAGGTCGACGTAGATGCGCCCTTTCCCGGCGCCTCCTGCCTTGCGCTTGTGCGGCTCGGTAATGATCTTCTTGTTGAGGATGCGCGCGGGGCCGACCATCAGCAGGCGCAGGTCGCGCACGATGTAGTCGACCAGCTCGGCATCGGCGATGTCGTCGCCGTCGATGTCCAGGCGGAAGTCCTGGCCCTGGATACCGCCGCCGTTGGTGAACTCGAAGTCGAAGTCGAAAACCACGCGCTTTTCGGTCATGTCGTCACTTCGCAGTGCGCTGGCTGAGCGCAACACTGCCCAGGATCATCACGCCTGCGATGCCCATCTTCAAGGTCAGCGGCTCGTCGAGCAGCAGCCAGGCCCATGCCACGCCGAACACCGGGATCAGGTAGGTCACGGTCGAAGCGCGGCCTGCGCCGATCCGGGCGATCAGGCGGTAGTACATGACGAAGGCCAGGCCGGTGCACAGCACGCCGAGCATGCCGGCCGACAACCATGACTTCATCGCGACCGCATGGGTCGGCCAGTTCGCGATGGCGAACGGCAACGTCAGCAGCGCGGCCACGCCCAGGGTCGCCGAGGCCACCGCCGCCGGCGGCAGGCCGGTCAGGTGGCGACGCACCAGGTTGATGCCCACGCCGTACAGGAACGAAGCGCCGGCACCGGCGGCGACCGCCCAGCCGATGCTCGCGCCGGCGGTCTTGTCGCTGGCCAGCACGATCACGCCGACAAAACCTGCGACCAGCGCGATCGCCCGGCGTGCACCGATCTTCTCGCCGAAGAACAGGAAGCCGACGAGCGCGGTGAACAGCACCGTCATCGCATTGGTGATCGCGCCCACGCCGGCGGGCGCGGTCTTGGCCGCCCAGGCGAACAACATGAACGGCAGCGCCGAATTCAACGCGCCGATGATCGCCAGTTTCGGCCACAGTTTCGCCGGGAACTGCGCGCGGGCACGCCACAGGAACGGCAGCAGCACGAGCGAGCCCAGGGCCAGGCGAACCTCGACCAGCGCCATCGCGCCGAAATCAGGAGCGGCCACGCGCATGAACAGGAACGAAGCGCCCCAGATGGCGCCAAGCAGGCACAGTTCCAGCGGCGTGAGCCAACCGCGTTCGTGCGTATCGGAAAGACTGGAAGTCGATGCAACGCTGGTCATGCCAAACCTCTTCGAGGACGTACTCGTGGGGGAGGACGTATGTGGAACGACAGTCGACGCGCGGGCGTGGTCAGCCCTGCGTCGGGTGATAGCAATGCGTGATGGATTCCGAACTGCCGCCTGCGGCCAGGAACGCGGCGTAGCCAAGGTTCACTCCGATCAGGCGTACACCGCTTTCGGTGTGCGGGCGATGCCGGCTGTCGGGAGCGAAGTACACGTACGTTCCGGCGCCGTGGCGGGCCTCGCCCTCGATTACTTCGCCGCTGATCACGTAGTACGACACGCCGGTCTCATGGTGGTCCAGCACCGGCCACTTCGAGCCCGGCGCCATGTCCACCACCCACATGCGCAGGCCGGGACCGGCGGGCAGGTCGCGGCGCAGGCAGCCGGGGCCCACTTCGATCGCCGGGACCGCCTCGATCGGCAGCGCCTGCATCGTCAATTGCGGAGTCACTTCGTGCAGATGGCCCATTCGTCCGCTCCTGCGGTCCGGCGCCGGGGGGGCGCCCATCGACTAATCTGGCTCTTGCCAGACCGCCATTCTGATTACCTGTACGTCCTGCACAAGCGCATACTTTGGCTGTCAGACACAAATCAGATTTGAGGCTCGACATGGCACTGCGCGCGGACTGGCTGCCGGCCCTGACGGCATTCGAATCGGCGGCCCGGCACCAGAACTTCGCCCACGCCGCCGAGGAACTGCACCTGACCGCCAGCGCGGTCAGCCACCACGTGCGCAAGCTCGAGTCGCGGCTGGGCGTGGCCCTTTTCCAGCGCCATGCGCGCGGGGTCGCCCTGACCGCCGACGGCCGCAAGCTGGCCGACGCCGCCGGCAGTGCCCTGGCCGACGTCGATGGCGTGCTGCGCAGCCTGCGTTCGGGTCGCGAGGACAGCGACCGCATCCGCTTCACCACCCTGCACTCGCTCACCTACACCTGGCTGACGCCGCGCTTGCCTGAGTTCACCCAGGCGCACCCCAACCTGCGCCTGAGCATCGACACCGAAGTCGCACTCACCCGCTTCGACGAACCTGGCCCGGACTTCGGCATCCGCCATGGACCCGGACACTGGCCCGGCCTGACATCGCATTTCCTGATGGACGAAGGCCTGTTGCCGGTGGTCTCGCCGGACTTTCCGGGAGTCGACCAGATCCGCGAGCCGGCGGACGTCGCCAGGCAGCCGCTGATCTCCGACCACTCGCGGCAGGGCTGGCACGACTGGTTCCGCGCCGCCGGCGTGCACGGCGCCAAGTTCGACGAGCGCCTGACCTACACCGACAGCACCGGCGCCATGAACGCCGCCGTGTTCGGGATGGGCATTGCGCTCGCGCGCTCGCGCATCGTCACGCCCTATCTCGAAAGCGGACGGCTGCAGCGACTGCCGGTGCCGACGGTGAAGGCGCGCTGGGGCTACTACGTGGTGTATCCCTCGCACCGGCGGCTGCGTGCTGCGGCGCAGACGTTCGTGGACTGGTTGCTGGCGCTGCCGAAGGATTGAGGCGGGACTTCCGTGGGCGGGTGAAAAAGCAACGTCCATGGATTCCCGCCTTCGCGGGAATGACGGGCCAACGTCGCTGGGTCCCCGCCTTCGCGGGGATGACGGGCCAGAGACGAAGACCGGGCAATGAAATGCATAAGCGTCGTCCGCCGGGTCGGGGATTGCGCAGCAGTGGGCCATGGATGGCCCACGCCCCACCTCCGGACAGGATGTCCGGCGAAGGGGCGGAGCAATCCCCGGCCCGGCGGACGGCGCCCTTCGGAAGACGCAAGAGCCGATGCTGCGACCGACGCAACCCGCACACGAATGCCCACAGTGCAAAAAAAGTTTCCGGCAACTGTCGATCCACCCCATTCCCGTTCGTCATCCAGACAAGAGCCCCACTCCGGCGGCTCCAAAGCAGGAGACGACGATGCGCTTCATGGTGATAGTCCGCGCGACCGCGGAATCGGAAACCGGCGTGATGCCGAGCGAAGAGCTGCTCACGCAGATGGGCAACTACAACGAAGAACTGGTCAAGGCCGGCGTGATGGTCGGCGGCGAAGGCCTGCACCCGAGCAGCAAGGGCGCCCGCGTGCGCTTCAGCGGCACGCAACGCAGCATCGTCGACGGCCCGTTCGCCGAGACCAAGGAACTCATCGCCGGCTACTGGCTGTTCGAGACCGGCTCACTGGCCGAAGCGATCGAATGGGTCAAGCGCGCACCCAACTTGTTCGAAGGCAAGGACAACGGCGAAGTCGAGATCCGCCAGGTCTACGAGACCGAGGACTTCGGCCCCGAACTCACCCCCGAGCTGCGCGCCCAGGAAGACCGCCTGCGTGCCCAGCTTGGCGAACGCCGCTGATCACCGACCTCATCAGCCAACAGGACATCCCATGAAGATCAACGCCTACCTCACCTTCAACGGCAACTGCGGCACCGCGATGCGCTTCTACGCGCAGGCACTCGGCGGTGCGCTCGACCCCATCACCACCTTCGGCGACAGCCCCGCCTGCGATCACGTGCCGGCCGACTATCGCGACAAGATCATGCACGCCCGCCTGCAGGTCGGCGACCAGGTGCTGATGGCATCGGACGGCATGCCCACCGACAGCTACGACGGCATCAAGGGCTGCGCGATCGCCCTCAACGTCGACTCCGTCGGCGAAGCCGAGCGCGTGTTCAAGGCACTGTCGGACAAGGGCAACGTGATCATGCCGCTCGACAAGACCTTCTGGTCGGTCAGCTTCGGCATGCTCGTCGACCAGTTCGGCGTGTCGTGGATGGTCAACTGCGAAAGCGAGGCGTGATCGCCATGGCCAGCCAGATCTTCGTCAACCTCCCGGTCAAGGACCTCGACCGCTCGGTCGACTTCTTCGAAAAGCTCGGCTACTCGTTCAACCCGGACTTCACCAACGAACTGGCGGCATGCATGGTGGTGTCCGACGACATCTACGTCATGCTGCTGACCGAACCGTTCTTCCAGACCTTCACCCGCAAGCCGGTGCACGATGCGACACAGGCCACCGAGGCCATCGTCTGCCTGACCCTGGACAGCAGCAACGCGGTCGATGCGATCGTCGCGAAGGCCGTGGCCGCCGGCGCCAAGACCCACTTCGATGCCAGCGACCAGGGCTTCATGTACGGCCACGGCTTCGAGGACCTGGACGGCCACCTGTGGGAGTACGTCCACATGAAACCCGATGCGGTCCCCAACCGCTGACCCGCCACCACGGAGATGCCACCATGCGCTTCATGATGCTGATGATCCCCAAGGGTTATGAATCCGCTGCGCCCGGCACGATGCCGGAAGCCGACGCCGTAGCGGCGATGATGAAATACAACGAGTCCCTGCAGAAAGCCGGCGTGCTGCTGGCGCTGGACGGACTGCACCCGCCGTCGATGGGCGCGCGCGTGAGCTTCAAGGGCGGCAAACCGCAGGTCACCGATGGCCCCTTCAGCGAAGCCAGGGAAGTGCTCGGCGGCTACTGGATGATTCAGGTGAAGTCGCGCGAGGAAGCCATCGCCTGGGCCTCGCGTTGCCCGGCCTCGGACAACGAAGTGATCGAGATCCGCCAGGTGCAGGAGATGGCCGACTTCCCCGCCGACGTGCAGAAAGCCGCCGCCGGCCTGGAGGAAATGCAGCAGCAGGCCGGCTCGCCCCCCAAGCACTGACCTCAAACCTATTCACCCCATGGAACGGAGTTTCGAATGCTGAAGTTCATCGCCATCGCCGTCGTCGTACTGATCGCGGCCGTCCTCATCTTCGCCGCAACCCGCCCGGACACGTTCCGCGTCGAACGCCACGTCCACATCCAGGCACCACCGGACCAGGTGTTCGCGCAGATCAACGACTTCAACCGCTGGCGCGCGTGGTCGCCGTACGAGAAGCTCGATCCGCAGATGCAGCGCGAGATCGGCGGTGCCGCACAGGGCACCGGCGCGACCTACCGGTGGGACGGCAACAACAAGGCCGGCGCCGGACGGATGGAGATCGTGCAGTCTGTGCCCTCCTCGCGCATCGAGGTGCAGCTTGATTTCACCCGGCCGATGCAGGCGCGCAGCTCCGCGCAGTTCACCATCGTGCCGCAGGGCAATGGCAGCGACGTGACCTGGGCGATGAATGGCGACATGCCGTATGTCTCCAAGGTGTTCAGCGTGTTCGTGAACATGGACCGCATGATCGGCAAGGCCTTCGAGGAAGGGCTCGGCAACCTCAAGCGCCTGAGCGAGCACGACGGTGCCGCGACGCCCCGCCTGGAAGGCGCGTGATGCCACTTCGAGCACTTGCAACCTCACAACGTCGGTGGTGTGATCGGTCGCCATGACGGCGACCGACATCCACCGCAGCATCGATGCCGTATGGCGCATCGAATCAGCCAAGTTGATCGCGACGCTCGCGCGCATGGTGCGCGACGTCGGCCTGGCCGAGGAACTGGCGCAGGACGCATTGGTCGCCGCCCTGGAACGCTGGCCGGAGACCGGCGTCCCCGACCAGCCCGGCGCCTGGCTCATGGCCACCGCCAAGCACCGTGCCATAGACCGCCTGCGCCGCAGCAAGCTGCTGCAGCGCAAGCACGAGGAGCTCGCGCGGGAGCTTGAAGCCGAACAGGAAAGCGCCGACGACGCGCACCTGGACAAGCTCGACGATCCCATCGGCGATGACCTGCTGCGGCTGGTGTTCACCGCCTGCCATCCGGTGCTGTCCACGCCCGCGCAGGTGGCATTGACCCTGCGCCTGCTCGGCGGACTGAGCACCGACGAGATCGCGCGCGCGTTCCTGGTGCCGGAGCCGACGATCGCCCAGCGCATCGTCCGCGCCAAGCGCACGCTGGCCGACAAGCAGGTGCCGTACGAGGTCCCGCGTGGCGAGGAACTGGCGCAGCGGCTGTCGTCGGTGCTGGCGGTCATCTACCTGATCTTCAACGAAGGCTATGCCGCCACCGCCGGCGACGACTGGATGCGCCCCGGTTTGTGCGAGGACGCGCTGCGCCTGGGCCGCATCCTCGCCGGGCTGGTGCCGAACGAGCCGGAGGTGCACGGCCTGGTCGCGCTGATGGAAATCCAGGCCTCGCGTTCGGCCGCGCGCGTGGACGGCAACGGCGAGCCTGTGCTGCTGCTCGAACAGAACCGCGCCCGCTGGGACCAGCTGCTGATCCACCGCGGACTGGCCGCGCTGGAGCGTGCGGAAAAACTCGGCTCGGTGCGCAACCCCACGCGTGGCCCGTACACGCTGCAGGCGGCAATTGCCGCCTGCCATGCCCGCGCGTTGACCGCCGATGAAACCGACTGGGCCAGCATCGTCGGCCTCTACGGTGCGCTGGCGCAGCAGGTGCCCTCACCGGTGGTCGAACTCAACCGCGCGGTCGCGCTGTCGATGCTGTTCGGCCCGGCCGCGGGCCTGGCCGTGGTCGACGGGCTGACCGGCGACCCGCTGTTGAAGGATTACCACCTGCTGCCGAGCGTGCGCGGCGATCTGTTGCGCAAGCTTGGTCGCTTCGGCGAGGCGCGCGAGGAGTTCGAGCGCGCCGCGGGCATGACCCGCAACGCGCGCGAACAGGCGCTGCTGCGGCAGCGCGCGGCCGAGTGCCTGGCCGAAGGCTGAGCTTCGGAGCGGCGGCTCAGAGCGACACGATCGGCTTGAAGCCGCCAAAGAACATGCGCTTGGCGTCGAACGGCGAGTTCTTGGGATCCATCATCGACGCCAGGCGCGGGTCATTCATCACCAGCTTGTTGATCTTGTCGCGCTGCGCGCGCGACTTGTAGGTGATCCACGAGAACACCACCACCTCGTCGGCCTTGAGCTTCACCGCCTGCGGGAACGAAGTGAGCTTGCCGGGCTGGACATCGTCGGCCACGCACTCGACGACCTCCAGTGCACCGTGCTCACGCCAGATCTTCCCGGCCTTGCGCGCCATCGTGCGATACGCCGGCAGGTTCTTCTTTGGCACCGGGATCACATAACCATCAACGTAGTAAGCCATCGTTGCTCCTCCTTCATGGGCGACTGTGTGGTCGCATGTTCCGGCATGGGCCGTTAGCGTGCCGGCAAGAAAACGATCAACAGGTCACGGCGCCTGCGCATTGCCGGCTGAAGCCTGTGCTTCCTGCACTGCTTCAACTTGAATCCGCAGCGTCACGTTCATGTCGAAGCCATAGTCCTTTCCGGCGTCGATGCCGAATTCGTCGCGGCGGAACGTGCCCAGCGCATCGGCGCCGCACAGTTCGCGCTTGTGCAGCGGATGCGGGATGCACTTGAAGCGGTCGATGGTCAGGTCAAGCGGCCGCGTCACGCCGCGCAGGGTCAGTTCGCCCTTGACGCGCGTGGGTGCGCCATCGCGAAAATCGGCCAGGCGCCCCTTGTAGACCGCCTTCGGGAATTTGCCCGCGTCGAGCAGGTCGGCTTCACGCGCCTTGTCATTCATCACGTCCAGGCCGTAGTCGACGCTGGCGGTATCGATCGTCACTTCCACCGTGCCGGTGCCGGCGCTCTTGTCGAGCGAGATCTCGCCCTGGCTGGAGTTGAACTTGCCACGCCACACCGAGACACCCATGTGGTCGGCCTCGAAGCTCGGGAACGTGTGGGACGGGTCGATCTCATAGCGGACGGGCTTGGCGCTGGCCGCCACGGCAAGCGAAAGCAGGGTCGCGGCCAGGGCGAGTCGGGCGAAAACAGAGTGCTGGAATGACATGACAGGGTTCCGGGGTTGGATGGGATGCCGGCGGCCTGCGAACTATCCACAATGGCGGCCTTCACTGTCACGACGAACGGGCCCGGGCCAAATCGACATCGCAGCGGCGGGCCGCGGATTTTTATTTGCGGCGCTTGGACGGGGTCTTGCGCAGGGCAGCTGCGTAGGCGAGTTCCGCCCAGGGTTTCATCGCCTGCGCCGATTCCATGGCCGACTCCGGGACCGACCAGTAGCTCATGCGGATCGGCAGCTGCTGCCCGCGGTAGACGTAGGGCTCGCTGCCTGCGGCCTCGAAATGCAGGCGGGTCTCGTTGTCGGCCTTCAGGTACAGGGCTTCCTCGATGACCACGCCGATCAGGGCCCCCTCGAGATACACGCCGTGGCCGCCGAACATGGCACGCGTCGTCACCCGGCCCATCCCGTCGAGCAGGTCGTGGAGATGGGCGATGAAGGCGTTGCTCATGGACGTGCGATCGCAGTGGCTCCGGCCGCTCCCAGTCTGCACCCCATGATGGCGCCTCGTCTCGTCCGTTCCGCCCGTCGCCGCCGACTGGCAACTGCGGCGACAATGGGCCCCCTCGCCACCACCGCCCCACAGCGACCACAGCCGCATGAACCCGACCAGCAAGGCGCAACTGCAAATCCATTTCTGCGTGCTGCTGTGGGGCTTCACCGCGATCCTCGGCAAGCTGATCACGTTGCCGGCATTGCCGCTGGTGTGGTGGCGGATGCTGATCGTGGTCGCCGCGCTGGCGCTGCTGCCGCGCGTGTGGCGCGGGCTGCGGGCGATGTCGGCGCGACTGATGCTGGCCTATGCCGGCATCGGCGCGCTGGTGGCCCTGCACTGGCTGACCTTCTACGGCGCGATCAAGCTCTCCAACGCCTCGGTCGGCGCGACCTGCATGGCGCTGGGCACGGTGTTCGTGGCGATGATCGAACCCTGGCTGACCCGCACGCGTTTTTCCAAGCGCGAGCTGGCACTGGGCGTGATGGTGCTGCCGGGCGTGGTGCTGGTGGTGGGCGGCGTGCCGGCGGGCATGCGCGCGGGCATTGCCGTCGGCGCGATCTCGGCATTGCTGGTGGCGCTGTTCGGTTCGCTCAACAAGCGCCTCGTCGAACACGGCGACCCGCTCACCGTAACCGCGCTGGAACTGGGCGCGGGCACGCTCACGCTGACCCTGCTGGCGCCGTTGATGCCAATGCTGTTCCCGGCCTTCGCCGGGCCGCTGCTGGTGGTGCCCAGCGGCCACGACATCGCCCTGCTGCTGGGCCTGGCGCTGGCCTGCACCCTGCTGCCGTTCACGCTGTCGCTGGTGGCGCTGCGCCACATGAGCGCATTCGCGCAGCAGCTGGCGGTGAACCTGGAGCCGGTCTATGCGATCGTGCTGGCCGCACTGCTGCTGGGTGAACAGCGGGAACTGACCACGACCTTCTACGTCGGCGTGGTCATCATCCTGGCTGCGGTGTTCGTGCACCCGCTGCTGGGCAAACCCAGGCGCCTGCAGCATCCGGAAGTGCTGGGAACCGCCGAAGCCAAGGGCGCGGCGGACTGAGGGGCGCATTCAGGCCGGGTTTTCATAGCCGCCTTGGGTGCGGATAGCGGCGGGTCACTGGAGCGGTACATCCACCTCGACCTGCAGGACGCTCGGCACCGCCGCACCTTCCCTGATCTCCGGGTGAAAGGACCACAGCCGCACGGCCTCCAAGGCAGCGGTGTCGGTAGCGCGATTTGCGCAGGGGCCGACCAATCGTGCATCGGTGACGTCGCCATGGGCGTCGATGCTCACTTCGACTATGGCCGTGCACCGGTCCGCCATGGCCAGCGCAGCGCCTGGCGCCGGATGGAGTTGCAGCGACACCTCGTCGATACGCGCTGCCTCATTGCTGAGTGCAGCATCGGCGCGCAATAACCGCGTCGCGGGAGCAGCGATTTGGCTCACGCGACTGGGGTCATACACCGTCCCGGAAGGGTCGGCAGGCACGGAAACGGTATCCGGCTCGATCGACGATACCGCTTGCGGAAAGGCCGCACTACTTTCTTGCGATGCACCTGGAGCACCCGTCTGTTGCGAGGGCTCGGGCACCGGCCCCAGCGTAGGCTCCAATACCGGTTCCGGCCGGACGCGCTCGGGACGTCGGGCGGG
This sequence comes from Lysobacter sp. Soil_C_59, assembly GCF_057656415.1. NCBI lineage: Bacteria > Pseudomonadati > Pseudomonadota > Gammaproteobacteria > Lysobacterales > Lysobacteraceae > Lysobacter > Lysobacter sp. Soil_C_59. Next base: position 113,786 of record NZ_JBDGKK010000009.1, on the reverse strand, counting down.
CGCAGGCACCCAAACCAGATCCATGGACCCGCTCTGGCGGGCGTCTACGCCACTTGCATACCACGGAGCTGGTCCTACGGCGCCGAGCAGCCAGAACAACATCGACACCGGGAAGGCCAAGGCCAGGCTGAGTGCCATTACGCGGTCGATGGCGGGTTCGGACGGCGAGTGAGAGCGATAGCGCCTGGCTTCTTCCATGAGTTCAACTTCCCTCAAGCACTGACCTTCGGAAAGTGCGGTGCCGTGTGACTTGGTCCTCGCCAAGCCTCCAGCAGATCCATCCGGTTCCAATCCATTTCCACAATGAAGATCCAACTCACGGCGCAATAGCCGATTCCGACCAGCATCCTCAACATGAAGACGGTCACATCGCCTCCCGCGGATGAGAACTTGCTAGCGAAGAGAATGTCCTCGATCGGCGGGCGATTGTTGAGCGCGAATTTCACAATGGAGATTCCTGCCACCAGGAACAGCAAGCCAATCCCAACCCTGACTATCGTTTCCACTTTCGCCCCTGATTCTGCGTTCGCCCGTTCCTCGCCATGCCGCGGCGGCACAGCGCGCAGAAGCGCGTTCAAATGTTTGCAGCTTGCTCACGAGCATCCCCCATCGAGTTCTATTCCAGCAATACTGAAAAAGTCTCCCGTTGCTGAAGAATGGCGTCGATCGATGAAACGTGCGCTGCGATGACCAGGATCTTCGGCCAGCGCGAAGTCATTTTCTGGCTCTGATCGCGATCAAGACACCAGCGCTGATCAGAATGAAACCGACGATGTTCTTGCACTCGCCGAATACGATGGGAATGCGCGGAATCTTGAAGAAGCGGGTCATGCGACCCGGCAGGTCATACTCGAACCTGGTCACCGCGTTGGCGGCGTCGGTGAACGTGGACAGATTGCCTGCCGCGTCGTAGCTGTATTTGATGGCACGGCCGGTGTGATCGGAGACCTGGCTGATGCGGTCTCCGCTGTACGCCATCGACAGCCAGCGGCCGAGGCTGTTTTCGATGCGGCTCAGGTTGTTGCCGGCGTAGCTGTACTTCACCTGCAGTCCGCTCGGCATTGTCAGCGCCGTGGCCTTGCCTGTGCTGTCGAACTGCAGCTTGGTGCGACCCTTGCTTTCATGCGTCCAGGTGCCATCGCCGTTCTTGATCAGGCGCGCGGAGTTACCCCGGGGTGAACTGTAGGAGCCGTCCGGCAAGCGGGCGAACATCTCGCCGTTCAAGCCACGCTTGACGGTGGCGACGTTGTCGACGAGCTGATCGCCAAACCAGCGTTGACCGACCGCTGCAACCATCAGGCGGCCCAGCGGACGCGCGCTATCGAGCAACAAGTCGTGGGACGCCTTGATCTCGACAATCGCACCCACGGCGCTGAGCGCCGTCTGCTCGCCCAGGCCCTGAAATCCGTCCGATCCGACGGCAATGCTGATGTTTTGATTGTGGTTCCAGCCTTTGCCGAGCGGCCCGTCCTGGGCGCGCAAGCCAGAACTATAGAGGCGCTGGAAGTTCAGGGTGGCCGGGAATTCACCCACGCCAACCGACATGTCCTCGCGGTCGAACAGATAGTTTCCGTGGACCATGTCGACCGGGTCGCCATAAGTCTTCCCGGTGTATTGGCTATACCATTTGTCTTGGCTCTTCGAGTTCGCGAAGGTGTTGGTATTGGTCGCCGAACTGCTCTGGGGCGCACTCGAGAAGCCACCGGACAGCCCACCACTGATGACCGATCCAATCACCCGCGGCCCCACGGTGAAATAGCCCGTGCCGCGCCACGCCCCTTCCGTCAGTGCGCAGTTTGCAGGCGTGATGATCCGCAGGCCTGAGCTCAAGTAGGAGGTGAAATTTCCGTCTTCGACAGAACAGTTGCTCAAGCTGCCTTTGAGTGCCCCGTAGTTCGAGGCGGTCAGGTTGTAGATCCGCTGTCCGTTGGCAACCGCCATGTCCAGCAGCTTCACGGTCGACACTGCCGGCACGCCGGTGGACTGGTTGACCGCCGTGGACTCAAGGATGCTCAGGTGCATTCCCCAGTTGGCGAACATGGCGTCCTCTTGGGCGATGTTCCCCTGCGGATGCGCCATGGCGACGCTGTTGCTCGGCAGGTCGACGTAGCTGGAGCCGTTGTAACCGGCGATGCCCACCTGATGGTGATGAACGATGGAAGCGCCCGCGACACGCTCGGCCATGGAGCCAACTTGCGTGTTCTGCGCCGTCCATTGCGCGGCGATGACGCCAAGGCTCGAACCAAGCACGCCTTCGCTATCGTCGGCTCCTCCGCCTGCACGCAGATCGCTCAGCTGGGACGCAAACAATTGGGATAGCCCTCGGCCCGTGGGACCCCATGCGTTGGCAATGAGGTAAGTGCCGCCGCCCTTGATCTGCTGCTGGAACTCGTGATCCGAGTATCTGTCCGCGTATGCGTTGTGGGTGACGGTGAAGGTGATCGTGCTGTTGGCGCCGTTGGCCACGGCGGTGCCGGTGTCCAGGACGGTGCCGTCTAGCCGCAGCGAGGGTTGCCCGCCGCTGAAGCTGACGGTCAGGCGCTTCCCGTAGATGGCGTCCGACGTGAACGTCCGGTCGATGCCTTGGTAACGGATGCGAAGGGTTGGGCGGTAGCCGGTGGGCAGCTCCCCCATCTCCACTGTGCTGTAGCCGCCGCTCTGATAGGGCAGGACCGATTGACGCAAGGCATCGCCGAGGTACGGCACGATTACCTGGCCACCCAGCACGTCGTCGATTCCGGCCGTTGGTTTGTTGGTCCGCAACCACCGGGCCAGGTTGCTGGCATGGCTGGACAGGTTGTTACGGACGTTGGTGCGGTTGATGCCCTGCACGTAGTCGGTCGTGGCGCTGGCGCCACCGACGCCGGAGTTGTAGTACGCGGAGGCGGCGTAACCGGCGGCACTGCCAATATCGATGCCGGCCACGGCCTTGTGTGGCTTGTAGCTCGGGTCGAACACGACACTGACCCCGCCGATGACGACCGTGACCCAGACATGTTCGATCGAAACGCTATTCGTCGGCGACTGCAGGCCAGGGCAACTGCCGCTAGTGCTTGCACTGATGTCGTAGATCGGAATCTGGCCCTGCCCCAGCAGGTTGATCACACCGCACACGCTGGAGGTATCGAAGCCGTACCAGTCCTTGAACTGCTGCGCGCTCAGGGTGATCACGCCGCGCACGTACTTGGCGCTGTAACCCGATGCCCGTAGCAGTTCCACCATCAGCATGGCTTGATCCATGCTGGTGCCCTGGTTGTCCAGCACCGTACCCAGGGCACCCTTCTGGATACCCCACACCGGGTACGACTCGATGTTGTTGCGGACGAACTGGTAGATGAGGTCAGGGTTGTTGCGAAGCGATCGCGCCAGTTCGCTGATGGAGGCCGGCCCGAGCGGATTTGCATCGCCGCCGATCCGTGCCGCGCCCGACCTTACGGCGCTGCCGATGCCGCTGTTCAAGGTAGTCGGCAGCCGGCCCTGGTTGGCCGCGATGGCCTCGTGGGACGCATCCACGGTGACCGGCGACATTATGGCGCGGTAAACGTTGGGCGCTGGCGCCCAAGTCTGCTGTGCAGCAGCAGAGGGTTGCGCATCGGTGGTGACCATTCTGGTCTTGGCAGGCGACGGGTACGACACCGCAGGCTGCGCCGTGGAGAATTGAACATTGCCTGCCAGTGCGGAACCGGCGTCGAACAACAGCCACATGCCCAGGCATTGGGCGAACAGCAGTTTCCACTTCGACTTCGTTGTCGTCATCTTTGTCATTCCATGAGCAGGCCACGACCACCCCCTGCAATCGGGGTAGCCGTTCGATACCTTTGGTTTGATTTGCAGCGTCAGTCCAGAAATCAGGACGTTGACGAGTTGGCTATCCTGGTCGTCCGATTTCCGGCTTCGTCATAGAAGTAGTAGACGGTCGTCTTCACGGCGCCGTTCACGTAAACGACGCGGACGACTCGGCCCAGCGCGTCGTAGGTGTAGTCGATGGTTCCCGCAGATGCCGGCGTGGACACAACCGTGATGGCACCCACAAACAAGTACAGAAGACACTCGTTACGCATACTTCATCCGTGATTGCGATAGCACGCTGTAATGCTCGAACGTGCGGCCACGCGGAACCATCAGAGTCGCCTCAGAGAGACTTATTCTTGTAAGCGGGTGGGATGCGGGTGCGATCTGTTACGACGGGGCGCGAGACCGAGATGCACAGGCACCATCAGGTCGCTCACTGCGTTCGGGACGAAAGGTCGAAGATGTTTCTGACTGCGTCGGAGACGGCAACCCTCACCGGGCGAAGGGGGCCTTAGCCCCGCCAGGCATTTTGTGGCAGGCTTACCGCCATCACCCCTTGCAGGTTGCGCATGTATCTCGAGCACTACGGCCTGACCGAGCCGCCGTTCTCGATCACGCCGGACCCGCGTTTCGTGTTCCTCAGCGAGCGCCACCGCGATGCGCTCGCGCACCTGTTGTTCGGCATCGGCCAGGGCGGCGGCGGCGGCTTCGTCCAGCTCACCGGCGAAGTGGGCACCGGCAAGACCACGCTGTGTCGCCTGCTGCTGGAACAGATCCCCGATACCACCCGCGTGGCGCTGGTGCTCAACCCGCGCGTGACCCCAGTAGAGCTGCTGGAGACGATCTGCGAGGAGCTGCACCTCGACCTCGACGGGATCCGCGCGCAAGGTGCCGGCGGCAGCATCAAGGCGATGGTCGACGCCCTCAACGCCTACCTGCTCGATGCATACGCACAGGGCCTGCGCGTGGTGCTGATCATCGACGAGGCACAGAACCTGTCGGTAGACGCACTCGAACAGGTGCGCCTGCTGACCAACCTGGAAACGCCGACGCAGAAGCTGTTGCAGATCGTGCTGCTGGCACAGCCCGAGCTGCGCACGATCCTGGGCCGCGACGAGCTACGTCAGCTCGCCCAGCGCATCACCGCGCGCTACCACCTCACCCCGCTCGACGCCGCCGAAACCGGTGAGTACCTGCGCCATCGCTTCCGCGTCGCCGGCGGCCAGCATTTTCCGTTCAATGCCGCCGCGGTCCGGCGCATCCACGCCCATTCCGGTGGCGTGCCACGGCTGATCAACAACATCGCCGAACGCAGCCTGCTGGCCGGCTATGCCCACGATGCCAGCGTCATCGATGCGCGCTGGGTCGATCGCGCCGCGGCCGAAGTGCTGCCTGCACGCGCCCGGAAGTGGTGGCCGCCCCGGGCAATCGTGACCGTGCCGCTTGCCGTCGCCGCGATCGCCCTGCTCGCCCTCGCGCTCACGCTGTGGTGGCCGCGCGCGCCGGCACTGTCGCCTGCCACCGCCTCGACACCGGCCGCGCCAGTCGTGGCGAAGCCGGCCAGGCCGGCCACGCAGACGGCACTGGATGCGACCGCTGCCGTCGCGCACCTGGACGCTTCGTCGGTTGCACCCACCGCCGCCTGGAGCCAGTTGCTGGCGCGCTGGCAGTTGCCGTCGGGCGCGAATGAATCCGTCGCAGCCGCAACCTGCCCGCCGGTGCTGGCCGCCGGCGTGTACTGCCTGCGCGGCCACACCACGCTCGATGCGCTGATCGCGCAGGATCGCCCGGTACTGCTGCGGCTGCGCCACGGCGGCACCGAGACCTGGGCGCTGCTGGAAGGCGCGGACGCGCGACAGGCGCGCCTGCGACTGGGCAGCGACAGTGTCGCGGTCGACCGGATCGCCCTGCAGCAGCTCTGGGATGGCGAGCACGCCGCGCTGTGGCGCGCCCCGGCGTTCCTGGCCGAAACGCCGCGCCTGGGCAGCCAGGGCGAAGCCACCGACTGGGTGCGCGCGCGGTTGCAGCCGCGTTACCTGCCGGCACAATCCGGTGCGGTCGTCTTCGACGCTGCGATGCAGCAGGCGGTGCGCCAGTTCCAGCGCGATCGCGGACTCGACAGCGACGGCCTGGTGGGCCCGGCAACGTTGCTGGCACTGGCCGCGACCGGCAGCGACGGCCCGCACCTGACCACGCCCGAAGGCGGGAACTAGATCCGATGTCGCTGATCCTCGACGCCCTGCGTAAATCCGAAGCCGAGCGCCGCCGCGGCCAGGCGCCGGACCTGTATGCCGAGCTGCCGCCCCTGGTCCCGCGCGCGGCTGCGCGCCGCCCGGCCTGGCCGTGGTGGCTGGCCGGGGGATTGGCCGTGCTCGCCACGCTGTGGATGCTGCGCGATGTCCCATCCCTGGCCGGAGCGACAACGGCGCCGGCCGCCGATGCGGTCGCCCCGCTTGCCGCTCCTCCGCCGGAAACCGCGCCTGCGACGATCCCCGCCCAGCCGCCCATCGCGATGCCCGCGGCCGTGGCGCCGGCGGTGCCGGCCGCTACTGCCGTAATCGCGCCGACGGCAGCGAACCCCGCTCCGGCTCCCGCGGTACGAGATCCGGCAGCAACGTCCGCGATGCCGACAGCGATCGCCACCGCTGAGCCGCCGCCTGCTCCACCGGCACCGGTGAGCGATCCGACCCTCGTGCCCCCGCAGCCGCCACCCGTGCAGGTGGCCAGCGTGAGCCCGCCACCGACCACCGCTCCTGCGCCCGCCACCGCCCCGACCGCCCCCGCGCCGCTGCGCCTGGCCGACCTGTCGGCCGGCGAGCGCGAACAGCTGCCGGCGCTGAAGATCAGCATGCATATGTGGGGCGCGACCCCGGACCAGCGCTTCGCCATCATCGATGGCGCCCGGGTCGGCCAGGGCGACCGCGTCGGCGATGCGGTGGTCGAGGAGATCGGCGCCGACAGCGTGGTCCTAAGCTGGCATGGCCAGCGGCTGGCTTTGCCGATCCGCTGATCCACCGTCGCGTTGCAGTTGCGCCGGAGCCCGCGCTGGCGTGACCATCAGCGGGTCGCGGCTCTACCGGTCTGCTCCGTACGATTGGATCCACCCAACCATCCAGCCAGCAAAGGGGTTCCGCCATGAACAGCAGCACCCAGCAAGACATCGGCAAGCTGATCCTGCGTCTCGCAGTGGGCGTACTGGTTTTCCTGCATGGCATCAGCAAACTGGAAGGTGGCCTCGACGGCATCGTCAAGATGGTCGAGACGCAGGGCTTCCCCGGCTCGTTCGCCTACGGCGTGCTGATCGGTGAAGTACTGGCGCCGCTGCTGATCATCACCGGATTCTTCTCGCGCATCGGCGGCATCCTGGTCGTGATCAACATGCTGTTCGCGCTCTACCTGGTGCACCTGGGCGACTTCGGCCGGCTCAACGAACAGGGCGGCTGGGCGATCGAGCTGCAGATCATGTTCCTGTCCACCGCCGCGGCCGTCGCGCTGCTCGGGCCGGGCAAGTACGCGTTCAACCAGCGCTGAGCCGATTGAAGCCCCTCCCGCTTCGCGCGGGAGGGGTTTGCACTGCTACATCCGGCTGACGCGGAACTTGCGTCCCTTGATTTTGCCTTCGCGCAGTCGCGCCAACGCCGGCGCGGCCTGCGCACGTGCCACGGCGACATACGAACGCGTGGCGAACACGTCGATCTTGCCGACCGCATCGGCCTTGAGGCCGGCATCGCCGGTGAGCGCACCGAGGATGTCGCCCGGACGCAGCTTGTCGGTACGGCCGGCATCGATGCGCAGCGTCACCATCGCAGCGGCCGGCACGCCCGAGGCCTTGCCGGCCAGCGGCGTGGCCTTGTACCAGATCAACGGCAGGCCCTGGCGCTCCTCGATCTGGCTTGCACGCGCCTGTTCGCGCGGTCCGCACAAACTCAGCGCCATGCCCTCGTTGCCGGCACGACCGGTGCGGCCAATCCGGTGCACGTAGATGTCCGGATCCGGCGGCATGTCGTAATTGACCACCATCGCCAGTTCCTTGACGTCGAGACCGCGCGCGGCGACGTCGCTGGCCACCAGCACCGCGCAGCTGCGGTTGGCGAAGCGTACGAGCACTTCGTCGCGGTCGCGTTGTTCCATGTCGCCATGCAACGCCAGCGCGGTGAAACCGTAATGCGCAAGCGAGGCGGCGACTTCGTCGACATCGCGGCGCATGTTGCAGAACACCACGCATGATTCGGGCTTGTACTGCAGCAGCAGCGCCGCCAGCAGCGGCGTCTTCTTCGTCGGCTCGGCTTCGTAGAAGCGCTGGTCGATGGCGACGTGCTGTTCGTCGCCTTCCACCGTCACTTCCATCGGCTCGCGCAGCAGGCCGCGGCTGATCTCGCGCACGGCCTCGGGGAAGGTCGCCGAGAACAGCAGGCCCTGGCGCGACTTCGGCGTCTTGCCGACGATCTCGCGGATCGGTTCCTCGAAGCCCATGTCGAGCATGCGATCGGCTTCGTCGAACACCAGCGTGCGCAGCGCCGACAGGTTCAGCGCGCGCTTGCGCAGCAGTTCCTGGATGCGGCCCGGCGTGCCGACGACCACGTGCGGTGCGTGCTCGAGCGAGGCCAGCTGCGGCGCCAGCGGCATGCCGCCGCACAGGATCGACAGCTTCAGGTTGGGGATGGCGAAGGCGAGCTTGCGCAGCTGCTTGCCGACCTGGTCGGCCAGTTCGCGGGTCGGGCACAGCACCAGCGCCTGGGTGGCGCCCTGGGACGGGTCGAGGCGGTGCAGCAGGCCCAGGCCGAAGGCCGCGGTCTTGCCGCTGCCGGTCGGCGCCTGCGCGATCAGGTCGCGGCCGGCGAGGATCGCCGGCAGGCTGCCGGCCTGCACCGGCGTCATCTTCGTATAGCCCAGCGCCTGGACGCCCTGCTGCAGGGCCGGGTCGAGGGCCAGGGAGGCGAAATCGTCGGAAAGCGGTTCGTTCATGCCGCCATGATCGCAGCTATCGGCCGAGCACGGGCTCGGTGGAGCCACGTCATCCCGGCGGACGCCGGGATCCAGGGCCACACGCGCGCCGCCCTGTAACCGTCATCCCCGCGCAGGCGGGGATCCATGGACGTGGCAGGCGCGAAGCAAAATGGATCCCGGCGTCCGCCGGGATGACGGAGCATTGCTGGAAGGGGACGGGCCTGGATCCCGGCGTGCGCCGGGATGACGGGGAGGGTTCGGCGGGATGACGGTGAGGGTTCGGTGGGATGACGGTTTTGGGATTTGGCTATGCTGCCGCCATCGGCCCTCGGCCTGCCGGGACGCAGTGCATGACCACCGACCCGCTGTTCACGCATATCCGCATCGTCCTCGGCATCGTCCTCGGACTGGGCCTGACCACCCTGCTAAAGGGCATGGCCCGCTTCGTCCAGCACCCCGGCCGCGATCACATCTACTGGGTGCACATGGGCTGGGCGATCTCCATGTTCATCCTGCTCGTGCATTTCTGGTGGTGGGAATTCGGCCTGAGCCACGTCCATCCGTGGAGCTTCGTCGCCTACGCGTTCCTGATCCTGTACGTGGTGGTGCTGTTCCTGCTGTGCACGGTCCTGTTCCCCGACGACCTGGCCGAGTACACCGGCTGGCACGACTACTTCCAGTCCCGCCGCGGCTGGTTCTTCGGGATCATGGCGGTGCTGTACCTGATCGACTTCGGCGACACCCTGATCAAGGGCCACGACTACTACCGCCGCTTCAACGTCGAGTACCCGATCCGCAACGTGGCGATGATCGGCCTGTGCCTGATCGCGATGAAGGTGCGCTCGGAGACCTTCCACCGCTGCTTCGTCGTCGCCGCGATCGTCTACGAGCTGAGCTGGATCTACCGCCTGTACGACTACCTGGACTAAAGGATCGAGGGCGGCTGTGACGATTCGCCCCTGCCTGCGAATCATGTCTTCGACCAGGCAATGGACACGTTCGCGATGGAGCACACCGCCAGCATGACGGCAGAGACAGCTGGACCCAGGCAGCAGTTCGAGGCCCTGCTCCAGGCCCACCGCGGCATCGTGTTCAAGGTCGCCGCGACCTATGCAAGCCATGCCGAAGACCGCGCCGACCTCGCCCAGGACATCGCCGCGCAGCTGTGGCGCGCATTCCCGGGGTACGACCCGCAGCGACCGTTCCCGACCTGGATGTACCGGATCGCGTTGAACGTGGCGATCTCCTGGCTGCGCGGCGAAGGCCAGCGCCGCCGCCGCACGGTTTCGCTCGACGACAGCCTCCACGACCTGCCCGACGATCAAGGCATCGATGTCGAAGCGCGGCAGCGCCTGGACGTATTGCAGCGTTTCATCAGCGCACTCGATCCGATGCACCGCGCCCTGCTGCTGCTCTATCTCGAGGACCGCAGCTACCGCGAGATCGCCGAGATCCTGGGCATCAGCGAAACCAACGTGGCCACCCGCATCAGCCGGCTCAAGCAGCGCATCCGCCAGGACGTCGCATGAGCAACGTGCCCGCAATCGCAAGGAACGACCATGGAACTCGATGAACTCAAACTCGCCTGGCAGACCCTCGACCGCCGCCTGCAGGAGCAGACCGCGCTGAACCTGCAACTGCTCACCGAAACGCGCATCGACAAGGTCCGCTCGCGCCTGCGGCCACTGTGGTTCGGCCAGGTGATCCAGCTGATCGTGGGCGTGCTGCTGACGGTGATGTTCGCCAACTTCTGGATCGCCAACACCGGCTCACCGGCGCTGCTCGCCAGCGGCCTGGTGATGCATGCCTGGAGCGTGGCGCTGATCATCTCGGCGGTGATGGAGCTGCTGCTCATTACCCGGATCGACTACGCCGGCCCGGTGCTGACGATCCAGAAATCACTGGCGCAATTGCGGCTGTGGCGCACGCGCGTGTCGCCGTGGCTGGGATTGCCGTTCTGGCTGCTGTGGATGCCGCTGATGGCGATCGTGTTCAAGCAGCAGTTCGGCGCGCCGATGCACGCCAGCGTGTATTACATCGGAATTCCGATCGGCATCGTCGGCATGCTGGCGACGGTGTGGTTCCATCGCTGGGCGCATCGGCCCGAGCGCAGGCACATCGGCGAAGCGATCGATGCCGGAAGTGCCGGGCGAAGCGTTACGCGCGCCCAGCAGTACCTCGACGAGATCGCACGGTTCGGGGAGGAGTGACCTCCCCAAGGTCGGCGATCAGGCCCTGGCGCGCTGCGGGAAACCAACCATGCGCTGGGTTTCCTCGCACCACAGCTTGAGGCGGGCGCTGCGCAGGCTGGTCCACATCGTCAGCCGCGGCGCGGCCTGCAGCAGCGGGCTCGACTCGAACGCCTCGCGCAGACGGTAGTTCGGAATGCGGCTGGCGAGATGGTGGATGTGGTGGTAACCGATGTTGCCGGTGAACCAGTGCACGACCCGCGGCAGGTCGAAGTAGGAACTGCCGGCCACCGCGGCGCGACCGGAATCCCAGTCCTCGCGACGGGCCCAGTAGGCCTCTTCGAACGTGTGCTGCACATAGAACAGCCACACGCCCACGGCACCGGCCACCAGCACCACCGGCATGTGCACCATCAGCACCGTGTGCCAGCCGATGCTGAAGCCCAGCGCCAGGAACGCGACCAGCAGCATCAGGTTGTTGAGCAGTACGCTGGCCCATTCCTTCTTCCAGGTGAAGGGAAGGTCGAACGGGAAGCGGTGCTTGATCACGAACTGGTAGAACGGGCCGATGCCCAGCAGCACCGGCGTGCTGCGGTACAGGCGGTAGCCCAGGCGACGAATGCGCGGCAGCGCGCGGTACTCGGCGACGGTGAGCGTGTCGATGTCGCCCATCTCGCGGCGGTCGAGGTTGCCCGAGGTGCCGTGGTGCACGGCGTGGGTCTTCTTCCAGTAGCCGTACGGGAACAGCGTCACCAGGCCGAGGCAGCGACCGACGATGTCGTTGGCGCGCTGGCTGGCGAAAAACGAACCGTGCCCGCAGTCGTGCTGGATGATGAACATCCGCACGTACAGGCCCGCCGCCGGCAGCACCAGCAGCAGCGTCCAGCCGAAGCCCCAGCCGTCGACCACGCTCCAGGCCATCACTGCCCACAACGCAAGGAATGGAACCAGGGTGTTGATCAGTTGCCACACGGCGCGGCCGAGGTGCGGGCGGGCGAAACGGGCGCAAAGCTGGCGAAGGGTTGCGGCGGTGGGTGACGCGGAGGCTGTGGCGCTCAAGGCACTTCTCGGTGTGGACGATGCATTGTGGGTGCGCGCCATGACAGCCACAATGACGTGCGCATGCGTATGGTCATCGGTCATGCTTCAAACTGCGACCGCGACTGCAGTGGCGACCCGGCCTGGCGGGTGCCCACGCGTCCGCTCGCCAGCGCGACCGCTCCTACGCTAGGCTGCGGCCCCATGAACGCCTGGTATGTCTATCTGCTGGAATGCCGCGACGGCAGCCTGTACACGGGCATCACCACCGACGTTGCGCGCCGTTATGCCGAGCACGAAGCCGGCAAAGGCGCCCGCTACACCCGCGCGCGACCGCCGGTCCGACTGCTTGCGCAATTCCCCTACCCTGACCGCGCAACCGCCAGCCGGGCCGAATACGCCATAAAGCAGCTGCGGCCGGAGCAGAAGCGCGCGCTCTGCGCCGGTGCCGTCTAGCCGCCAGCCATTGCGCAACACCACCGTCACTGCGACCCTGACCGCCCTTCCCCGCGCCATCGCCATGCAACAGATCGAATTCGAACTCGACCGCGACCACGTCGAACTCAACCGGCTGCTCAAGCTGGTCGGACTGTGCGACAGCGGCGGCGCCGGCAAGGCCATCGTCGCCAGCGGCGCGGTCAGCGTCGACGGCGCGGTCGAACTGCGCAAGACCTGCAAGATCCACGCCGGCCAGGTCGTGACGATCGACGACGTCGAGATCCACGTCGTCGACGCCGCTTGATGGCGGGCGCGCTCACGCCAGGGCAGAGAATATTTTCCCCAGCAGCTCCTTCAGCGGCATCCTCATCAGGATGACCGGCAGAAGCGGCACCGCTGCCGCCAGCGCGAACTGGGTCAACAGGAAACGCTGCAGCGGAATCGTCCCCATCTCCTTGACCGTGGCGTAGACCCCGGTCAGGTCGCACAACGCCGACGAGTCGCCGGCTTCCAGGATCGGCGAGGCGCCGCCGCGGGCGCGCCCGAGCCATCTTTGCTCGAAGCTCTCCGAGCAGTCGGTGCCCAGCGCGCCGTAGGCCAGCAGGCTGTTGCGCTTCAGCGCCGCCAGCCGTGGCACCAGCAGCAGCAACGGCGCCACCATCAGCGCCACGCCCAGCACGACCCAGCCGGCCATGATGAAACGCAGGCTCTTGAGCTCTGCACCGTAGTACTGGACGTCCAGCGCCAGCGTGCCGCCCAGCGAGATGCCACCGACCAGCGGCAGCACCAGGAATGCAGTCTGCGCATAACCCAGGAACGCCAGCCCGCCACGGCCATCGGGATGGGCGGCGTGCAGGTCGAGGTTGAAGCGCGAGAAGCGCAGCAGCAGGAGCGTCCACAGCGCCAGGCGCCAGAACCACAGCAGCACGAGGAAGCGGATCACCGGCATCGCGACCCATTGCAGCCAGATCGCGGCGAAGCTCATCGCGCCGGCACTGCCCTTCCAGTCGCTGACGTTGTCCAGCAGCCCCAGCACCGGGATCGCGTACGAGGCGAAGATGGACAGCGCGAACAGCACCAGCTCGGGCGTGTTGGCATCGCGCCAGCGCCGCATCTGCGCCAACACCTCTTCAAAACGGCCACGGTCGCTTGCATCGACCAGATCCAGCAGGTGCTTGATCGCGCGCCACAGGCGTTCATCGGCCATCGGTGCCGCCAGGACCAGCAGCGGCACGGCAATCAGGAACCGAGCCCAGATCGAATAGTCGTACAGCAACGGAATGGTCACGCCGCCGACGAGGGTACCGTCGCGCGCCGCTGCCGCCACCATCGGCACCAGGATGATGAGCACCAGGACGATGGCGACCAGCGGTGCGAGCCGGCGCTGGACGCGGCTGAGACCACTGATTCTGGAAACGCGGTACACGAGGCCACCACGCAGCAACGAATAGCGCAGATCACTCATCGCAGGGCCTCCGGCGCGTGCGGTATGCGCGCCGGGGAATCGTGCCGCGGGTGATGTGATGGCCGACTCACGCGGCCGCCGGTGCGACCCGGCCGATCAGTCGCGCATGGCTGCGGTCAGCTCTCGCCCGCCTTGGGCTTGGGCGACTGCTGCGACACGCCGTCGGGCTTGCTGGCGCCCGGGACCAGAGCCGTCCCCGGATCGAACTCCGACAACGGGCTCTCCGCCGGGCAGGCCTGGTCGGGGAAGCCGTAATCCTTGCGCAGGTTCAGGCCGCAGGTGTTGAGCGCGTCGAGGTCGGTGTTGGGCGTCTTGCAGCGCTTGTCGAAGGCACGCACGAACGAATCGCGGCGGCTGACGAAGTCCTCGCCGCACTTGCGCATCAGGCGCAGGCGGTCGAGGTCGTCCTGGGCCGGGTTGACGCCGTCCAGTCCATACAGCTCCAGCTCCTCGACCGTGAGCAGGCGCAGGCCGCGGTTGGGCACGGCCATCATCAGGTCGGCGACCGCGGTCGCGGCACCGTTGCGCTCGAGGTAATCGCGCACGCGCTCGTAGACCACGCGCAGTTCGGCGTTGAGCTGCGCGCGCGTGGTCGCCGTCGAGCTCATCCGGATGATGCGATGGATGCCAACCTGGCCGGCGATCATGCGGGTGTCGCCCGCGCTGAGGATGAACACGCAGGCGCTGTGGCAGATCGCGCCCTCGCGCACCCAGATGGTCCAGCGCGACTCGGCGATGAAATCGCCGGCCTTGATCGCATCCTCGACCTGGCCGCCGGCCGAGTCGACGTCGAGCACGCGCTTGTGGATGCCCAGCTCGTTGGCGACATGGGTGACGCGTTCGACCAGCGAGCCGAACTCGGCGGTGATCTTGCCCTTGTAGCGCAGGCGCGCGACGCCACGTTCCACGCACGGCTGCAGCGCTTCGCGCAGGCCGGCCTGGTCGAACTTCGCCAGCACGTTGCCGTCGCCCAGCGCGGCGTAGTCCAGCTCGCAACTGATCGATGCCTCGCCCGAGGTCAGCTCCAGCGTCGACCAGTCGATCGGTGCTTCCTCGCTGCCGGCCTTGGCCGCTTCGCGCACGCTGGTCTTGGCCTTGCGCGGCGATGCCGTCGGTTCGGGAGGCGCGGGCGGCACCTTGACCGGCGCGGTGCTGATCGCACCGCCTTCCTGCGGGCTGTTCACCTCTTCGATGACCATGCCCGAATGGGTCGCCGGCTCGGCCCGCTGGCAGGCTGCCAGCGTGAGGCACAACAGCAACGGCCAGGAGTGCGTGAGGATCTGTCGCAAGGAAATCCCGCTTTGTGTTCAGTCGATGAATGCGCGCCCGCAGCGCACGTATACACAAGGATACGATGCGCGGGCTGACTGTCGGCCTAGTGTGGCACCAGGCACACGCGGAATCCGGGGCCTCGACGAACGGGGCTACGGCCCCCCGGACAGGCTCCGGCGCAGCAACTGCTGCGGCGTCATCTGCGAGGCGGCGAACGGCAATCCCAGCACCACCCTCTCGATCACGAAGATCTCGCCGTCGAAATCGACCAGGTACACCTGCCCGCTGCTGTCGGCATTGATGCTGACGATATTGGTGAGCGCGCCGGCGTCGGGGGTGAAGTCGCCGTTGCGCAAGGTGAACTCGTTCGCCTGCAGTGTCGTCCCCGGCACCAGCCGCGAGATCGGCAGCGACCAGATATTGGGACGCACGAAGTCGGCGAATATGTACTCGCCGATCAGCGACTCGACCGCGCCGCGATATACCAGGCCACCGGTCACCGACAAGCCGTTGACCGGCCCGGTGCCGTGCGAGTACTGCGCCACCGGCGGCGTCAGTCCCGTGGTCGGCCCGCCGCGGAACGGCACGGTGCCCTCGAGGATCGGCCAGCCGAAATTGGCGCCGCCGTCGCTGGGCCGCATCAGGTCGATCTCCTCGATCGCGCCCTGGCCGACATCGCCGATCAGCAGGTTGCCGGTCTGCGGGTCGAAGTTGTTGCGGAACGGGTTGCGCAGCCCGTACGCCCAGACCTCAGGCGCGCCGCCGGAGGCGATGAACGGATTGCCGGCGGGGATCGCGTAGTCGCGGTCGGGGTCGGACGGGAACCCGTCGCTGGCAGGATTCACGCGCAGGATCTTGCCCAGCAGCGTGCTGGTGTTCTGGCCGTTGTTGTCCGGATCGCCACTACCGCCACCATCGCCGGTGGCGATGTAGAGCATGCCGTCCGGACCGAAAGCGATCCAACCGCCGTTGTGGTTGTTGCGCGGGTGCGGCACGCGCACGATCGCGTCACCGCTGGTGGGGTCGGCGCGGTTGAGGTCGCCGGCCACGGTCAGGTAGCGACGCACCTCCAGCGTCCCGTCGGGCGCAGTCACGAAGATGTAGAAACGGCCGCTGGTGAAGAAATCCGGCGCCGTCGCAAAGCCCAGCAAGCCGCGCTCGCCGTCGATCGAGATCGTTCCGCTGATGTCGAGGAACGGTGCGGCCGTGATCGCGCCATTCGCGGTCATGATGCGGATGCGTCCCTCGCGCTCGACCACGAACAGGCGGCCGCTGCTGTCGGGCACCGGCGCCAGGAAGATCGGGAAGTTGAAACCGGTCGCGACGCGGCGCACACGGAAAGCAGCCCCGCGGACGTCGGTGACGGTGACCGACAGAGCCTGCGTCACGCTGGTGATTCCGTCGCTGGCGGCGAGGGTCACCAGATAGACGTTGTCGCCGTTGGCATCGACGGGGTTCTCGAAGTCCGGCGCGGTGACGAATGACAGTCCGCCTTGCGCGGTGATGCGCAAGCGCGTCTGGTCGGCGCCGCCGGCGAGGGAGAACGTGATGGGATTTGCGTCGGGGTCGCTCGCGGTGGCGGTGTAAAAGACCGACGTGGTGTCTTCGGGAACTGTCGCTGTTGCGCCCGAAGTGAACACAGGTGGCCGGTTTGCCGGCGTGGGCGGCGGCGTGACACCGGCGCGCGGACTGCCGCCACCGCCGCCACAGGCGCCAAGCACCGCAACCAGGACCACAATCAGGATCGGGGCAAGCGCCCCCTGCAATGCACGTCGTCCGCTCTGCACCATTGCGCTGCTCCTCCGTGTCCCCGCGAAGGACCGCGATGGTCCGGGGCGGTCCCGCGCCAATCAGGCTGGCAGAACCCGTGCCGCCCGGGTGTGAAGAGGCGCTTCACGGCGGCCGGACGGTCGTCCCTTCCGACCCGCGGTCGCGTGTGCCGGTCCATGCCGCCACTTCCCGTTTGACCGGACTGATGCGCATTGACCTGATCTGAACCCAACCCGGCGCAGGCTGCGCCGGTCGCGTGTGATCCGCAATGGAGACCGCCATGAACCGCTCAGTTTCGCGCCGTCAGTTCCTGGCAATTCCCGCTGCAGTCGGCGCCGCCGCGCTGCTTCCTGCAGGCCTGCTTGGGGCACTGGCGCGAGAAACGCCCGCCCTGCCCGACCTGTCGGACTGGACCAGGGTGCGCGCGCAGTTCGTCCTCGATCCGGCGTACGCGCATTTCGCCAGCTTCTTCATCGCAAGCCACCCGGCGCCGGTGCGCGAGGCGATCGAGGCCTACCGCCGCTCCATCGACCTGAACCCGTTCCTGGTCGTCGAGCAGGGTCTGTTCGAGGACGAGGCGCACAACGTCCCGCTGCAGGTGCAAAAGACCATTGCCGCCTACCTCGGCGGCCAGCCCGACCAGGTCTGCCTTACCCGCAGCACGACCGAAAGCCTGGCATTGGTCTACCACGGCCTGCCGCTGAAGTCGGGCGACGACGTGCTCACCACCGTCCACGACCACTACTCGCACCACGAGTCGATCCGCCTGGCGTGCGAGCGCAGCGGCGCGGGCATGCGCAAGATCACCTTGTTCGACGATTCCGCCAAAGCCAGCACCGACCAGCTGATCGCGCGCCTGCTGCAGGGCGTGCAACCCAACACGCGCGTGGTCGGCCTGACCTGGGTGCACTCCAGCACCGGCATCCGCCTGCCGATCCGCCCGCTCGCCGCCGCCCTCAAGGCAAAGCATCCGGACGTGCTGCTGGTGGTCGATGGCGTGCATGGCATCGGCGCGGCAGACGAAACCATTGCCACCATGGGCGCCGACTACTTCTGTGGGGGCTGCCACAAGTGGATGTTCGCGCCGCGCGGCACCGCACTGGTCTGGGCCAACGCCGACAACTGGGCGCGCCTGCGCCCGACCATCCCGACCTTCAGCGAATGGGAGTCGTACAACGCCTGGGCGGAGAACCGCGATCCGAAGACGCCCAGCAACGCCGCGCGCATGAGCCCTGGTGGTTTCCATGCCTTCGAGCATCAGTGGGCGATGGCAGCCGCTTTCCAGATGCACCAGGCGATGGGACGGCAACGCGTCGCATCCCGCATTTCCAGCCTCAACGACCAGCTCAAGAAGAACCTCGCGCAGAACCGCAAGATCCGGATCCACACGCCGATGTCGGCGGACCTGTCGGCAGGACTGGTCGCGTTCGAGGTCGAAGGGGTGAAGACCGAGGACGTGGTCAAGCGCCTGCTGGAGCGCAAGATCATCGCCAGCAGCAGTCCGTATGCCGTCAGCTACCCGCGCCTGGCGCCGAGCCTGGTCAACACGCCGGAAGAAGTGGACCGCGCCGCGCGCGCGGTCCATGAACTGGCTTCCTGACGTGGGCTAGACGCCCCACAGCGCGCGCGCTTCCTCGGCAATGACGTCCGGAAATTCTTCCGGGAAGAACAGCTTTGCGCCTTCGATGCGACGCACGCCGCGCGAATTGCCGAAGCTGCGATCCAGGTGTTCGGCGCCGCGCTCGGAGAAGATGTTGTCGCCGGTTCCCCAGATGATCCGCGTCGGTCCTTCGAAGCGCGCCAGGGTCGGGCCAATGCCTTCCAGCCAGTTACGATCGAGCCCGATCGCATAGGCGTGGGTTCGATCCGCGTTGCGCACCAGCGGGCCGAGGTAGGTGTCGACAGCCTCGTCGGTGGGATGGGACGGATAAGTGAATGTCTGCCCGCCCAATCCCTGCGGCGAGCGTGCCAGCGCCTTGTCGGCCAGCCATGGCGCCAGCCATTCCTGGACGAACTTGCCCTGCTTGGCCAGCTCCAGCACCGGCAGCAGCGCCGGTGGCGGGCATTCGATCTCCGAGTCGCAATTGGTCAGCAGCAGCGTGCGCACCCGCCGCGGATAGCGAGCGAGGAACAGCTGCGCGGCCTGGCCGCCGCTGTCGTTGGCGATCAGGTCGACACTGTCGATGCCGAGGCGATCGAGCAGATCGGCCAGCATCGCCACCTGCGCATCGGGCGCCACGCTCTGGCCAGGCGCGACTTCGGTATTGCCCAGGCCGAGGAAGTCCGGCGCGATGCAGCGGCGGTACGGCGACAGGCGTTGCAACGCGCCGCGCCACTGGTAGCCGTTGAGCGGGAATCCGTGCAGGAACAACGCTGCCTCTCCGCTGCCACTTTCGGCATAGGCGATGTTGCCGAACGGCGTCTTCATGAAGCGGCCGGCAGCGCGGAACGCCGCCGCGGCGACTGCATCGTCGTCCGTGGCTGCAGCCGCAGCCGCAGCGCCGGGCCGCGTGCCCAGTGCCGATGCGTATCCACCCAGCGCGCCTGCCGCCAGCGTGCCCATGGTCATCGAGAGGAACTGCCTGCGAAGCATCGTAGTGATCTCCACGGGGACGATCCCCGCCTGTCGAGGCTAATGATTCGCCTGACAGGGCATGCGATCAACGAAGTCGCAGGTCATGACGTCATGACCTGCAAGGTCATGGAACTGCGCGCGAGCCGGTCGTATCCTGCCGGCGTGAACAACCTTGCCCATCCGCTGTCCCGTCCCCAGCTGGGCGCGCTGCTGCGCGAATGGCGCGCGGCGCGGCGCCTGAGCCAGCTCGACCTGGCGCTCGATGCCGGCATCTCGCCGCGCCACCTCAGCTGCATCGAGACCGGCAAGGCGCAGCCCAGCCGTGACGTGGTCACGCGCCTGGCCGATGCCCTCGACATGCCATTGCGCGAACGAAATTCGCTGCTGGTCGCCGCCGGCTTCGCACCGCGCTATCCGGAGACCGCGCTGGCGACGCCGGAGCTCGCCCAGGTTCGCCGCGCGATCGAGTTCATCCTCGCCCAGCAGGAGCCCTACCCCGCCTTCGTCCTCAATCGCCGCTGGGACGTGCTGATGGCCAACGACGCCGCGTTGCGCGTCAACGGTTACGTGATGCACGGCCGCACCAGTGCGCACCGCAACATGATCCGGCAGATCTTCGATCCCGCCGACCTGCGCGCGGCGGTGGCGAACTGGGAGGAAGTGGCCGGCGACCTGATCCACCATCTCCATGCCGAAGTGGCGGCCGCGCCGTCGGACCTGGAAGCGCGCGCACTGCTCGATGACGTTCTGGCCTACCCCGGCGTTCCCGCCCGCTGGCGCAGGCGCGATCTCGAAACCGCGCCGGCACCGCTGCTGACGACCGTGCTGCAGCGGGACGACCGGCAGCTGCGCTTCTTTTCGACCATCACGACGTTCGGCACGCCGCGTGACGTGACCCTGGACGAGCTGCGCATCGAATGCTGCTTCCCGGTGGACGAGGCGACCGTGCAACTGTGCCGCGAGCTGGCGACGGACGCGCGCCCGTAGGAGCGAGCTTGCTCGCGAGCAGCCTGGCGGCCACGGACACGCTTGTCCGCGAACAAGCTCGCTCCTACAGCGGCGCGGCCCTGCGCAGCGACCAGAAGCCGATATCGCGGCGATCGCGATAACCGCCGCGCTCGTACAACTGCTTGGCGCGATGGTTCTCGTGGGCGACATGCAGGAACGGCGTCCGCCCGCGATCGAGCACGTCGTTGCTCAGCCACGCCAGCAGGTGTCGCGCATAACCGCGGCCGTTGAAGTCCGGATGCGTGCACACCGCGCTGATTTCCTGGAACTCGTCCATGCCCATGCGCTCGCCGATGATGGCCGCCAGGCGCCCGTCCTGGTAGATGCCGAAGTAGCGACCCAGGTCCATCGTGTGCGGACGGAAGTAGTGCGGGTACACCAGCGCGGTGAGTTCCAGCACGTCCTGCCGGTGCGCCTCGCCCAGTTCCAGGATCGGCGGTCCTTCCACCTCGGCCATGTGATGCGGGCATTCCATCTGCGCCAGCATCGCCAGCTTGTCCAGGCGCCAGCCGTCGGCCACGGCCGGCGTCACGCCGAGCAGCAGCACCGTGTCATCGGGCGGAACCAGCTGCGCCAGCGCGGCGCCGACATCGACGCCGTCGGCGGCAACGCCGAGGAACGGCGCCACCTGCGCCGGGTAGCGGGCCGCATCGCCGGCGCGGATTGCCAGGTCGCGATGGCGGCTGCGCAGCGATTCCCAGATCGGGTTGTCGAGGACGTGATCGGCCATACCCGGATGCAACCAGAGATCGACACGCCGGGCAAGACCGGACAGTCCCGGTCAGGTGCGACCCGCGTCACTCATGAAGAAATCACCGGCCTGCGCCGACCACCGCCGGCATCGCGCAGCGCGCTCCTGAACTGGGTGGCGTTGGTGCCGCTCTTGGCGCGGAACGCGCGGGCGAAGCTGCAGGCGTTGTCGAAGCCGCAGGATTCGGCGATCTCGGTGATGTCCATCGAGGTCGTCTCGAGCAGGTCATAGGCGCGTTCGATGCGCAACCGCGAGGCTGCCGTCTGCACGCTCTCGCCGTAGAGCTCGTGGAACGATTTCGACAGGTACCACAGCGAGTAATTGCTGATGGCCATGATCTCGCTCATCCGCACCATCCGGTGGGCGTTGCCTTCCAGGTACAGGCGAGCGCGCTGCAGGCGGTTGAACAGGCGCCGCTTGCGGGTGCGCGAGTGACCGGGGCAGTGACCCAGCGCGGCGACGTGGCGCGCCTGCACCGCCGACATGTGCAGGATGAGCGGCCGCAGCGCCCGCACCAGGGTGCGGTCGGGGACGCGTTCATGCGCCTGCAGCACGCGCACCGCGCCGTGCCAGAGCCGCAGCGCGAGGATGCGATCGCGCAACGTCATCGTGCCCTTGCCAACGAACAGGTAGGCATCCTGGAGCAGCGGCATCAGGTCGGCCGGAACGACCAACGCCAGGGTCAGGCCGTTGTGGTCGGCCTGCACCTCCGGCGCCGAATCGGCGTCCAGGGCGATCCATGCTCCCGTGCGCAGCCGGAACGTACCCTCGGCCGCGTGTACCTGCGCGCTGCCGCGGATCTGCATCCACAGCGAGAACGAGGGCCGCGTCAGCGCGATGCTGCCCAGCCTGGACACGGCGGCCCAGCACACCCGTGCCGGAGCATTGGCACCCGCCGCGGTGGCGGCCGCGGCGATCTCGCGGAACTGGCCGTCATGGGCCCAGACGCGATGCGGAGACAACGGCGTCGTGGCGGCTGCGGGGGCCGGGCGCATGCCCGGGGCCGGCTCGGCGTATCGCGACGCCAGGTCATCGACCGGCAGGATGGCTTGCATCGACAGCGCATGCATCGAAAGCCGCGAACTGGCCATGGCACCTCTCCGTGTGTGGGGTGCCCTGATTTGCCGATTACGCGGTTCTGATGTCCTGTCGTTGCGCGGATTTCTTGCTGAAATCGCGGTATCGGATTCCTGATGAAGTTCCGAAACCCTTGCCACGCCTTGCGCTGCGGTCAGCGCGCCGGTTCCGGGGGCAGTCGCGCCCAGCCGATGTCGCTGGCATCGCCGGTGCTGTAGGAGTAGTACAGCCAGCCGCTGGCGGGGTCGTAGCTGACTCCGGTCAGCTCGCCACCGCGAGAGTCCAGGCACGGCCCGCTGCGGCTCCCGGCCGGCGCATCGACGGCGACCCAGCGCACGTTGCAGCCGTCGCCGGCAGCCACGATCCAGTTGCCACGATCGGAGGTGACCAGTCGCCGGCTCTGCAGGTAGAACCCGGCATTGGGAACGATCCGCGGCAGCGAGCCGCCGGGATCGGCATGCAGGTCGTCGAGCATCTGCGCACCGTCCAGCGACAGCCCGGCCTGCCACAGCCCCCACGAGGCATTGCGGAAGAAGACCACGCGCCGGCTCGAGGGATCGAAGCGCGCCAGGGAGACATCGTCGAGCGTCGCCAATGGTTGCAGCTGTTCGCCGCTGCGCTGGTACAGGGTCAGCCCGAGCCGCCCGGCGCCGCGGTCGGAGACCACGAGCAATCGCCCGGGCTCGGCCACATAGGCACCGTATGTCGGCCGCCCCTGCGGCAGCGCCAGCTTGCGCACCGCACCGGTGGCCGGGGTGATCTCGAACAGTGCCTCGTTGTCGCCATCGGCGCCGATCATCAGCACGGTCTTGCCATCGGCCGACCAGGCGGCGGGATGGCGCGGGAACGGTATGAAGTTCTCGATCGGACGCAGCGAGGAGGCGCGTCCGATCTCACCCGACCACAGGCGCACATCGCCGGTGCGATCGGAGACGAACACGATCTGCCGGCCATCGGGCGACACCGACGGCAGCAGTTCGCTGCCGGAGGACGGGAACACCTTCTCCGGCGCGGCAACCGCCTCGCCCTGCGCGGGAATGCGGACGCGGAACAACGACGTCGGCGTCTCCTCGATCACGATCGCGACCGACGCATCCTTCAATGCAACACTCGGGAAGCGTGCGTTGCCGATGCCCAGCTCGGTAATCCGCCGCGACTGCACGTCCAGACGCAGCAGCGACGGCTCCTGGCCGCGGTAGGCGGAGAAGACGATCGACTTGCCGTCGGGCGACCAGGCCAGGCCGTAGAGGTTGGATTCGATCCGGGTAAGCCGTTCCGGCTGCCCGCCGGCGGCCGGCACCAGCCACAGGTCACCGCGCGAGACGTTGCGCTGGAATGCGATCCAGCGACCATCGGGCGAATACTTCGGCGCCAGGTCGAGATCGCTTGCGGCATGCGCGTAGTCGAGCTTGCGCGACGTGCCGGCGGCGAGATCAAGCACCTCGATCGCGTTCACGCCGGGCTGGCCGGCATTGCTGGCGCCGAACACCAGCTGCTTTCCGTCCGGGTGCCAACCGAACATGCGCAGTCGATCGCTTTCGCAAGTGGCCACCGGATGCGGGTCGCCGCCGGCCGACGCCATCAGCATCAGATGGCAACTGGAACCCGGGCCGGCGCCGCGGCGAACACGATAAAACGCGATCTGTCGACCATCTGGCGACCATGCCGACATCAGGTCCTGCTCGCCGGCCACCGGATGGGTCAGCGCCCGCGGTTCGACCGGCGCCGTCGTCTGCAGCATCAGCTGCGTGCGGCCTTTGCCATCCACGTCGACATAGGCGCTGTACACGACCTGCGAACCGTCCGGCGACAGACTCGGCGCGAACTCGGCACCGGGCGCGGAAGTGATCTTCAGGAACGGCGGAGCGGCTTCGTCGCTATCACCGGCGACGCGCTGCGCGCGTTCGCGGTCAGCGCCGATCGCCAGCCACAGGGCGAAACCGAGCGCGGCCAGTGCCGCAGCCGTACCGATGATCCGCAGGCCCGGCCGCGCACGCGGACTGGCTGGAATGGCAGTGGGTTGCGCCGGCAGCGGCGTCTGCTCGACAGCGTCGGGCACATCCAGCCACTCCACCGGCGCCAGCAGGCGATAGCCATGCTTGGCGATGGTCTCGATATAGGGCTCGTCACTGCCGAACGCCTTGCGCAGTTGCGCCACCGCCTGGGTGACGACGTCGTCGCCGGGCAACGTATCGGGCCAGACGGTCTCCAGCAGCGTTTCGCGGCTGACGACCTTGCCGGCATGGCCGATCAGCACGACCAGCAGGTCGATCGCCTTGAGGCTCATGCGATGCGGCGCGCCATCGCCGCCAGCGGACGCGGGCGTGATCTCGCGCGCGGCGAGGTCGACCATGCTGTCGCCCACGCGAACGCGTTGGGAAGGCAACGACTGCAACAAGCTTTGATGCTGTTTGGGCATTGCGCGCCAGAACCGGTGTGAGCGACTCCTGGCAGGATTCTAGATCAACTTCGTCAGCGCCACTGGCTCAGGTCATGCTTGCCAACGCGGGACAGCGGGAAGGACGTGCGCCCTTCCCTGCTGCCGCGCCGGAGCGCGGTCCGCGTCCGGATGCATCGCGTGTGGCTAGAACTTCTGCGAATAAGTCATGTAGAAGAACCGTCCTCCGATCTCGTAGGCGGGGTCGATGCTGTTGGCGAAGGCGGTGATCGCAATCGGCGGATCGCGATCGAAGGCGTTGTTGACGCCGAGGGTTACCCTCGCGTTCCACGGCGCGTTCCAGTACACCGTCAGGTCGTGGTAGGTCGCACTGGGGATGTTGTTCTCCGGGCGCGCGGCGGGACCGTCGGGCGCCAGGTCCGGATCGTCGCCGTCGAGGTTGGTGAAACGGTCGGGATCCGAGCACAGGCGCTCGATCTGCGCCGCCGGCACGTTCGGCGTGCCCACGCACAGCTCGTCCTGCGGCGAGTAGTAGCGCACATACCAGGTCGCGCCGTAGTCGCCCTTGTCCCAGCGCGCGGACAGGTTGGAACGGATCCGCCAGTTGTTGGTGAATGTCGAGCCGAAGTACTCGCCGACATTGTTGCCCGACTCGCCGTTGAGCTGGTCCGGCGAGTACACGCCGTCGCCGTTGACGTCGATGAACAGATCGCTTGTGTACGCCGTGTCCCAGACGAAGGCGAACTTGCCCCACGACGTCTCCGGCAACCGGTAGCTGACCGTGAAGTCGTAGCCTTCGGTGTCGATGGTGCCGATGTTGCTGGGAATCGACAGCAGGTCACTGACCTGCCCCGACGAAGTGCGACTGATCAACGCGCAGGCCGCGTCGGTGCCGTTGCGATAGCAGTTGTCGAGGATGGCCTGTCCGGTCTGCAGGAAGATGGCGTCATCGATCTCGACCTGCCACCAGTCCAGCGAGATATCCAGGCCCTGGATGAAGCCCGGACTGTAGACGAAGCCGAGCGTCTTCGACGTCGACAGCTCCGGTTGCAGGTCCGGGTTGCCACCGACGGTGATGCGGATCTGCGGATTGTTCTGGTTGTACTGCGGGATGCCGGCGCATCCGGCCGGGATGTCGTTGTTGGGCGTGCCCTGCAGGCTGCCGGCACAGGGATCGGTGATCGCCGGGAACGAGTCGGCCTGTCCGGCGAACAGCTCGGAGATCGACGGTGCACGAAAACCTTCCGACCAGTTGCCGCGCATCATCAGGTCGTCGATCGGTTTCCAGCGGAAGCCGAACTTGCTGTTGAGCGTGTCGCCGAAATTGCTGTAGTCCGAATAGCGCGTGGCCAGGCTGAAATCGAGCAACCGCGCGAACGGCACGTCCGCGAGCACCGGAATCGCCAGCTCCAGGTACGCCTCGTCGAGCTTGTAGCCGCCACGCGTCGCCGTGCGCGCGTTGCCGGTGGTGTCGCCGGAGTTGATCAGGCCGTCGGGCTCGTCGTAGCCGAACTCGGTGCGGTGCTCCAGGCCGAAGGAGAACCCGAGGGCGCCACCGGGCAAGTCGAACAGATCACCGCCGACGTTGGCGTAGTAGGTCTTCTGCTTGTAGTAGAACTCGTCGTGGGCGGTGAAGGTGGCGTAGTCGATCATGTCCTGGGTCAGCGTGCCGGCACCGCCGAGCAGGTTCATCGGCACGCATCCATCGATGACCGTGCTGGCATCGCCGGCGACACTGACGCAGATCGGCGTGCCGGTGGCATCGAGCATCGACGGGCCGATCGCATTGACAACCTTGCTGATCTGGAACAACCCGTTGGTGGTGTTGTTGGCCTTGTTGTCGCCGTAGAAGTAGCCGGCCTCCCAGTCGAAGAAGCGCTCGCCGATGTCGAAGGTGCCCTCGAATCCGCCGTCGAATGCGAACGTGCGAACGTCCTGGTTGAACGAGCGTCCGCCGGTCTCTGCCATGCGCCGGAAGATCTCGTTGACGTCGCGGCCGTAGGGGTTGTAGATGCTGTCGGCGCTGATGAATTCGGGGTCGCCGGAGCTGGCATCGAACGCGAGCGGAACCGCGGCCAGCAACTGCTCGGACTTGCGCTGGTTGTAGGTGATCGTGGTCCTGAAGCGGATCTCGTCGGTGATCTCCAGCGTGCCGCTGCCGAACAGCGAGACACGTTCCTGCGGCGTGATCAGGTAGTTGTCCGGGGCGAAGTTGTAGTTGTCGGCAAGCCCTGCGTTGGCCCTATAGCCCGGTCCCACGCCCGGCGTCGGCACGAAGAAGCCGTAGTCGTCGTTGGGCTGGGTGAAGAACGGGCCCGGATCGTTCTCGTCGACCGGCGGGCGGAAGAACGAGAAGTTGCCGTCCGGTGGCGAGAAGCTGCCACCGGTGCCGGGAATGGCGCCGAACACCGGCACCGCCGATTGCGGCCGGTCGCCGGCCATGACCGGCTCCTCTTTCACGTAGCCGACGCCGAGCATCGTCGACCAGCGATCCGACCGCGAACCGATCAGCACGTCATAGGACTGGCGGAAGCCGTCGCCCTTGTCGTACTGCCCCAGGTAGGCGTTGGCTTCGGCGCCGTCGAAGTCCTTGCGCAGGATCACGTTGACCACGCCGGCGATGGCATCGGAACCGTAGATCGTGGACGCGCCGTCCTTCAGCACTTCGATGCGCTCCACGGCCGCGGTCGGGATCGTGTTGAGATCGACCGCACCGCCCAGGCCGGTGCCACCGACCCAGCGGCGGCCGTTGACCAGCACCAGCGTGCGATTGGAGCCGAGGTTGCGCAGCGACACCCGCGTCTCGCCGTTGCCGGCGTTGTTGAACGCGGAGTTGAGGGTGGAGCCGTTGGCGGTGATGTTCTGGATGACGTCGCCGATCGAGGTCAGGCCCTGCGCCTGGATCTCGTCGCGGCTGAGGCTGAAGATCGGCTGCGAGGTCTCGATGTCGGCTCGCTTGATGCGCGAGCCGGTGACTTCGATGCGATCGAGCGTGGTGGTGGTGTCTTCAGTGGCCGGTGCTTCCTGCGCACCGGCCAGCGCCGGTAGCAGTGCCAGGGTAATGCTGGCCGGCAGCGGCGCGCGCCGCAGTGACGGCCGCGAATGGCAAGAATTCATGGTGGACCTCCGCTTTGCGTTCTGGGCGAATTAACTGCCCTTTAACGCTAAGCGCTGGTGCCATTGGAGCGCCTACCCGGGGTTGGGCAGGGTTTGTACCTGTGTTGGTATTGCTGCGTGGTGCGTGGTGCGTCAGTTGGGGAGGAGGTGGGGTGTATTCCGCGAACCTCCGCTTCGCTCCGTTTATTGTTCGCGAAATACACCCCACCCCCTCCTTCCGGAAGCAGCCACTGTTTCATTGACTTCGACTGTTGGCGAGAGCGCAGTGCCCGCGTGATGCAGCTGCGCCAGGCGGACTCGCGCTGTACCGGCCCTGGACGGTGTCCGTGCCCTAGCTCATTCGCACGTCTGCTCGGTGAGCTCGGGCCCGGACGCCCGCGAAAGAAATTGGTTGTTCTGATAACCAACCTGGAAGCTTCACGCCGTCATCCCCGCGAAGGCGGGGACCCAGCGTCGTTGCCCTTAGCCCGTCATTCCCGCGAAGGCGGGAATCCAAGGACGTTGCGACGAAGACCTGGCAATGAATCGCCGGAGCGGCGGACGACGCCGCACCGGAGCAGGAAACCGGGCAACGGCAAAGTCAAAATGGATCCCGGCGTTCGCCGGGATGACGGTGGCCGGTCACACCATCGGCAGCTTCAAACCCTGTTCCTTCGCGCACGCCTTGGCGATGTCGTACCCCGCATCGGCGTGACGCATCACGCCCGTGCCCGGATCGTTCCAGAGCACGCGCGCAATGCGCTTGTCGGCTTCCTCGCTGCCATCGCACACGATCACCACGCCCGAGTGCTGCGAATAGCCCATGCCGACGCCGCCACCGTGGTGCAGCGACACCCAGGTCGCACCACCGGCGACATTGAGCATCGCGTTGAGCAGCGGCCAATCGCTGACCGCATCGCTGCCGTCCTTCATCGCCTCGGTCTCGCGGTTGGGCGACGCCACCGAACCACTGTCGAGATGATCGCGGCCAATCACCACCGGCGCCTTCAGCTCGCCATTGCGCACCATCTCGTTGAAGGCCAGGCCGAGCTTGTGGCGCAGGCCCAGGCCGACCCAGCAGATGCGCGCCGGCAGGCCCTGGAAGCTGATGCGCTCGCGCGCCATGTCGAGCCAGCGGTGCAGGTGCGCGTCATCGGGGATCAGCTCCTTGACCTTGGCGTCGGTCTTGTAGATGTCCTCCGGATCGCCGCTCAGCGCGACCCAGCGGAACGGGCCGACACCGCGACAGAACAGCGGTCGCACGTAGGCAGGAACGAAGCCCGGGAAGTCGAACGCGTTCTCGCAGCCCTCGTCCTTGGCCATCTGGCGGATGTTGTTGCCGTAGTCGAACACCGGGATGCCCATGTCCTCGAATGCCAGCATCGCCTCGACGTGCGTGCGCATCGACTTCTTGGCGGCATCGCGCACGCGACCCGGATCCTCGACCTGCATGCGCTGCCACTGCTCCACGCTCCAGCCGATCGGCAGGTAACCATGGACCGGATCGTGCGCGCTGGTCTGGTCGGTGACCGCATCCGGACGCACGCCGCGACGCACCAGCTCCGGCAGGATCTCGGCGGCGTTGCCCAGCAGCGCGATCGACTTCGCCTCGCCGGCCTCGCAGTACTTCTCGATCCGCGCCAGCGCGTCGTCGAGGTCGCTGGCCTGCTCGTCGACGTAGCGCGTGCGCAGGCGCATGTCGATGCGGCTCTGCTGGCATTCGATGTTGAGGCTGCACGCGCCGGCCAGCGACGCCGCCAGCGGCTGCGCGCCGCCCATGCCACCCAGGCCGGCCGTGAGGATCCACTTGCCCTTGAGACTGCCGCCGTAGTGCTGGCGGCCCATCTCTACGAAGGTTTCGTAGGTGCCCTGGACGATGCCCTGGCTGCCGATGTAGATCCAGCTGCCGGCAGTCATCTGCCCGTACATCATCAGGCCCTTCTTATCGAGCGCGTTGAAGTGCTCCCAGGTCGCCCAGTGCGGCACCAGGTTGGAATTGGCCAGCAGCACGCGCGGCGCGTCGGCATGGGTCGGGAACACGCCCACCGGCTTGCCGGACTGGATCAGCAGGGTCTCGTTGTCTTCCAGCTCGCGCAGCGACTTGAGGATGGCGTCATAGCTCTCCCAGTCACGCGCGGCGCGGCCGATGCCGCCGTACACCACCAGCTCGGTCGGGCTCTCGGCCACTTCGGCGTCCAGGTTGTTCTGGATCATCCGGTACGCGGCTTCGCTCAGCCACGACTTGCAGCTCAACTCGGTTCCGCGCGGTGCACGGATGACGCGGGAGGGATCTTTGCGGGTGGACATCGGACGACTCCGGCAGGCGACGGGCCGGCCATGCGGGGGGCATGGCCGCAATGAAGGACTGGAAAGGAATTATCGCGCCCGGTTTGCGGCGCGGTATCGCCGACGGAGCGCAAACCACGCCTTTCGGGCACGTTGCGCGCCTCGGGGAGCGGTTTTGTATACGCTGTATACATGCCACGCCCCGCCGACACCGCCACTCGTATCCTCCGCGCCGCGCAGGTGCTGTTCGACCGTGAGGGTGCCCAAGGCGTCAGCATGCGCCGCGTCGCCGCCGCCGTCGGGCTGACGCCGATGGCGATCTATCGACACTTCCCGAATCGCGAAGCGCTGCTCAAGCGCATGAGCGACGACAGCTTCGACGCGATCGCTCGCCACTGGCACGCGCGCGGCAGCGGCGGCGACGTCGGCGAACGTCTGCTGGCGGTGCAGCGCATCTACCTCGACTTCGCGCTTGCCTACCCGCACCGCTTCGACCACGCCTTCTCAACGCCGCGCAACGACGCACGTCGATTCCCGGAGGACTTCCATGCGCGTCTGTCGCCGACCCTCAACGTCGTCGCCGACGCGGTTGCCGACGCGATGCGCGCCGGCCTGCTGCGCACGGACGATGTCTGGGACGTGACGATGACGCTGTGGGCACACACCCATGGCCTGATCGCGCTGTACCGCGCCGGACGCTTCAGCTTCGACGAGGCGGCATTCCGCCGCTACTACGACGCGTCGCTGCAGCGGCTGATGGCGGGGCTGCAGCGGTAGGAGCGAGCTAGCTCGCGACCACGGTTCCCACGAGCCGCACGCCCATTCGCGAGCAAGCTCGCTCCTACGGAATACGCACGCGTGGCTGCGCTGGTGGGATATCGTTCGGCGGCGGTGGCTCCGGCGTCGGCTCGGCCTCGATCCGATCGAGTTCGCGTTCCTTGCCCACGCGCCAGGCATCGTGATCGGCCTGCTTCTGGTCGTATTCCTGGCGAAGCTCGTTGCTGCGCGCGGGTTCGGCACCCCGCTCACGGTCCAGGCGCGCCCGATCGTTCTGCAACTGCTGGTCGCCACGGTCGATGTCGTTACGCACGCCATCGGCCTGGACGCGGCGACTGGCCGCGTCGATGTCGCGCCCCAGCTTGGCGGCGTCGTTGCCGGCACGCGTGGGCTTGCTGCTCACCGGCGAGGTCGGTGGCGGTATCGGCGCGACCAGCGGCGGCGGTTGCAGCGAGTTCGACTGTGCCAGGGCGGACGACGGTGCCACCAGCAATGAACCCAACAGGATTGGCAGCGCCAATTTCATGCGCGGTGCGTCACTTGATCGAAGGATCCAGGCGGCGCAGGGCGTCGGCGATGTCCACCTGGCCTGTGCGGTCGAGGTCATCGCGGCCGTAGGAGCGACCCGGACCCTGCGCGCACGCCGGCTTGCCAGTCTTGCGGTCGGCGGTGCGGATGCGCGAGCCGGTGTATTGCAGGCAGTTGTACGGAGTCTGCGCAGCGAGCTTGTCGCCAGGGACGTTGCTGGCCGTGGCATCGGCCTGGCCGAGGTCGGCCTGCGCCGCCAATTGCGCATCGGCCTGCGCCGGCGCAGCGGCTTCGGTGGCCGGAGCGGACTGTGCGGAAACCACGAACGTGGTTGCCAGCAGGCATGCCGCGATCAGGGTGGGGGTCATGCGGTTCATGGCATCACCTTTGGCTTCTATGCCGGGGTTACAGCGGCAGGCATTGCCGCGATTCCACCATACGCCGCGGACGCGGCGAAGGCGGTTGCGTGCTTGCCGGCGTTTAGGCGTTCGTCAGGCTTGTGGACAGGTCGCCCGGCGGCCTTCACGGAACGCGACCGCCTCGGCCTCGCCGACCGGGTGCGGCTCGATACCGTCATCGAACAGCACCCGCCACACGCCGTCCGCCCCGCGATGCCAGACCGAGTTGAAGGCACCGATGCGGTAGCGATGCTCGGCCTTCGGGTCGGGATCCTCGAACAACGACGGGCCGCTGGACCAGGCGATGTCACCAACGCCGCCGATCGTCGTCCGCGTCGGGTACCAGGCGAGCTTCAAGCGCTTGCCCTCGATGATCCCGGTCCAGCGCCGGGTGATCAGCTCGCGGCCCCGGGTCGGCTCCGGGCCACTGGCACCGAAGGCCGCGTCCGATTCCAGGTGCGAGGCGAATGCCGCGGCGTCGTGATCGGCCACCGACTGGGCAAAGCTCAGTTCGCGTGACCAGACCTGGCATTCCTCGGCGCTCAGGCGTGCGACCGGAGCGGGCTTGACCGGCTGCTGCGCGCCGGCGGAAGCGAACACGAACAGCAGGGCAACGCTTGCCAGACCAGGTGCCTGTGGCTTCATGACGACGCTCCTCGGACGAGGCGCCACTATCGGCAACGTTGCCGCCTGCGACCAGCGACGAAAGTCATGCCGCAACACAGGCTGGCTATCATCGCCCGATGCCCTCGATACGTTTCGCGGCCGCGGCCGCCTGCCTCGCCCTCGCTTCCGCCCTCGCCGGCTGTACCACTGCCCCGCCGCATGCAGTGGCGTCGCCAGCATTGCCCGCCCGTGCCGACAGCCTGTTGCTGGTATCCATCGACGGCTTCCGCGCCGACTACCTCGACCGGGGCATCACCCCCAACCTGGCGCGCGTCGCCGCGCAGGGCGTGCGCGCGCAGTGGATGAACCCGTCCTACCCGTCGCTGACTTTTCCCAATCACTACACGCTGGTCACGGGGCTGCGCCCGGACCATCACGGCATCGTCCACAACAGCATGTGGGATGACGGGCTGGGTACGTTCCGGGCGTCCGACAAGACCGCCGTTGGCGCCACGCAGTGGTGGGGAGGCGAGCCGATCTGGGTCGGCGCGGACAAGGCCGGGCTGACTACCGCGACGATGTTCTGGCCGGGCAGCGAAGCGCCGATCCAGGGCCGTCGCCCGCAACGCTGGAGGCCGTTCGATAAGGAGGTCAGCGCCGACGCCCGGGTCGACCAGGTCCTGGCGTGGCTGGACGAACCGGCATCGACGCGCCCGCAACTGGCGACGCTGTACTTCGACCAGCTCGACGTCGCCGGCCACGACCACGGCCCGGATTCACCGCAGGTGCGCCAGACCATCATCGAACTCGATGCCGCGATCGGTCGCCTGCTCGATCGCCTGCAAGCGCGCGGACAGCTCGATCGCATCAACCTCATCATCGTCTCCGACCACGGCATGGCCAGCGTCGGTCCCGGCCATGTCATCGCGGTGGAGGACATGGTCGAACCCGACGATGCCACTGTCGTCTCGATCGGCCAGTCGATCGGTATCGCCCCCAGACCGGGCCGCGAGGCATTCGTGGAGAAGCGCCTGCTCGGTGCGCACGCGCGCTACGACTGCTGGCGCAAGGGCGAGCTGCCTGGACGCTGGCACTACGGCAGCAATCCGCGCGTGCCGCCAATCGTCTGCCAGATGCACGAGGGCTGGGATGCGCTGGCGCGCGAGAAAGTCGCGCAACGGCCGCCAGGCATCACCCGCGGTTCGCACGGTTTCGATCCGGCGCTGCCGTCGATGCGGGCGATCTTCCTGGCACGCGGCCCATCGTTCCGCCAGGGTGCGGTGTTGCCGGCGTTCGACAACGTCGATGTCTATCCACTGATGGCCAGGCTGCTGGACGTCGCGCCCGCTCCCAACGATGGCGATCCGTCGACGTTGTTGCCGGCATTGCGCGATCAGGGGCGCTGAGCCTCGGCGCTCTGGCTGGAACGGTTGACCGGCCGGCCTGGGAGTTCGCGTTCGAAAAGGTGAGTGCGTACGCGCCGTCGCTTGCGGAACTCCCTGCCATGCCGATGATCGACATCTACGCTTCACCGGGCACGTTTGCCGATCCCGCGCGTCGCGCCCGCGAAGCCGCCAGTGAATTGATGGCGGCCGAACAGTTGCCTGACCTTCCGATTTTCCGCGCGAATACCGCGGCCTTTGTGCACGACGTGCAGTTCCTCGCAGATGTCAACGGCGACGGCGCCTGCATCCGGGTGCAGGTTCTGACGCCTCACGGCGCGCTTGATCGCGACAGGCAGAAGGATGCGGTCGCTCGCCTCACGACACTCGTGGCTGCCTCCAGCGCCGTGCCACCGGATCGCGTGTGGGTGCTGCTGACGGAAGCCACAGAGGGCGGCTGGGGCATTGGAGGCCACGCGCTGGGTGCCGAAGACATCGCCGCGGTAGTGAATCAGGCATAGCCACCCGTTTTCCCGGGCAAAGCGAGCGCCCGGCCGTTCAGAAATGCTGCGCCAGGCCATACTACGTCCATGTCCGAATCCGGCCAGTCGATGCCCGTCGACGGTGCTAGCCTGCACCCATGGCGAACGTGTCCCCCACCCATTCCGACTCGCTTCCCGACTGGCAGGTCTGCGAGCAGGCGCGCAAGAGTCGAGATCCGCGTTTCGACGGCCTGTTCTTCACCGCGGTGCCGAGTACGCGCATCTATTGCCGTCCGGTGTGTCCGGCGCCGATGGCGAAGAAAGTCGCCTATTACCGCCACGCCGCCGCGGCCGAAGCCGCCGGTTTCCGTCCCTGCCTGCGCTGCCGCCCCGAGCTATCGCCCGACGATGGCAGCTGGCGCCGCGGCGATGCGGCGGTGGCGCGTGCGCTCAAGCTGATCGATGACGGCGCATTGGCCGAGCAGCCGCTGTCGGCACTGGCCGAGCGCGTGGGGCTGGGCGAACGGCAACTGCGCCGCTTGTTTGTCGAGCGAGTCGGCGTTGCGCCGATCGGCGTGCACGGCACGCGTCGCCTGCTGTTCGCCAAGCAACTGCTGACCGAGACGACGCTGCCGATCACCGAAGTCGCGCTTGCCTCGGGCTTCGGCAGCCTGCGCCGCTTCAACGATGCCTTCCGTGCCGCCTATCGCATGGCGCCGCGCGACCTGCGCAAGCAACGTGATCACCAGCGCCACGATGCCAACCAGGCATTGGTCCTGCGCCTTGGCTACCGTCCGCCGTATGACTTCGCGGCAATGCTGGACTTCCTCCGCGGCCGCGCCCTGCCCGGCGTCGAAGTCGTCGACGAACACAGCTACTCGCGCGCGATCGGCCCGATCGAACAGGCCGGCTGGTTGCGCGTGAGCGCCTGGCCCGGTGGCGAGCACGCGCTGAAACTGGAGTTGTTCGGCCCCGCGCCGGCGCGACTGCTGGAGATCGTGCAACGCCTGCGCCGCATGTTCGACCTGGACGCCGACCCGCAGGCAATCGCCGCGGCGCTGTCGACAGACGCCAGACTGGCACCGCTGCTGGCGAAGCGGCCTGGATTGCGCCTGCCCAGTGGCTGGGACGGATTCGAGATCGCGGTGCGCGCGATCATCGGCCAGCAGGTCTCCGTTGCCGCTGCGCGCACCGTCGCCGCACGCCTGGCGCAACGCTTTGGCCAGCCGCTGCCCCATCCGTTCGCGCCCGGGCTGGAGCACCTGTTCCCGACCGCGCAAGCACTGGCCGATGCCGACCTGGGCGCAAGCGGAATGACCCGCGCGCGCGCCGAAACGGTACGCACGGTCGCACGCGCATTGCTCGACGGCCGCGTCGACTTTCGCGCCGAGCGCACGCTCGATGATTTCGCGGCGCGCTGGGTGGCCTTGCCAGGCATCGGACCATGGACGGCGCAGTACATCGCCCTGCGCGCGCTCGGCCACCCCGACGCCTTCCCTGCCGAGGACCTGGTGCTGCAGCGCGCGGTCCCTGCGGATGGATCACGCCTCACCGCGAAAGCACTGACCGCCGCATCACAGGCTTGGCGTCCCTGGCGTGGCTACGCGGTCATCCACCTGTGGCGCGACACGATGACGGCGCCCTTGCCTGCTGCAACGCCACCGGCACGCAAACCGGCGCGCAAGACGACCGCGACCAGGCGCCGCGGCACCGAAGCCACGGGCGCGACGCCGTGATCGTGCACACCACCATCGCCAGTCCGGTCGGCCCGCTGCTGCTGGCGACGAGCGATGACGGCATGCACCTGATCGAGTTCCATACCCCGCGCCATCCGATGCGACGCGACGCCAACTGGCACGAAGGCGACAACGCGTTGCTGCGCATGGCGCGGCGTCAGCTCGACGAGTACTTCGCCGGCAAGCGCCGCCAGTTCGAGTTGCCGCTGGCGCCGCATGGCACGCCATTCCAGTGCGAGGTCTGGCATACGCTGGCGGCAATTCCCTACGGCGAAACGATCAGCTATGCGCAACTGGCGCAGCGCGTGGGCAAGCCGAGCGCGGTGCGCGCGGTGGGCGCGGCCAACGGCCGCAATCCGTTGCCGCTGGTGTTGCCATGCCACCGCGTGATCGGCAGCGACGGCAGCCTGACCGGCTTCGGTGGCGGCCTGCCGACCAAGCACTTCCTGCTGCGCATGGAAGGCGCCCTGCATGAAGCCAGCGACCTCTTCGCCATCGCCCCGTAGCGTCCCGCAGCGCCCCGTAGGAGCGAGCTTGCTCGCGATGCGCGTCGCCGCTACGCCTTCAGCCGCGTCATCGTCGCCCGATATCGCGCCGCGATCGAATCCCGCTGCACGTGATGTCCGCGTGCCACCACGCGTCGAATCGTCTCGTCGAGCAGCAGCGCGCTCGGAGCCAGCGGGTGCAGTGCGCCTCACATATTCCCATCCCTTCGAATAGTCCCTAGGCGGACCCAACGTCGACGCAGTGCTGCCTTTTTGCATTGACGACAGGCCGGGGTAGCACGCCGGCATCGCCCGGAAATGTAGTGAACTCAACCAGAATTAATCAACTGGAATGAGGTGAAATATTCGCTACAAAAACACCTGCCTCGAAGTGATGACGTTCAGCCTCCCTCACGTATCTCCCCGCGACATGCCGTTGCGCCGCGGGCGGAGCACGATCCTGTTCGTCGACATGCAACGCGCCTGGGTCGAGCCCGGCCGCGATGCCCATGTCGACCCGCACGCGGCGCAGTACTACTACGAACGCGTCGAGGCCCAGGTGATCCCCAACCAGCGCCGCCTGCTGGCGGCGATGCGCGGTGCCGGTGAGAACGTCGTGCACACGATCATCGAAAGCCTCAGCGCTGACGGCCGCGACCGCTCGCTGGACCACAAGCTGTCGGACATGCATCTGCCCAAGGGCCACCCCGATGCCCGCGTGATCGATGCACTGTCACCGCAGGAAAACGAGATCGTGCTGCCCAAGACCTCCTCCGGGGTCTTCAACTCGACAGCCATCGACTATGTCCTGCGCAACTTGCAGACCCGTCACCTGATCGTCTGCGGGGTGGTCACCGATCAGTGCGTGGACATGGCCGTGCGCGACGCCGCCGATCGCGGCTACCTGGTCACCCTGGTCGAGGACGCCTGCGCCACCCACACCGCCGAGCGCCATCGAGCCTGCCTGGAAGCGATCAAGGGGTATTGCTGGATCGCCGACACCGACAGCGTGCTGACGCGCATCGCCGCCCTCGCCTGAGCCGACCAGACCATGAGCCTTGCCCGCCCCGCCGGCCCGATGCGCCTGTGCAGCTTTGTCACCACCGATCTGTCCGGCATCACCCGCGGCCGCTCGCTGCCCGAATCGGAGGTTGTCGACCAGCTCGCCAGCGGTTGCGGCTGGGTGCCCGCAAACAGCGCGCTGACGCCACAGGACGTGATCGCGCAGGACAACCCCTGGGGCAGCCATGGCGACCTGCGCCTGCTCCCCGATCCGGCCAGCCGGGTGCGCTTGGAGCGAGGCCCGGACCCGCTGGCACCGAGCCTGGATTATTTCCATGGCGACCTGGTGGACACCGACGGCCGCGCCTGGCCGGTGTGCCCGCGCACCTTGCTGCGCGAGGAAGTCGCCCGCTACCAGGAGCTGGGCCTGCAGGTCACCGCGGCCTTCGAGCACGAGTTCAACCTGCTCGGCCTGGCGAGCAAGCCAGCCGCGGCGTTCTCGCTGCAGGCCCAGCGCGCGGCCGGCGACTTCGCGGGCTGGCTGATGGGCGCACTGGAGCACATTGGCGCCGAGCCGGAAATGTTCCTCCCCGAATATGGGCGCAACCAGTACGAGGTGACCTGCCGACCGACCCAGGGCGTGGCCGCGGCCGACCGTGCGGTGAACGTTCGCGAGCTGACCCGCGAGATCGCACGCCAGTGCGGATTGCACACCAGCTTCTCGCCACTGCTGGCACCGGGCGAGGTGACCAATGGCGTTCACCTGCACCTGAGCTTGCAGGATCTGGATGGCGAGCCGTTGTTCTATGACAGCAAGCGCCCGAACAACCTGTCGGCTCTGGCGGAACACTGGGCCGCCGGCGTGCTCCGCCACCTGCCGGCACTGTGCGCATTGACCGCACCGACCGCTGTCTCCTACCTGCGCCTGAAGCCGCACCACTGGAGCGCCGCCTACGCCTGCCTGGGCCTGCGCAACCGCGAAGCGGCGCTGCGCATCTGCCCTGTGGTGAGCTTCGGCGGCAAACCGCTGGCGCGCCAGTTCAACCTGGAGTTCCGGCCGATGGACGCCACCGCCTCGCCGCACCTGGCGATGGCCGCGGTGCTGATCGCCGGGCGCCTGGGCCTGCAGGAGCAGTTGGTGCTGGGCGCGGTCACCGACGTCGATCCGGACGGCCTTGGCGCCGAGGAGCGCGCCCGGCGCGGCATCGAGGCGCTGCCGGGATCGCTGGAACACGCCCAGCAGTTGCTCGCTGACGACAGCGCGCTATGCGCGCAACTGCCGTCGGCCCTGCTCAAGACCTACGTCGCGATGAAGCGACAGGAATTGCTGCTGACCCGCGAGCTCACCGCCGAACAACTGTGCGAACGCTATGCCAACCTCTATTGAGCGCGGTCTCTACAGCGAGCCGCCAGCGCGCCTGCTCAACCCCGAGGGGCGCAACCAGGTGCTGCTGGTCTGCGAGCACGCCAGCCGCTTCATTCCCGAACCGCTGCGACAACTGGGGCTGGACGATGTCGCTGCCCGCGAGCACATCGCCTGGGACATCGGCGCGCTGGCGCTGGCCGAAGCACTCTCCGCGCGCATGGATGCGCCGCTTCTGGTGGCCGGCTACTCGCGCCTGCTGATCGACCTGAACCGTCCGCTGGAAGCACCCGACAGCATCCCCGAACACAGTGAGGTTTACCCCATCCCGGGCAACTTCGGGCTGAGCGCGCAGGCCCGACGCGAGCGCCAGGAGTGCCTGTTCGAACCTTTTCACCGCCAACTCGCCAGCCTGATCGACCAGCGCCTGGCCAGTGGCCGCGGACTGCGCCTGGTCGGAGTGCACAGCTTCACTCCGACATATCGCGGCGTGCCCAGGCCGTGGGTGGCGGGAGTGCTCTACGGCCGCGCCGAGGCCTATGCGATGCGCATGATCGACGGGCTGCGCCAGTGCGGCGAGGAAATTGGCGCCAACCAGCCCTACCGGATCGACCCGGACGAGGACGTGACCGTCCCCCGGCATGGCGACGAACGTGGCATCGACGCGGTGTTGATCGAAGTCCGCAATGACGGACTGCGGACTGCGCAAGGTGTTGCCCGCTGGGCCGAGCGCCTGGCGCCCTGGCTCTGAGCTCGACCTGCGCAGGCCAACCGTTACACCAGAACTGCACACTTTGCACAGAACCCTGATCACTGCGATTCCCGAAGGGATCTCCATGGCAATCGAGCAATTCGGTTATCAGCAACAGCTCCGCCGCAGTCTTTCCCTCAGCGACCTGGTCATCTACGGGATGATTTTCATGATCCCCATCGCACCGTTCGGTGTGTATGGCTGGGTCTACGCCGACTCCAAGGGCATGGTGCCGATGGCCTATCTGGTCGGCATGCTGGCGATGCTGTTCACCGCCCTGAGCTACGGTGCCATGGCGAGCGCCTTCCCGATCGCCGGCTCGGTGTACTCCTACGCGCAGCGCGGCATCCATCCGCGCGTTGGCTTCATCGCCGGATGGGTGCTGCTGCTCGACTACCTGCTGATCCCGCCGCTGCTTTACGTGTTCAGTGCGCTGGCGCTCAACCACCTGTACCCGGCGATTCCCAAGCTGGCGTGGATGCTGTTGTTCCTGGTTTCGGCGACCCTGGTCAACCTGCGCGGCATCACCTTCGCTGCGCGCTTCAACCTCATATTCCTGATCGCCGAGCTGATCGTCCTCGCGGTGTTCCTGGTGGTTGGCTACGGTGCCCTCGAGGGCGGCATGGGCAACGGCCGGCTGACCTTGGCGCCGCTGTACCAGCCCGGGCATTTCGACCTCAGTCTGCTGATGAAGGCGGTGTCGATCGCGGTGCTGTCGTTCCTTGGCTTCGACGCCATCTCCACCCTGGCCGAGGAGGTCAAGGGAGATCCGGCCCGACAAATCGGTCGCGCCTCGCTGATTGCCCTGTTCGTGATGGGTGCGATCTTCATTGCGCAGACCTGGCTGGCCACGGACCTGGCCGCCGGCATGCAGTTCACTTCCGCCGATACGGCCTTCTACGAGATCGCGCAGGCCGCCGGCGGCCATTGGTTGTCGACGCTCACCGCGGTGGCCACGGCGCTGGCCTGGGGCGTGACGGTGTCGATCACTTCGCAAGCGGCAGTTTCGCGCCTGCTCTATTCGATGGCCCGAGACGGCAAGCTGCCGCGGGCACTGGCCAAGGTCCATCCGACCTACCAGACGCCGCACATCAGCCTCTACATGGTGTCGCTGCTGTCATTGGCGATCGGCGTGGGATTCCTAGACGCCCCGGACGTGCTCACCTCGCTGGTCAATTTCGGCGCGCTGACCGGCTTCTGCCTGCTTCACCTGTCGGTGATCAACCACTATTTCGTGCGCCAGCGCAGCGGCAAGATTCTGCGCCACCTGCTGGTGCCGCTGCTGGGCCTGGTGATCATCGCCTACGTGCTGCTAAGCATGAGCCGCGACGCCCAGTACCTTGGTTTGACCTGGATCGCACTGGGCCTGGTGTATCTGGCGGTCCTGCAAAAACGGGGCCGTGATGGCGAGTTGGTGGGGGCCGAACATCCGGGGGGCTGACGCGAGCTTGACTCGCTACGTCATCAACCGCGTGATTGCCGCCCGGTAGCGCGCCGCGATCGCATCACGCTGCACGTGATGCCCACCCACCACCACGCGACGCCCACCCACGTACACATCGCGCACCAGGTTGCGATTGCCGCTGAAGATCCAGCGGTCGATCGCATCAGCGCCGGTCAGCCCGAACAGCGGCGGCGCATCGGTGTCGAGCACGACCGCGTCGGCGAACTCGCCCACCGAGAGGCGGCCGATGGCATGGCCGGTCGACTGCCGCGCACTGGCGGACACATCGGCCAGCAGCGTCTCGCCGACGCTCGGTGACGCCGCTCGCACGGCGATGTTGCGGTGGCGGGTGATCAGGCGCTGGCCGTACTCGAGCCAGCGCAGTTCTTCCACCGGCGACACCGAGATGTGCGAGTCCGAACCGATACCCCAGCGTCCACCCGCGGCGAGATAGTCGCGCAGCGGGAACAAGCCATCACCGAGGTTGGCCTCTGTCGTCGGGCAGATCGCCACCGTCGCGCCGGTGCGGGCGATGCCCTGCACTTCCGGTCCGTTGAGATGGGTGGCATGGACCAGCGTCCAGCGCGCGTCGACGGCGGCGTTGTCGAGCAGCCATTCGACCGGCCGCGCGTTGCGGATCGCCAGGCAGTCCTGCACTTCGCCGACCTGTTCGGCAATGTGGATATGCACCGGCATGGCCGGCGGCAACGCGGCCAGCACCGCCTTCATCGCATCGGCCGGAACCGCGCGCAGGCTGTGCAGCGCGCAGCCGACGTGCAGGTCGGGCGCGGCCTCTTCGCACAGCGTGTCGATCAGTTGCAGGTAGGCATCGAGATCGTGGCCGAAACGGCGCTGCCGCTCGCCCAGGGCGCGACCGTCGAATCCACCGGTCATGTACAGCACCGGCAGCAGCGTCAGGCGGATGCCGGTTTCGCGGGCGGCGGCGATCAGCGCGCGCGACATCGCCGCCGGATCGTCGTACGGGCGGCCGTCGGGCGCATGGTGCAGGTAGTGGAACTCGCAGACCGTCGTGTACCCCGCCTCGAGCATCTCGGCATACAGCTGCGCGGCAACATCCTTCAGCAGCTCCGGGGTGAAGCGCGCGGCAAACCGGTACATCGTCTCGCGCCAGGTCCAGAACGAGTCCTCGGGATTGGTCTGGCGTTCGGCCATGCCCGCCATCGCCCGCTGGAAGGCATGCGAATGCAGGTTGGCGATGCCCGGCACGATCCAGCTGGCACTGGCGGTGGGTTCGGCGGAGTCGATCGCGACGATCCGGCCCTGGTCGTCGATGTCGAATCCGGCATCGGCCTGCCAGCCGCCCGGGGTCCACAGCATCGCGGCGTCGAGTGTCTTCATGACGCCGATTGTCGCCCGGTCGGCCGGCGTTGGCGAATGTCCGGCGCCTGTCCCCGAGGACCACAGTGGACGGGGAAACGTGGCTAGAATCGCCGATATGACCGCAAGT
Source organism: Lysobacter sp. Soil_C_59 (assembly GCF_057656415.1). Lineage (NCBI taxonomy): Bacteria > Pseudomonadati > Pseudomonadota > Gammaproteobacteria > Lysobacterales > Lysobacteraceae > Lysobacter > Lysobacter sp. Soil_C_59. The sequence goes on along the minus strand of NZ_JBDGKK010000009.1, from coordinate 71,262 downwards.
ACCCACCCGGCCTGGGATGGCATCGTCCTTGGCGTTTCGCTGGCCACGCTGGACTCGCCGCAGGGCTATGCCGAAATCCACGATGGCGCGCTTGCCTGGAAGGGCGACCTGCTGACCTTCGTCGGCGCCCGCAAGGACCTGCCCGACGCCCCCCAGCGCCTTGCCCGCGAAGTGATCGAAACCAAGGGCTGGATCACGCCAGGCCTGGTCGATTGCCACACCCACCTCGTGTTCGCCGGCGATCGCGCCCGCGAGTTCGAGCTGCGCCTGCAGGGCGCCAGCTACGAAGACATCGCCCGCGCCGGTGGCGGCATCCTCTCCACGGTGGCCGCCACCCGCGCCGCGGATGAGAGCGAACTGCTGCGCCAGTCGCTGCCGCGCGCGCATGCGCTGATCACCGACGGCGTGACCACGCTGGAAATCAAGTCCGGCTACGGCCTCGACTTCGAGAACGAGCGCAAGATGCTGCGCGTCGCGCGCCGGCTCGACCAGCTCGGCATCGGCGTGCGCACCACTTACCTTGCCGCGCACGCGCTGCCACCGGAGTACGCGGGGCGCAGCGACGACTACATCGACGCGGCCATCGAATGGCTGCCGCGCCTGCACCGCGACGGCCTGGTCGATGCGGTCGACGCGTTCTGCGAAGGCATCGGCTTCAGTCCGGCGCAGACGCGCAAGCTGTTCGAAGCGGCCCGTTCGCTCGGGCTGCCGGTCAAGTTGCACGCCGACCAGCTCAGCGACCTGGGCGGTGCCGCGCTGGCTGCCTCGTTCGACGGCCTGTCGGCCGACCACGTCGAGCACACCAGCGTGGACAGCGTGCGCGCGATGGCGGCCCACGGCACGGTCGCGGTGCTGCTGCCCGGTGCTTTTCATGTCCTGCGCGAAACGCGACTGCCACCGCTAGATGCCTTCCGCGATCACGGCGTTGCCATGGCGGTGGCCACCGACTGCAACCCGGGCACGTCGCCGCTGCAGTCGCTGCGACAGGCCATGCAACTGGCGTGCACGCATTTCCGCCTGACCCCGGAAGAAGCACTGCGCGGCGCCACGGTGCATGCGGCGCGCGCGCTGGGCCTGCACGACCGCGGGATCCTGCGCGTGGGGACGCGCGCGGACTTCGCGCTGTGGAACATCCATCACCCCGCCGAGCTTTGTTACTGGCTCGGTGGCCGCCTCGCGCAGGCGGTCTATGCGGGCGGGCACCGCGTCATCTGAACACTGCTTCTGAATCGCCTCTTCACCACTCTCACGCTCAACTTGGGGATACAGCATGCGTTTTCCGTTCGTCTTCGGCCTGACCCTGTCCATGGCCGCCGTCCCCGCGCTGGCCGCCACGAACGAGGCCGCGCACCGGCTCGCCCAGGATTCGATCATCGTCGACACGCACATCGATGCGCCGGGCGAGCTGATGTCGCACTGGGACGACCTGGGGGTGGCGACGCCGGGGAAGGAGTTCGACTATCCGCGCGCGCGACAGGGCGGGCTCGCCATCGGCTTCATGTCGATCTACACCTCGCCTGACCAGGACGATGCCGGCACCGCCTGGCAGAGCGCGAACACGCAGATCGATGCCGTCGAGGCGATGGTCGGCCGGCATCCGGACAAGTTCGCCAAGCTGACTTCGCCCGCCGACGTGGCGCGCCTGCGCAAAGGCGGCAAGGTGCTGCTGGCGCTGGGCATGGAGAACGGTGCGCCGATCGGCGATGACCTGTCCCAGCTCGCCGCGTTCCACAAGCGCGGCGTGCGTTACATCACCCTCGCCCACAGCGCCAACAATCGCATCAGCGATTCGTCCTACGCGTTGCAGAAGAAGTGGGGCGGGCTGAGTCCGTTCGGCGAAAAGGTCGTCGCCGAGATGAATCGCCTGGGCATCATGGTCGATGTCTCGCATCTGTCGGACGATTCGATCCGCGACGTGCTCGCCGCCACCAACGTGCCGGTGATCGCCAGCCATTCGGGCATGCGTCATTTCACGCCGGGCTTCGAGCGCAACATCAGCGATGAGCTTGCCAAGGCGGTGGCGGCCGAGGGCGGCGTGGTGCAGCTGGTGTTCGGCACCGGCTTCATCGATGCCAAGGCGGCGTCCGATCTGCAGGCCTCATTCCAGGCCGAGGCGGACTTTGATCGCGAGAACGCGGCGCTGGTCGCGGCCGGCAAGCCGGCGCGCTCGAAGGATGATTTCGAGAAGGCATGGAAGGATGCGCATCCGATGCCGGTCACGCATATCGAGGCAGTGCTCGACCAGCTCGACTACGCGGTCAAGCTGATCGGCGTCGACCATGTCGGCATCGGTTCGGACTTCGACGGCGTCAGCGGCAACTTGCCGGTCGAGCTGAAGTCGGTCGCCGACTATCCCAACCTGGTCGCCGGCCTGCAGGCACGCGGCCACTCCGACGCGGACATCCGCAAGATCCTCGGCGGCAACCTGCTGCGGGTTTGGACGGCGGTGGAGAAGGCGGCGACGGCGCGCTGAGTTACAAAAAAGCCCCGCCGGAGCGGGGCTTTTTCGTTCGGAACAGCGCCGGGGCGCTTATTCCTTGGAAGCGGTCTTCTTGGCCGGGGCCTTCTTGGCAGCCGGGGCCTTGGCCACGGTCTTGGTCGCCTTCTTGGCGACCGGCGCAGCGGCGTTGCCGGTGGCCTTGGTCACGGTCGAGCTGCTGCGGGCGTTGCCGTAGCTGGAGTTGTAGCGCTTGCCTTTGGCGGTCTTGCGGTCGCCTTTACCCATGGTCGTGCTCCTGGAACTATCGAAAATCCGCACGAAGGGTGCGGCGTTATAAGAATGCGCGGCCGCAAAGTCTATCACGCGCCGGGATGACGGGACCCGGCGGTGAGGTCAATGAACGCACGTCGCGTCGTGGATGTGGCCCAGGCGAAGGTTGGCCAGGTGACCCAGTCCAACCAGTGTGCCGCCGAGGGTCATCGTGATGGCATGCGGGATCAGGCTTTCGTGCAGCGGGCGGTAAAGCACGCCCAGCCACAGCAGCAGCAGGCCAGGCACGACCAGCGACAGCGCGCGCAGGCCGTGGTGGCGGCGGTAACCCCATATAGTGCTGAAGAGCCCCAGACCGGTCGCGAAGATCACGAATCCAGCCTCGAAACTGCTGCCCAGCCAGCTCGCCACGCCCAGCGACGGCAGCGTCGCGATCAGCACCGGCAGCAGCGCGCAGTGGATCGCGCACAGCAGCGAGCCAAAGGCGCCGAGGCGGTCGAGCAGGCGGCGGGGGCGGACGAGTGGCATGAGCATGACTTCCGGGGGAGTGCGATGTCCTAGGTTGTTATAATATAACATTCCACGGAATCCACCACGCCACTTTACCCGAACCCATGCCCAAGCGCTGCATGCCCCCACGCCTCCCCCTCGCCCTGGCCCTGGCCATCGCCCTCCCCTTTGCGTCCCAGGCCGCCCAGCCCGCCGATGCCGCGGGCGCAGCCGACCAGCACGACCACCAGCAGCCGACCGATCTGGCCGGAGTCGAGGTCAAGGCCACTCCGCTGGCGGGCACCGCCGAGGACCTGGCGCGGCCGGTCGAGGTGCTGACGGGCGAGAAGCTCGACGAAATGAAGGCGAACTCGATCGGCGAGACGGTCAGCAAGCTGCCTGGCGTGCAGAGTTCCTATTTTGGCCCCGGCGTTGGCCGGCCGATCGTGCGCGGCTTCGATGGCGCCCGCGTGCAGGTGCTCAGCGACGGCCTGGGTTCCGGCGACGTGTCCACGGTCAGCGTCGACCACGCGGTCAGCGTCGAGCCGTTCCTGGCCGACCAGATCGAAGTGCTCAAGGGCCCGGCGACGCTTCTTTATGGCAGCGGCGCGATCGGCGGCGCGGTCAATGTCGTCGACGGACGCATCCCCGAGGGCGTGACGGACCAACCGCTGCAAGGCCGTGCCGAGTTGCGCGGCAATTCGGTCAACGACGAGACCACCGGCATGTTCCGACTCGATGGCACCTCCTCCGGTGGTGGCTTTGTCTTCCATATCGATGGCCTGCACCGTGAGACCGGCGACTACGACATTCCCGGCTACCCGGAAAGCGCCCAGCGCATGGCCGAGGAAGGCGAAACCCCCGACCCGGCCGAAAAGGGCACGCTGCCCAACAGTGCGGTGCGCACCGACAGCGGCGCGCTCGGCGTGACCTGGGTCGGCAGCCGCGGCTTCCTCGGCGTCGGCGCCAGCCTGTTCAATACCCGCTACGGCATCCCCGGCGCCGCGCACGAACACGCCGACGAATCACCCGGCGCGCCCGTCGAGGAAGAGGAAGGTCCGGTCACCATCTCCATGGACCAGCACCGCTATGAACTGCGCGGCGGTCTCGACAACCTCGGCCCGTTCAAGTCCCTGCGCGCGAAGGTCGCGCGCACCGAGTACACGCATACCGAGTTCGAAGGCGAAGAAACCGGCACCGTGTTCGAGAACACCAGCACCGAAGGCCGCGTCGAACTCGTCCACGAACCGCTGCTGGGCTGGGATGGCGCAATCGGCGTGCAATGGGGCCAGCGCGACTTCGAAGCGATCGGCGCCGAGGCATTCGTGCCGCCGTCGAAGTCGCAAGACGCCGGCCTGTTCTGGCTCGGCGATCGCACCTTCGGTGCGTTCAAGGCCGAGCTCGGCGCACGCCTGGACCGCAACAGCATCGACGTCGACCAGGCCACCGCGATCGGCCCGGATCGTGACTTCGACACCAGCAGCCTGTCGGCGGCGCTGAAGTGGGACATCAACCAGTCCTGGCACATGTCCTTCGGTCTCGACCGCGCGCAGCGTTCGCCGACCGCCGAGGAGCTGTATTCCAACGGCCTGCACGTGGCCACCTCGAGCATCGAGCTGGGCTCACCCGAGCTCGATGCCGAGACCGCCAATCGCGCCGAGATCGGACTGCACTGGCACAGCGGCCCGTTCAAGCTGGGCGCCTCGCTTTACCACGTGCGTTATGACGATTTCATCTACCTCGCCGACACCGGCATCGAGGATGCCGAAGGCCCGGTTCGCGTGTGGACGCAGGACAACGCGCGATTCAACGGCGCCGAAGCCGAGGCCAGCTGGAACTTCGCCGACAGCGTGGGATCCGACTGGGAACTTCGCATCTTCGGTGACATGGTGCGCGGCGAACTCAGCGGCAGCGGAACGCGCGAGTTGAGCTTCTCGGTCCCGCACGGCGATCACAGCGACGACTACACCATCGACCTCGCCCGCGGCGGCAATCTCCCGCGCATCGCGCCCGGCCGTGTCGGTGGCGAAGTGCGCTGGGAGCGTGGCCAGTGGCGTGCCTCGCTCGGCGCGGTGCGCTATGCCAAGCAGGACGACGTGGCCGAGTTCGAGACTGCAACGCCTGGCTACACACTCGTCGATGCGCACGTGGCCTGGCATGCCGACACCGCCGCCGGCAACGCGTGGGAACTGTTCGTCGACGGCAACAACCTGCTCGACGAAGAAGCTCGCGTGCATACGTCCTTCCTCAAGGACGTCGCCCCGCTGCCCGGCCGCGGCTTCGCCTTCGGCGTACGCGCGTTCTTCTGACGCGCGCCGCAGAGAGCGCACTCGCATCGTCATCCCCGCGAAGGCGGGGACCCGGCGACTGTCAAGCAACGTCAACGGCAAATGGATCCCGGCGATCGCCGGGATGACCGGACCAGCAGATAACGGAAACGGGCGTCCAAGCCCTCACCTCGTCATCCCCGCGAAGGCGGGGATCCATGGACGTTGCACTTTCCGTCTGCCGCCCGCTTTCCCCTCGCGCCAAACAGGTGTCCGCGATCCATCTAGCCTCGCCGCCGACGCCGCTGACCTTCATGGCGCTGGCCGCCGGCGCGGCGATAGCCAATCTGCCGATTCGCGAGAGCCGGCCCGCTTTGCAACCAGCGGCAGGGTGATGCTCCGATGCGGCAATGGCTCTTGCTGCAACCGGGTTGATCGAAGCTATTGCACCTGAGGACACACGACACCGAGTAAGCACAGACACAAGCTGCACACCGGTTGCGGAGAATTCGCGTGCGGCACAGTGTCCGACTGCACCCTCCGGAGGTCGTAATGAAAGTTCTCGCAGCAATTGTCGTGGCCATGTCCAGCCTGGCCACCAACCTCGCGCCTGGAACCACCTACGCATCGGACGGCACGATCTACTTCAGCGGCCAGATCGTCCTTTCGACCCTGGACCCACGCCTCCAGGCGCCTCGCGACCCGAAGGGTCTCGTACCGCGCCACGCGACCGCGCTACAGGCCATGCCTCTGGAAGCCCGGTTCGAGTTGCTCGACTACTTCGCCGACTACATGCAGGAACGCGGAAAAACGCGATCGCAGCTGACCGTCAAGACGAACGCCTACGAGTAGAAGGCATTGCAATCGGCCAGGGACGCCGTCTCAGGCCGCCTCTTTGCCCGCACAGTCCGCGCAGACGCCGTGCACTTCCAGCGTCTGCGCCTGCGCGGTGAATCCCAGCGCACGTGCACGCGAATCGAGCAGCTCGACGATGCGTTCGTCTTCCAGTTCGGTCGCCGACTGGCAGCGGTCGCAGATCAGGAACGGCACCGCGTGCTGCGCCGCGCCCGGATGGTGGCAGCCGACGTAGGAGTTGATCGAGGCCAGCTTGTGGATGAAGCCGTGCTCGAGCAGGAAGTCGAGCGCGCGGTACACCGTCGGCGGCGCCGCGGCGTCGTGCGTCGCCTTCATCTGGTCGAGCAGTTCGTAGGCCTTGACGGGCCGGCCGGCGTCAGCGATCAGGCGCAGTGCATGCGCGCGGATCGGCGTGAGCCGCAGGCCACGCTGCTCGCACGACCGCTCCACCTCCTGCACGAAGGCATCGCCGTCGTGGACGTGGTGCTTGGGGTCGGTGCAGGCGTGGTCGTGTTGGCTCATTGGGATGGTTGTCGGCTATGGCCTTGATTTATGCCCCGGCCGGCACTTTTGCAAGGGCCGCATCGATGCGCGCCACGGCCTCGCCCTGCCCCGCCAGGTAGACGGTCTGGGAGATGTCCGGGCTGACCTGCGTGCCGGTGATGGCCACGCGCAACGGCTGGGCGACCTTGCCCATGCCGATCGCAAGCGCTTCGGCGGTTTCGTGCAGGGCCGCCGACACACTCTCCGCACTCCACTGCGTCAGCGCTGCCAGGCGCTCGCGCGCGTCGGCCAGCGGCGCGCGCGCAGCGGCGCCCAGGTGCTTGGCGACCGCGGCATCGTCGTAATGCGTCAGCGGCTGGAACCACACCGCCGCGCGTTCGGCCATCTCCTTGAGCGTCTGCACGCGGTCACGCAGGGCGATGACGACGTCCTTCGCCGCCGGCCCCTTGTCGAGGTCGTAGCCGTGCTCGCGCAGGTGCCACAGCAGGTGCTCGCCGACTTGCGCCGGATCGTCGGCCTTCAGGTACTGCTGGTTGAGCCAGCCGAGCTTGGCCGGATCAAGTCGCGAGGCCTTGGAGTTGACGTCCTTGAGGTCGAACAGCTCGATCATCTGCTCGATCGAGAACACTTCCTGGTCGCCGTGCGACCACCCCAGCCGCACCAGGTAGTTCAGCAGCGCGTGCGGCAGGTAACCCGCGTCGCGGTACTGCATGACGTCGGCGGCGCCGGTGCGCTTGGACAGCTTGGCGCCATCCGGGTCGAGGATCATCGGCAGGTGGGCGAAATGCGGGACCTCCGCGCCCAGCGCGCGATAGATGTTGATCTGGCGCGGCGTGTTGTTGACGTGGTCGTCGCCGCGCACGACATCGGTGATGCCCATGTCGAGGTCGTCGACCACCACGGCGAAGTTGTAGGTGGGATAGCCGTCGGAACGGAAGATCACCAGGTCATCGAGTTCACCGTTGGCGAACTCGATGCGACCCTTGACCTTGTCGTCCCACGCGACCACGCCGTCGTACGGATTCTTGAAGCGGATGACGCGGTTGGGGTCATCGCGATAGCCCGCGTTGCGCTCGCGGTAGGCGCCGTTGTAGCGCGGCTTGTCGCCTGCGATGACGGCGGCCTCGCGCATGGCCTCGAGCTCCGCCTTGGTCTCGTACGCGTAGTAGGCGGTACCGGCCGCGACCATCTGCTCGGCGACCTCGCGGTAGCGATCCAGGCGCTGGGTCTGGTAGATCGGACCTTCGTCGTAGCCCAGGCCCAGCCAGTCCATCGCCTCCAGGATGGCGTCGATCGCCGCCTGGGTGCTGCGCTCGCGGTCCGTGTCCTCCACGCGCAGGATGAACTGCCCACCGCGACGCCGCGCTTCCAGCCAGCAATACAGCGCGGTGCGCGCGCCGCCGATGTGCAGATAGCCGGTGGGACTGGGGGCGAAACGGGTACGGCAGCTCATGCGGGGGGCTCGGACGGCGGAAAACGGGGATTTTACCGGAGTGGGGGCCTGCCCATCGGATCCAATGACCGTTCGTCCTGAGCGTAGCGCCCGGCCCTGGACAGGGTGTCGCGCGAAGTCGAAGGATCCACAGGCCGCAGCCGCAACCCCGTGCCCTAGAATTCCCACCATGACCACCTTGTTCATCTCCGACCTCCACCTCGACGCCGAGCGTCCGCAGATCACCCAGCTGTTTGGCCAGTTCGTCCGCGACGAAGCCCGTGGTTCCGATGCGCTGTACATCCTGGGCGACCTGTTCGAAGCCTGGGTCGGCGACGACGATCCGTCCGAGACCGGCGCCTTCGTCGCCAGCGAATTGCAGGCACTGAACCAGTCCGGCGTGCCGGTGTATTTCATCCGCGGCAATCGCGATTTCCTGCTCGGCGAGGATTTCGCCCGCCGCGCCGGCGCGCGCATCCTGCCGGACCCTTCGGTGGTGATGCTCTACGGCCGCCCGACGCTGGTGCAGCACGGCGACCTGCTGTGCACCGACGATGTCGCCTACCAGCAGTTCCGCGCGCAGACGCGTCATCCACAGTGGCAGGCGCAGTTCCTGTCGCAACCGCTGGCCGCCCGCATCGCGTTCGCCCAGCAGGCGCGCGCGGCCAGCAAGGCGCACCAGAGCGGGCTCAAGACCCAAGGCACGATGGAAACCATCACCGACGTCGCGCCGGCGACGGTGGCCGGCACTTTCAGCCGCTACGGCATCGACACGATGATCCACGGCCACACCCATCGCCCGGCGATGCATGAGCTGGAAGTCGATGGACAGGCCTGCCTGCGCATCGTGCTCGGCGACTGGTACGACCAGGGCTCGGTGCTGCGGGTGAATTCGGATGGGTATGACCTGCAGGCGATTGGCTGATCGTCATTCCGTGGCGCGCTTACCCGTCATTCCCGCGCAGGCGGGAACCCAGCGCCTTCGAGCAACGTCAACCGCAAATGGATCCCGGCGTTCGCCGGGATGACGGTGATGGGGCCGACGGGTTGTGGGCCTGGGTCCCGGCGTTCGCCGGGACGACGGGCTGCTATCCCGCCAGCTTCTCCAGCGCCGCCAGTTCCTCGTCATCGAAGCCCGCCGCACTGCGCGCGGAGTGATTGAACGGGCCATACAGCACCGCTCGCGCGTACTCGGCGAGCAACTCACGAAAGCGCGGCGCGGGCGCGACACCGGCACGCTCGCAATACCAGCGGAACCAGCGTGAACCGGCGGCGACGTGCGCGACTTCCTCGCGCAGGATCACTTCGAGGATGTCGGCGGTGGCGTCGTCGCCGAGCGAGCGGAGCTTGACGATCATCGCCGGAGTGACATCGAGGCCGCGCGCCTCCAGCACGCGCGGCACCAGCGCCATCCGCGCCAGGCCATCGTGTGCGGTTTTTTCCGCCATCTCCCACAGGCCGTTGTGGGCGTCGAAGTCGCCGTAGTCGCGGCCGAACTCCTGCAGGCGCGCGCGCAGCATCGCGAAATGGCGCGCCTCGTCGGCGGCCACGCTTACCCAGTCGGCGTAGAACTCCGCAGGCATCCCACGAAACCGGTACACCGCGTCCCACGCCAGGTCGATCGCATTGAACTCGATGTGGGCGATGGCGTGTACGAACGCCGCGCGGCCGTCGCTGGTACCGAAGCCACGCCTTGGAAGGTCGCGCGGATGCACCAGCAGCGGACGCTCGGGGCGTCCGGGCATCCTGATTGCTTCAGGCGCCGGCGCGTTCTCGTCGACCACCAGTTCACCGCGGGCGAAGGCTTCGGCTGCTGCGAATGTCAGCGCCAGCTTGTCGTCGGGCGTGGACGCATCGAGGCAGGCCCGCGCAGCGGAAAACAGCGAGCCTTCCATACAGGACTCAGTGCGAGGTCTCGTCCGCCGGCGGGCAGCCCCAACCGTCGGCATAACCGCTGTGCGACTCGGCCAGCTCGCCCAGCTGCAGCTCCAGCGCAGTGATGGCCGCGTGCGACGGCGCCATCACCCGGATCACGCACACCTGCCAGATGCCTTCCTCGTCCACTTCGGCATCCTCGACCATCAGGTCGGGCAATGCGGCGGCGGCTTCGACGAAGGCGTCGGCATCCTCCTGCTCGGCGAAGACATGGAAGAACTCGATTCCGCGCGGCACGTCCAGGTCGTCGCCGTCGTCGAGCATCTGCCGCAGTACCTGGCCGTTCTCGTCGTCGGGGATCATCATTCGGCGAAGTTCGTGCATGGCTCAGGCCCTCCGCGTCTTCTTGGCTTCGTCAGAACGCAACTGCTTGATGCGCTCGAAGTAGCCCGGTTCGATGCCGGTGACATATTCGCCGTTGAAGCACGACGAATCGAAATACTCGATGTTGTGCTTGGGCCCGGAAACCGCCTCTTCCAGGTCCGACAGGTCCTGGTAGATCAGCCAGTCGCAGCCGAGGAGCTTCTGCACTTCATCGTCGGTCCGGTCGTGCGCGACCAGTTCCTCGGCGGACGGCATGTCGATGCCGTAGACGTTGGGGAAGCGCACCGGCGGCGCGGCCGAGGCCAGGTAGACCTTGCGCGCGCCGGCGTCGCGCGCCATCTGCACGATCTGCTTGGAGGTGGTGCCGCGCACGATCGAATCGTCGACCAGCAGCACGACGCGGTTGCGGAACTCCAGCGGGATCGGGTTGAGCTTGCGGCGTACCGACTTCGCGCGTTCGCCCTGCCCCGGCATGATGAAGGTGCGGCCGACGTAGCGGTTCTTGATGAAACCCTCGCGGTACTTCACGCCCAGCACGTTGGAGATTTCCAGCGCGGCGTCGCGCGAGGTGTCCGGGATCGGGATCACGGTGTCGATGTCGTGGTCCGGGCGCAGGCGCAGGATCTTCTCGCCGAGCTTCTGGCCCATGCGCATGCGCGCCTTGTGCACGGAAACCTCGTCCATCATCGAGTCGGGACGGGCGAAGTAGACGTACTCGAAGATGCACGGCGTGTGCATGCGCGGCTCGGCGCACTGGCGCGTGAACAGTTCGCCGCGCGGAGTGATCACGATCGCCTCGCCCGGCCGGACGTCACGCAGACGCTCGAAACCGAGCAGGTCGAGCGCGACCGATTCCGACGCGACCGCATATTCGTCCTGGCCATTGCCCTGGCGCTTGCCCAGCACCAGCGGACGGATGCCGTTGGGATCGCGGAACGCGACCAGGCCCAGGCCAAGCACCGTGGCGACGACGGCAAAGCCACCGACGCAGCGCTTGTGCACGCCTTCGATGGCACGGAACGTCGCTTCGGGGTTGAGCGCCTTCTGCGTGTCGAGCTCGTGCGCGAACACGTTCAGCAGCACTTCCGAATCCGACTCGGTATTGACGTTGCGGCGGTCCTGCTCGAACACCTCGCGACGCAGCGCGTCGGTGTTGATCAGGTTGCCGTTGTGGGCCAGTGCGATGCCGAACGGCGAGTTGACGTAAAAGGGCTGCGCCTCGTCCGAACCTTCGCTGCCCGCGGTCGGGTAGCGGCAGTGGCCGATGCCGACGCGCCCTTCCAGCAGCGCCATCGCCTTGGCGTCGAAGACTTCGCTGACCAGGCCATTGCCCTTGTGCACCCGCAGCTTGCTGCCGTTGGCGGTGGCGATGCCGGCGGCGTCCTGGCCGCGATGCTGCAGCACCGTCAGGCCGTCGTAGAGCTGCGCCGCGACGTCGTTATGGCCGACGATACCGAGAATGCCGCACATGGTGATGAGTCCTGCTGAGTAAAGAGGGTTGGTGCTGGCGCGGCCCGTCAGGCCTCGCTGACCGGCGCAGGCAGGGCCTGACCGGTTTCGTGCTCCGGCGATTGCGGCGCCGGCAGTGCTTCTTCACGACCGTCCAGGTCAACTTGCGCGGCCACCCAGTCGGGCAGCCAGGTGCGCAGCCACTGCGCCCCCGGAACGAACACCGGCACCACCTGCGAGCGCTGCCACTGCGGCTCGCGCGGCATCGCCGTCAGGCCCAGCAGCAGCACCAGCGCGCAGGCGACGAACGCACCACGCGCCAGGCCCAGTGCCAGGCCCAGCAACCGGTCCAGCCCGGACAGGCCGACCGACTGCACCAGCTTGCGTACCAGCCAGCCCACCAGGCCGACCACGATCAACACGCCAATGAAGCTCAATGCGTAACCGGCGAGCAGCTCGCCGGGACCGGCATCGCCATCACCGGCCAGGGCCAGCGCGACCTGCGCACCGAACAGGAACGCCGCCCACCCTGCCAGCACCCATGCCGCCAGCGAGGCGAGCACGCCGACGAAGCCGCGCATCAGCCCGAACAGCGCCGATGCCGCCACCACCGCCAGCAGCACCCAGTCGAACATGCTCATGGGGTGCGCCAATCGCTCATGGTCTGCCCGGCCTAGATGGGGTCAGGGGTGCGGTCGGACAATGCCGCCGACGCCCAGCTTCGCCGCGACCTGGCCCTTGAGCTGGTCGGCGTCGGCGCGGCTGGCCACCGGCCCGACCCGGACCCGGTTGAGCACGCCCTTGTCGGTCCGGACCTGCTCGACGAAAGCGCTGAAGCCGGCCGCGCGGGCGCGGTCACGCAGCTTTCCGGCTTCCTCGGCGCTGCCGAAGGCGCCCAACTGGACCGCGAACCCGGTATCGGCGGCGGCCGGCCTGGCCGGCGCTGCCGCCGGGGCGGCGCTGGCGACCGTGGTCGACGCGGGCTTGGTCACGGGCTTGGCGGGGGCCTCGACCGGCTTGGCCACCGGCTTGGTCGGCTCCGGGGGCAGCGGCGCCGGGCGGGCTGCCGGCGTCGAGTCGGCCAGCGGTACCGCCGCCGACACCGCCGGTGCGGGCTGCACGGCGGCGGTCTGCGCCGCCGGCGCGGCATCCGCATCCGCGTCTGCATTCAGGGTCAAGACCTTGGCGCCGACGTCGCTGCGCACGCGCGCCGATTGCAGGCGCGCGGCCTCGGCCTCGGCCTGGGTCGCATACGGTCCGATGCGGACGCGATAAAGGGTGCGGCCACCGTTGCCCGGCGCCGCTTCCTGGAAACCGGGCAACTGCGCCGAGGCCAGCGCTTTCACCACCCGGTCGGCATCGGCCGCGGAGGCGTAGCTGCCGAAGCTCACGGCGAAATCGCCGCCAGCGGTACCGGCAGGCGCGGGTGTGGTGTCAGTGGTCGGCGCTGCGGCAGTCGCGCCCTGCGTGGTATCGACCGTGGGCAGCCTGTCGGCATCGCCGGCGTTCATTCCGACCGCGCCGCCTTGCGGGGCCTGGCCAGGAGTAACCAGTGGCAACTCGCGCGTCTCGAACTCGCCCTGCGGGGCATCGGGAAGCTTGAGGGGAACGTCGGAGGCTCCGCTTTCGGGCGCCGGGCCCTTGATCAGCATTGGCAGGAAGATCACCGCCAGCGCGACCAGTACCGTCGCGCCGATGAGTCGCTGTTTCAGGGCAGGTTCCATCGGGTCTCGCACACCGCAGGCGGATTGCCGTGCGAATTATACCCTCGCCGCCCGCCGCGACCGCGATCGGACGCAAAGGAATCGCTTCGCACCGTTCAGTCGCGGTCGAGCCACTCCAGCGCGGCGGCGGCGGTGTGGAACGAACCGAACACCAGCACGCGATCGCCGGCACCTGCCTGCGCATGCGCCTGCCGCAGCGCATCCTCGACCTGCTCATGGCGTGTCGCGGTCGCCGCCGGCGTGCCCTGCAAACGCGTTGCCAACGCTTCGACGCTGCCACCGCGCGGACCGGGAAGGCCCGCCAGGTGCCAATGCGTGACCTGCGGCGCGATCGCCTCGACCACGCCCGCCACGTCCTTGTCCGAAAGCGCGGCATAGACCGCATGCACGGTGCCGCCCACAGGGTTGGCCGCCAGCCACGCCGACAGCGCACGCGCCGCCTGCGGGTTGTGGCCGACATCCACCACGACCTCGACGCCGTCGCGATCGAAGCGCTGCAAGCGGCCACTGACCTGTGCATTGGCGACGCCTTCGGCGATGGCGGCACGCGGCACCGGTTTGCCAAGCGCACGCAGGGCCGCGATGGCGACGGCGGCGTTGCGCAGTTGCACCGGTGCAGCCAGCCGCGGCATCGGCAACTCCTGGCGATAGCCGATCTCGCGCCAGCGCCAGCGCGGCGGCAGCGGCTCGCCGTTGCCGTCGAGATCGACGGGCAACACCTCGAAGAAGAAGTCGTTGCTGATGCGCCAGGTCGACGCACCGATGCGGTAGGCATGCCCGAGCACGCTCGACGGCGGATCGTCATCGCCCAGCACCAGCGCCTTGCCCATGCGCGCGATCCCGACTTTCTCGGCACCGATCGCCTCGCGTTCGTCGCCGAGGTAGTCCTGGTGATCGAGGTCGACGGTGGTGACGACCGCGACATCGGCATCGACCAGGTTGGTGGCATCCAGGCGCCCGCCCAGGCCGACCTCGAGGATCGCCAGGTCCAGCCCGGCGCGCTCGAACAGCCACAGCGCCGCCAGCGTGCCGTATTCGAAATAGGTCAGCTCGACTTCGACGCGGGCCGCCTCGATGGCTTCGAAGGCGGCGATCAGGTCGGCGTCGCCAACGTCGGTCCCGTCGATGCGGATGCGCTCGTTGTAGGCCAGCAGGTGCGGCGAGGTGTAGGCGCCGACTTTGCGGCCCGCGGCGCGCGCGATCGCCTCGATGAAGGCCACCGTCGAGCCCTTGCCGTTGGTGCCGCCGACGGTGATGACCTTCTTCGCCGGTCGCTTCAGGCGCAGGCGCCTGGCGACTTCGCCGATGCGCTCCAGGCCCATGTCGATGGTTTTGGGGTGGATGCGCTCGATGTACTCGAGCCAGTCGGCAAGCGTGCGGGTCATCGCCGCATTATCGCCTGTCCGACTCTCTGGCAGGCGATTACAGGGCCCGGTGCACCGCTTCGCCGAACAGCAGCGTGTGGTGGCTGCAATCGTTGAGGCGCACCACTTCGAGATGGTCGACGTCCGGGCCTTCCAGCAGGTTGATGGTGGTGGGCGCCTGGCGGAAGCCCCACAGCTTCGACAGCGGGATGCCCAGCACGTGGCACAGCAGCACGCGGTTGACCGCATCGTGGGCGACCACGAGCAGCGTGTCGCCATCGCCCAGGCCCTCGGTGGCGCGGGCGAAGGCCGGCCAGGCGCGGTCGAACACGTGCTGCAGCGATTCGCCCTGCGGCATCAGCACCTCGTGCGGCGCATCGCGCCAGGCCTGCAGGCGCTCGCCGTCGCGCTCGCGGATCTCGCTGGCGAGCAGGCCTTCCCAGGTGCCATGGGCGATTTCAATCAGGCCCGGATCCAGGGTCAGCGGCAGGTCGCGCTCACCCAGGGCGAACTCGGCGGTCTGGCGGGCCCGCGTCAGCGGCGAGGCCACGGCGCGGGTGATCGGAAGCTCGCGCAGGCGCTCGCCCAGCGCTGTCGCCTGGCCGATGCCGACCGGCGACAGCGGGATGTCTTCCTGGCCCTGGTAGCGGCCTTCGGCGTTCCACGGCGTCTCGCCGTGACGGGCTAAGAGGATGCGCATGCTCTGGTCTGTGGGGACGACAGCCCTGCAGCCTAGGCAAATGCCGGCGGCCGCACAACCGTTGCACTGGCAACCGCCGTGGCCGTGCGCGAGGATTCACCGCACACGACAGCGCACGGAGCACGACCATGGCACAACAGGTGAAGGGCGAATTCGAGGTCAAGCGCACACCGGAAGGCGGTTGCGACCTCGGCGACGGCGTCGTCGCCGGCCACTTCCGCTTCGACAAGCGCTTCCATGGCGCGCTCGATGCCACCGCGGTGGTGCACATGCTCGCCGTCGGCACCGAAGTCGAAGGCTCGGCGGCTTACGTCGCGGTCGAGCGCATCAGCGGTGCGCTCGAGGGCCGCGTAGGCGCCTTCCTCACCCAGCACAACGGCACGCTCGACCGCGGCTCACCAACACTGACGGTGAGCGTGGTGCCCGACTCGGGCACCGGCGAGCTGAAGGGCCTGAGCGGGCGCATGACCATCGACATCCGCGATGGCGCGCATTTCTATACCTTCGACTACGAATTGCCCAGGCAGGAGTGAGGCACTGCTGCCTCACTGCTTCTTCGCGACACCCAGCTCCTGCAGCAGCTGCGGCGCCGGATAGACCTCCTGCATGATCCAGCGCATGTAGCGCTGGTCGACCGAGATCATCCGCGTCATCGCCGGATCGAACACCCAGTTGCTGCTGACCGACTCCCAGTTGCCATCGAAGGCCAGGCCGACCAGCTTGCCCTGCGCATCGAGCACGGGCGAACCGGAATTGCCGCCGGTGATGTCCAGATCGGACAGGAAGTTCACCGGCACGGTGCCGAGCTTCTTGTCGGCCAGGCCCGCGTAGTTCTTCGCCGCGACTGCATCGAGCAATGCCTTCGGCGCGTTGAACGGATCCTGGCCGGTGGCCTTGGCGGCGACTTCTTCCAGGCGCGTGAACGGAACCTGCTTGCTGCCATCGAGCTTGGTATAGCCGGTGACGTTGCCGAAGGTGATGCGCAGCGAGGAGTTCGCATCGGGGTAGACGAACTGCCCCTTGCTCTTGCGATAGTCCGCCACCGCCTGCAGGTACAGCGGACGCGCCAGCAATGCGTCGCCGGCGCGGGCCTTGCCTTCGCTTTCCAGCTGCAGCACGGTCGGCATGATCGCCACGGCGAACTGCATCGCCGGGTCCTTGCTCTTCTCCAGCTCGGCGCTGCTGGCCGTCATCAGCTTCAGCCGCTGCTCGGTGATGCCGAGGTTGGTCTTGGCGAGTTTGTCGAGGGCGCGGTTGATCGCCTTGTCGTCACTGCCGTCGAGCCACTTCTCGATCGCGGCGATGCGCTGCGATGCCGGCAGCTTGGTGTACTCGCGCAGCCAATAGGCCTGCAGCTGGCGATCCATGGCCGGCACGTAGCGACGCTCCATCTGCCGCATGCCACCTTCGAACGTGGCCAGGTCGCGCTGCTGGTAGCCCTGCTCTCGCTGCGCATCGGGCTTGGCACGCTCGAGCGACAGCCGGTACAGCTGCGTCGCCGCGCCGAGCACGCCGGTGCTGCGCAGTTGCCCGAACACCAGGTCGCGTTCGCGATTGACGCGCGCGGCATCGTCAAGCTGGATCAACCTGGCGTGCGCGGCCAGCGCCGCCTCGCCCTTGCCACCCTGCTTGCGCAGCCAGTCGAGCACCGCGGTTTCCTCGGCCTGCTTGCGGCCGGCGGCGTCGATGCGCTTGAAGCCGGCGAGCTGGCCTTCGTAATTTTTCATCGTGTTCTGCCAGCCCTTGACGGTGCTGGCGTACTTCACCGCGACGTCGGGGTTCCTGCGCCCCTCGGCCTGGACCAGCGCGACGAGGTCCTTGTAGTGGCCGCCGATCGTGGGGTAGGTCCAGCTCGCGGTTTCCTCGAACTCTTCGGCCAGCGCATAGCGCGCGGTGCGACCCGGGTAGCCGGCGACCATCACGAAGTCGCCCGCCTCCAGCGGTTTGTCGGCGAACTTCAGCCACGCCTTGGGCTGGTAGGGGACGTTGTCGGGCGAGAACGCGGCAGGCTTGCCGTCCTTGCCGACATACGCGCGATAGAACGCGAAGTCGCCGGTGTGGCGCGGCCAGGTCCAGTTGTCGACTTCGCCACCGAAGTTGCCGACGCCGCCGGGAGGCGCATAGGCCAGGCGCACGTCACGGATTTCGAGGTTGCGGAACAGCCGGTAGGCATTGCCGCCGGAGAAGCTATAGAGGCGGCAGCGGAATCCGGCTTCGCGTTCGCACGAGGCCACCAGCTGCTTTTCGATGTTCTCCAGCGCAGCGGTGCGGCCAAGTGCGTCGGGTGCGGCAGCGATCGCGTCCTGCACCTGGCGCGTCACGTCCTGGATGGTATCGAGCGCATAGATGCGCGCATTGGGCCCGGCCGATACTTCTTCGCCCCGAGTGGCGGCGTTGAAGCCGTCCTTCATCAGGTTCTTCTCGG
Organism: Lysobacter sp. Soil_C_59; assembly: GCF_057656415.1. Classification (NCBI taxonomy): domain Bacteria; kingdom Pseudomonadati; phylum Pseudomonadota; class Gammaproteobacteria; order Lysobacterales; family Lysobacteraceae; genus Lysobacter; species Lysobacter sp. Soil_C_59. Next base: position 53,084 of record NZ_JBDGKK010000009.1, on the reverse strand, counting down.
GCGTGGAGTTGAGCTGGATCGCGCCATAGGCGCAGTGGTGATTGGTCACCACCAGCCCCTGCGGCGAAACGAAGCTGGCGGTGCATCCGCCGAGCGAAACCACCGCGGCCATCGGATCGCCGGTGAGGTTGGCCAGTTGCTTGGGATTGAGCTTGAGGCCGGCCTTCTTCAGCGGGCCGGCGATTTCCGGCAACTGCTGCGGCACCCACATGCCCTCGCCTGCCCGGGCAACGCCGACTCCGGCCGTCGCACCCAATACCGCAACCGCCAACACCGCATGACGCATGCATCCGCTCCCAGCACGAAGATCGACGGGCGAGTCTAGCCTCTGCCGCGCCCGCGCGGCCATGGCAAAGACCATGACCGCCGTTCAGCTTTGCTGCTGCAAGGCGGCGCGCCAATATCGGCACGCCCGCCCCGTCTACCTGCCTTTATTCCGCCGGCAGGTTCATTTCCCGGAGCAGGTGCGGCGCCGGATACACCTTTGCCAGCAGCCAGCGCAGGTAACGCATGTCGACATGGATCGCGCGCTTGTAACGAGGATCGAACATCCAGCTCGCGCTCACCGCTTCCCAGTTGCTGTCGAAGTTCAGTGCGATCAGGTCGCCCCTCGCATCGAGTACGGGCGAGCCGGAATTGCCGCCGGTGGTATCGAGGTTGGTCATCAGGTCGACCGTCTGCGTGCCCAGGCTGGGCTCGGCGGTGCTGCCGAAATCGCCCTTGGCGATGGCGTCGAGCAGCGGCTGCGGCGCGTTGAACGGCTCCTCGCCGGTGTGTTTCTCGACGATGCCCTGCACCGTGGTCAGCGGCAGGTAGTGCACGCCGTCGCGCGGGTCCATCGCGCTGATGCGGCCATAGCTCACGCGCAGCGTCGAGTTGGCATCGGGGTAGACGGCGCGGCCCTGCGTCTTGCGGTAGGCGATCAGCGCACGCATGTAGGCCGGGCGCAGCCGCAGCAGCTCGCCTGCGCTGGCCTTGTTCTCGTCTTCCAGGCGCTGGATCGCCGGCAGCAGCGTCGCCGCCGCCTTGAGCAGCGTGTCGCCGGATTTGGCCAGCGTGTCGCTGTCGGACTCCATCGCGCCCAGGCGCGTGGCTTCGTCACCCAGCCTGGTACCTGCGTACAGCGCATCCAGCCGAGTCTTCAGCTGCGCCGGCCTGGTGCCGAACACCGCATCGAACTCGGCCACGCGCTGCGTCACCGGCAACGCCTGGTACTGCGTCAGCAATTCGGTCAGCAGCGCCTTTTCGATCGCCGGCGCATAGCGGCGCTGTACCTGCTTGAGCTGACCGGTGACCAGCACTTCATCACGCTGCTGGTAGCCGGTCTCGCGCTCCGCGTCCGGCTTGGGACGCTCGGCGGCCCAGCGTTGCAGGGTGATCGCCGCTCGCAGCAGCTGCGTCTGCGACTGGATCGCGCCCAGCAGCTGGTCGCGCTCACGCGTGGCCACGCCCTGGTCGATCACCGCCTGCGCGGCGTCGATGTCGGCGCGCGTGGCGGCGGCATCGGCCTGCTGGTCGAGCCAGGCGTACATGGCCGACTCGTCATCGCGACGCACCTTGGCCGCGTCGCTGCGACGCAGGCCATCGAGTTCGCCCTGCGCGCGCTTGAGGGTGTTCTTCATGCCGCGCACCTGCGAGGCGTAGCTCACGCGCGCGGCTTCATCCTTGCTGCCACCGGCTTCAACCACGTCGATCATGCGCTGGTACAGCGCCACGCGCGACGGCAGCTGCCACTGGATCTGGTTGTCGAACTCCGACGCCATGCGATGACGGAACGTCACGCCCGGGTAGCCGGCGAGCATGGCGAAGTCGCCATCCTTGACGTTGCGCGTCGACACCTGCAGGTGCGCCGGCGGCACGTACGGAACGTTGTCGGCGGAGTAGTCGGCCGGCTTGCCGTCCTTGCCGACGTAGGCACGCAGCAAGGTGAAGTCGCCGGCATGGCGCGGCCAGACGAAGTTGTCGACTTCGCCGCCGTAGTTGCCGATGTCGTTCGGCGGCGCATAGACCAGGCGAACGTCGCGCAGCTCGAGCTGGCGCACGAGATAGAAGTCCGTGCCGTAGTACATGTTGGCGATGCTGCAGCGATAGCCAGGCTCGCTTTCGCACTGAGCGACCGCGGCCTTGCTGGCGCTGTCGACGGCGTCGTAATAGGCGCGACCCTGCTTGCCGCGCGCAGCGTCGAGGATGCTGTCGGTGACACGATCGAAACCGGTCGTGACGAGGACGCGGTAGTCGGGATTGGCAGGCAGTTCGCCGGCGCGGTCGCTGGCGATGTAGCCGTCCTTGATCAGGTCACGCTCAGGCTTGGAGTTGTACTGGACCACGCCGAAGGCGACGTGATGATTGGTCAGCACCAGGCCATCGTTCGACACGAACGCGCCACTGGCGCCGCCGACCTTGACCACCGCGTTCATCGGCGGCCGCGCCAGCTCGGCCAGGTCGCCGGGCTTGCCCTTGAACCCCGCCGCCTTGAGCTGGCGGGCGATGTCGGGCAGCTGCGACGGCATCCACATGCCCTCGTCGGCGTGGGCGGCGCCCGCTCCCAGAGCCAGCAACAGCGAGACGGACAGGGCGGACAGACGGTGGCGCATGGTCGGCATGGACAGGGGCATGAATCGAATCTGGGATGTAAGCCGGCGACGATAGGCCAATCCTGCCGCCCCGGGCAAACCCGCCCCCCGGTCCGACCGGGCCGGCGGCGTATAATTGCCGTCTCTTTACCGCCAAACCGCGGACGATCCCAATGACGCAATCGATGAAAGCGCTGGTCAAGCGCGAAGCTGGCAAGGGCATCTGGATGGAAGAGGTGCCGATCCCCGCGCCCGGCCCGAACGAAGTCCTGATCAAGCTCGAGAAGACCGCGATCTGCGGTACCGACCTGCACATCTACCTGTGGGACGAGTGGAGCCAGCGCACGATCAAGCCGGGCCTGGTGATCGGCCACGAGTTCGTCGGCCGCATCGCCGAAGTCGGCCCGGGCGTGACCGGCTACAAGATCGGCCAGCGCGTGTCGGCCGAAGGCCACATCGTCTGCGGCCACTGCCGCAACTGCCGCGCCGGCCGCCAGCACCTGTGCCCGAACACCGTCGGCATCGGCGTGAACCGCAACGGCGCCTTTGCCGAATACATCGTGATGCCGGCCAGCAACCTGTGGCCGATCCCGGACCAGATCCCGAGCGAGCTGGCCGCGTTCTTCGATCCCTACGGCAACGCCGCGCATTGCGCGCTGGAATTCGACGTGGTCGGCGAGGACGTGCTGATCACCGGCGCAGGCCCGATCGGCATCATTGCCGCCGGCATCTGCAAGCACATCGGCGCGCGCAACGTGGTGGTCACCGACGTCAACGACTACCGGCTCAAGCTCGCCGCCGACATGGGCGCCACGCGCGTGGTCAACGTCGCCAACACCTCGCTCAAGGACGTGATGGCCGACCTGCACATGGAAGGCTTCGACGTCGGCCTGGAGATGAGCGGCAACGCGCGCGCCTTCAACGACATGCTCGACTGCATGTACCACGGCGGCAAGATCGCGATGCTCGGCATCATGCCCAAGGGCGCCGGCGCCGACTGGGACAAGATCATCTTCAAGGGCCTCACCATCCACGGCATGTACGGCCGCAAGATGTACGAGACCTGGTACAAGATGACGCAGCTCGTGCTCGGCGGTTTCCCGCTCGGCAAGGTGCTTACGCACCAGCTGCCGATCGACGATTTCCAGCAGGGCTTCGAACTGATGGAATCGGGCAAGGCCGGCAAGGTCGTGCTGAGCTGGAACTGATCTGATTCGACTGACGGACGCTCGGGCGTCCGTCAGTCCACCAGCGCCACGCGCAGCCCATCGCGCCACCAGCACCACGCCAGCGCCGCGAACATCGCGGTCAGCCACAAACCGACGTGCCACTCGAGCACGTTCTCCCAGCGATCGCCATAGAGCGTTGCAGCCAGCGCATAGCCCAGCGCCACCGCGATCACCCCCAGCGCCAGGAATCCCATCGCGACGGCCAGCAAGGGCGCGTACGCGCGCGGCCGCGGTTGCCGCCGCGACAAGGCATGCAGCACCAGCATCAACGCGATGTAGCTGCAGCCGAAGTACAGGTAGACACCGTAGCGGCGCAGCACCTGGTAGATCTCGCCATCGCTGCCGAGGAACGTTGCGTACAGGCCGAGGAACACACCTGCCGCCAGGCCCAGCCATGGCAATACGCGCACGCGCACCTGCCATTGCCGCCGCAGCCAGACGGTCGCCGCCAGCCAGCACAGTGCCTGGATCGTCGCCGCCGGAAGCATCACCATCCGGAACAGGTGGTTGCCCAATCCATAACGCGCCGCCCGGCTGATCGACACGCAACCGTCCCAGTACGGGTTGCAGGAGGGAATCAGGCCATCGCGCACCGACAGCCACCACGCCACGTGACTGACCGCGAACGGCAGCAGTGCCGCCAGGAATGGCAGCGGCCACAGCGGCAGCGTGGTGCGCAGGCTCATGGGGCGGATGGTAACCAGTTGATCAGAGCAACGTCGCCGGGTCCCCGCCTGTGAAGCGCCGGACACCCAAGCACCAGCTAAAATGCCCGCTTGCCGCAGCGCCCTGCCTCCGACGGAATCCCGCCATGACGAACTCCCCTGCCCTGACCGCCCGCTACGCGGAAGAACTCGACACCATCCGCAGCCAGGGCCTGTTCAAGGCCGAGCGCGTGATCACCTCGCCGCAGTCGGCGCAGATCACCCTCGAAGACGGCCGCAGCGTGCTGAACTTCTGCGCCAACAACTACCTTGGCCTCGCCGACCACCCGGACGTGATCGCCGCCGCCAAGGCCGCGCTGGACACCCACGGATTCGGCATGGCCTCGGTGCGCTTCATCTGCGGCACCCAGGACCTGCACAAGCAACTGGAACAGACCATCGCCGACTTCTTCGGCACCCAGGACACGATCCTGTACGCCGCCTGCTTCGACGCCAACGGCGGCCTGTTCGAACCGCTGCTCGGCGAAGAAGACGCCATCATCTCCGATGCCCTCAACCACGCCTCGATCATCGACGGCGTGCGCCTGTGCAAGGCCAAGCGCTTCCGCTACGCCAACTGCGACATGGCCGACCTGGAGAAGCAACTGCAGGCCGCCGATGCCGCCGGCTGCAAGACCAAGATGATCACCACCGACGGCGTGTTCTCGATGGACGGCTTCATCGCCCCGCTCGACGAGATCACCGCACTGGCCAAGAAGTACAACGCACTGGTGCACATCGACGAATGCCACGCCACCGGCTTCCTCGGCGCCAGCGGCCGCGGCTCGGCCGAAGTGAAAGGCGTGATGGACAAGATCGACATCTTCACCGGCACCCTGGGCAAGGCCATGGGCGGCGCACTGGGCGGTTTCACCACCGCGCGCCGCGAAGTGATCGAGATGTTGCGCCAGCGCTCGCGCCCGTACCTGTTCTCGAACTCACTGCCGCCGCACGTGGTCGCCGCCGGCATCAAGGCGTTCGAGATGTTGTCGTCGGCCGGCGAACTGCGCGCGCAGCTGGCCACCAACACCGCCTACTTCCGCGAACAGATGTCGGCCGCCGGCTTCGACATCAAGCCGGGCGTGCACCCGATCTGCCCGGTGATGCTGTACGACGCACCGCTGGCGCAGAAGTTCGCAACGCGACTGCTGGAAGAAGGCATCTATGCCATCGGCTTCTTCTTCCCGGTGGTGCCGCAGGGCCAGGCGCGCATCCGCACGCAGATTTCCGCCGCGCACACGCGCGAGCAACTCGACCAGGCCATCGCTGCGTTCGTGAAGATTGGTCGCGAGCTGGGCGTCGTGAAGGCCTGACGTCGACAGCAAAATGGATCCCGGCGTTCGCCGGGATGACGACAAAAAAACAAAAGGCCGGTCATTGACCGGCCTTCTGCTTTTCATCCCGACGAGGATGTGGAGCGCTTACTTGCCCTTGGCCTCGTTCGCGACCTGGGCACCGCCCTGCGCAGCGGCAGGCTGGGCACCGGCAGCCGGTGCGCCCTTGGCGACGCGGATGCCGCGCGACTTCATCCAGGCATCGAACTCTTCGGCAGTCATCTTCTTGCCGTTCTGGTTCATGTTGAAACGGTACGGCGTGTTGTCGAACTGGGTCTTGGGCTTGTACTCGCCCGGCGCCGTGGATTCGGCTGCGACTTCGGCCTTGGCTTCCTCGGCCTTCGGAGCGGCTTCGGCCGCCTTGGTCTTCTTGCCTGCGGCAACCATCACGCCCTGATCCATGCGCACGGCCGAACGAGCGACGTCGGACTGGGCAGCGCCGGCCGGGCCACGATCATTCATACCCGTATGTGCTGCGGCAACACCCGACACCAGCAGCAGCGAAACCACCATCGACATCTTGCGCATCTCACGCTCTCCCCACGACGAAGTTGGCGGCAGTGTAGGCGTCAAAACCGCGCAAAGGAAACGTTAAAAAGGTGATGCCGCCCACAGTCCCGCACTGCGGCATTCAAGCCGGCACCTCAACGATCAGATGAACAGGGAGGCGCCGCCAGCGCGGCCACTTCGGCCTCGCTCAGTTCACGCCATTGGCCCTTGCCCAGGTCGCCCAGCGCCAATGAGCCGATGCCGACCCGGACCAGGCGCAGTACTTCGATCCCGAACGCGGCGAGCAGCCGCCGGATCTGCCGGTTGCGGCCTTCCTCGAGGACGATCTCGACCCAGGCATTGCGCTCGCCATTGCGCAGCAGGCTCACCCTGCTGGCACGAAGCCTCTCCCCATCCTCGTCCACGCCGGCCACCAGGGCCGCCAGCAGCGACTCGTCCGGCAGCGTGTCGATCTGCACGTGGTAGGTCTTGTCGGGCCCGCTGTCCGGGTCGGTGATGCGGGCCGCCCAGACGGGGTCGTTGCTGAAGAGCAGCAGGCCCTCGCTGGCCTTGTCGAGCCTGCCCACCGGCGCCAGCCAGGGCAGGCCGGCGCCGTCGAAGCAGCGGTAGACAGTGTCGCGCCCGCGCTCGTCCTGGGTCGTGGTCACCAGGCCCCGCGGCTTGTTGAGCATCAGGTGGATGCGCCGCGCCTGGCCGAGCTCGCTGCCGTCCACGACGACGCGGTGGCGGCCCTGCACGATCGGGAATTCGGGATCGCGGATCACGCGACCGTCGACTTCGACGCGACCGGACTGTATCCAGCGCGCGGCCTCGCTGCGCGAACACACACCCTGTTTGGACAGCACGCGCGCAAGGCCGTGGCGAGGCGTGGACGCCATCATCGATTCGCTGGGTTCATGTCGCCCGCTTGCGAGGGCGACGTTGCGCAGGCACCCGCGCAGCGCGCGTGATGCGATGCAGGCAACGGGGCGCGGATGCGCCCCGCGTCAATCACTTCTTCTCGTCCTTGACCGGAGCAGGCGGCGCTGCGACCGGAGCCGGCGCAGTTACCGCAGGTGCCACGGCACCGCCCTTGCCCTTGGCCACGCGCACGCCCTTGGCCTTCATCCAGGCATCGAACTCTTCGGCCGTCATCTTCTTGCCGTTCTGGTTCATGTCGAACCGCCACGGCGTGTTGTCGAACTGCGTCTTGGGCTTGTAGGCGGCCGCATCATTCGCGCTCGGCATCGCGCTCGCCGGAGCGGCAGCGGGCAGCGCCTTGGCCACCTGGCAACCTTCCAGACGCAAGCGGAACAGCACCTGGTCCACGGCGAGTGCTTCATCGAACGCCTGCGACAGCACACCAGTCGGCGCACCGAGCTGATGGCTGGGCACGACCAGTTCCGGCGCGATCGGTGCCACCACGGTCGGACGGATCGGCAGCGCAGCCGGTGCCGACATCGAACCGCATTGCGCAGATTGCGCTTGCGCCACTCCTGCGAGCAACAACAACGACACACCGATCATCGCGCGCATGGCACGGCTCCTTCCATTCGTCCCGGCGACCGGAACGTCGCGGGGTTGCGTCGGCAGTGTAGGCGCCGGGGCAACTGGCGACAACCGCGAAAACCGCCGGGAAAACAGCATCACGCGCGCATCACGTCGCAGCAACGTGAGGATGCACGAGCCTCCCGGAAACGACGAAGCCCGGCGCGAGGCCGGGCTTCGAAGAGTGCAGTGCGGAGAACTCGTTGCCGAGCCTCCCGCGTCGCGTGCTTAGTTCTGCACGTTCAGCTCGGTACGACGGTTCTTCTCGTTCTTGCAGGCCGGCATGGTCTGCTCGGTCGGCTCCAGCGGACGGCTCTCGCCGTAGCCGATCGGGCCCACGAGGCGAGCGGCGTCCACGCCATTGCTGGTCAGGTAGTCGTACACCGTGGTGGCGCGACGCTCCGACAGCTTCTGGTTGTACGCGTCCTTGCCGCACAGGTCGGTGTGACCGGCGACTTCGACCTTCAGCTCCGGATAGCGCTTCAGGATCTCGGTGGCCTCGGACAGGATCGAAACCGCATCCGGACGCAGCGTGGCCTTGTCGAAGTCGAAGTTCACGCCCTTCAGGTCGATCGACACCGGCACCGGGCAACCGTCCGGACCGATGGTCTGGCCGGCCTGCGAACCCGGGCACTTGTCATCGCAGTTGTTGACGCCGTCACCGTCGTCATCGAGGTCGGCGCAGCTCGGCGCGACCGGGGCCGGCGCGGCAGCGACCGGCAGCGCGCCCAGCGGGACCACGACGCCGACGGAGGCCAGCATGTCGCCGAACCAGTCTTCGTTCGGAGCAGCAACGCTGCCGTCGTCGAAATCGGCGCGGTAGGCCAGCTCGGTGCGCAGCGACACGCGCTCGCCCAGGGCGGTCTGCAGGCCGACGCCAACCTTGGCGGCGAGGTTGCCCTCGTCACGCTGGCTCGGCGAGTTCGGGTTCGGGAACGAGTCGAACTCTTCTTCCGACTGCTGGTAACCCAAGCCCATCAACAGATACGGCGCCCAGTTGCGGCCTTCGGCCAGGAAGTGGCGGCGCAGGTCGAACGAAATGCCGTACTGGCTCCAGTTGAGATCCTGGTTGGCGTCGTTGTTCGGGTTCTGGTAGTTGAGCTCGCCATCGAGCGACCAGTTCGAGTTCAGGAACTTGCCGACGCCCAGAGCACCGAACGGCGCATTGCGGGTGCCACGGTCATTGTCCTGGATGTTCATGCCGGCGGTGCCGGTCAGGTACCAGCGGTCATCGAATTCCTGGGCGCTGGCGACCTGGGAAACGGCCAGGCCAGCCAGCAGGGCGGTGCTCAACAAACGGGTCTTCATGTGTCACTCCTTGATCAGTCAGAAACGGACGGGGAAATACAGGCGTACTGCAGGCATGCGCGTTGCGGTAGCTGAATCGGCCTTGGCGGGGGCCAAGGGGGTCACTGACGGCGGCGATCATACACCGTGATTGTATTTGTTAATACTGGTTAACGTTTTTTCGCGAATTTATCTGATAAGGCAAAGTCCCAATAACGACGAAGCCCGGCCAGAGGCCGGGCTTCGAGGATTGCTTTGCGGGGGAAACTCGTTGCCGAGCCCCCCGCGGTTCGAGCTTTAGTTCTGCACGTTCAGCTCGGTACGACGGTTCTTCTCGCTCTTGCAGCCCGGGAAGGCCTGGCCCATGTCCTCGAGCGGGCGGCTCTCGCCGTAACCGATCGGGCCCACGAGGCGAGCGGCGTCCACGCCATTGCTGGTCAGGTAGTCGTACACCGTGGTGGCGCGACGCTCCGACAGCTTCTGGTTGTACGCATCCTTGCCGCACTGGTCGGTATGACCGGCGACTTCGACCTTGAGCTCCGGATAGCGCTTCAGGATCTCGGTGGCCTCGGACAGGATCGAAACCGCATCCGGACGCAGCGTGGCCTTGTCGAAGTCGAAGTTCACGCCCTTCAGGTCGATCGACACCGGCACCGGGCAACCGTCCGGACCGATGGTCTGGCCGGCCTGCGAGCCTGGGCACTTGTCGTCGCAGTTGTTGACGCCGTCACCGTCGTCATCGAGGTCGGCGCAGCTCGGCGCCGCCGGAGCCGGCGGAGCGGCAACAACCGGCGGACCCAGCGGGATCACGACGCCGACCGAAGCCAGCAGATCGCCGTACCAGGATTCGTCGTCGAGCGGGGCACCGCTTGCATTGGTGCTGAAGTCGCTGTCGTCGAAGTCGGCGCGGTAGGCCAGCTCGGTGCGGATCGCAGCGCGCTTGCCATACAGGGCGCTCTGCACGCCGACGCCGACCTTGGCTGCGAGATTGCCTTCCTCACGCTCTGCCGGCGAATTCGGATTCGGGAAGTTGTCGAACTCCTGCTCCGAACGCTGGTAGCCCAGGCCCATCAGGATGTACGGAGCCCAGTTGCGGCCCTCTTCCACGAAGTGGTAACGACCGTCAAACGAAATCCCGTACTGGCTCCAGTTGAGATCCTGGTTGTCGTCCATGTTCGGGTTCTGGTAGTTCAGCTCGCCGTCGATCGACCAGTTCTGATTAAGGAACTTGCCGACGCCGAGCGCACCGAACGGCGCATTGCGCGTGCCGCGATCGTTGTCCTGGATGTTCATGCCGGCCGAGCCGGTCAGATACCAGCGATCATCGAATTCCTGCGCATTGGCAGCCTGGGCCAGACTCAGACCACCCAGCAGGGCGGCGCAGAGGAGTTTCTTATTCATATATCCAGCTCCTTGATCAAAAAACGGAAACAGCGTCTGCGAGGTTCCCACTTAGGACGGCCGCCAGACGACGCCATCGGGGCGGAGGTTAAATTTGCCTATGTGAAAGCGGTGTTAACGGTGATCTAACAATCCGGGAAGTTCCCCGGCCAACGTCCGGCAATTGGTCGGGATTCAGCAACGCAGGCCGTTCATCAGCCGGGTGACCGGTTGGGCCAGCAGTTGCTCGGGGTCAGCCACCAGCGCGAGCAGCGCCCCAACCTGCCTTTCCGGCAGTTTTGCCGTTACAGCCGCTTCAAACTTGGCCATCAGCAGCGGAATACCCTCGCCGCGTCTGCGGCGATGGCCGACCGGATAATCGACAGAAACCTTTTCGCTCTGCGTTCCGTCCTTGAAGAAAACCTGAACGGAGTTTCCGATATACCGCTTGTCGGGATCGAAATAATCACGGGTGAAACGGGGGTCTTCCTCCACCCGCATGCGCGAACGCAGTGCATCGATGCGCGGATCCGCCGCCACCGCATCGCCGTAGTCGTCGGCACGCAGGCGCCCGAACAACAGCGGCACGGCGACCATGTACTGGAGGCAGTGATCGCGGTCGGCGTAGTTCGCCAGCGGGCCGGTCTTGTCGATGATGCGCATCGCCGCCTGCTGGGTCTGGATGACGATCGACTCGATCGCCTCCACGCCGTCCGCTTCGATTCGCGGCGCGACCTGCGCGTGCAGTTGCATCGCGCACTCCACCGCGGTCTGCGCGTGGAACTCGGCCGGGTAGCTGATCTTGAACAGGATGTTCTCCATCACGTAGCTGCCGAACGGCCGCTCGAACTCGAACGGCTGGCCCTCGAAGGCGACGTCCTGGAATCCCCATGTCGTTGCGCTCAGGGCGCTGGGATATCCGACCTCGCCCTTGACCGCGTTGAGTGCATGCGTGACCGCGCGACGGCATGCATCGCCTGCTGCCCAGCTTTTGCGTGGCCCGGTGTTGGGCGCGTGGCGATAGGTGCGCAACACGCCGTTGTCGATCCAGCTGTGCGATATGGCGTTGACGATCTGCTCCTTGCCGCCGCCGAGCATCGCGGTGGCCACGGCCGTCGATGCCAGGCGAACCAGGATCACGTGATCGAGGCCGACGCGGTTGAAGGAGTTCTTCAACGCGTAGCAGCCCTGGATCTCGTGTGCCTTGATGGCATGGCCGAGTACGTCGCGCACGGTCATCGCCGCGCCGCCGCCCTTTCGTCCCAGGTAGTCGGCCACCGCCAGGATCGCGCCGAGGTTGTCGGACGGATGCCCCCACTCCGCCGCCAGCCAGGTGTCGTTGAAGTCCAGCCAGCGGATCTGCACGCCGATGTTGTAGGCGGCCTGCACCGGGTCGAGTTCGTGCGCGGTGAACGGAACGCGCGCGCCGCCGGGAAGCACGGCACCGGGCACCAGCGGTCCCAGGTGCCTGACGCACTCGGCGTGGTCCATTGCCAGCGCCGCACAGGCCAGCGAGTCGAGCAGCATGTAACGGGCGGTGTCGTAGGCCTCGCTCGAATCGATCCGGTAGTCGACGACGTAGTCGGCGATGTCCGCCATCGCCGCATCGGGCGGCGGGCGGACGGCGGAGCGCAGGTCGGCGTGGCTCATGAGCAATCCAGTGGACGGTGCCGCGCGCATTGTCGTCGGGGCGCAGTGGCGTGGATGTGAGCAACTTGCGTCGCTGCACGCTTCACGGCGGAACGCACCGGCACGCGCATGGTGCTTGGAAAAGACGCGCTACGGGCCCACCCTTGTTGCATGGACGTTCCTACCCGCCTTCCGACCCTGTTCCTCTCCCATGGCTCGCCGATGCTCGCAGTGGAGGATTCCCCTGCCGGCCGCTTCCTTGATGGCCTTGGCCGACAACTGCCTTGGCCGCGGGCGGTCGTGGTCGTCTCGGCGCATTTCATGACGGACCGGCCGATGGTGGGCGGGCATATCCAGCCGCACACGGTGCATGACTTCGGCGGCTTCCCCGAACCGCTCTACCAGATCCGCTATCCGGCGCCGGGCGCGCCCGACCTGGCCGAACAGATCGCGCAACGCCTTGCCGATGCCGGGCTCAATCCGCGCGTGCGCGAAAACCACGGCCTCGATCACGGCGTCTGGGTGCCGATGCTGCGCATGTATCCCGATGCCGACGTGCCGGTGGTGCCCGTGTCGGTGATGCCGCACGGCGACGCGGCGCAGCATTTCGCGCTCGGCCAGGCGCTGGCCCCTTTGCGCGATGAAGGCGTGCTGGTAATCGGATCTGGCGGCTTCGTGCACAACCTGGGCGATCTGGACTGGAAACATCCGCAGGCGGCGCTGGCACCGTGGGCGCAGGAGTTCGGCGACTGGATGCACACGATGCTGGCCGCGCACGACTGGCCGGCCCTGCTGGACTGGCAACAGCGCGCGCCGCACGCGCAGCACGCGCATCCCACCGTAGAGCACCTGATGCCGCTGTTCGTCGCACTCGGCGCCGCGGGTGACACGCCCAACGTCCGCGCGATCCATCGATCGCACCAGCTTGGCTCGCTGGCACTGGATGCGTTCGCGTTCGATTGAGTGGCGATGGGCGCGGTCAATGCCGACCGTCAGTCCGTCGGCAACACCTGCGCCAACCGCTCTTCCATGAAGTCGACGAAGGCTCGCACGCGCGGCGGAACGAGCCGGCGTTGCGGCATCACCGCGTAGATGCCGGTCTCGGCCGGCGGAAAGTCGGCGAGCACGATCTGCAGGCGACCGCTGCGCAGGTCATCCGACGCATGCCAGGTCGAATGCAGGGCGATGCCGAGCCCGGCGACGGCGGCATCGCGCACGACTTCGCCGTAGTTGCTTTCGATGCGGCCGTGCACGCGCACCGCGACTTCGCCGCCGGCACCGTCGCTCATTCGCCACACGTCTTGCCGCCCCTGGCTGCCGACCAGCATCACGCAATCGTGCTCGACCAGATCCTGTGGCGTGCGTGGCGTGCCATGCCGGCGCAGGTAGTCGGGCGACGCGCACAGCACCCGCCGGTTCGGCGCGAGCCTGCGCGCGACCAGGTTGGAGTCCGCGAGTTCGCCGATCCGGATCGCCAGGTCGAACCCGGAGCTGACCAGATCCAGCATCTGGTCGTTCAGGTTGAGGCTCAGCCGCACGCGCGGATGGCGCTCGAGGAACTCCGGCACCAGCGGCGATACATATAAACGTCCGAACGAGGCCGAGGTCGTCACCCGCAGGGTCCCGGCGATCTCGCTGCCGCCCAGGCCGAGGCTGCTGGTCAGTGCCTCCAGGTCCTCCACCAGCGCCCGCCCCTGCTCGGCCAGCGCAGCGCCCTCCGGGGTCGCGTGCAGCCGGCGCGTGGTCCGGTGCAGCAGGCGTACCCCCAGGTCCCGCTCCAGCCGCTTGAGGCGCTGGCTGGCTACGGCGACCGACAGGTCGAGGCTGCGGGCGGCGGCACTGATCGAGCCCAGGTCGAGCACGCGCAGGAACAGGCTGATATCGCCGATGCGGTCCATGGATGGATTATCAACCAATCATTGAAACTGATTAGTCATCTTGGCGGTTTTCGCGGAATATGCAACGCCCTAGCCTGCGCACCTCCCTTCTTCCCCGAGTGGACGCCGCGCCATGGCCCTCGCCACCGCCCCATCTCGCTCCAATCCAAACCTTCCCGCCCCGACCTCCGGCCGCATGCCCATGGCGCTGTACGCCCTGACCGCCGGCTCGTTCGGCATCGGCTGCGCCGAGTTCGTGATCATGGGCCTGCTGCTGCAGGTCGCCGCCGACCTGCACGTCTCCATCGCCGCCGCCGGCATGCTGGTGTCGGGCTACGCGCTGGGCGTGTTCGTCGGTGCCCCGGTGCTGACCCTGCTGACCCGGCGCATGCCGCGCAAGGCGGTGCTGCTGGCGCTGATGGCGATCTACACGATCGGCAATGCCGCCTGTGCGCTGGCGCCGGACTACACCACGCTGATGGCCGCGCGCGTGCTGACCTCGCTGACACACGGCACGTTCTTCGGTGTCGGCGCGGTGGTCGCGACCGGCCTGGTTCCGGCCGACCGCAAGGCTTCGGCCATTTCCATCATGTTCTCGGGCCTGACCCTGGCCACGCTGCTGGGCATGCCGGCCGGCGCCTGGCTCGGCTTGCACCTGGGCTGGCGTTCGACCTTCTGGGCGATGAGCCTGGTCGGCGTGGTCTCGCTGCTGGTCATCGCACTGCTGGTGCCGCGCAGCCGCGAGGTGCAGGCGCCGGTCGCAGTGCGCGACGAACTGCGCACGATCGTGCGTCCGCAGGTCCTGCTGGGATTGCTGATGACCATGCTCGGCTTCGCCGGTGTGTTCGTGGTGATCACCTATATCCAGCCGCTGCTGACCGGCCTGGCCGGATTCTCCGAAAGCGCCGTCTCGCCGATCCTGTTGTTGTTCGGCGCCGGCATGGTGGTGGGCAACCTGCTCGGCGGCCATCTCGCCGATCGCAAGCCGACGCCGGCGTTGCTCGGCACGCTCGCCGCGCTCGCCATCGTGCTGGGCCTGATGAGCTTCGCGCTGCACAACCAGGTCGCCATCGTCGCCTTCGTCACCGCACTGGGCATCGCTGCGTTCGCCACGGTCTCGCCGCTGCAGCTGCGCGTGTTGCGCCACGCCTCCGGTGCCGGCGAGAACCTCGCATCGAGCTTCAACATCGCCGCCTTCAACCTTGGCAACGCCATGGGCGCCTGGCTCGGCGGCGTGGTCATCGAACGCGGCCCCGGCCTGCAAGCGGTGACGTGGGCGGCAGCGGCGGTGACCGTCGCCGGCCTGGCCGTCGCACTGTGGAGCGTGCGACTGGAAAGCGCGCGCGAGCGTGACGCCGCGTTGCCCGCAGGCTGCTTGCCCGAACGTTCCTGACTTCACCATTCGCGAAGGAATTGCGTGCCATGAACCACATCGCCTCCCCCGCCCTGCTCGCCGCGCTGCTGCTCGCGGGCACCGCCACACCGCTGCCGACACGCGCGGGCGAAGAGCCAACGCAGTGGACCACCACCTGGACCGCGAGCCCACAGCCGCTGTGGGCTGGCGATTTCGTGCTGCCCACCAATGTTCCGTATCACCTGTGGAACCAGACGGTGCGGCAGGATGCGCGCGTGAGTATCGGAGGACCGCGCGTGCGCGTGCTGCTTTCGAATGAGTACGGCAGCAGACCGTTGCGGATTGGCGCAGCGCGCATCGCACGCAGCCAGGGCGATGGTCGCATCGTCGCGGCGAGCGATCGCGCACTGACGTTCGGCGGCAAGTCGTCGGTGGTCATTCCGCCTGGCGCGCCGATGCTCAGCGATCCGGTCGAACTGGACGTGCCCGCACTGGCTGACGTCTCGGTGAGCCTGTACCTGCCCGAGCCGACGCCACCGGCGACGTTCCACTGGGATGCGCGCCAGACCACCCACGTCGGCGCCGGCGACCAGACCTCTGCGACCGCGCTCAAGGCCGAGAGCACGCTGAGCACGCGCGTGTTCCTGTCGGCCATACAGGTGCAGGCGCCCGCGGCGACGCGCAGCGTGGTCGCACTGGGCGACTCGATCACCGACGGCAACATGTCGACGGTGGACCACAACCGCCGCTGGCCCGACTTCCTCGCCCGTCGCCTGGCCGGCCAGGACGTCGCCGTACTCAACGCCGGCATCTCCGGTGCGCGCCTGCTGCAGGACAAGATGGGCAGCAACGCGCTGGCGCGTTTCGACCGCGACGTGCTGGCGCAACCGGGCGTGGCGGCAGCCGTGGTCTTCATCGGCATCAACGACATCGCCTGGAACGGCACCGCGTTCGCGCCGACCGATCCGGCCGCCCGCGCCGAAGACCTGATCGGCGGCTACCGCCAACTGATCGCCCGCGCGCATGCACGCGGCGTGCGCATCATTGGTGCGACCCTGACGCCGTTTGAAGGTGCCCTGCAGGACACTCCCATGCGCGGCTACTACGGCGCCGACAAGGAACGCGTGCGCCAGGCCGTCAACACCTGGATCCGCGACAGCGGCGAGTTCGATGCGGTGCTGGATTTCGACGCGGTCACCTGCGACCCGTCGCATCCGGCACGTTTCCTGCCCGCCTATGACTCGGGCGACCATCTCCATCCCGGCGATGCCGGTTACCAGGCGATGGCCGACTCGATCGACCTGCGCGCCCTGCTCGGCGACGAACCGGCAGTGGCCACTACCTCACCGGCATTTGTTCCCCACGAACACTGACTCAGGAATCGCAACGATGGACTACCGCTTTCTCGGCAAATCCGGCTTTCGCGTCCCCGCGCTGAGCTTCGGCACCGGCACCTTCGGCGGCAAGGGTGAACTGTTCGGCTCGTGGGGCAATACCGACATCGCCGAGGCCACGCGCCTGGTCGACATCTGCCTCGACGCCGGCCTCAACATGTTCGACAGCGCCGACGTCTACTCCGGTGGCCTGGCCGAAAGCATCCTTGGCGCCGCGATCAAGAACCGCCGCGACAAGGTGCTGATCTCGACCAAGGCCACGTTCCGCTTCGACGACGGCCCCAACAACGTCGGCTCGTCGCGGTTCCACCTGATCAACACCGTCGACGCCGCGCTCAAGCGCCTGGGCACCGACTACATCGACCTGTTCCAGCTGCACGGCTTCGACGCGCGCACGCCGATCGAGGAAACGCTGTCGACGCTCGACGACATGGTCCGCGCCGGCAAGATCCGCTACCTCGGTGTATCCAATTTCTCCGGCTGGCACCTGATGAAGTCGCTGGCGATGTCCGAGCGCCACGGCTGGTCGCGCTATGTCGCCAACCAGACGTACTACTCACTGATCGGTCGCGACTACGAATGGGAGCTGATGCCGCTCGGTATCGACCAGGGCGTCGGTGCGGTGGTGTGGAGCCCGCTCGGCTGGGGCCGCCTCACCGGCAAGATCCGCCGCGGCCAGCCGCGACCGGAAGTGACGCGCCTGTCGGCCACCGCCGACTACGGCCCGCCGGTCGACGAGGAGCGCCTGTACCGCGTCGTCGACGCGCTCGACGCGATAGCCACGGAGACCGGCAAGACCGTCCCACAGATCGCGTTGAACTGGCTGCTGCAACGTCCGACGGTATCGACCGTGGTGATCGGCGCGCGCACCGAGGAGCAACTGCGGCAGAACCTCGGCGCGGTCGGCTGGAGCCTGACGCCCGAGCAGGTCGCATCGCTCGACGAAGCCAGCGCATCGACCGCGGTGTATCCGTACTGGCACCAGGCCGGTTTCGCCGAGCGCAATCCGTCGCCGGTTTGAACAACAGCACAGAGCCCATGAAAGCCATCGCCCTCACCCGTTACCTCCCCATCGACGACCCGCAATCGCTCGTCGACGTAGACCTTCCCGATCCGGCCGCGCCGACCGGCCACGACCTGCTCGTGCGCGTCGAAGCCGTCTCGGTGAACCCGGTCGACACCAAGGTGCGCTCGCCCAAGCCGCAAGTGGAAGCGCAACCCAAGATCCTGGGCTACGACGCCGCCGGCGTGGTCGAAGCCATCGGAGAAAATGTCAGCCGCTTCCGTCCCGGCGATCGCGTCTACTACGCCGGCGACATCACCCGCGCCGGCAGCAACGCGCAGTTGCAACTGGTCGACGAGCGCGTGGTCGGCCACGCACCGAAGTCGCTCGATGCCGCGCAGGCGGCAGCGCTGCCGCTGACCGCGCTGACTGCATGGGAGTTGCTGTTCCAGCGCATGCCGTTCGACAGCGAAAGCGGCGGCAGCCGCAAATCGCTGCTGGTCATCGCCGGCGCCGGCGGCGTCGGATCGATCGCCATCCAGCTCGCCCGCCGCGCCGGCTTCACCGTGATTGCAACGGCATCGCGCAGTGAAACCATCGAATGGTGCAAGGCGATGGGTGCGCACCACGTCATCGACCATCGCCAACCGTTCCCGCCGCAACTGGCCGCGCTGGGCTTCCCCACGATCGACGCGGCGCTCAACCTCGCCGACACCTCCCGCTATTGGGAGGTGCTGGGCGAACTGCTCGCCCCGCTCGGACACGTCGGCCTGATCGTCGAGCCATCCGAACCGCTGCGCATCGGCGACCCGTACAAGGCCAAGAGCATCGGCATCCACTGGGAAATGATGTTCGCCCGCACGCGCTTCCGCACCGCCGACATGGACGAGCAGGGCCACATCCTCGACCGGGTCGCAGCGCTTATCGACGGTGGCGAACTGCGCGGCACGCAGCACGATGCGCTCAGCCCGATCAACGCGACCAACCTGCGCGAGGCGCACCGGCGCCTGGAATCGGGTGCGACGATCGGGAAGCTGGTGCTGTCGGGCTGGTGATGCCCACGTCGTGCGTCGTGCGCGGTTAGTGGGTGGAGGAGGTGGGGTGTATTCCGCGAACCTCCGCTTCGCTCCGTTTATTGTTCGCGAAATACACCCCACCCCCTCCTTCCGGAAGCTTCTACTGTTTTATTGACTTGGGCTGTTGGCGAGAGCGCAGTGCCTGCGTGATGCGTCTGCGCGGGTCGGACTCGGGCTGTGCCGGCCCTGGACGGGGTCCGTGCCCTCGCTCATTCGCACGTCTGCTCGGTGAGCTCGGTCCCGGACGCCCGCGAAAGGGAGTGGTAGTTCCAAAACCACTCGCGCCCTTAGCCCCTCTCCCCTTGTGGGAGAGGGGTTGGGGAGAGGGGCCGCCGAAGACCGTGAAATGAATTGCCGAAGCGTCGTCCGCCGGGTCGGGGATTGCGGAGCAGCGGGACATGGATGTCCCGCGCCCCGACTAAAGCCAGGATGGCGTCTGGAGGGGCGGAGCAATCCCCGGCCCGGCGGACGGCGCCGCTCCGCAGAAGCAAGCCGGCCACCAACCGGCGCAAGGAAGCTTGCCGCCAGCCCGCTTTCCCGGCATGGTGCCGGCTTCCGTACGCCAGCGTATTCGCCATGACGGCCGCCAGCCCCCTGAGCTTCGAAAACACCGCCACCCCGCACCCGCTCTACCCACGCCTGTTCGAGCCACTCGACCTGGGCTTCTGCACCCTGCGCAACCGCGTGCTGATGGGCTCGATGCACACCGGGCTGGAGGACAAGGCCGCCGACTTCCCGAAGCTGGCGGCCTACTTCGGCGAGCGCGCCGCCGGCGGCGTCGGCCTTATCGTCACCGGCGGCTTCTCGCCGAACCTGGCCGGCTGGCTAAAACCCTTCGGCGGCACCCTGCGCTGGCCGTGGGAAGTGCGCCGCCACCGCCAGGTCACCAGCGCCGTGCACGGCCACGGCGGCCGCATCTGCTTGCAGATCCTGCACGCCGGCCGCTACGGCTACAGCCCGCTGCAGGTGGCGCCGAGCAAGCTCAAGGCCCCGATCAATCCGTTCACCCCGCGCGCCCTGTCGGCCGGCGGCGTCGAGCGCCAGATCCGCGCCTTCGTACGCACCGCCCAACTCGCCCGCGAAGGCGGCTACGACGGCGTGGAAGTGATGGGCTCGGAAGGCTACCTGCTCAACCAGTTCACCGCCCCGCGCACCAACAAACGCAACGACGCCTGGGGCGGCGACGCCAGCAAGCGCATGCGCTTCGCCGTCGAGATCGTCCGCCGCATCCGCGAGGCCTGCGGACCGGATTTCATCATCGTCTATCGCCTGTCGATGCTCGACCTGGTCGACGAAGGCCTGGCGTGGGATGAAGTGGTGCAGCAGGCGAAAGCCGTGGAAGCCGCCGGCGCGACGTTGATCAACACCGGCATCGGCTGGCACGAAGCGCGCATTCCCACGATCGCCACGTCGGTGCCGCGCGCAGCTTTCACCGGCATCACCGGTCGACTGAAGCCGCATGTGTCGCTGCCGCTGATCACCACCAACCGCATCAACATGCCGCAGGTCGCCGAGCGCGTGCTCGCCAGCGGCGACGCCGACATGGTGTCGATGGCGCGGCCGCTGCTGGCCGATCCGCAGTGGGTCAACAAGGCGCGCGAGCAGCGCGCCGACGACATCAACACCTGCATCGCGTGCAACCAGGCGTGCCTGGACCACGTGTTCGAAAACAAGACCGCCAGCTGCCTGGTCAATCCCCGCGCCTGCGCCGAGACCGAACTCAACTACACGCCGACCACGTCGCCACGTCGCATTGCCGTGGTCGGCGCCGGACCGGCGGGCATGGCCTGCGCGACGATCGCCGCCGAGCGCGGCCATCGCGTCACCCTGTTCGAAGCAGGCAGTGAGATCGGCGGCCAGTTCAACCTGGCCAAGCGCATCCCGGGCAAGGAAGAGTTCCACGAAACCCTGCGCTACTTCGCTCGCCGCATCGAGCAGACCGGTGTCGAACTGCGCCTGCACACCCGCGCCGACGCAGACGCACTCGCCGGCTTCGACGACGTCGTGCTGGCCACCGGCATCCGTCCGCGCGAAGTCGAGTTTGCCGGCGCTGACCATCCCAAGGTGGTCAGCTACCTGGACGTCCTCACGGGTCGGGTCGTGCCGGGACGCAAGGTCGCCCTGATCGGCGCCGGCGGCATCGGCTTCGACGTCGCCGAGTTCCTCGTGCATCACCCCGGCCCGACCGACCCCGACGCTGTCGACGCAGCCCAGTGGCGCGCCGAATGGGGCGTGGACCTCGGCTACGGCGGCGACACCCGTGGCGGCCTGGCCCCGGCGCAACCGGAGGCGCCCGCCCGCGAGGTCTGGCTGCTGCAGCGCAGCCCGGGTCGCCCGGGTGCCCGCCTGGGCAAGACCACCGGCTGGATCCACCGGGCCACGCTCAAGGCCAAGAAGGTCCGGATGCTGGGCGGCGTGGAGTACCTCGGGGTCGACGACGAAGGCCTGCACATCCGGGTCGACGGCAGCGACCAGACCCTGCCGGTCGACCACGTGGTGATCTGCGCGGGTCAGGAGCCGTTCAAGCCGCTGGAGAGTCAATTGGGGGGTACCGGCAAGGCGACTCATGTGATCGGAGGGGCCGATGTGGCCGCCGAACTCGACGCAAAACGCGCCATCGCGCAGGCCTCGCGGCTCGCCGCGACGCTGTGACACGCGCCCGCTCCCGGACGCTGAGAGCCCCACGGGACGGGGCTTTCAGCTGCCTGTTCAGATAAAAAACCCAAGACAATCCGATGGTTACGAATTAGCCATTCAGCTGGCATTTATACTTCCGCCGCTACCTTGCGCCAACTTTTCAGCCACCCCCTTGGTGGCGACCCACACCGCCCGCGCCTTTGCGCGGTTTAGGTGAAGGGGCAAAAGCGTGCCGCAGAGCCCGCTGCCCTCCCCAGTACGCCATGCCGGTTCGCGCCGCAGTTGCCGTGTTTCCCATCAGGGACGGCGACCGCGATGCGGAACGGCGCAACGGAGCAAGGAGTCCGATTAGATGAAACTGGCTTGGATCCTGTGGCTGGCCTCTGTGCTTCCGCCACAAACCGCCGATTCGCTGTGCCTGAGCACCACCGTCTACCTGGAAGCCCGCGACCAGTCCGTGCGCGGCCAGAAGGCGGTGGCTGAAGTGGCCCTGCGCCGCCGTGACAGCGGCCTGTGGGGCAACACGGTCTGTGACGTGGTCACCGCCCGCAAGCAGTTCGCGCCGACCCTGGTGGCCCCAGGCACGCGCCTGACCAACACCGAGGCGTGGGGCGAGGCCGTCACCGTCGCTCTCGATGCCGAGCGCAACTGGGCCCTCCCGCCCGGCCAGCGCAAGGAGATCGTGCCCGGTGCCAGCCACTTCGCCGCCCACGCGATCGCCAGCCCGAGCTGGCGCACCGCCTACCAGGTGGCCACCATTGGCGACCACACCTTCTACAAGGTGCAGTCGTTGAAGCCGCGCCGCACCTGAGGCGGCAATGATGCAAGCGGCTTCGCCTGAAGCCGCTCACGGACTGTTGCAGCCGTGGCGTTGAGCACGCGGGACGAGTCGGCGATAGTGGGTAATTGCCCATCGCCCCCGCGGAGTTCGCCATGAAGCTCTACACCAAGCCCGGTGCCTGTTCGACCGCCGACCACATCGCCCTGGAGTGGACCGGCCAGCCGTTCGAGTACGAGATCCTGGACAAGGACTCGATGAAGGCGCCCGCCTACCTGGCCATCAATCCGACCGGCGCCGTGCCGGCCGTCGTCGATGGCGACTTCGTGTTGACCCAGAACGCCGCGATCATGGGTTACATCGCCGACAGCTATCCCGAGGCCGGTCTCGCCGGCGACGGCAGCGCGCGCCAGCGCGGCGAAGCCGCCCGCTGGCTGGCCTTCGTCAACTCCGACCTGCACCCGGCGTTCAAGCCGCTGTTCGGCCCGGCGGCCTTCATCGAAGACGAAGCCCAGTACGACGCCGTCAGGGCCACCGCGCGCAAGCGCGTGCGCAGCCTGTTCGAGGCCGCCGACAAGCAGCTGGCCGGCAAGCAGTGGCTGGCCGGCTTCCGCAGCTTCGCCGACCCCTACCTCTACATCACGATGCGTTGGGCCGATGGTCTGGGAATCGACCTGGGCGGCCTGGCCAACCTGGCGGCCTTCCGGCAGCGCATGGACGCCGACCCCGGCGTGCAGAAGGCGCTGAAGGACGAAGGGCTGGCCTGAGCCCTACGCCACGGAGGACCTGCTTCCAAGGCAGGTCCTTCGCTGTTCCAAGCGCGACGCCTAGGCAGTCGCCAGCGAACGCAGGCGCCGCTCCATCTCACCGGCGAACCCTACGCTGTGGGTTTTGGCCAGGGCCGTGCTCAGGTCCGGCAACAGCGCCAGCAACTCGTCCACATCGGTGCAGCGCTCGATCTTGAGCTGCAGGAAATAGCCGCGCAGGCCCAAGTGCTCGCGCACGGTCTCAGACATCTGCGTGTACAGCGGGGCGTAACCGCCACCGCTGCCGGCCGTCGGTCCGGGCCCCATGGCTGTCGTTACAGCGGCAGTGAAGAACTGTCCCGTCACCCGCCCGGGAATCGACGCAGCTGCAACGGCTGCCATGGTCTGCGGCACGTCGACCAGCCCCAATGCGCGCAGTTGCTCGAGCCCATCGGGCGGCCCACGCAGACCTGCGATCACGTCACGCAGTTGCCCGGCGCTGCGCTGGCCATCAACCAGCAACAGGATCGAACGCAATACGTTTGGCAGTTTGCGCGTGCGCTGCAGGATCTCATCGCGCCCGGCATCGGTCTTGTTCGGCACTTCGTCATCGCGCATGGCTTCCCCTAAAACCATCGGCCACGAAAGGCGTGGCCGACTATGCCATGGGCGGCGCGCCGGAGGATGGCCTGAAAGGGGGTATCAGACGAAAGGCGGGGGTCGGGGCAGGCTGTTCGCTGCCCTGCCCCTCTCCCTGGCCGCGGTGCGGCCTGTCCCTCCCCCGCGAAGGGGGAGGGTCTTGCACGTGACTCAGCGCTTGTCGATCGCCACGTACTCGCGATCTTCCGGGCCGACGTAGTTCGCGCTAGGACGGATGATCTTGCCGTCCTCGCGCTGTTCGATCACGTGCGCGCTCCAGCCGGTGGTGCGAGCAACCACGAACAGTGGCGTGAACATCGGCGTCGGGATTCCCATCATGTGATAGGCCGATGCGCTGTACCAGTCGAGGTTCGGGAACATCTTCTTGGTGTCCATCATCAGGTTCTCGATGCGCTCGGACACGTCGAACAGCATCTGGTTGCCGCCCTCGGCACACAGCTTGCGCGAGATTTCCTTGATGATCGGATTGCGCGGATCGCCGATGGTGTACACAGGATGGCCGAAGCCGATGACGATCTCCTTGCGCTCCATGCGTGCGCGGATATCGGCCTCGGCCTCGTCGGCGCTGCCGTAGCGGCTGATGATGTCCATCGCCACTTCGTTGGCGCCGCCGTGCTTGGGACCGCGCAACGCACCGATCGCGCCGGTGAGGCACGAATGCAGGTCCGAACCGGTGCCGGCGATCACGCGCGCGGTGAACGTCGATGCGTTGAACTCATGCTCGGCGTAGAGGATCAGCGACTTGTCGAGCGAGTCGGCATGCAGCTCGCTCGGCGGCTCGCCGTGCAGCAGGTGCAGGAAGTGCGCGGCGACGCTGTCGTCGTCGGTCTCCACGTCGATGCGGCGACCGTTGCGGGTGAAGTGCCACCAGTAGATCAGCATCGAACCGAAGCTGGCGATCAGCTTGTCGGCGATGTCGCGCGCCTCGGCAGCCGGATGGCCTTCGCGCTCGGGAAGCACGGTGCCCAGCACCGAGCAACCGGTGCGCAGCACGTCCATCGGATGTGCGTTGGCCGGCACCAGCTCCAGCGCCTCGGAGACGATCGCCGGCAATCCGCGCAGGCGCTTGAGCTTGGCCTTGTAGGCCTTGAGCTGCGACACTGTCGGCAGGGCGCCGTGCACGAGCAGGTGCGCGACTTCCTCGAACGTCGACTTGGTCGCCAGGTCGTGGATGTCGTAGCCGCGGTAATGCAGGTCGTTGCCGCTGCGGCCGACGGTGCACAGGGCGGTATTGCCCGCGGCGGTGCCGCTCAGGGCGACGGATTTCTTGGCCTTGGGCAGGATCTGTGCCGAGTCACTCATTGCTTGTCTCCTCATTCGGCCACGTTGGCGGTGGATTTTTTGTCCGGTCCCGCCAGGGGCCGTCGTTCTCAGGGATAACGCGGTTAGCTGCAGGTGCTGCTAATAGCAGGGGGTAAAGCCAAGTTGCGACGGGCAGGTCGCACGCGACCGTGGCGGGCCAGTATCGCGCCCGTCGCGGTCGCATGGCGGACGGACGCGCCGGCGGAGATAGGGACAGGGGGACTCAACGTCGAGGCCCTGTACGCTCCGTCGGCCGACCACTTCCATCCTTTGCTTACTTCTCGCGCGCGAACAGCGCGTCGAGCTTCTCTTCGTACGCGTGGTAGCCCAGGTAGTCGTAGAGCTCCGCGCGCGTCTGCAACGTCGGCACGAGGCTCTTCTGCGTGCCTTCGCGGCGTACCGTCTCGTAGAAGTTCAACGCCGCCTTGTTCATGGCGCGGTAGGCGCCGCAGCAGTACAGGGCGATGTCGACACCGGCCTCGCGCAGCTCGTCGGTGGTGAAGAACGGCGTGGAACCGAACTCGGTCAGGTTGGCCAGGATCGGCACCTTCACCGCGGCCTTGAAGCGGCGGTAATCCTCGAGCGTGTTCATCGCCTCGGGGAAGATCATGTCGGCGCCGGCCTCTACGTACGCGCAGGCGCGCTCGATCGCCGAATCGATGCCCTCGACCGCGGCCGCATCGGTGCGGGCCATGATCACGAAGCTGCTGTCGGTGCGCGCATCGACGGCCGACTTGACGCGATCGACCATTTCCGAGGTCGGCACCACTTCCTTGCCCGGGCGGTGGCCGCAACGCTTCTGGCCGACCTGGTCTTCCATGTGCACGGCGGCGACGCCGACGTTGATGAAGGACTTGATGGAGCGGCCGATGTTGAAGGCACCGCCCCAGCCGGTGTCGATGTCGACCAGCAACGGCATCTGCGTGGCGTCGACAATGCGGCGTGCGTCGGTGAGCACGTCTTCCATCGTGCTGATGCCCAGGTCCGGCACACCAAGCGAATTGGCGGCGACGCCGCCACCGGACAGGTACAGGGCCTTGTAGCCCACGCGCTTGGCCATCAGGCCGGCGTAGGCAGTGATGGCACCCATCACCTGCAGCGGGGATTCTTCAGAAACGGCGGCGCGGAAACGGGCACCGGCGGAGGCTTGCGAAGTCATGTCATCTCCTGGTTGAAGGGGCATTTTAGGCCACCTCGGGCGGCGGCGTCGGGTTTGCCTGCGCTCGTCATTCCCGCGAAGGCGGGAACCCAGTGACGTGGCTTTTCCCCGCCTTCGCCAGGATGTCGCGATTTGAGAACTCAACTCCCCGGGTCAACTGCCAGAATCGGCCCCCCGCTCCAGCGCCCGCCGCACCTCTTCCAGCGCCCCCGGATCATCCAACGTCGACAGGTCGCCCGGGTCGCGGTGCTCGGCCAACGCCTGCAGCGAGCGCCGCAGCAACTTGCCCGATCGCGTCTTGGGCAAGGCGTTGACGACATACACCCGTGCCGGACGGGCCACCCCGCCCAGCTGCTCGACCACCCGCTGCTGCATGCTCGCCGCCGCCTCCGCCGCCGATTCGCCGCCGAGCGCCTGCTTCAACGTCGCGAACACCACCGGCACCTGCCCCTTGAGCTCGTCATGCACGCCGATCACCGCCGCCTCGGCGACGCTGGGATGGGTCGAACACGACTCCTCGATCTCGCGCGTGCCCAGACGGTGCCCGGCGACGTTGATGACATCGTCGGTGCGACCGAGGATGAAGGTATAGCCATCTTCGTCGCGGATCGCCCAGTCGAGCGAGCTGTACACCAGTTGCTTGAAGTGACTGAAGTAGCTCGACAGGAAACGCGCATCGTCGTTCCACACCGTGGTCAGGCACCCCGGAGGCAGCGGCGGTTCGATCACCAGCACGCCCTTCTGCCCCGGCGCGACGTCCTCGCCTGTGCTGTCGTCGATCACGCGCAACTTGTAGCCCGGCGTCGGCAGCCCGGGCGAGCCGAACTTCACCGGTTTCATGTCCAGGCCAGGCATCAGCGACAGCACCGGCCAACCGGTTTCAGTCTGCCAATAGTTGTCGATGATGGTCTTGCCGATGCCGTCGGTGATCCAGTGCGCGGTCGGCTCGTCCAGCGGTTCACCGGCAAGGAACAACCAGTGGAGCTTCGACAGGTCGTGCTTCGTCAGCCACGACGGATCCTGTTTCTTCAGCACGCGGATGCCGGTGGGCGATGAGAACATCGTGCGCACCCCGTACTGCTCGCAGATGCGCCACCAGATGCCTGGATCCGGATTCGTCGGCAGCCCTTCGTACAGCACCGATGTCGCACCGGCGATGAGCGGGCCATAGACGTTGTACGAATGCCCGACTGCCCAACCGACATCGGACGTGGAGAAGATCACCTGCCCGGCGCGCACGTCGTAGATCGACCACATCGACAGCGCCATCGCCACCGCATAGCCACCCACGTCGCGCTGCACGCCCTTGGGCTTGCCGGTGGTGCCGGAGGTGTAGAGCAGGTAGCTGGGCTCGTTCGACTCCAGCCACTCGACCTCGACCTGCGCACCTTCATGCTTCGCGCGCAGCGTTGCGTAATCGACATCGCGACCTTCGACGATGTTGAGTGCAGGATCGAGCCCGCGGCTGACGACCAGTACATGCGGCGGCGGTGACGCGGCCTCCGCGCAAGCGGCATCGACCAGCGGCTTGTAGGCAATGACCTTGCCGCCACGCATGCCGGCATCGGCGCAGATGAGCAACTTCGGTTTCGCATCGTCGATGCGCAGCGCCAGATTGTGCGCGGCGAAGCCACCGAAGACGACCGAGTGCACCGCACCGATGCGCGCACAGGCCAGCATCGCGAACACCGCCTCGGCCATGTTCGGCATGTAGATCACGACGCGATCGCCGCGCCCGACACCGAGCGACTTCAACACTGCGGCGAAGGTGTTCACCTCGGCGTGCAGTTCGCGGTAACTGATCTCGCGGGTGACGTTGGTCTCCGACGAAATCGCCACGAGCGCCAGCTGATCGCCGCGCTCATCCAGATGGCGATCGACCGCGTTGTAGCAGAGGTTGGTTTCGCCGCCCGCGAACCATTTGCGAAACGGAGGGTTGGAATAATCGAGGATCTGCCGCGGCGGCTTGTGCCAATGGATCGCCCTCGCCTGCTCCGCCCAGAACACCTCGGGCTGCTCAATCGAGCGGCGGTAGAACTCTTCGTAACCCATCGCGGCACCCTCAACGACCCATGCGTTGAGGCTAGTCCCAGCGGCGGAAGGAAGCGTTACGACCTTGGTCGAAATTCCCCCGACCCATCATTCCTCCAACCCGTCATTCCCGCGAAGGCGGGAACCCAGCGTCGTTGCTCCCCTTACCGAAGACCGTGCAACCAATCGCCGGAGCGTTGTCCGCAGGGATCACGGTGACGGGGCGGAAGGTGTGTCGGCCTGGGTCCCGGCGTGCGCCGGGATGACGGTGACAGGGCGGGATGGCGGAGCCACAAAAAAAGGCGGCCCGAAGGCCGCCTCTTCAGCGCAGCCGGCACGAAGCCGGCAGCAGTCAATCAACCCAGCAGATGGGCCACGCCGGCACGCTCTTCTTCCAGCTCGGCCAGCGTCTTGTCCATCGCCGCGCGGCTGAACTCGTCGACCGGCAGACCCTCGACGCGCGTGTACTCGCCATTGGCCGTGGTCACCGGCACGCCGTACAGCACGCCTTCGGGAATGCCGTAGCTGCCGTCCGACGGAACGCCCATCGTCACCCACTTGCCGTTGCTGCCCAGCACCCAGTCACGGATGTGGTCGATGGCGGCGTTGGCAGCCGAAGCGGCCGACGACAGACCGCGCGCCTCGATGATCGCCGCGCCGCGCTTGGCGACCTGCGGGATGAACGTATTGGCGTTCCAGTCGGCGTCGTTGATCTTGTCCTTCAGCGAGGCACCGTTGATCGTGGCGAAGCGGTAGTCCGGGTACATGGTCGGGCTGTGGTTGCCCCACACGACCAGCTTCTCGATGTCGGCCACGGCCACGCCGGCCTTGGAGGCCAGCTGCGACAGCGCACGGTTGTGGTCCAGGCGCAGCATCGCGGTGAAGTTCTTCGCCGGCAGGTCCGGCGCCGACTTCATGGCGATGTAGGCGTTGGTGTTGGCCGGATTGCCGACCACCAGCACCTTGACGTTGCGCGAAGCGACCTTGTTCAGCGCGGCGCCCTGGGCGGTGAAGATCTTGGCGTTCTCCAGCAGCAGGTCCTTGCGCTCCATGCCCGGGCCGCGCGGACGCGCGCCGACCAGCAGGGCGATGTCGGCGTCCTTGAACGCGACCTCGGCGTCATCCGTGCCAACCATGCCGGCCAGCAGCGGGAACGCGCAGTCTTCCAGCTCCATCATCACGCCCTTGAGCGCGGCCTGGGCCTTCTCCATCGGCAGCTCGAGCATCTGCAGGATGACGGGCTGGTCTTTGCCGAGCATTTCGCCGGAAGCGATGCGGAACAGCAGCGAGTAGCCGATCTGGCCGGCAGCACCGGTAACGGCAACGCGGACGGGGGTCTTCATGGGTAACTCCTGAAATGAAAAGCGGGGCGACAGGCGCCCCGCGA
Organism: Lysobacter sp. Soil_C_59; assembly: GCF_057656415.1. NCBI lineage: Bacteria > Pseudomonadati > Pseudomonadota > Gammaproteobacteria > Lysobacterales > Lysobacteraceae > Lysobacter > Lysobacter sp. Soil_C_59. The sequence continues at coordinate 23,507 of NZ_JBDGKK010000009.1, read as the reverse complement.
TGGATCACGAAATTTAGGAAAGCTCTGCAAAGAATTCCTGGAAACGCTGCAGGCCCGGAGCGAGCTGCGGCGTCGGACAGGTGTAGCTGATGCGTAGCGCGCGCGGCTCGCCGAACGCCGAACCCGGCACGCAGGCCACGCCCTTGGCTTCCAGCAGCGCATTGCAGAAGTCGACGTCGTTGCCGATCTTCGTGCCGGTCGGGCCGTGGATCTTGCCGAAGGCGACGCTGATGTCCGGGAACACGTAGAACGCGCCCTGCGGACGCGGGCAGATCACGCCCGGGATCGAATCCATCACCGCCATCACCTGGTCGCGCTTGGCCTGGAACTCTGCGCACTTGGCCGTCGGCACGTCCTGCGGACCCGACAGCGCGGCGACCGCAGCGGCGCTGACGATCTCCGGGATGTTGGTGATGTGGTTGGAGTTCATCGTCACGATCGCCTGCGCGATCGCTTCGGGGCCGGCCATGAAACCCACGCGCCAACCCGGCATGCCGTAGGTCTTGGACAGCGAGTCGATGAAGATCACGCGCTCGCGCAGCTCCGGACGGGCGTGCACGAAGTTGTGGTAGCCCAGGCCGTCGAACACCATGCGGTTGTAGATGTCGTCGGTGATGACCCAGGTGTCCGGGTACTTGGCGACGACGTCGGCCAGCGCGTCGATCTCTTCCTTCGAATAGACCATGCCGGTCGGGTTCGAGGGATTGTTGAACAGGAACACCTTGGGCTTCTTCGCCAGCGCGACGTCGAGCTGCGCCGGGGTGAGCTTGTAGTCCTGCGAGGCCGGGCACGGCAGCAGGTCGATCTTCGCGTTGACGATGTCCGCGATGTCGAGGTAGCTCGTCCAGTACGGCGTCGGGAAGACGATCGTGTCGCCTTCGTCGAGCAGCGCTTCGGCGAGGTTGTAGATGACGTGCTTGGCGCCGATGCCGGTGGCGATGTTGACGCGGCCGTAGCCGGTCAGTCCGATCTTCGCCATGTGCTCGATGAAGGCATCGAGCATCGCGTCGGCACCGCGATTGCTGCCGTACTGGCCGCTGTCCTTGCTCAGCGCATCACGCGCCGCGGCATAGACATGGTCGCCGGGGAGGAAGTTGGGAACACCAATCGAGAAACTGATGATGTCGCGGCCTTCGGCTTTGAGCCGCTTGGCCTTCTCGGCAACCTGCATGATCGCGCTGGGCTTGGCGCGACCGATGCGCCGGGCAAGCTGGGGCATCGCGGGAACCTCTGGGAGTCGATGTGGGGTCGCTGCGGGCGACATGTCCAACCGCCGCCAGAGCCCGCAAATGTTAGCACGGAGGTTCGTGGCGGCTCGTTGCGCGGGCGGGTCGAATGCATCCCTGAAACGCAGACGCCCGCCCCGGCAAGGCCGGAGCGGGCGCCTGTGCGTGACCGGCTGGCGCCGCCTTACGGGCGGGCGTTCTGGTCCAGCGTCTTGTTCCACTCGGCGACGCGGTCAGCCTTGGCGGCCAGCACCGCGGCGGTGTCGCCCTCGATCTTGACCGACTTGATCGTGTCGCCCTGCTTGACGCTGTCGACGATCTGCTGGCCTTCCAGGACCTTGCCGAAGACGGTGTGCTTGCCGTCCAGCCACGGGCACGGGACGTGGGTGATGAAGAACTGGCTGCCGTTGGTGCCCGGGCCGGCATTGGCCATTGACAGCACGCCGCGCTCGTGGCTCAGGCCATTGCGGGCCTCGTCCTCGAAGCGGTAGCCGGGGCCACCGGTGCCGGTGCCCAGCGGGCAGCCGCCTTGGACCATGAAATCGTTGATGACGCGGTGGAAGTTCAGGCCGTCATAGAAGCCGCGCTGGGCCAGGTTGACGAAGTTGGCGACCGTCAGCGGCGCCTTGTCGGCGGCGAGTTCGATGCGGATCGGACCGCGGTCGGTGTCGAAGGTGGCGATCAGGCTCATGAATCCGTCTCCTGGGACGTGGGGCAGTTGGGTGCAAGTGGGGCAAAAGCGGGGGAAAGGCGCAAAAAGCGTTCAGACTTGCCGTTCAGATGGCGGCGTCCGGGCCAATAGACAAGGGTACTTGCAACGCCTCCACCTGAACAGGCAGAGGTAATCATTGACAGGTATAATGCCCGGCTACCTCCTCGCCCGAGTGCCGGTCTGCCGGCCTTTTCGCATGTCCATCGAACGCCTCCGCAATATCGCCATCGTCGCCCACGTCGACCATGGCAAGACCACTCTCGTCGACTGCCTGCTCAAGCAGTCGGGCACCCTGTCCGAACGCACGGTGCTGGCCGAGCGCGCGATGGACAGCAATGACCAGGAAAAGGAACGTGGCATCACGATCCTCGCCAAGAACACGGCGATCACCTGGCAGGGCAACCGCATCAACATCGTCGACACCCCGGGCCACGCCGACTTCGGCGGTGAGGTCGAGCGCGTGCTGTCGATGGTCGACTCGGTGCTGATCCTCGTCGACGCGATGGACGGCCCGATGCCGCAGACCCGCTTCGTCACCCAGAAGGCGTTCGCGATGGGCTTCAAGCCGATCGTGGTCGTCAACAAGATCGACCGTCCGGGCGCCCGTCCTGACTGGGTCATCGACCAGGTGTTCGACCTGTTCGACAAGCTCGGCGCCACCAACGAGCAGCTCGACTTCCCGATCGTCTACGCCTCGGCGCTGCACGGCTACGCCAGCCTCGACGACAGCGCCCGCGATGGCGACATGACCCCGCTGTACGAAGCGATCATGAAGCACGTCGCGCCGCCGCAGGTCGACATGGACGGCCCGTTCCAGATGCGCATCAGCCAGCTGGACTACAGCAACTTCGTCGGCCTGATCGGCATCGGCCGCATCCAGCGCGGCAAGGTCCGGCGCAACATGCCGGTCAGCGTGATCGACCGCGAAGGCAAGAAGCGCCAGGGCAAGGTCCTGCAGGTGCTGGGCTTCATGGGCCTGGAGCGCCTGGAGACCGAGGAAGCCGAGGCCGGTGACATCGTCGCCATCTCCGGCGTCGCCGACCTGTCGATCTCCGACACCGTCTGCGCCCTGGACTTCCCGGAAGCGCTGCCTGCGCTGACCGTCGACGAGCCGACCATCTCGATGACCTTCCAGGTCAACAACTCGCCGTTCGCCGGCAACAAGGAACTCAGCGGTGGCAAGTTCCTGACCAGCCGCCAGCTGCGCGAGCGCCTGGAGCGCGAGACGCTGCACAACGTCGCGCTGAAGGTCGAGGAAGGTTCCGACCCGGACAAGTTCCTGGTCTCCGGCCGTGGCGAGCTGCACCTGTCGGTGCTGATCGAGAACATGCGCCGCGAAGGCTTCGAGCTGGCCGTGTCGCGTCCGGAAGTGATCATCAAGGAAATCGACGGCCAGATGATGGAGCCGGTCGAGCAGCTGGTGGTCGACATCGAAGAGCAGCACCAGGGCGGCGTCATGGAGAAGCTGGGCATCCGCAAGGGCCAGCTGAAGAACATGGAGTCCGACGGCAAGGGCCGCGTGCGCCTTGATTACATGATCCCGGCCCGTGGCCTGATCGGTTTCCAGAACGAGTTCCGCACCCTGACCCAGGGCTCGGGCCTGCTGTTCCACGTGTTCGACCATTACGGTCCGAAGGAAACCGGCGCGATCGCCAAGCGCCAGAACGGCGTGATGATCGCCAATGCCGCCGGCACCACCCCGGCCTACTCGCTCGGACCGCTGGAAGAGCGCGGCCGCCTGTTTGCCGCCGAAGGCGACCAGGTGTACGAGGGCCAGCTGATCGGCATCCACTCCAAGGACAACGACCTTACCGTCAATGCCATCAAGCCCAAGCCGCTGACCAACATGCGCGCCTCGGGCAAGGACGATGCGATCAAGCTGACCCCGGCGATCAAATACTCGCTGGAACAGGCCCTGGACTTCATCGAGGACGACGAGCTGGTCGAAGTCACCCCGAAGGAAATCCGCCTGCGCAAGAAGTTCCTGACCGAGTCGGACCGCAAGCGCGCCTCGCGCGCGGCCTGAGTCACCGGGTACAGTAAGCACCGGCACGCACCAAGGGCGTCGACTCGCCAACATGACCGACGCCCAGCACTACAACCCGGATCCGCACGCGCATCCGGGTCTCCATGTCATCGCGATCTTCGAGGCCGCCAAGGGCCTGCTGGCACTGCTGGCAGCCAGCGGCCTCGAACTTCTCGGGCCGGCGCCGCTGCTGCGCTGGCTGCATGAGCTGATCGCCCGATTCCAGCTCGACCCCAACGAAGGCGCCCTGGCCTGGTTGAACAAGGTCATCAACCCCGACGGCGTGCACCTGGCTGCCGCGGTGGTCCTGGCCTATGGCCTGCTGCGCATGCTCGAAGCCTGGGGTCTGTGGCGGGCCAAGGCCTGGGCCTCGTGGCTGGGCTGCATCAGCGCCGCGATCTACCTGCCCCTGGACCTCTACGCCGTGTACCACCACCCCGGCTGGACTTCGTGGGCGGTCCTGGCCGTCAACTTGATCGTCGTCGCAGTGCTGGCACGCGATCTGCTCAAGCGTCGCCAATAGGGCCTGACGGCGGTTCAGTTTCGCGTATGCTCGGCGACGGCCATCCGCGACCGGGGAATCGCAATGCGCTCTTTGCCTGTAACCAAGACGTTGTCCGTGGCGATGATGATCGCCTTGCTGCCTGCCTGCCAACGCGCTGACGCGCCGGATGCGGGCGTGGCTGTGTCCAAGCCAGCAGTTGCGGTCGCATCGGCGAATGCCGGCCCGGCCCCTGCCCGCTTCGCGTACGCCGAGGTCGGCATCGCCGAACTGCAGGCACGCATGGAACGCGGCGAACTCAGCAGCCATGCGCTGACCCAGGCCTACCTCGACCAGATCGCCGCCATCGACGATGCCGGTCCGCGACTCAATGCGGTGATCGAGACCAATCCGAATGCGCTGAAGGAAGCCGACGCGCGCGATGCCGAGCGCAAGGCCGGTCGCGTCCGTGGCCCGCTGCACGGCGTGCCGATCCTGCTGAAGGACAACATCGACGCGACGCCGATGGTGAACTCGGCCGGCTCGCTCGCCCTCGCCTCGCACCATCCGCGCACCGACGCCTTCCTGGTCGCGCGTCTGCGCGAGGCCGGCGCGGTGATCCTGGGCAAGACCAACCTCAGCGAATGGGCCAACTTCCGTTCCTCGCGCTCGAGCTCCGGCTGGAGCGCGCGCGGTGGACAGACCCGCAACCCGTACGCGCTGGACCGCTCGCCGTGCGGCTCCAGCTCCGGCAGCGGCAGCGCCATCGCCGCCAGCCTGGCCGCCGCCGCGATCGGCACCGAGACCGACGGCAGCATCATCTGCCCGTCCTCGGTCGCCGGCCTGGTCGGCATCAAGCCGACCGTCGGCCTGGTCAGCCGCAACGGCATCATTCCGATCTCGCACAGCCAGGACACCGCCGGCCCGATGGCGCGCAGCGTCGCCGACGCGGCGGTGCTGCTGTCGGCGATCGTCGGTCGCGACGACGCCGACCCGGCGACCGCCGAAAGCACCGGCCGTGCGATGTTCGATTACCACGCCCGACTCAACGCCGACGGCCTGCGCGGCGCCCGGATCGGCGTGCTGCGCAAGTCCATGGGCTTCCACCCCGATGCCGACGCCGCGCTCGAGCGCAGCATCGAGGCCATGCGCAAGGCGGGCGCGGAAGTCGTCGACGTCGAGATCGCCGGCGCGGGCAGCTGGAACGAGCCGGAAATGGACGTGCTGTTGTACGAGTTCAAGCACGGCGTCGACGGCTACCTCTCGCGCAGCGGTGCGCAGGTGAGCTCGCTGGCGGGCCTGATCGACTACAACCGCAAGAATGCCGGCAAGGAAATGCCCTATTTCGGCCAGGAGCTGTTCGAACGCGCCCAGGCCAAGGGCGCGCTCGACGAGATCGGCTACATCGAAGCGCGCAGCAAGGCCCGTCGCCTTGCCGGCGCCGAAGGCCTGGAAGCGACGCTGACGGCGAACAACCTCGACGCCGTGGTGGCACCCGCCACCGCGCCGGCGTGGCTGATCGACCCGGTCAACGGCGACCACTTTCTTGGCGAAGGCTACGGCGCCGCCGCGGTGGCCGGCACGCCCAGCATCACCGTACCGATGGGCGACAGCTTCGGCCTGCCAATCGGCATCATCTTCATGGGCCCGGCCTGGAGCGAACCGCGCCTGATCGAACTGGCGTATGCGTTCGAGCAGAAGACCAAGGCGCGCAAGGCGCCGCAGTTCCTGGCGACGGTGTCGCTGGGCAACAGCAAGGGCTGAGGTCTTGCTCGTCGTCCCGGCGAAAGCCGGGACCCACCTTGCTCGTCATTCCCGCGAAGGCGGGAACCCAGGGACGTTGCTCTTGCTTGCGCAGCAAATGGATCCCGGCTTTCGCCGGGATGACGGTGACGGAACTTACGCCGGCGCCGCGATCTGCGCCTGCTTGCGCACGATCAGCATCGCGATCTCCAGCGCCTGCTCGTAGTTCAGGCGCGGATCCACCGTCGACATGTACGCCCGCTCCAGATCGCTCTCGGTCAGCTCGCGCGCGCCACCCAGGCACTCGGTGACGTCTTCACCGGTGAGCTCCAGATGCACGCCACCCAGGCGCGTGCCGGCCGCGGCGTGCAACTCGAACGCCTGCTCCAGCTCACTGCGGATGTTGCGGAAGCGGCGCGTCTTGTAGCCGTTGCTGGTGCTCTCGGTGTTGCCGTGCATCGGATCGCACACCCACAGCACGCGACGCCCGTCGCCGCGCACTGCATCGAGCAGCGGCGGCAGCTTCTCGGCGATGCCGGTCGCGCCCATGCGATGGATGAAGGTGAGCCGGCCCGGCTCGTCTTCGGGATTGAGCAGGTCGATCGTGCGCAGCAGCTGGTCCGGCGTCACCGACGGGCCGACCTTCAGTGCGATCGGATTGCGGATGCCGCGGAAGTATTCGGCGTGGGCGCCATCGACCGCGGCGGTGCGCATGCCGATCCACGGGTAATGCGTACTGAGGTTGAACCAGCCCCAGTGACGCGGCACCTGGCGCGTCAACGACTCTTCGTACGGCAGCAGCAACGCTTCGTGCGACGTGTAGAAGTCGACGCGATTGAGGTTGTGCACCTCCGAGCCCGACAACGTCTCCATGAAGCGCACCGCATCGCCGATCGCATTGACCATGCGCCGGTATTCCTCGGCGAGTTCGGAATGGCCGACCCAGCTGAGGTTCCAGTATTCGGGGTGGTGCAGGTCGGCGAAACCGCCGTCGATCAGGGCGCGGACGAAGTTCATCGTCATCGCCGAACGCGCGTGCGCCTTGATCATCCTGCGAGGATCCGGCGCGCGCGCGGCGGCGGTGAATTCCGGCGCGTTGACCATGTCGCCGCGGTAACTCGGCAAGGTCACCTCACCGATCGTCTCGGTGTCGGTCGAACGCGGCTTGGCGTACTGGCCGGCGAAGCGGCCCACGCGCACCACCGGCTTGCGCATGCCGTGGACGAGCACCAGGCTCATCTGCAGCAGCACCTTGAGGCGGTTGGAAATCACGCCGGAGTTGCAGGCCGAGAAGCTCTCGGCGCAGTCGCCGCCCTGCAGCAGGAAGCGCTTGCCTTCCTGCGCGTCGGCCAGCTGCTGCTTGAGCGAGAGGATCTCCCACGACGTCACCAGCGGCGGCAGCTCGCGCAGTTCGGCCAGCGCCGACTCCAGTGCGGCCGCGTCCGGATACTGCGGCAACTGCATTGCAGTACGGTTGCGCCACGACTGCGGATTCCAGTCGGTGGGCAGGTTCACGGCACGGAGGTTGCGATCGGGCGTAGGCATGACACGGAATGCTGCAATGCGGCGAATCACTATGGGCGCTAGTCAGGCGCCCTGCAACCGTTACAGCGGCAACAGTGGCCTAGCGGCGACGGAACGCTGCGTAGCCGGCCCAGATCGCCAACAGCACGAACCAGACCAGGCTCCAGGTCGGCATGGACAAGCCGAGGAACGACCAGTCGACATTGGCGCACTCGCCCGAGCCGGTCATTACCTTGCGGATCACGCCGGTGATCGGCATCGCTTCGAGCATGTAGTCCAGGCCCGGACCGCACGACGGCACCTGGTCCGGTGGCAGATGCTGCAGGCGGACGTGATTGCCGGCGACCGCGATGCCGCCCAGTGCGGCCAGCAGCGCCGCCACACCATAGCCACGGCGACCGCCCGTGCCCTTGGGCGCGTGCAATGCACCGAGCAGGAACACCAGGCCCATGACGAAGAACGCGACGCGCTGGAAGATGCACAGCGGGCACGGTTCGAGACCGTCGTGGAGCTGGAGGTAGAACGCGAAGCCCAACAGGCCGGCGCAGGCGAGGAAACCGATCAGGAACTGGATGCGGAACGAGCCGCGCAGGATGGCATTGGTCATGCCGCCAAGCTTAACGGCGATGCCTTTGCGCAACCAGTCGGCCTGGCGTATCGGGCACACCGCTCGTCGCAGCACTCCCTGCCCAGACATCGTCATTCCCGCGAAGGCGGGAATCCAAGGACGTATCCCCCAAAAGCAAAAACCCCGGCACTTGGCCGGGGTTCTGCGAAACACTGCGCGCGCGGGAAATTACTCCGCAGCGGCTTCCGGACGGTCGACCAGCTCGACGTAGGCCATCGGCGCATTGTCGCCAGCGCGGAAACCGCACTTGAGGATGCGCAGGTAGCCGCCCGGACGGGACTGGTAACGCGGGCCGAGCGTGGTGAACAGCGTGCCCACGGCTTCCTTGTCGCGCAGGCGCGAGAAGGCAAGGCGGCGGTTGGCAACGCCATCAACCTTGGCCAGGGTGATGAGCGGCTCGGCAACGCGACGCAGCTCCTTGGCCTTGGGCAGGGTGGTGCGGATGAGGCCGTGCTTGATCAGCGAGGCCGCCATGTTGGTGAACATGGCATCGCGGTGAGCACTGGTGCGGCTGAACTTACGGCCGGCTTTCTGGTGGCGCATGGTCGTGATTCCTGATGAATGTTGAGTCGTTGAACTTCGCTGTCGCCATCCAGGCGCTGACACAGTGGACTGCGGGTGGCCCGAACCGACCCTCCGTGGCCGGCTTGCCGCGAGCCTTCAGGCTCGTCGGTGTACTACTTGCTGCAAGAACACAGGCCGCACCCGAAGGTGCGGCCCGCCTGGAACGGAGCGTTAAGCTCAGCCCATCATGCCGTGCTGGGCGATGCCAGCGGGCGGCCAGTTTTCCAGCTTCATGCCGAGCGAAAGACCGCGCTGGGCGAGGACTTCCTTGATCTCGGTGAGCGACTTCTTGCCGAGGTTCGGCGTCTTGAGCAGTTCCACTTCGGTCTTCTGGATCAGATCGCCGACGTAGTAGATGCTCTCGGCCTTGAGGCAGTTGGCCGAACGCACGGTGAGCTCGAGGTCGTCGATCGGACGCAGCAGGATCGGGTCGATGCCGCTGGTGGCCGGCTTCGCCGCACCGCGATCGCGGTGGGTGAAGTCGCCGAACACCGACAGCTGGTCGGTGAGGATGTCGGCCGCGGTGCGGACGGCTTCCTCGGCGTCGATCGTGCCGTTGGTCTCGATGTCGAGAACCAGCTTGTCCAGGTCGGTGCGCTGCTCCACGCGGGCCGCTTCAACGGCATACGCGACGCGGCGGACCGGCGAGAAGCTGGCGTCCAGCATCAGGCGACCAATGGCGCGGGTTTCCTCGTCCGGGCGACGACGAGCGGCGGCCGGCTGGTAGCCGAAACCACGCTCGATCTTCAGACGCATGTTGAGCGCGGTGTCCTTGGTCAGGTGCGCGATCACATGCTCGGTGTTGAGGATCTCGACGTTATGGTCGGTCTTGATGTCACCGGCGGTGACGATGCCGGGGCCCTGCTTGGCGAGCGACAGGGTCGCCGACTCGCCGGTGTGCATGCGGATGGCGACGTCCTTGAGGTTCAGCAGAACCTCGAGGACATCCTCCTGCAGGCCTTCGACCGTGGTGTACTCGTGCAGCACGCCATCGATCTCGACTTCCGTGATTGCGAAGCCCGGGATCGACGACAGCAGCACGCGGCGCAGCGCATTGCCGAGGGTGTGGCCATAGCCACGCTCCAGCGGCTCGATCACGACCTTGGCACGGTTGCCCGTAAGGCGTTCGATCTGGGGGCCGCGCGGGCGCAGCACCTGGTTTGCGGTAACCGTCATGTTGTGGCGTCTCCTGGATTACTTCGAGTACAGCTCGACGATCAGCGCTTCATTGATGTCTTGCGGCAGGTCAGCACGATCCGGAACAGCCTTGAACACACCAGCGAACTTCTTGCTGTCGACTTCAACCCACGACGGCGAGAGGTCCATCTGCTGCGCCACGGTCAGGGATTCCTGCACGCGGAGCTGCTTCTGGGCGCGTTCGGCCAGCGCGATCGCGTCGCCAGCCTTGACCTGGTAAGAAGGCAGGTTGACCGACTTGCCGTTGACCGTGACGCCGCGGTGCGAAACCAGCTGGCGGGCGGCCGGACGCGTCACCGCAAAACCCATGCGGTAAACGACGTTGTCCAGGCGGGTCTCGAGGAGCTGCAGCAGGTTTTCACCCGTGTTGCCCTTCTTGGTCGAGGCCTTCTTGTAGTAGTTGCGGAACTGACGCTCCAGCAGACCGTAGATACGCTTGACCTTCTGCTTCTCGCGAAGCTGGGTGGCGTAATCGGACAGCTTGCCCTTGCGGGCAGTCGGGCCATGCTGGCCGGGCTTCTGCTCGAGCTTGCACTTGGAATCAAGTGCGCGAGCGGACGACTTCAAGCCGAGGTCGGCGCCTTCGCGACGAGCGAGCTTACAGGTGGGACCAATATAACGAGCCATTTTTCTTCAGCTCCTCAGACGCGACGCTTCTTCGGCGGACGGCACCCGTTGTGCGGGATAGGCGTCACGTCGATGATGTTCATGATCTTGTAACCGACGTTGTTCAGCGAACGAACGGCGGACTCACGGCCCGGACCCGGACCCTTGATGCGCACTTCCAGCGACTTCACGCCGTAGTCGAGCGCAGCACGGCCTGCCTTTTCGGCAGCCACCTGGGCGGCGAACGGGGTCGACTTGCGGGAACCGCGGAAACCCGCGCCGCCCGAGGTCGCCCACGAGAGCGCGTTGCCCTGGCGGTCGGTGATCGTGATGATGGTGTTGTTGAAAGAAGCGTGGACGTGGGCGATGCCGTCGGTGACGACGCGCTTGATCTTCTTCTTGGTTTTGGCAGCAGCCGGCTTAGCCATGGTCTGTGTCCCTTACTTCCTGATGGCCTTGCGCGGGCCCTTGCGGGTACGTGCATTGGTCCGGGTGCGCTGGCCGCGAAGCGGCAGGCCGCGACGGTGACGCAGGCCGCGGAAGCAGCCCAGGTCCATCAGACGCTTGATGGCGATGCCGATTTCGCGACGCAGGTCGCCCTCGACAACGTACTTGCCGACTTCGGCGCGCAGGCGCTCGACTTCCGGCTCGGAAAGGTCACGGATCTTGGTGGTGGCGGTGACGCCAGCCGAGACACAGACCTTCTTGGAACGGGTACGGCCAATGCCGTAAATGCTCTGGAGCCCAACCCAGACATGCTTCTGGGCAGGCAGATTGACGCCCGCAATACGCGCCATAACGCGATCTCCAACTGATTGGCGGCCAGGACGGATTAATCCCGGCGGAGTGAACTGGAAAGTATACTAAGGTCTCGGGTTAATAGGAAGCCCTACCGCGCCCGAAGGCGCAGCAAAGCCCGGCATGGGGAGTGTGCCCATGCTCCGGCGACGAATCTGGACTGGCTGGGACAAGACGGTCAACTGCCCTGCCCCAACCCCGCGCGCTACTCTGGCGCGCGGAACGGTCCGGATTCACCCGCGCGCGAGACCGCCGCGCGAGCCGCCCTTCAAGTTCGCCTTCTTCAGCAGGCTCTCGTACTGATGGGACATCAGATGAGCCTGGATCTGGGCGATGAAATCCATGACAACCACGACCACGATCAGCAGCGAGGTGCCGCCGAAGTAGAACGAGGTGCCCAGTTCGGTACGCATGACCTCCGGGAGGAGGCACACGAGGACCAGGTAGACCGCGCCGGCCGCCGTCAGGCGGGTCAGCACGCCGTCAATATAGTCGGCGGTCGACTTGCCCGGACGGATGCCCGGGATCAACGCACCCGACTTCTTGAGATTATCGGCCGTTTCCTGCGAGTTGAACACCAGCGCGGTGTAGAAGAACGCAAAACCGACGATCAGGCCCGCATACAGGATCATGTGCAGCGGCTCGCCCGGGTTCAGCCACTGGCTGACGCGGTGCAGGGTCGAACCGGAATTGCCCTGGCTGAACCAGTTCGCCGCCGTCGCCGGGAACATCACGATGCTCGAGGCGAAGATGGCCGGGATCACGCCCGACATGTTCAGCTTAAGGGGCAGGAACGAGGACTGGTTCTGGTAGGCACTGCGACCGCCGCTGCGACGGGCGTAGTTCACCGTGATCCGGCGCTGGCCCCGCTCGACGAACACCACGAAGTAGGTGAAACCCACCACAATGGCGACGACCGCGATTGCGACCAGGGCGCTCATGTCGCCGTTGCGGATCTGCTCGAACATGCCGATGACGGCGGCGGGCAGGCCCGCGACGATGCCCGAGAAGATGATCAGCGAGACGCCGTTGCCGATACCCCGCTCCGTGACCTGCTCGCCCAGCCACATCAGGAACATGGTGCCGGCGGTCAACGCGATCACCGCGGTCAGGATGAAGCCCGGGCCCGGGTTGTAGACCACCGCGATGCCCTGGCTGGCGCCGCCGGCCTGGAGGGCCGTGGCGATGCCCCATGCCTGGAACACGGCCAGCGGGATCGCACCCATGCGCGACCACTGGTTGATCTTGCGACGGCCTGACTCGCCTTCCTTCTGGATGGCCTTCAGGCTCGGCACGATCTGCACCAGCAGCTGCACGATGATCGATGCCGAGATGTACGGCATGACATTGAGTGCGAACAGGCTGAAGCGATGCAGGGCGCCACCGGAGAACATGTTGAACATGTCCACGATGGTGCCCTTCTGGGTCTCCATCAACTGGAGCATCGCCTCCGGATTGACGCCCGGCACCGGGATGTAGCAACCGATGCGGTAGACAATCAGGGCACCGACGACGAACAGCAGGCGCTGACGGAGCTCGGTGAACTTCCCGAGCCCGCCACCGATACCGGCAACTGCATTGCTACCGCTGCGCGCCATCTAGTCCTTACTCCTCGACCTTGCCGCCGGCCGCTTCGATAGCGGCCTTGGCGCCGGCCGTAGCGGCCACGCCCTTGAGTACGAACTTCTTGGTGATCTCGCCCTTCTTGACGATCCGGGCCTGCTTGGCGGTGCTGTGCACCAGCTTGGCGGCCTTGAGCGCTGCGAAGTCGATCTCGCCAGCTTCCAGCTTCTCGAGCTGGTACATCATCACTTCGGCGGTGTCCTTGAGCAGCTTCGAACGGAAGCCGATCTTGGGCAGGCGACGCTGCATGGGCATCTGGCCGCCTTCGAAGCCAGCCTTGATCTTGCCCTTGCCGGAGCGCGCGAACGAGCCCTTGTGGCCGCGGCCGCAGGTCTTGCCCAGGCCCGAACCGATACCACGGCCGACACGGGTGCGCTCCTGACGGGCGCCTTCAGCGGGTTGCAGAGTGTTGAGACGCATGTCGATTACTCCTCGACCTTGACGAGGTAGTGCAGCTGATTGATCAGACCGCGAACCTGCGGGCTGTCCTTCAGTACACGCACATCGTTGAGCTTGTTCAGGCCCAGCGCACGCACCGACAGGCGGTGACGCGACTGGGTACCACGCAGACCCTTGACCAGGCGCACCTTGACGGTGCCGCCGGTGGTGGCTTCAGTCTTAGCCATGGTTCAGTTCCTCCACCTTCTTGCCACGCTTGGCGGCAATCTTCGCCGGCGAGTGCATGTCGCCCAGGCCCTTGAGGGTGGCGCGAACGAGGTTGATGGGATTACGCGAACCGACGGCCTTGGCCAGCACGTTCTTCACGCCAACCGCTTCCAGGACAGCGCGCATCGCGCCGCCGGCGATGACGCCGGTACCTTCGGAAGCCGGCTGCATGAACACGCGGGCTGCGCCGTGGCCGGCCTTGACCGAGTGCCACAGGGTGCCGTTGTTCAGGTCGACGTTGTTCATGCTCTTGCGGGCATATTCCATCGACTTCTGGATGGCGACCGGCACTTCGCGTGCCTTGCCGTAACCGAAACCGACCTTGCCGTTGCCGTCACCGACCACCGTCAGTGCGGTGAAGGTGAACTGGCGACCGCCCTTGACGGTCTTGCTGACGCGGTTGACCGCGATCAGCTTCTCGATCATGCCATCGTCGATCTCTTCGCGGTTGCGGTCGCGATCACGACCCCGCGGTGCACGTTGTTCTTCTGCCATTTCGAATACTCGTTAGTTGAAGGATTTGCGGCGTGGCCGCTTATGGTTGTGATTTACCGCGGGTGTTTCGCCAGCCCGGAAACCCGAAGCCGCGCCCGACACAGACCCGTGTCGGCGGGGAAAGTTCTGGGTGGGGCCGGGGCCCCACCCATTCAAGCTTAGAACTGCAGGCCGCCTTCGCGAGCAGCATCGGCCAGCGCCTTGATGCGGCCGTGGTAGCGGTAGCCCGAGCGGTCGAATGCGACCTTCTCGATACCGGCAGCCTTGGCCTTCTCGGCGATCGCGCGACCGACCTTGATGGCGGCGTCGGAGTTCTTGCCGTTCTTCAGGCCTTCCTTGACGTCGGCCTGGACGGTCGAAGCCGCAGCCAGGACCTTGGAGCCGTCGGCGGTGAAGACCTGTGCGTACAGGTGCTGACCGGTGCGGAGCACGGTCAGACGCGGCACGCCGAGTTCGCGGATGTGCGAACGGGTGGACTTGGCGCGGCGCAGGCGAGCAATGTTCTTGTTCATTTCTATGTCTCCGAAAGCTGAAGGACCGATTAGGCCTTCTTGGCTTCCTTGCGGATGATGACTTCGCCGGCGTACTTCACGCCCTTGCCCTTGTACGGCTCCGGCGGACGGAAGCCGCGGATCTTGGCCGCAACTTCACCGACGCGCTGCTTGTCCGCGCCCTGGACCACGATCTCGGTCTGGGTCGGGGTGGCGATGGTGATGCCTTCCGGGGCCACGAACACGACCGGGTGCGAGAAACCGAGCGACAGGCTCAGGTCCTTGCCCTGCATGGCGGCACGGTAACCGACGCCGACCAGCTCGAGCTTGCGCTCGAAGCCTTCCGACACGCCCTTCACCAGGTTGGCGAGGATGGCGCGCAGGGTGCCGGTCAGCGGGATCAGCGCGGCATCTTCGGTCGAGAACACGGCGTGGCCGTCTTCAACCTTGACTGCGATGGCGGCGGGCTTGGCGACCGACAGGGTGCCCTTCGGGCCCTTGGCGCTGATCGACTCAGCCTGGATGTTCAGCTCGACGCCCTTCGGGAGGGCAACCGGCTTCTTGGCAACTCGGGACATGTCTATTCCTCCCTTAAGCCACGAAGCACAGGACTTCACCGCCGACGCCCTGCTGGCGCGCCTGCGCATCGGTCATGATGCCCTTCGAGGTGGAGATGATGGCGATGCCGAGGCCGCCCAGGACCTTGGGCAGCTCGGACTTGCCGCGGTACTGGCGCAGGCCCGAACGGGAGAAGCGCTCCAGGCGCTCGATCACCGGCTTGCCTTCGTAGTACTTCAGCGAGAT
The DNA here is from genome assembly GCF_057656415.1 of Lysobacter sp. Soil_C_59. Lineage (NCBI taxonomy): Bacteria > Pseudomonadati > Pseudomonadota > Gammaproteobacteria > Lysobacterales > Lysobacteraceae > Lysobacter > Lysobacter sp. Soil_C_59. Next base: position 7,923 of record NZ_JBDGKK010000009.1, on the reverse strand, counting down.
TTCGAGTTCGGACTTGCCGGCGCTGACCGGGGTCACGCGCGAGTCCAGGATGTAACCCTCGTCCTTCAGCACCTTGGCGATGGCAACCTTGATGGTGGACGACGGCATCTTCACCGTCTGCTTGCGAACAGCGGCCGCATTCTTGATGCGGACCAGCATGTCGGCGATGGGATCAGTCATGCTCATGATTAATTACCTATGAGTAGCACCGATATCCGCGGGATTGCGAATTCAGTTGTATGCCCGTGAGGGCGACAAAACAGGCCGAGGATGGGCAAACCCACAAACGACCGGCACCCCGCCCTTCCGGCCGGAGTGCCTTGGAACGAGCGAGCCGGCAAGTCTAGCAGACTTGCCGGCGCGTTTTGTTACCAGCTGGCCTTGCGCAGACCCGGAACGTCGCCGTTCATGGTCGCCTTGCGCAGCATGTTGCGGCCGAGGCCGAACTTGCGGTAGACGCCACGCGGACGGCCCGAGAGCACGCAACGGGTGCGCTGGCGGCTCGGCGAGGAGTCACGCGGCAGCTTCTGCAGCTTGACCACTGCATCCATCTTGTCCTCGTACGAGGCCGTCTGGCTGGAGATGATCTTCTTCAGTGCTTCGCGCTTGCTGCCGTGCTGCTTGGCAAGCTTGGCCCGCTTGATCTCGCGGTTGACCATGGAGGTCTTAGCCATTGTGTCAGTCCTATTGGATCAGTTGCGGAACGGGAAGCGGAACGCTTCCAGCAGTGCCTTGGCTTCGGCGTCGGTCTTCGCGGTCGTGGTGATCGCGATGTCCATGCCGCGCAGGGCGTCGACCTGGTCGAAGTCGATTTCCGGGAAGATGATCTGTTCCTTCACGCCCATGTTGTAGTTGCCACGGCCGTCGAACGAACGACCCGACACGCCGCGGAAGTCACGCACGCGGGGCAGCGAGATGTTGATCAGGCGGTCCAGGAACTCGAACATCTGGGCGCGGCGCAGCGTCACCTTGCAACCGATCGGCCAACCGTCGCGGATCTTGAACGAAGCCACCGACACGCGGGACTTGGTCACGATCGGCTTCTGGCCAGCGATCTTGGTCAGGTCGGCAACGGCGTTTTCCAGGATCTTCTTGTTGGTCGCGGCTTCGCCGACGCCCATGTTGATCGTGATCTTGGAAAGGCGCGGCACTTCCATCGGGTTCTTGTAACCGAACTTCTTGGTCAGCGACGGGACGACTTCGTCCTTGTAGAACTTTTCAAGCCGGGTGGTCATATCAGCATTCCTTAGGCGTCAACCGCCTCACCGCTGGAGCGGAACACACGCAGTTTGCGTCCATCCTCCAGCACCTTGAAACCGATGCGCTCGCCCTTGCCAGTGGCAGGGTTGAAAAGCATCACGTTGGAAATGTGGATCGGCGCTTCGCGCTCGACCACGCCGCCAGGCTGTCCTGCCTGCGGGTTCGGCTTGGTGTGGCGCTTGACGATGTTGATGTTCGACACGACGACCTTCTCGCCGAGTACGCGCACAACGTCGCCCTTCTTGCCCTTGTCCTTGCCGGCGGTGACGATCACCTGATCGCCCTTGCGGATACGGTTCATATAAATTCCTCCGCTCAGAGCACTTCAGGAGCGAGCGAGACGATCTTCATGAACTTCTCGGTACGCAGCTCGCGGGTCACAGGCCCGAAGATGCGGGTACCGATCGGTTCCTGCTTGTTGTTCAGGAGCACGGCGGCATTGCCGTCGAAGCGGATCAGCGAACCGTCCGGGCGACGAACGCCCTTGCGGGTGCGGACCACGACGGCGTCATAGACGTCGCCCTTCTTGACCTTGCCACGCGGGATCGCGTCCTTCACGGTGACCTTGATGATGTCGCCGATGCCGGCGTAACGGCGCTTGGAGCCGCCGAGCACCTTAATGCACATCACTTCCTTGGCACCGGAATTGTCGGCGACGTCGAGGTAGCTTTGCATCTGGATCATGGTTCAGCCTCCTCTTATTCGGCCGCGCGGCTGACGATTTCAACCACGCTCCAGTTCTTGGTCTTGGACATCGGAGCAATCTCCTTCACTCGCACGATATCGCCTTCCTTGCAGGCGTTATCGGCGTCATGGGCGTGGAGCTTGGTCGAGCGACGGATGTACTTGCCGTACAGCGCGTGCTTGACCTGGCGCTCGACGAGCACGGTGACGGTCTTGTCCATCTTGTTGCTGACGACCCGGCCTTCAACCGTGCGCAGCGCCTTGTCTGTATTGTTGTCGGTCATTGCAGGGTCCTTACTTCTTCTCGCCGAGCAGCATGTTGACGCGAGCGATCTCGCGGCGCACACGGCGTGCATCGTGGGTCTTGGCGAGCTGGCCAGTGGCCTTCTGCATGCGGAGGGCGAAGCCCTCCTTGTGCAGCTCGACCAGGTGGGCCTTCAGTTCGTCGGCCGACTTCTCGCGAAGTTGCTTGAGTTCCATTAGCGCACCGTCCGGGTAACGAAAGTGGTGGTCACCGAGAGCTTGGCGGCGGCCAGACGGAACGCTTCACGCGCCACGTCTTCTGCAACACCTTCGATCTCGTAAATCATGCGACCAGGCTGGATCTGTGCGACCCAGTACTCGACGTTGCCCTTACCGGAGCCCATTCGGACTTCGATCGGCTTCTTGGTGATCGGCTTGTCGGGGAACACGCGGATCCACATCTTGCCGCCACGCTTGACGTAACGGCTGATGGAACGACGTGCTGCCTCGATCTGGCGCGCGGTCAGCTGACCGTGCGCCGTAGCCTTAAGGCCGTATTCGCCGAAGCTGACGGCATTGCCGTTCCAGCTCAGGCCCTCATTGCGGCCCTTGTGTACCTTGCGGTACTTGGTTCGCTTGGGTTGCAACATGGCGGATTACCTCTGTTCGCGGGCCGAACGGCCCGGACGGTCGCTGCGATCACCGCGGTCACCACGGTCACCGCGATCGCTGCGCGGCGAATCGTCCTGCTTTTCCTGGCCGACCTGGGAGAAATCGAAGATCTCGCCCTTGTAGACCCATACCTTGATGCCGATGATGCCGTAGGTCGTCTTGGCTTCTGCGAAGCCATAGTCGATGTCGGCACGCAGCGTGTGAAGCGGAACGCGACCTTCGCGGTACCACTCCGAACGCGCGATCTCGGCGCCATTCAGACGGCCGGCGACGTTGACCTTGATGCCGAGGGCACCCAGGCGCATCGCGTTGCCGACAGCGCGCTTCATCGCGCGACGGAACATGATGCGGCGCTCCAGCTGCTGGGCGATCGACTCGGCGACCAGCTGCGCGTCGAGTTCCGGCTTGCGGACCTCGGTCACGTTGATGTGCGCCGGAACGCCCATCACCGCGCTAACTTCCTTGCGCAGCTTTTCGATGTCCTCACCACGCTTGCCGATCACCACGCCCGGACGGGCGGTGTGGATCGTCACGCGGGCGTTGTTCGCCGGACGCTCGATGAAGATCTTGGAGATGCCGGCCTGGGCCAGCTTCTTGCGCAGCAGGTCGCGGACCTTGAGGTCCGCCGCCAGGAACTCGGCGTACTGCTTCTTGTTGGCAAACCACTTGGAATTCCAATCCTTGGAGATGCCAAGGCGGATGCCAGTCGGATGTACTTTATGACCCATTGTCTGACTCCGCCTTACTTGCCCGCGCCAACAACCACAGTGATGTGGCTGGTGCGCTTGAGGATGCGGGTGCCGCGGCCCTTTGCACGCGCCATGAAGCGCTTCAGTGCGGGACCTTCGTCAACCATGATGGTCTTGACCTTGAGCTCGTCGATGTCGGCGCCCTGGTTGTTCTCGGCATTGGCGATGGCGGACTCGACGACCTTGCGGATCATCTGGGCAGCCTTCTTGTCCGAGAACTTCAGCAGGTTGATGGCGCGTTCGGCCGAGAGACCGCGAACCTGGTCAGCGACCAGACGGGCCTTCTGCGGGGAGATGCGCGCGGTGCGCAGGATGGCTTTCGCTTCCATGGTCATCTCCTTACTTGCCCGACTTCTTGTCGCCGCCGTGACCCTTGAAGGTACGGGTCAGGGCGAACTCGCCAAGCTTGTGGCCAACCATGTTCTCGTTGACGAGCACCGGAATATGGTTCTTGCCGTTGTGCACGGCGATGGTGAAACCCACCATCTCCGGCAGGATCATCGAACGACGCGACCAGGTCTTGATCGGCTTCTTGTTGTTACCCGCGGTCTCGACCTTCTTGATCAGATGGTGGTCGACGAACGGGCCTTTCTTCAGTGAACGTGCCATGGCCGATTAGCTCCTGCGATCGCGCACGATGAACTGCTGGGTGCGCTTGTTCTTGCGGGTCTTGTAACCCTTGGTCGGAACACCCCACGGGGTGACCGGGTGCGGGTTGCCCTGACCAGCCTTGGCCTCACCACCGCCGTGCGGATGGTCGACCGGGTTCATGGCCGCACCGCGAACGGTCGGACGGACGCCGCGCCAGCGCTTGGCGCCAGCCTTGCCCAGCTTCTCGAGGTTGTGCTCGTCGTTGCCGACTTCGCCGATGGTGGCGCGGCACTCGGCCGGCACCTTGCGCATTTCGCCGGAGCGAAGACGCAGCGTGGCGTAGCCCTGCTCGCGGGCGATCAGCTGCACGCCAGCGCCTGCGGCGCGGGCCAGCTGGGCGCCCTTGCCCGGCTTCATCTCGATGCAATGCACGGTGGAACCGACCGGGATGTTGGTCAGCGGCAGCGTGTTGCCGACCTTGATCGGGGCGTCACGGCCCGCGATCACCTGGTCACCGTCCTTCAGGCCCTTGGGGGCGATGATGTAACGGCGCTCACCGTCGACGTAGCACAGCAGCGCGATGTGAGCGGTGCGGTTCGGGTCGTATTCGATGCGCTCGACGCGCGCCGGAATGCCTTCCTTGTCGCGCTTGAAGTCGATGATGCGGTAATGCTGCTTGTGACCACCGCCGACGTGGCGGGTGGTGATCCGGCCGTGGTGGTTACGACCGCCGGTCTTGCCCTGCTTCTCGACGAGCGCCGCGTGCGGCGCGCCCTTGTGCAGGCCCGGGGTCACCACGCGAACCGCGCTGCGGCGGCCGGGGGAGGTGGGCTTGAAAGTCATCAATGCCATGGGTCTTTCCTCAGGCCTTGGCCATCACGTCGATCGACTGGCCTTCGGCCAGCGTCACGTACGCCTTGCGCCAGTCGCCGCGGCTGCCAGAGCGGAACTTGAAGGACTTGTTCTTGCCCTTCACGTTGACCACGTTGACTGCCTCGACCTTGACTTCGAACAGCTTTTCCACGGCGACCTTGATGTCGGCCTTGGTAGCGTCCGTCGCGACTTCGAAGACGTATTGGTTGGAAACTTCCTGCAGACGTGCGGTCTTTTCGGACACGCGCGGCGCACGGATGATGTTGTAGAGCTTGGCCTCGTTCATGCCAGCCACTCCTCGATCTTCTTGACGGCGTCAGCGGTGACCACGACCGAATCGGCGCCGACGAGGCTGACCGGATCCAGGCCCTGGACGTCACGCACTTCGACGTACGGCAGGTTGCGAGCCGAGAGGTACAGGTTCTCGGAAGCGTCCTCGGTGACGATCAGCGGACGACGACCGACTTCCAGGCCCTTGAGCTTAGCGATCAGGCCCTGCGTCTTCGGAGCGTCGAGGTCGAACGACTCGACGACCATGATGCGCCCCTGGCGATTGAGCTCGGACAGGATCGCGGCCATCGCGGCGCGGTACATCTTGCGGTTGACCTTCTGCGCGAAGCTGCGCGGCTTGGCCGCGAAGGTCACGCCGCCGCCGACGAAGATCGGAGCCGTCAGCGCACCATGACGCGCACCGCCGCCCTTCTGCTTCTTCGACTTCTTGGTGGTGCCGTTGACTTCCGAACGGGTCTTCTGCGCCTTGGTACCGGCACGACCGGCATTGCGGTAGGCAACGACCACCTGGTGGACCAGGTCTTCGCTGAATTCGCGGCCGAAGATCGCGTCGGAGACCGACAGCGTCTTGGTGCTGTTATTGATGGCGAGTTCCATCGTCATCTCTCCTTATGCCTTGCTCGAGGGACGCACGATGACGTCGCCGCCCGGCGCGCCCGGCACCGCACCCTTGATCGCGATCAGGCCACGCTCTGCGTCGACCTTGACCACTTCCAGGCGCTGCGTGCTCTGGGTAACCGCGCCCATGTGGCCGGCCATCTTCTTGCCCGGGAACACACGGCCCGGCGTCTGGCGCTGGCCGATGGAGCCCGGCGAGCGGTGCGACAGCGAGTTACCGTGCGTCGCGTCGCCCATGGTGAAGTTCCAGCGCTTGATCGTGCCCTGGAAGCCCTTGCCCTTGGTGACGCCCTGGACGTCGACCAACTGGCCGGCTTCGAAGATGTCGGCCTTGATCTCGCCGCCGATTTCGAAACCGTTGATCTGGTCGTCTTCAACACGCAGTTCCCACAGGCCACGACCGGCTTCAACCTTCGCCTTGGCGAGGTGACCGGCTTCGGGCTTGTTGATGAGCGCAGCGCGGCGCACACCGACAGTCACCTGCACGGCGCTGTAGCCGTCGGTTTCCTGGGTCTTGATCTGGGTGATCCGGTTCGGGGTGGCCTCGATGAGGGTCACGGGAACCGACTTGCCGTCTTCAGTGAAGAAGCGGCTCATGCCGGCCTTGCGACCGACGATGCCCAACGAATATTTCTTCGCGGTCATGGTGGTGGCCTCAGGTCAGCTTGATCTGCACGTCAACGCCAGCCGCGAGCTCGAGCTTCATCAGCGCGTCCACGGTCTTGTCGTTGGGGTCAACGATGTCCAGCACGCGCTTGTGCGTGCGGGTCTCGTACTGGTCACGCGCATCCTTGTCGGCATGCGGCGAAACGAGGATGGTGTAACGCTCGATCTTGGTCGGCAGCGGGATCGGGCCGCGCACTTGCGCGCCGGTCCGCTTGGCCGTCTCGACGATCTCGCTGGCCGAGCGGTCGATCAGGCGATGATCGTACGCTTTGAGCCGGATTCGGATCTTTTGGTCCGCCATGACGGAATTCCTTACGTTAAAAGAGCGACGGGCCGGCTTCTGGGTGTGCCGAACCCCTGGAATACGCAAACACCCCGGAGCTGCACCCTCGCTCCGGAGCTTCCCTGCCTCAAAAAACAAGGCAGACCGGTTTCCCGATCCGCCCAGACGGTGGAGTAGAACGCACGAAGCGCCCCGTTTAGCGTTCCTTGGAAGCCCGAGGGCCCAGAACGTACGGAGCGTTGCCGTGCGACATGTCCATGTCTGGCGAATACGAGGCGCATCCTGCACCTCATTTCGCTGGTTGCGGGGCCTTCTTGAAGGAAGGTCCGCAGTGGTCGTGCATTCTAACCGGATATCCACAGGTTGTGCAAGCACGACCTGGGAAACCGGGAAAAGGGGGCGCTGAGCCCCCTCTCCCTGGCGCTTTGCGCCTGTCCCTCTCCCACAAGGGGAGAGGGGAAACGCATCGCGCCTGACTCCCCTTCCCTCTCCCCTTGTGGGAGAGGGACGCCGCCGCAGGCGGCAGGGAGAGGGGTATTACTTGATGATCTTGGCAACCACGCCGGCGCCGACGGTACGGCCGCCTTCGCGGATTGCGAAGCGCAGACCTTCGTCCATCGCGACCGGGTTGATCAGCGAGACGACCATCTTGATGTTGTCGCCCGGCATGACCATCTCGACGCCTTCCGGCAGCGTCACTGCGCCGGTGATGTCGGTGGTGCGGAAGTAGAACTGCGGACGGTAGCCCTTGAAGAACGGGGTGTGACGGCCGCCCTCGTCCTTCGACAGCACGTACACCTCGGCTTCGAACTCGGTGTGCGGGGTGATCGAACCGGGCTTGCACAGCACCTGGCCGCGCTCGACGTCGTCACGCTTGGTGCCGCGCAGCAGCAGACCGGCGTTGTCGCCTGCCTGACCCTGGTCCAGCAGCTTGCGGAACATCTCGACGCCGGTGACGGTCGTCTTCTGGGTCGGACGGATACCGACGATTTC
>NZ_JBDGKK010000008.1:0-179095 GCF_057656415.1 Lysobacter sp. Soil_C_59 | reverse complement strand
GCTCTAGGGACGAATCGTCAGTCGTGACTAGCCAATGGATCCCGTTAGTAGACATCAAGGAAGAGCAGGACCGCTTCATCCTCTATGCCGATATTCCCGGCGTGGACCCCAAGAACATCGATGTGCAGATGGATAGGGGATTGCTCACTATCAAAGGAGAGCGTACGAGCGAGATCGACGAAAGCGAACGCTTCTCCCGCATCGAGCGCCAACACGGCAGCTTCCACCGCCGTTTTGCCCTCCCCGATAGCGCGGACCCTGAAGGGATTACGGCGACCGGTCACAACGGCGTGTTGCAGATCATGATCCCGAAGCGTCCCGAGACCACCCCGCGCCGCATCCAGGTGGGATCAACCTTCAACAACTGATCTAGTAGCGCCCCGCAGAGGCGGGGCGCTTTCTTTTACCTCAATGTTGGTGGGAGCCTATGGACCGACTGACGGAGGAAGCGCTTTGCGATTTGCAGGCTCAGGTTCTTGTCCTTCGGATGGCACTACGGGCTTTGATTCGTACGCATCCCGATCCGGACGCCTGCTTGGCTGCATGGCGTACGACAGTTTCGGATATTGCGTCCGGTCCTGCGGTGTTGCCCGTGTACGCTCGTGGCAGCGAATACGTCACCGAGAGGTGCTTTGCGTTTGCTGAGGATTGGACAGCCGAGTTGGTCGAACACGCGGTTGCATGCAAGGGCAATTAGTGCGTCTCCATGCGCCAGGAGAGGCCGGATGACGGCGGGAATGTCCGCTTCTGGCCGTTAGCGGACGTTGATCTAGTCTTTGAACATTCGGGCGTGACGCCAAAGCCAGCGGTCCAGCTGATGCGGCGCAATCCATTCGCCGCCAGGTGCGACCAGTCGGGCGCCGGCCAGTCTCCAGCCGGCCCAAGGCCATTGAGGGCTTGATGGTTGTAGACAACTTGTTGATGGAGACGTGCCGCGCAATCGTTCGGGCAGGCTTTGCCTGGCCGCCAGCACGGCGGCCTCTGGTCAGTTGTCATCGGAGATCCAACTGGAATGGACCGGGAGCCATATATCGGCTCCCGGCTTTGTGACTGGATGGGATTAAGTCGCGGGGGGCGGGTCGGAAAGGACCTACAGGCCGGAAGATCTGGCGAATCTGGCGCATGAGCCACTTCGCATAATGCATATTATGTCAACTGTGCGGAAGGCGGCCAGAAGGCTGGCCTACAGGTCCTCGCGGGCTTTTCCTACATCAGCCCGCCCCGTCATGGCGGTTACCTATCCCTCTGTGAAATGGCAATCGGCACAGGGGGTGCCCGCATGAACTTCGACTTTGAAGACGACTGGTACGGATGGCGGCTGCGAGGCCGCCATCTCGTTTCTGACGACGGCCAACGCATGAGCATCGAGCGCCTACGGGGCCTAATGTGGCGAGACAAGATGGAACTGCGTCTTGCCGGGTATGCCAGCCGCCGCAAGGCAGAGGAAGCCCGCAAGGCATCCACTAAGTCCCAGATGGTCAAAGTCGTCGTGATCGACTTGGGCACATACCGACAACACGGCATCGCGGCGTCTTAGCGCCTGCGCCTCGGCAGAACTAAGCTCGGGGTGTTAAGTCAGTGCCGCCCTTGATGATCTCAATAATCTGAGACGGAGAATCCGTTGAGCCGTCCGCTTTCAGATATCCCGTTTGCGCGTGGCCAAAGATCGACCGAGTCGTCTCGAGCAGCACAGCATCGCGAATCGTAGGATTGTCGCTCGCATGCACAAATGCACGGAACGTTCCGAGCGCATGCGCTTTTCGCCTACTCACCACGGCCTGGTGCTTGTTCGCCTTGTAGTTTCCTGCGCACCAAGCAGTCGCCCCAAGGAGCAGCGCTAGGACAATCACCTTGGTCGTGGCGTATTGAACGATCTGAGCAGGCGAAACCGGAAGACTGAAGAAAAACGAAGCGACCGCGATACCAAGAGTAACTAAGGCCAAAGCACCCGACGCGGCGAGCCAATGCAGCGCGTCCGACTCTCGATCGATCGCATCCTGAGCGAAATCGTGAGCGAAATGCTCGACACCCTCTTTCGCTGCTGCTTCTCGAGCTGCACTGATCGTTTCGTCAAGCTCGGTGAGACGCTGCTTCAAGTGCTCGTCGAACTCGACTGACCGCACCTGCGTTGTCGCGACACTCTCAGATATGAACTTTAGATGCCTTGGGATTTCGCCCTGGACGTAGGCCAAATATGGAATCCACGAATGCAGGAGGTTCAAGAGCTCATGGGAAACTTGTCGGACCTCAACAACAAGCTGATCCCGTTCCGCAGTCGGCGTGGTTTGCCTTCCTTGGATGTTGAAGTTGCTAATCTTCTGCGCGACGGAAGCGGCGTTCTCAAAGGCGCGAATCACTTGCGGAAGCACAAAATCGGGAAGCTTCTGCAAAGGAAGGCTGGCGAGCACTGTTGCTAGCTCACAAATTGCATTCAGATCATCGCGTGCAGCGTCAAAGTTGATCGGCCCCCATTGATCCGGGCGCGTGGTGAACGAAGCCACGTTCATGCCAGCGAAAAGAAGGACCGCGTTGTTCAAGGAATTCAAACTAGGTGTGCTCACAGTGCCCTTCCCCTATAGATCTCGGCATCGCAGATAATTGCCTTCGCGGTCACGAAGCTGCTCCCAACCGTTCTCAAGTCGGCGCATCGCCAGCTGACCAATGCAGGCCACCCCCAACTGCTTCGATTCTTGGCTCCCGTGGGCAGGTAACGACACGACTTCACGGGAAGGCCGAGGCGTTCCAAACGCACGCGCTGTGTATCCGACGCCGAAGTCGTAATCGATCTGCTCGCAAAAGTGGAGCATTCGTGGATCGGCCTGCGTCATCGCCTTGCAGTCCATCTGCTTGGCGCTATGTGCCGCAGGCGTGCGTGGCTTTGGCGGGTCCGGGTACCTCTGCCTGGTTACGTGAACCTGTGCCGCCGCGCCGAACGTCCACAGCACCCCCAAAATAAGCAGTCCCCTTTGCATTACTTTGTCCCTCCCGCGAACTCAGACCAGCGTAACAAAAGCCGATCAAACGGAAGGGCGAATTTGTCGTGGTCGCTTCTTGGGCGCGTCCTACTCTCCGCGAGCTCTAATCCAAGAACGCCAGATGGATTCCTCAGCTGCCCCTGAGAGTACCCCTACTCCAGCAGCTACCACGGCGATTGCCACTGCGACGGACAGCACTGAACCGCTGCGCAGGTATGTAAGCAAAGCTTCCAATTTGGGCCCCCTCCCAGTTGGTGACTTTGATACTAACTGGACCAAGCCTAAAGTTGAAAGGCGCCAAGCGTCACCTAGGGGCGGTTCGGGGGGAGGCGGCGCCGATTTCGCCATATCCGCTCATTTGCGGGGCATTGATCGTTGCACCGGGGAGAGCAGTCTCCGTAGGGGGTACACCCCCTACACCCCCGCCCCGCTCCGCTTGGCGCTCCTGCCGCTCGGCCAGCCGTCGCAACTGGGTCGCATCGTCCAGGCGATTACGTTCGCCTTGCACCTCATCAAGGAACGGCTCGTACTGGCCATCGCGGGCGATCATCTGGCATCGGTTCTGCTCCACGACGTAACGAGTGCCCTGCTCTGTGAGGCACGTGCAGCTATCGCCACCATCGTGGCCCGAGGCCATGCAGAAGATGCGCGGCGGCTGCATCGGCAGGGTCAGCTTGTCGTAGGCCGGTGCGGTCCACGGCTGGCCACCAATGCGCGGCGTCAGCCACCCCACGTAGTCACTTTCTCGGTTTGGCACTTTCGGCGCTGCTGGGTCCGTCGCGGCGACCGTCGCTGGCGCTCCGTTCGCCGCTCCGTCCCTTGTCGCTTGAGCCGTGGCGTTCTGCGCCGTTCCGCCAAAGGAGGCTTCCACCTCCCGGAACTGGTACCACGCCCCCGCAGCGGTGGCCGGCAGGCCGACCAGGAGCGCGATGTAGTACCAAGGAATCTTTCGCTCTGTCGTGTCCAGGACCGTCGATTCGTACAGCCCCATCGGCCGCTTGGGCAGCTTCACCCGCTTGAGGATCAGCGGATGGCCCTTCTCAGGATTGCGTTCGAACCGGTCGAAGATCCGCAGGTGAGCGAACGGCAAGCCAAAGCGGCGGCGCACGTGGATATGCCGTTCGATCAGGTCGTGCACGAACTCATCGACCTGCTTGGCCGGCGACTGCGAGACGAAGATGAAATCCAAGCCCCGGTGGCGGTGCTTGGCCAGCTCGCGCACGTGGTCCGGGACCTTTGAACCGGGAGCGCGCTTGGGCAGCATGCCGTGCTCGTAGGCTTCATCAATGACGCACACAGCGCCATCGGGCAGGAAGTTCATCCAGTCGCAGAACTGCTCCGGGCTGATCGGCAGCACGCGGGCCTGATCGTGTTTGAAGCCGCGAACGTTGCCGACGTAGACCAGCCGGCCTTCGTCTCGGAAATTCAGGGCGTGATCGATCGCGTGTAGGGTTTTGCCGTGTCCTGGCTGACCCGTGTACCAATAGATCATGGCTGCTGCCCCGGCAACTGGTTGGCCACCGAGGTGGGCACGATGAACACCTTGGTTGCCAGCTTGATCGACAAGGCGCTGACGATCATGGTCATGAACACGTCCAGCCCGATAGCGCTGGCAAACTCGAGCACGACCGGTGGCAACGAGGCGGCGTACTGGGACAAGAAGCCTTTGAGGTCCGGAAGCAAGGCGCTCATCGAAATAACCGTCAGGCCGAACACGCCCAGCAGCTTGGCCACCAACAGGCCGATGCCATCGCGAAAGGCCGAGAACACAAAGCGGCCAACGGCCTTTGCCATATCGGCAATGAAGCTCAAGGGATTCATGGGCTACTCCATCAGCAGGCGAATGGCGATGAACGCGCCCATCAGCAGCAAGATGGCGCGGCACATCGAAACGAAGGGACACCACCACGACGCGGACGAAAGATCGACCTGGGCGAACTTCAGATCCACCACGCCCATGGCCGGGCAGCTGGAGCCGCCACCTAGGAAGCCGCCCGAGTCGAGGGCATCGGTGTTGATGAGCTTCCCGATCACACCGGGTTCCTCGTCGCCCTCCCCCGGCTCTGGCGTCTCGGTGCCGTTGGTTTCGGTCCAATCCGGGCGCTTGTTGCCGTTGGCGTCTTGGCCACAGATCGCGGCGCGCATAGCCCGCAGCTGGTGGGCGTTGGCGTTGTCGCCCTCCACCGTGTACGGCTGGGCGCAGTTGCCTACGTCACCAGTGACCTTCGCCGCGTTGCCGGCCTCCACGGCGCAGCGGGTGTGCCACGCCTGTGTGGCGACCATTCCCAACACCTGATCCCCGGTGACGATGGGCGGGGTCTTGCAGTCCCCTCCCCCGGTGGCCGTGCCTTTGTCGTCGCCCTCGCCGGACTGTCCGCTGCCGTCACCGGTGCCGGATTCGCCGCTGTCTTTTCCAGTGCCGCCACCGCTGGCGTTGGTGCCATTGGTTGTCGTGTAGTTGGTCGTCGTCGTGGTAATCGTCGTGCCACGGCTAGTGGTCGTATCCGTCACCGATTGGCCGGACTTCTGCAACGAATCGCCGGAGGGCAATTGCAGGTTCTGCGGTGGAACCTCGGTCGGACCGGCATTGCGCTTCTGCATGACCGGGCCGTCGGTCTTCTCACCGGTCTCACCGGGACGCCAGCAGTTCTGCCTGCCGTTGCTGGTGGTGTAGCACTGTTGCCCGTCCCGCTTCTGGCAGAACGTCTGGCCGCTGGAGTACGTCACGCACTCCTGCGGCGGCGGATTCGGTGTCAGCTTGTCCGGTGCCGGCTCGGGGTTCTCCGCTGATTTGCTGCACGACTCGCCGGTGTACTCAAACATTCCCGACACCAGTACACCGCCCTGGCCGTTGCGCGAGGTGGCGGAGGCGGCGTTGACTCGCATCTGGCAACCGACCGCAGGGCAATAGCTGCTACCGGTCATCGTGCGCTCTGCCCCACCAAGACCCGAGTTCAACGCCCGACACTTGCTGTCGTTCATGCAGGTGTTCGTGTCATACGGATCGAACTTGTATCCGCCCGGGCACCTGCACCCGCCGTCAGGATTGACCTCCTGCCCGCTCGGACAGTTGATGCCACCAATGAAACGGAAGCCCAGTTGCATGCCCCACGGGTTGCTGTTGATCTGGATTTCTTGGCCGATGAAATCGGCACCGATGACCCGGCAGCGGTAGGAGTACGTCGTGCCTCCGGAGCCGGTCGGCTGCGTCGCGATGTACGCCTGGCAGGCATTCATCGCCTGCGAGTACGTGCACTGATCTTCAAAGCCGTCGCATTGGTAATCGGCGCGGGCCTCGCCTGCGGGCCATAGGGTGAGAAGCGCGAGCAGTGCGAGCGCGTAGAGGTGGCGCATCACACCGCCTCGTAGGCGAGCCAGAACGCGCCGAGAATCGCAACGATGACGAAATAGCCCATATCCCTACCCTCCTAGAGAGAAGGGCCGCACGCGGCGGCCCTCCCTCCCCTGCCGTGGTGATCGATCAGCGGGCCTTCTTCACGTAAGCCCACAGCAGCAGCACGCCGACGATGGCGGCGAGGATCACGAGGATGCCGCTCACCTTGTCCTTGGCGTTGGTGACCTCGGACGTGATCGCGGCGCCCACGTCGGTGGCCTGTGCCCAGGCGGCGACGGAGAACAGCGAGGCGGTGATGGCGGTAGTGGCGGCGGCCACACGGCGGCGCAGGCTCTTGGCGCGGTCGCGGGCGCGCATGGCGGGGGACTGCGGATTCATTGCGTTCATGGTCTTCTCCTTTCGTGGTTGAGGGTTTCGACGCTATTGCTGCGCTGCCCGCCGATACAGGCGGAAGCACAGACCGACGGTCCAGACACTGACGATGGCGAGTGCCACCTGAGTGCCTTCGGCCAGCGTGAGCGTCGGCAACACTGGCTCGGGTTTCTCGACCCACACCGGCACCGCGCACGTCCCGTCGGCGGCGATATGCGCCACGTCGCAGGCTTGGACGTACACGGTGCCCATGGGTTATGCGGCCTTGGCCGGCGCGCTCTTGGCTTCGGCCACCAGCGGGCGAAGCGTCTTCTTGCGGGCAAGCTCCATGCGTCCGAACTGACCCGGAACGAGGTCGGCGCTCACGTCCCAGTAGAACTTCTCGCCGATCTTGTAGCCCTTGTTCGGATCGTCGTGCTCGATCTCGATCTGCATGCGCATCTGCTCGGTTTCCACCGATGCCAGCTGGCCGTGCACGGCCTTCGGGAAGCCCTTGACGGTGATGGTGCGGCTCTCGACGTTGCCGAGGATGGTGATGATGGGTGCGTTGATCAGGCTCATGTTTTCAGTCCTTGTCGTTGGTCGGTTTTCTGTCGGTCATCGGTGAATTTCAGGCGGACTGGTAGGGTCAAGCTAAGGACTGCGCCTCATCGGCCGCCCCCTCTTGGTGCCCTACCCGCGCGATGCTTGCATCAGTCCGCAGGTGCCCGGTTTGCTACAGCGGAACCCCGGACAGGTCCCTTTGCTCAGGTGCTACTGCGTAGTCCGGGCGCGGCGGTTGCCACGCCCCGAAGTTCGGGGAGAAGTCGACTTCGCCGTCTTTGACGACGTACTTGCTGACGTAGCTGGCGACGTCGTGCTGGCTGCGCGGTTGCTCGATCTGGTTGCGACCGAACTCGCGGTACCACCACTCGTGCCAGGCGTAGCGAGAGACAAGGTGGTTGAGGTCGCCAGTCGGCGCTGAGAGCAGCGCGTGGAAGTGCAGGCGCCCGTCTTTGTGGAACTCTTGCCCGCGGGCCCATTGGATGCCGCGGTGCCATCGAGTGCCCCATTTGGGGCCGTAGATTTCGCGATTGATGCAACTGACGAAGAAGCGAAACGCCTTGTCGGCTGCTTCAGGATGCATAGAACCGTTACTGCCGGTTCGATTGACCGCGACGATCTTCCCTGTCGCTTTGTCGGTGTAGAACTTGTCTCGCCGAAAAGTGAGAGTTGCGAAGCAATGTGCGGGGTATCGCCGGAGAAGCTCAGCCCACGCGTCGCGGACACGCGTATCCGCTGAACCGTGCAACTCCGGTTGATCCAGAAGTTCGACATGGCCGGATGACACGTCACGCCCGGTCGCTCAGGCCGCCGGCGGCGATGAAGTCATCGATGCCGCCGGTGAAGTGCGCGAACCGCCGATCCGTGGCAGCATTTGCGGCCATGACGCACAACGACGAACCCATCCTTGAACTGATCGGTGCGCTGGCCACCAGCCTCACCCGTGCGCTTGCCCTGTCGACGCCGGGACAGCTGAGGCGACTGGAGGACGAGATCTCCGAACTGCTCAGATTGGTCGAGGGGGATTCGGCCTCGGCAAACGCGTTCCGGTCCGTGCTGCGCGAGATTGCCGAACGGTTGGCATCCCTCTCGCCGCAGTAGCTCGCTGCAACGCGCTCCAGGAGCGCCCTCTCCCGGCTGGGCTGATTGGCCCGGTGGACCGCGAAGTCGGCGGCGCGTGTGTACAGCGCCCACCCTCGAAGCATGACCAACAGCAGCGCCACCTGGGCGGCGTTGATGAGCATTGCTGCGGCGAATTCCACTTCCATGTGCCCTGCCCCCTTACGGCTGGTTGCCGGGGACCTCGGCGGCGGGTCGTAGGGGGCTCCCCTTCCGCCGGGGCCTGTCCCCGGCGGGTCGGCCCTGTCCAGTGCTTACCGGACAGAGTGCATGTAAAGTGATTGACGGACATATGTCAAGAGGCTACCGGACATGAGTGCAATTTCAGATCTGCTGGACCGTGCGAAGCAGGCCAAGGCGATGCCATCGGACAACGCATTTGCCGTAGCCATGGGCTGGCGTCGCCAGGTGGTTAGCCAATGGCGCAGCGGTGATAGCTATCCGAGTGAAGACCACATCGCGCAGCTCGCGGAGCTTGCGCACGAAGATCCCGTGAAGTGGCTCGTCGCTGTGAAGGCCGAGCGGACGGAAGGTCCTGCTGGAAAGGCTTGGGCGCGACTCGCGCGTCAACTGGGGGCGGCGGCTGCCCTCGCCGTCGCCCTATTCCCAATTGGAAACGCGAACGCTGCGGCACTGAACTCTGCCGCGACTTCGGTAGCAATGCATATTATGTAAACAGACGTAGAGCCTGGCGGGCGCGGCTTTCTGACGCCTTGGCGCGGCGTTTCCCTGCAGGAGTCGCCCTGCTGCTGGCCGATATCACGGTGACTCTCCTCAATCCCCCGGGAGCGCCCGCATGAACAACGGCTTCGAAGACGACTGGTACGGATGGCGGCTGCGAGGCCGCCATCTCGTATCTGACGACGGCCAGCGCATGACAATCGACCGGCTGCGGGGCCTCTTGTGGGGCGACGGCCCTGGCAGCCAGGTACCACCTCGTTTGCCGGGATCAGCTTCCCTGCAAACTACAGTGCGGACCTCTGGATGGAACGTACACAGCGCTGTTCCGCGTCCGCGGCGATGTGAACCTCATGGTCGCATGGTCATCGCCTGGATCGAGCACGAGGGCGATGGGACCCTTCTCCAGCGGAATCACCAGAAAGACCAATCCATTCTTCACGAAATAGGTATTGGTGTGCGCGCGGCATCGGTCGTCGTACGTGGCAAACGTGCCGTCATTTCGGAAGGTGATGGAGTCCGGCGGTCCCTGATCTTCGTCGACTGTCTTGGTCCACGTCCCGACGAGCCACTCAGGAGCGGCGGGGCTTTCCGTCGCGCTTGCCATCCCGACAAGCACAAGGAACGGGGAGGCCAGCAATGTGAGGCGAGTACGATTGAGTCCTTTCATGGCAAAGATCAGATGTCCGCTTCAGGTCGAAAGCGGACGTTAGCACCGCCCCCTCGGTGGATCTAGCCGAGCGTCCGCTATCATCAGAAGCGACACTCATTGCACCCAGGCGGAGCTCCTGGGCGACAAGCGCCCAATTGCGATCGCAGCAACCGAATTCATGCATTTCGAAATCGACTTACCCATGGGTCGCAAGCGGAAATTAGCACCGGTCTTGGCCTCCGCCCTCCCCCAACGACCCTAAAGGCCCACGCCATTGTCACTGCCACGTTGGCCGTGCATATCTCAACATGGCTGCGGGCGGAGAGTGCGCACTCTTCGTGGCTCATAGCCTCGTGTTACTGGAGCCCAGCTCTTTCATGGTCATCGCTTGCTGCGGCGAGGAAATGATCGTAAGCGGTTGAGGTTGCGTTTCTGGATGCGATCTGGTCAACCAGCGAAGAGAATTCGTCCGTGTGCCAATCGTGTCGCGCCATCCACCACTCCAGGATGCCAGGACAGGAAATCAGATCGGCGATCATTCGCTCGATAACGTCCCAATGTGATCGCCCCAGCGTGCCATCCAGGTGGTAGTGATACATCTCATCGAAGTTCTTGAAATGCATGCCAAGGAATGAACCAAGTCTCACTCTCTCGGCTGGCCTTAGTTGGTGAAAACTCTTGAGTCCGCGTAGGTACAGATCGCAGAACTCCTCGCTGTCGACGAACGACTTCACGACAGCATTCCACTGGCCGACCAGAATGTTGACTGCCAACCGGCTGCGGTCACTGTTCTGACCTTTGATCTGCCTTGCAAGGTACAGGACAGACGTAACCACCCCGGCGGCAGCGGCAACCTGACTGATCGACGCGACAATGCTCAGGTCCATGGTGTCCTCGGCGCTTGGCACCGCTGCCGGCTTGCTAGTTTCGCCCGGTCAAGAATCGATCCAATCGAGCAAGCAGGATGGCGCGCATCTGGGGCATGACGTCTAGCGGGCGGCAGGAATGTGGCATTCACCATACGCGCGTTCGAACCGGCAAGGAGGCCATCTTTACGTCTCTTTACCTTCCTTGACACTCGTTCCTGCCCGCGCCGCACGCAGCGCGCTTCCGGCTTCACGGGAATTGATACCGATTGACTAGCGTCGGCACGTGCCTGGCGCCACGCTTGGTCTATCCAACAGGGAGTGTGCAAGATGAGGCGTCCCCGCCTCGAATCGGTCTTCGCCGGGAGGTTCCGGTGCCTTGTTGGTGGCAGCATGTTGATTCTTGCTCTTGCCATGGCCGACAGCGCCGGAGCGGCACGTTTCGGCGCCGCGCAAGAGTCCGTGACAGATGAGGATGACTTGGTTCTGGCTCGCGCGCAGGCGCAGCGGGCCCCACGGGCGAGATCGCGTTTGGCATCCAGGCTTTGGATGGATTGCGCACGGAACGCGCATGCGGCATTGCAGCGAGGCCAGAACACGGCGGAATCCCTGAGCCTGGCCAACACCTGTACGGGCCAGTGGCTCGTTGCGGCCCTTCGGGATCAGCCCAAGTGGCGCGCGGGGCCGACCCGCGTCCAGGGCAACTCCGTGCGGGTCGAATTTCGCGGCCTGTCTGCCTACGTGGGCAGTAGCTTGCGCATCGTCAAGGCATCAGAGGTTTCCATGCGCGTCTATGGCGGAACGCGCTTCTTGCGACCCGGACTGGGCATTCCCGTCGTGGTCGTGAGTCCGCGCTGTCGAGACAGGCCGCTGTGCAAGCTGCTGCCGTTCTCCGGCGTGTCTCGTACGGCGACCGCTTGGCTCGAATCCGACCCCGAGGCCGACGTGCGGCTGGTAGTTGCCGATCCCTTGCGAGTAACTTCGGTTGAGCTTGGAAGCACACAAGTGTCATTGGCCGAGGACACCTCTGCGGCCTACGCCCACGTAATGGGTTCGTCACCGATCGGTCGTTTGGGGCTGCTCGGCTTGATGGGCGGCCGTCAAGCCGGACGTCGCGCCGGCGTCTACCTGATGGAGGACTACGATCCGGAGAAGCGGCCGTTGATCCTGGTGCATGGTCTGGGTAGCAGTCCCTTAGCCTGGAGTCGTTTGACGAATGCGGTCTGGAGCGACCCGGAACTGCGCCGGCATTTCCAGGTTTGGTACCTCGTCTACTCGACCGACGATCCGCTCTTCGTCGCACGGCGCCGCATTGCGGGCTACCTGGACACGGCGTGGAACATTGTGGATCCAGAGGCAGTGGATCGTGCGCGACAAGGCATGGTGCTGATCGGACATAGCTTGGGCGGCGTTCTGTCGAGATTGCTCTGCGTAGAAACGGGCGACGCCCTGTGGTCAACGGCATTCTCGGTGCCACCGGAAGCCGTTCCGGGCGATGCGGCCGACATCGCTGCGATCGAGAGTCTCCTCGTGTTCTCGCCCTACCCCGGGGTCTCCCGTGCGATCTACCTCGCCGCCCCTCATCAAGGAAGCCCGCTCGCAGACCGGTGGTACGCGCGTTTCGTGAAAGGCCTCGCGGGCCGCGCGCCACAGGAGATCCAGGCGCTCAGTCGCATCGCCCGCGCGCACCCGGAGGTCGTCAGGCCCGAGGTCCTTGCCAGCTACCAGAGCGGCAGGATCACGAGCATCTCGACACTGCAGGCTGCACAGCCCGTCCGGCGGGCCAGCGAGCGGCTCTTGCCGGTACCCGGCATTTCCTATCACACGATCGCGGGGCGTTTGCCGTCGCATGCGCCCGAAGGTGATGGCGTTGTGCCACTGGCCAGTGCGGTCATTCCAGGCGCTACCTCGACCTTTGTGGTCGAATCCGGACATGACGTGTACTCCCATCCGGAGGCGATCGCAGAGATCATCCGGATCCTGCATCAAGATCTCAACGATGAATCGAGCATATCCGCCCGGGTCCCTTGAACGCAGCATCGTGCTACCGACTACCGCGCCTGGACTATTTCCTTGTGGACACGTCGTACACTGCGCGTAAGAGGGGCGTGTCATGGCCTTCGGTAAAACGCGCATATACGTCCTTCAGCTGCGCCCTTGCCTCGCTGGCATTCGCCGTCGCCGACCGGTCGGTGGCCATTGCAAGTTCTACCCTAACCTCCCAGCCGAGCGCCCCTTGCTGCCTTGCGATCTGCAGTGCCTCCGCCAGAAGTTCCTGCGCCTGCCCTTGCGCGATCTCGGGCTGGACCATCATCACTTCAGCCTTGGTCCTCATGAGGTCTGGAAGACTGAACACCGCGCCGGTGTCCTGGGCCAGCAAGATTGCCTCATCGATGAAAGACAGCGCTTCGGTTTCCTTTCCGTTTGTACGAAGGACCTCGGCCATCGCCTGCAGGGCATCGAAACGGAGGAACGCAACGCGAAGGCCTGGCAGGCACTTGCGTAACTCTGCTTCCGCCTCGACATAACGCCCGCGATGCTGGAGGAGAAGGCCCTTGACCATGTCAACGTTGTAGGGACGGGTGCCAACGCGATACTCAGTCGACACCGCCAGCACTTCTTGGATCAGTGCCTCCGCGGCGGCGTCAAGATCATTCATGAGAAATATTGGAAAACACATGTGGACGCAGCCGAACAATGTGGAGCGCTGCTCCCTCGCCTGTTCGATCGCCGCCCACGCTAGCTGCAAGGCTTGTTCGGGCAGGCCGAGCGCCCATTTGGTCCGCGCTACACCTATGTCGGCCATGATCTTGGTGCGGCTTTCGAAGTACTGCAGCGGTCGTAGACCCGATGCAGCGGTTAGCCGGGCTGTCTCGAACCATTCGACCGCGGGCATTAGCTTTCCGACGAAATGCAGGGAGGTTCCCATCATCCAGGCCGCAACCGTTCGGTCAGTTGCATCGCCTTCGCTCTCCGCCAGTACGACGTACCGCTCGGCGAGCCGCAATGATTCGTTGAAGCGACCTAGCCCCAGCATGGTCAGGTAGAGACCGCTGGAGAAATAGAGGGTCGAGCGGTCGTCGCCAAGGTTTCGACTCAGTGCCAATCCCCGGCGGAGCACGTACGTAACCTCGTCGCCGAAGCGCGCCATCAAGCCGTGCGTGACTGCAAGGGATTCCAGCAGGGTGAGCTCAGTCGCGGTCGACTGCAGTTGCTCGGGTAGCAGGCCAAGCGCCCGTTCGCAGCAACGCTCGCTTTCGTTCAGCAGTCGATGATGCAGCAATAATGGCGCGGCCAGCGCACTCATCTCCACGGCCAGCGTGTGGTCACCGGCCGAAAAGCACCAGTCCATGGCTGCGCGGACGTTGTCCAGGTCTTCGTCGCGCAGCTCGGTAGTGGCACTCGTCTGGGATCGCAACGTACCCTCGTGGGGCCGCAGTTGCTCGGCGTAGTAGGCCGCGTGCCGGCGCGCGGTTGTATCGCGGTCCATAGCGACGCCAAGTTTGGCTGCCGCATATGCGCGTGTCGTCTCCAGCAGTCTCAGACGCGTGCCCCCTCTCTCCCATCGCACCGTGACCAGCGACTTGTCCGCCAGGTCTGCAATTGCCGCAGCTGCCTGAGGGGAATCGAACTGGGTATCGCTGAGTACGCGAATCGCCGCGTCAATCGGGAAGCTGCCGGAGAACACCGAGAGTCGGTGCAAAGCCACGCGGTCACGCAGCGGAAGAAGATCGTAAGTCCAGTCCAGCATCGCCTCGACCGTCTGGTGCCGAGGTGCGGCGTCACGCCTTCCTCGCCAGTGCAAGGCAGACTCGCTCGCCAACAACTCCGACACGCCCTGCACGCCGAAGGTAGCGACGCGACTGGCCACCAGCTCTATCGCCAACGGGTTGCCGTCCATGCGTCGGCAGATCGCGGCGATACTGGCTGCGTTCTCGTCGTCGATAACCTCCCTCGCACCGCCCGCCTGCGCGCGTTCGACGAACAGCTGCACCGCAGGCCAGTCCCGGGTCTGCGCCGCCGTGAGCTTGCCGGTATTGGGCGGCGATGCCAGAGGCCGCAACAGGTAGACATGCTCGTCCGTCAAGCGCAGCGCCTCCCGGCTGGCACAGCAACGACACATTGCGGGTCTGTTCGCGAAGTTGCTTGCACAGCAGGGCGGTCGCCGCAACGACGTGCTCGCAGTTGTCGAGCACGAGCAGCATCGTGCGCGAACCCATGAACTCTGCCAGCCCGGCCACGCTGACGCTCCCGGAGGGCCGGAAGCCTACGGCCGAAGCCAGCGCTTCGAGCACCCGCTCGTCCCGCTTGACCAAGCTCAGGTCGACGAAAAATATCGCGTCGCCGAAGGACTCCAGCGCATGCGCGGCCAGAACGGCAACCGTGGTCTTGCCCGAGCCGCCGGGCCCCACCACGCTGACCAGCCGCCACTGTGCGACCAGTCGGGTCAATTCACCCACGCTCTCCTCACGCCCGATCGGCCGCTCCAGCGGCGCCGGCATGTGAGACAGGACACGTGGGCCCTGGGCCACCTCAGCCCCCTGCCCTGGCTCGCGAACCGCGCGGACAACCTCGGCGACAAAGCAGTACCCCCGCCTGGCGACGCTGGCGATATAGCGCGTCCCGTCCTTCCTCTCCCCCAGCGCCTTGCGCAGTTGAGCCACTTGTATCCGGACATTGGCCTCCTCTACCACCAGGCCGGGCCATGCGATGGCCATCAGTTCACGGTGGCCGAGCACCTTTCCTGAGGCTTCCACCAGCGCCACCAGGATGTCGAAGGCGCGACTGCCCACCGCCACGTCAGCACCACCCTTCTGCAGCGAACGCGCAGAGGGGTCAAGACTGAACGGTCCGAACTGGAAAGAGGCGCTCATCGCATGCAGTGTTCGCAACGGTGGCTCGTTGACACTATCGGCTTGTGCAGCAAAACCTGCTACGTACCAGGATGTCCGTCCTTCCAGTTTCCCACGCAGATCAAAGCTGAATGGCCATCGTGGTCATTCTCTGTAATGGAACGACGAAACTACGCGCTAGCGGTCAACCGCCAAACCGCGCTGCGCAGGACTTCACAACCTTTCACGCTGATTGACTGCGAACGCAATCGTCCGATGCTAACGTCACCTCACCTAGCGCGTCGTCTGCGTGCCGCGATCTTCCAAAGGCATCGATCGCAGCTGACTCGTACAACACATCGGCGAGAGCTCGACATGACCAACAACGCCCTTCTGATCGCCGTGCTTGCTTCGACACTCGGCGCGGTCACGCACCCGGCGCAGGCCGCCGAAGTCAAGAACATCGTCATCGTGCACGGAGCGTTCGCCGATTCGTCAGGTTGGCGCAAGACATCGGATCTGCTTGAACAGCAAGGCTTTCACGTTGCCCTGGTGCAGAACCCCATCACGTCGCTCGAAGACGATGTTGCAGCCACGCGTCGGGTGCTGGACATGCAGCAGGGTCCGAAGCTCCTGGTCGGGCACAGCTACGGTGGCATGGTGATAACCGAAGCGGGGAATCGGCCCGATGTCGTCGGTCTCGTTTATGTCGCGGCGTTCCAGCCCGACCAGGGTGAGAGCCTGATCACGTTGGCCACTTCCAAGCCCCCGGCGAGCTCGGGAGTAAAGCCGACCGCCGATGGCGAGTATCTGTACTTCGACCCGGCAGTCTTCCATGCCGACTTCGCAGCAGACCTCCCTGCCAGCGACGCATCCTTCATGGCGAGATCGCAGGTCCTTGCCTCGAAACGTGCCTTCACCACGGCGAACGTCAGCCCTGCGTGGCGCACGAAGAAGAGCTGGGCGATCGTCGCGACCAATGACCGCACGATCAACCCGGAGCTGGAGAGGCACATGGCGAAGCGGGCCGGCAGCAAGATCACCGAGATCCCGTCGAGTCATGCAGTGTTCCTGTCGCATCCGGAGCAAGTGGCGGAGTTGATCTCGAAGGCGGCGCGCGAGTCCGGCAAGGATTAGCCATCCCGCACCCATCCAGAGCCGCTGGCTACCGGGTCACCGACCGATGGAGCGCATCTCACGAGTCGATGTCCGCGCCGGGCTTTAGCGAGCCAAGCTCGCCACCTGGGGCCGGCTTGCATCATCCTTGGCGTCATCTGTGGTTATGGCTGGAGTCGCCTGAGCGATCAGGGTCGATCGGAAGTCAGGTGGCAACGCCGAGGCATCGATAACGACAAGACTGCCCGCTTCCGCCAGCAGCCCGATCACAATCTCTCCATCGACGCACGCGTAGCCGAGAGTTCCTTCCTGGATCGGGCGAACATGCAACTTCGGATGGGCCGGCACGGTGCGAACGGCGGCGCGTCCCGCTGGCGCAAAAGCCGTCGTCAAGACCAGGATAGCTTGCCCGATAACTGCGATTGCCTTACCTGAATCGAGCAAGGCATGCGGGTTCTCGTAAGCCGAGACGCCGAAAGGCGCCGCCGCCACTTCTGCCTTCCGGGCATCGGCGTCACTTCGATGGACCTCTGCGACGAAGCAATACCCTCGCGCAGCAACGCTTGAGATGTACTTCAGCCCATCCCGTCCGCACCCCAGCGCCCGGCGAATATTCGACACCTGAACGCGGACATTGGACTCCTCGACCACCAGGTCCGGCCAAGCCAACCCCATCAGTTCGCGATGCGTCAGCACCGTCCCGGCGCGCTCGACCAATGCCACGAGTATGTCCAAGGCACGACTTCCGAGCGGGACCTCGGCAGAGCCCTTCTTCAGGACGCGAAGACTCGGCTGCAAGCAGAAGGGACCGAATGTGAAGGCTTCGTACATAACCGACCCTCCTAAGACCACCAACTCGAGAGTGGAAGTGGTCTGTCATGTTGTCGCGCGCAAGCGTCAGGATCGTTCTACTCGAAACTCCGCAGGGCAGGAGGTCAAATAAGGTAAAAAACGGTAAGCAACCCTTCCTCCAGCGGCTCGCAGCTCCGTTGCGATTTGAGGGGAATGGCGAGCATCGACGCCCTTCGATATCGCCTTGTCCCCTTCACGATCTGGAGCAGTACTTCACAGCGTTTGACGGGCAGTTGCGTGCGTTCCGTGATACGAATTGATTCGTGATATCGCTTCCGCAGTTGTGGCAAGCGAGCGCACGGTCCTATGACGAATTCAGTTCCGGAGAGCCGCCATGAGCGTTAAGTACGTCCTCTGCATCTCCACGAACGCCGGCCTTATCGGTCCGCACAATCGAAAGACAGGCTTCTTCTTCCCTGAGATCGCCCATCCCTTCGAAGAGCTTGACAAGGCTGGTATCGCGATGGAGTTTGCGTCACCGCAGGGCGGAAAACCGCCCGAGGATGGCTTTGACGAGAAGGATCCGGTCCAGACCTGGTTCCTGGGCAGCGCTGCCTATCGGCGGCTCGCACATAGCAGGCCCCTGCGCGATGTCGACGTGCTCAACTACGATGCGATCTTCTTCCCGGGCGGCCTGGGTCCGATGGTCGACATCGCGACGGACACCGACGTCAAGAAGGCGGTGATCCGGGCCTGGAACGGCGGCAAGATCGTATCGGCTGTGTGTCATGGCCCCGTTGCATTCCTCGGTGTAACCCTGGATGACGGCACTCCGCTCATCCATGGACGAAAGCTCACATCGTTCTCGACTGCCGAAGAGAATGGTTACGCCGACCAGGATGTTCCGTTTGACCTCGAGACCGCCCTCCGGCGGGACGGTGCGCAGTACTCATCAGTCGCCCCATGGCAGCCCCACCTCGTAGTCGATGGGCGGCTCATCACGGGCCAGAATCCGGCTTCCGGCAGCCTGGTGGGCGAGGCACTGGCAAGAGCGCTCAAGGGTGCCTGAGGACTTCGATACCGCCACAACCAATGTGCGACAGTGAAGCGCTAGTGCGGGTGGAGCCCGTTCTCCACTTCGTCGATGAATGCGACCGCGAAGTCCTGGGTCGAGATGTCACTCGGACCACTGTTGCCGAACAGCAAATGCGGCATGGCGGTGATAGCGGTCCACTGACCTGCAGCGCTATTGTCGGCGTGCCCACGGCCATGGCGCTACTCTCGCTGAGGCATCGCCTCTGGAGTGCACCATGGCACTGAAGGATCTTCTTCCCGGCAAGCTGGGTTTCGGTACCGCCCCGCTGGGAAACATGTTCCGAGATATTCCGGAGGCGGAGGCGCGGGCCACCGTGGAGGCCGCGTGGGCGGACGGAATCCGCTACTTCGATACCGCTCCTTTCTACGGGGCGGGCCTGGCCGAGATCCGGCTGGGCGAAGCGCTCGCAGGACGACCCCGCGACGAGTACGTCATCAGCACCAAGGTTGGACGCCTGATCCTGGACGAAGTGGAGGATGTCAGCGCTCGCGACCTGGGAGAGAAAGGCGACGTGTTCAAGTACGGTCGCCCGAACCGGATCGTCAACGACTATTCGGAAGATGCCACGTTGCGATCCATTGCCGACAGTCTGCAGCGGCTCGGCACGGACCGGATCGAAGCCGTCTGGGTTCACGACGTGGCGCAGGACTTTTACGGGGATGAGTGGCTCGGCGTGTTCGAAGGTGCACGCAAGGGCGCGTTCCGCGTTCTCGACCGGCTACGTGACGAGGGCGTGATCAAGGCCTGGGGGCTGGGCGTCAATCGGGTGGAACCGATCGAACTGCTGCTCGACCTGGAAGTTCCCCGGCCAGACGGCTTCTTGCTGGCAGGCCGCTACACGTTGCTGGATCACTCCCGTGCGTTGCAGCGCGTGATGCCGCGGGTGGCTGCACGCGGACTGGGCATCGTGGTCGGTGGACCCTACAGTTCCGGCGCGCTCGTCGGTGGTCCGAACTTCGAGTACGCGCCCGCCACGCCCGAGATCCTGGAGCGGGTAGCGCGCATCAAAGCGATCGCGGACCGCCACGGTGTCGGCATGAAGGCTGCCGGACTCCAGTTCGCGCTGGCCCACCCCGCGGTCGTCGGCGCGATTCCCGGTGCGAGCAAGCCGAGCCGTGTGGCAGAGGATCGCGCGGGACTGGCCGAAATCGTGCCGGAGGCGTTCTGGCGCGAGCTGCGCGAGGCACGGCTTGTCGACCCTGCGGCGCCGTTGCCGTTCGGCGTGTGATGGATGTGATCCCAGCCCTGCCCTGCCATCGGCGATAGACTCCATGAAGGGCCGTCACGCCTGGAAGCGTCCGCGATCCGATCGACAAACGAGGATGCCAGCTTGGAACAGCAGATCGCCGTACCGACGTCACGCGAGCAGCTCTGGGCGTTACTCGCCGAAGCGGCCGAGATCGAGCACCACCTCATGTGCTGCTACTTGTACGCGGCCTTCAGTCTCAAGGAGAGCACTGAGGAAGACCTGTCGGAAGTCGAGTTCGACTCCGTCGAGCGCTGGCGCCGCGAGATTCTCGCCGTCTCGGTGGAGGAGATGGGCCACCTCGCCATCGTCTGCAACATCCTGTCGGCCCTTGGCGCGCCGGCCCATCTGGTCCACCAGAATTTCCCGATCCCGCCCGGCTATCACCCGGCGGGCGTCGTGGTGAAGCTCGCGCCGTTCAACCGGCAGACACTCGCCCACTTCGTCTACCTCGAGCGGCCCGACGACGCCGAAGTACAGGATGGCGAGGGCTTTGAACCGCCTCAGCGCTACTCGCGTGCGCTCGGCATGGACCGACTGATGACGGCCTGCACGGACTACGAAACGGTAGGCGAACTGTACCGCTCGGTGTCGGCCGGCCTGCAGCGCCTGAGTGAATCGATGGGCGAACGGCGCCTGTTCGTGGGCAATCCTGAGCACCAGCTCGACGCCGACGGCGCACGGCTGCCCGGATTGAAGACCGTCCGATGCCTGACAACGGCCCTGGAGGCCATCGACGCGATCGTGCGCCAGGGCGAAGGCGCCGACTCGTGCACCGGCGACTCGCACTACCAGCGCTTCCTTCGCATCGGTCGCGAGTACGACGCTCTGCTGGCGACCCGGCCAGAGTTTCGTCCCGCGCGAATGAGCGCCCACAATCCGGTCATGCGGCCACCCCCCACTCCCGAGGGCCGACTTTGGGTCAGCGAAGAACCCGCCGCCGCGTTGCTTGATCTGGGCAACGCCCTGTACAACCACTGCCTGCGATGCGTGTCACTCGCCTATGGCGACGTCGGCCGGGACGCGCAGGCCGCGCTCGTGTCGGCAGGTGTCGACCTGATGCACCTGCTCACGCCCGTCGCGACCCGCCTGGGCACCCTGCCCGCCAATCCGAGCATGCCGCAGGCTACCGCCGGCCTGAGCTTCGCGACCATTCGTTCGTCGGCGGCACTCATGGGCGAAGCGGGAAGCGTCGATATCCTGGTCGAGCGATTGCGCGAGATCGGCGAGCGTTGCGAGCGCCTGATGGATATGCATCCGAAGGAGGCCGACCTGCTGGAAGCCACTCGGGTCGGCACGCTGCGCCTCGCCAATCGACTCTCCGCGCAGGCGGAACGATGCCGGCGCGAGGAAGCCTCGTCGGGTGCCGATGCCGATAGCGTCCAGGTTTCAATCGTTCGTGCGCCCGAAGAGGGCCAGGTCACGCAACCGCAACGCCTCGAGAACGGTGCGGAATTGATACCGGGCCCCGCAGTCGACATCGTCTATAACGGTACGCGCTGCATCCATGCACGTCACTGCGTGCTGGGGCTGCCCGGCGTGTTCAGGGCCAATACGCCCGGCGCATGGATCCATCCGGATGCGGCAAGCGCCGAAGCACTCGTCACCGTCGCCCATATGTGTCCGTCGGGCGCGATCGCGTATCGCCGCCACGACGGTGGCGCCGAGGAAGCGCCGCCGCCGGTCAACCTCATCCAGTTGCGCGAGAACGGACCGCTCGGTGTGCGCGCCCGCATCGTTCTGGACGGCGTACCCGTTGGCATGCGCGCTGTGCTGTGTCGGTGCGGCGCATCCAGGCAGAAGCCGTTCTGTGACGGCAGCCACAACGACATCCACTTTCAGGCGACGGGCGAACCTGCCAGCGTGGATTCGAAACCACTGCCGATGCGCGATGGTCCGCTGAACGTGGATCCGCAGGTCAATGGCCCGCTCGTTCTAAGCGGCAACGTTGAGATCTGCTGCGGCACGGGACGCACCATCAATCGCGTGACATCCACGCGGCTGTGCCGCTGCGGGGGCTCTTCGAACAAGCCATTCTGCGACGACACGCACCGTCGTAACGGATTCCGCAGCTGATCCATGCCGCCGTGGCAACACCTGGCGAGGTTCGGCGCCAATGTCGCCGGAGTTGCCATCGGCCCAGTAGATGCTCCACAGCCGCGTCCTGGGATCGAACAGGCGCAACGCCACGCCTTCGTACGGCTTCGGCGGCAAGGACTCGGTGTACTTGTCGATGTTGCCCAGGCCATCGAGGATCTGGTGCATCTCCACGCGCGAGGTGAAGTCGACCCATTCCGTCGAACCGGTGAGCCGCGATTTCAGTTTGCGATTCCTCAGGTTCCAGTTGCCAATGAGGTAATCGAAGTCGTGGCGCGAAAATGTCGCAGACGGTTCGATCGCACATTAGCACTCCCCTCATGGCCGTCCTACCCCAGATGTCCGGCATCGGCCAGGACTGCGGGCGCCTGCCCCGCTGACACCTGCGCCGCCATCCGGAGCGCCAGCGCATCCACTTCAGCCTCCGCCGCAGCGATGGACGTATGCAGCCGTTCGTCGGCGAACTCGTCGTACTCGATCGCGATACGGTCGACAGCGTCGATGCCGATGTACCGCAGGGCGGTGATGACGCCGGCTTCGACGTGGTTGCTGGCGCCAAGCCGCTCGCCCGGCTGATAACCGTAGTCGCCGCGTGAGCTCAACAGCACCAGGCGCTTTCCCTGATCCGCCAGCAACGGCCAGTAGGGTTCGCCGGAGCGGCTACGATCGAAGCCGAACGTGCGTCCGACGCGGACGATATTGTCGATCCACGCCTTGAGCGTGGAAGGCATGCCGAAGTTGTACATGGGCACGCCGATGACGATGAGGTCCGCGCCCGCCAGTTCGTCGACCAGCGTGTCGCTCTCGGCCAATGCGGCCCGCATCCATGGCTCGCGCTGTTCCTGCGCGGTGAATGCGGCATGCACCCACTGGCCCGTGACCGGCGTGGGCGGTGAAAGCGCGAGGTCACGGTAGACGACCGGATCCTGAGGTCGCTTTGCCTGCCATTGGCGCACGAAACGGGCCGAAAGCCGGCGGGTGTGCGAGCCGTGCGCCTGCTCACCCGATCGACCGGGCCGGGCGCTGGAGTCGATATGAAGTAACCTGACCATGATTCACCTGTGCTGGTTGATACGCACAGGTTCGACCTGATATCGGCTTCAGTAAAACGATCATTCTGCATCCACCAGATGACTGAAATTCATCCATGAGCGCACGTCGACTGCCGCCCCTGACCGCCTTTCGCGCCTTTGAAGCCGCCGCGCGGCACCTCAGCTTCAAGCACGCCGCCAACGAGTTGTCGCTCACCCCGACCGCCATCAGCCACCAGGTGCGCCAGCTTGAGGAGCACCTCGGCGTGCGCCTGTTCGAACGCGGCCCACGGCGCGTCGATCTCACCCCGGTCGGCCAGGAGTTGTTTACCGCATTGCGCAATGGATTCGACGCGATGGCACGCGCAGTGGATGCGGTGCGTCCCGGAACGCAACCTCGCCCCCTGGTGCTGAGCACGACGATGGCTTTCGCCTCGCGATGGCTGCTGCAGCGGATGGCGCGATTCGCACAAGCGCACCCGGGCATCGCGCTCCACCTGCACACCAGTGACGAGCCCGTAGACCTGCATGCGGGCGCTGCGCAGCTGGCGATCCGTTACGGCCCGGCCAGCTACCCGGGGCTGAACTGCGTGCCGCTGCTCCCATCGCGCTTTGCACCCGTATGCGCCCCGGCCCTGGGCGTGCGGACACCGGACGACTTGCGAAAGGTCCCGCTCATCGGCTTCGAATGGTTCCGCCGCGATGCGGACACGCCGGACTGGCCGTTGTGGTTCGAGCGCGCCGGGTGTGCGCCCTTGCCGCGCCAGTTGCAGTTCTCCGACGAAGTGCACGCCATCCAGGCCGCAGTGGCCGGCCAGGGTGTGGCCCTGGTCAACCTCGCACTTGTCGGCGACGAACTGCATTCGGGAATGCTGTTCCAGCCCTTCGACACGGAACTGGCCGGGCATGGGTTTCATATTGCCTGGGCACAGGCTCACGACGCGGATGCCGGCATCGCCGCAGTGCGTGCCTGGCTGCTGGGGGAAGCGAGCGTGGAGTCATCCCCGGCAGCGAAGTAGCTGCCACGCCCGGCTCGCCCTCTCCCGGGAACCTTTTTCGCCCTGTCGCGTCCGCAAGTTGAAGGCTCCGACAGATTCGAGGGAGGTGACGAGATGAACAGCGCTTCCAACCAGGCGCGGCGTCCGCAGCGGCGCTTGTGGCCATGGATGCTCCCTGCATTGTTGGCGGGCTGTGGTCCGGGAGCCACGCCGGAGCCCGGCTCGACCAGGGCCGAAGGCAAGGCGCCTGCCCCGGCCGCCGCACACGACGCGCACAACGACCCGGCCGCGATCGCGACAGGACAGCGAATATTCCGTTTCGACACCTTCGGCGACGAATCCTTCTGGACCGACCAGCTGAAGATGCACGAGGTGATCCGCAAGGCAGTCGATCCCAAGACCGCACTGTCGGTCGGCCTCAAGGTCGATGCCGAAGCGTTGCCGCCTGAAGTGGTCAGCGCCATCAAGGACGGGTCGATCAGCCTCACCAGCCCGGACACGACGGTCGCGCTGCTCAAGCTCGATGCCGTGGTTGGACTCAAGGGGACGGTCGAGAGCGTGGATGGAAAGGACACCTTGACCCGCGTCGGGATTACCTGCGCGCTGTGCCACTCGACGGTCGACGATTCATTCTCTCCCGGCATCGGCAAGCGCCTGGATGGCTGGCCCAATCGCGATCTCGATCCCGGCGCGATCATCGCCCTGTCGCCAACGCTTACGGCGCAACAGAAGGCGATTTACGGGTCGTGGGGAAAGGGCAAGTACGATCCGCGCTACAACCAGGACGGGCGTAATGGGCCGCAGGTCATACCGCCTGCGTACGGGCTGGCCGGCCTTGATCGCATCACGGCCACGGGTGATGGCGACGATATTGCGTACTGGAACCGCTATGTCAGCGTCACCCAGATGGGCGGACACGGTTCGTTCGAAGAGCCAAGAACCGGGGTGAAAGTGAAGCATGGCAGCGATGACCTGGTAAGCAGCAAGCTTCCCGCGTTGCAGGCGTACCAGTTGTCCCTACCCTCCCCTCCTCCGCCGGCGGGCAGTTTCGATCCGGCGGCGGCGCAACGCGGCAAGATCCTGTTCGACGGCGCTGCTGGCTGCTCCGGTTGCCACAGCGCCCCGTCGTTCACGGACGCCAACACGCGCCTGCACGCACCAGGTGAAGTAGTGAGCGAGCCGGAGACCGCGGGCGTGCCGAGCTACGCGTCGCGCAGCGCGACAAAGCAATACAGGACCGCGCCGTTGAATGGCGTCTGGCAACACCCGCCGTACTTCCACAATGGCAGCGCGCCGACGCTGGAGGCTGTGGTCGAAACCTACAACAGCAGGAAATCGCTTGGCCTGACGCCGGCGCAGGTGAAGGACGTGGCGCAATACCTCAAGTCCCTGTAGCGGTGCGACCGGGAGGCTGGCTCGAACGCGCTTCGTCGCCGCTGTCAGGCGATCGCGAGACCCACCGCCTGGAGTTCCGTGCCAGGTACGCTGCCGCGGCGGCGATCGATCAACGCCGCCACGCGTGCCTGCAACTCTGTCGGGGCAAACGGCTTGGTGAGGTAGTCATCGGCGCCTGCTTCCAGTGCTGTCACCTTGTCTGCCCATGCCTCGTGCGCGGTGAGCATCAGAATCGAAGGTCTGGCCCCTTTGGCCCCGGCAATGCGGCGACATACTTCAACGCCGTCCAACCGAGGGAGAGACCGGTCGAGGATCACCAGGTCATAAGCCCTGTCCTCAAGCCGCCCCAGTGCTTCCACGCCATCGTGCGCGAAATCGATGTCGTATCCGATCCGCTCCAGGCACTCGCCGATCAGCTCGGCGATGGTCGGATGGTCCTCGACCACCAGAATCAGCCCGCATTCCAGAACTGCCATGCAACCCTCCCCCGTCGAAACAGCGGCAACCCTGAGGGCGTAACGGTGAAGACGGTGTGGATGTGGCGCCAGGCATCAGGGATCCGAGCGTAGATCCAGCTTGGCGACCTTGTCCTGGTAGTCCTTCTTCGGGTCGATGCCCATCAGCATCTTCACCCCGGCAAGCAGGTTGTTCTCGTTGAGCCAGACCTCGCCCTGGTCGGGATCGAGCCGCAGTAGCGCCAGCTTGGGATCGTTCTTTCCCTCGTACCAGGCGGCGACGAAGGGATTCCACAGACGTTCGACCACGGTGGGATCGGTGTCGACACTCAACTCGCCGCCGACGCTGGCGAACAGCGAGTGCCCTTTCGCGGAGAACGCGGCGATCGCGCGGCGTGGTGCGGTGACCTGCTTCACCAACGCGTTGTCAGTGGAGGTGAAGAACCAGATCGGGCCCCGGCTCTCGTTCTCGAGCTGCGCCGTCATGGGCCGCGTGTGCCCCTCCTCCAGTCCGTCCACGCCCAGCATCATCGTCATGTCGGACTTGAGCGCTTCCCAGAACTTCTGCTCGAGGTCGTCGGGCTTGGTCATTGTCGGTTCTCCATCAGCGGTTGAAAGTGATGTCCCAATCTGGGAGCGCCGGGCTAAAGACGACGTGAAAGAGACGCTTACGCGGCGTGACTGGCGTGCCTCAGGCGGGTTGGGATGTTCCGCGCTTCACTCTCCGCGTGCAGCGCGTGCCGTACGGTGTGACGGATTTCGCCTTGGCCCACGGGTGATCACATGCTGGAGTTGATCGAGGTAGTGGGAATGGGGTTGGTCATGGTCTTGCCCCTGGCCAATCCGCTGACCACGGTTGCGGTGATGCTCGCGCTGTCGAAAGGCATGTCCGAGCAGGAGCGCAAGCGCCAGTCCCTGCTGTGCGCTTGCTACGTCTTCGCCATCATGACGATCGCGTACTACACCGGCCAGCAGGTCATGAGCGTGTTCGGCATCACGCTGTCCGGGCTGCGCATTGCCGGCGGCCTGATCGTGGCCTTCATCGGTTTCCGCATGCTGTTTCCGGGCGATCACGCCGAGGACGTCTCCGACGCGGATCATCCCGTCGAGGAGCGCTCCGGAAAGGCCACGCGTGACATCGCCTTCATCCCGCTGGCCATGCCCAGCACCGCCGGTCCCGGCACGATCGCGCTGCTCATCAGCACCGCGGCGATGATGAAGGACGAGCAGCCATTCGCGCCATGGGTGATGCAGCTCGCGCCGTTGCTGGTGTTCTTCCTTTCGTCGCTCATCGTGCTGGTGTGCCTGCGCAGCGCGGGAACCATCATGCGCTGGATCGGCCAGAACGGCGTGGAGGCCTTCTCGCGCCTGATGGGTTTCCTGCTGGTATGCATGGGCGCGCAGTTCGTCATCAACGGCGTGCTCGACATCATCAAGGATTACCCGCAGGTGAGCTGAGCTCGCGGTGGGGTCCGCACCTACTTCGCCGCGGTGGCGCCGGCGTGCTTCAGCTCGGCGCTGATGCGCTGCA
This sequence comes from Lysobacter sp. Soil_C_59, assembly GCF_057656415.1. Taxonomy (NCBI): domain Bacteria; kingdom Pseudomonadati; phylum Pseudomonadota; class Gammaproteobacteria; order Lysobacterales; family Lysobacteraceae; genus Lysobacter; species Lysobacter sp. Soil_C_59. The sequence continues at coordinate 151,946 of NZ_JBDGKK010000008.1, read as the reverse complement.
CGACCGTGGCTTCGTCGACGCTGCGGCCGAAGTGGTCCTGGTACCGTCCCTTCGCGTCGAGCAGGAACATGAAGGTCGAATGGTCCATCGTGTACTGCCCCTGCTTGCCATACGGGACCTTCTTGTAGAACACGTGGTACTTGTCGGTGATGTCCTTGATCTGCGCCGGAGTGCCGGTGAGCCCGACGAAGTTCTTGCCGAATACGCCGACGTAGGGCTTCAGCCTGGCCGGCGTGTCGCGCTCCGGGTCGACCGTGACGAAGATCGGTGTCAGCGCTACGCCGGTGACCTGCTGTGCCTGCCGGGCAATGCGCGCCATCCGCGCCAGGTCGGTCGGGCAGACATCCGGGCACGACGAGAAGCCGAAGTACATCAGCGCCGGCTTGCCGTGGTAGGTCTGGTCGGTGACGGCGCGACCGGACTGGTCGGTCAGCTTGAACGAGCCACCGACGTCCGTGCGCGTGGCCGCAAGCAAAAGGGTCGGCGCGAGCGCCGTTGCGACGATGAATGCGTGCATGCGCATGATCAGTACGCTCCCGAGTAGGCCAGCTGCAGTCCGTACAGGTCCGAGCGCTGCCCGGCCTCCTTCTGCGTCCCGGCCGACAAACCGATGCTCAGCCGGCCGGTGATGTTGTAGGTCACGCTCAGTTCATTGAGGTAATCGTGGCGGCCGGCACCGGCGATCGGCGGGCGCTTCTTGTCGGTGCGCGTCGCGCCCATCGACCAGGGGCCATAGTCGACCGTGAGCGAAGTGGTCAGGTAGCTGGTGTCGTTGCCCTGCACCGCGTTCTCGTTGTCCACATCGGCGTACTCGATGAACGGCACTACATCGAGGTAATGGCCCCTGAGCGTCTCGCCCAGGTCGGTGCCGGGCAGGCGCGCCCACATGTAGCGTGCCGAAACGATCCGCACGACTTCGTCGCCGGGCATGGTGCCGTCGTTCTGGCCAACGCCCTTCTGGTTGCGCATGTAGCCGGCCTGCAGTTCGAGGAACGGCAGCGCCGGAATGCTGGTCCAGTTCAGCGCGACCGAGTAGGAATCGAGCTTGCCGGTGTTCGCGGGGCCGCCGTCGGAACGTTGCGCGCGGCCACCGCCGCGCAGGAAGGTGCGGCTGAGTTCGGTCGTGTCGAACGTGTAGAGGCTGATGTCGGGCTCGATCAGGCCGAGCTTCTGGCTGAAGTGGCGGTAGCCGAATGTGCCACCGAGCATTCCGCCCAGGTCATAGGCCGCCACGTAGTCGTTGGTGTACAGCCCCGGTGCCTGGTCCATCGCCCGGCCGAACGGCACCTGGAACTTGCCGATCATCCACGACGTGCGTGAGGTGAGCTTGTAGTAGTTCAGCTCGTCGATCACCAGGCCGATGTCGCCAAACGTGCGCTTCTCGCCCGGGTTGGGCGGGTCGGCCGGATTGATCTCGGTGGTCAGCCGGATCTGGTCGTCCGTGCTGAAACGCAGGTAGAAGGACGTGGTGATGTCCGGATAGAAATCCGTCGTGTTGCGCGGGCCGCCGTTGGTATCGCCGTCGAGTCGGCTGAAGTCGTACTGCAGCTGCGCGCTGTAGTCTATGCCGAAGTTCGGGTACTGGCCGTCGTCCGCGCGCACTTCCGGCGCCAGTCCCATCGATCCGCACAGCGTGCCCAGTACCAGGGCCCCTGCCCTTGCCCGGCTCACGGCGCACCTCCGATCGGCCAGCTGCTCGGGTACGGAACCTTGAGGTCCTCACCGGTGTTCTTGAGGTAGCTGCACAGCTGGTTCTCGCCGTAGATGCCGCCCAGTGGCTCGAGCTTCAGCGCCTGCTCGTAGTCCTCGGGCTTGACCACCTGCACGACCTGCATCATGCCGCCGTCCTCGTGCTCGAGGATGTGGCAGTGGTAGACGAACTTGCCGAGCATGGTGGGATCGCGGAACGGGATGCGCACCGTGATCGACCCGGTCGCCGGAATGTACACGTTGTCGCGATAGCCGATGAACGGCACGGGCTTGTCGTTGATCTGCGTGACCTGGAAATCGGTCTGGTGGATATGGAACTGATGCAGTTCCTGTGACGGGTTGTAAAGCCGCCACTCCTCGACATCGCCCAGTTTGACGGTGGTGTCGACGCGGCCGTAATCGAAGCGACGGCCATTGATCAGGAAGGCATTGCCGTCGGTGGGCGAATCCTCGAACGCGAACTGCCGCGTCCGTGCGACCGGCTCCCTGCTGAAATCCTCCAGCCGCGGATACGCGCTGGTGATCCTTCGCGTCGACACCGGTGCGCCGCTGGAGCGCAATACCGCCAGCTGTGCGCCCTTGTACTGGTCGCCTGCAGGACCGGTGTTACCCGAACCCAGCTCGACTGCATGGTCGCCCGCCTGTGGGCCCACCACCAGGACGCTGACCCTGGCCGAAGGGCCGATCAGCATTTCATCGGTCATGACCTGCTGGTTGACCGTGTTGCCGTCCTGCGAAAGGATCTGCACCGGCTGTCCTTTCACCCGCACGCGGAAGTACTGGTTGGCCGAGATGTTGAGCAGGTGCCACAGCTGGGTTTCGCCCGGCTGGATCTCGATGATCGGCTGCTCCTGGCCGTTGACGGTGCGGATCGATGCGGCGGAAGTGATGATCTCGCTGGCAACCTTGCCGGTGGCGGTCTTCTGGAAATTGCGCAGCGCCAGCACTCGCTCCTGGATGCCCTTGAGCTCCGGGAACGGATCGAGCATGCCGTCGACGAGGATCGGTCCGGCGATGCCGGCTTCCACCTGACGCTGCGAGCCACCGTGGAAGTGCGAGTGGTACCAGTACGCGCCCGGGCTGTGGTCGGGCGGAAGCTTGAGGTTGTAGACGCCGACCTGGTGCGGCAGGGTCTCGCGGAAAATGTTGTCGCCTGCTTCCAGCGGAGACACCGTCATGCCGTGGAAATGCAGGTTGGTCTTCTCGTCCATCTGGTTGTCCAGGCGGATCGACATGACGCCACCGGGGCGCGTCCGGATGAGAGGCGCGTTGTAGTCGTCGTTGAAGACCAGCGAGGTGTAACGCTCGTTGCCGACGTTGACGTGGGTCAGGGATGCGCGCAGGTCGGCATGCGTCACGCCGTCGGCGCCGAAGCTGAATTCCTTCGGCGGGCGCAGGGGCTCGGACGCAGTGGTTGCCTTGTGTTCGGAGCTGCACCCTGTCGTCAGTTGCAGCAGTGCCAATGCGAGTGCGGCAGTAAGGACGCCGCTTCGAGCAGCAGGTCGGCAGCTCGTCGGAAGACTTCCCTGCACATGCGCTTCCATGGGTTCACCTCCGTGTCCGGCGCTGGAACTCGCTCACCACCCAGGCGATGTAACCGTGGCGATCGTGCTGACGACCAGGCGGAAGTGCTAGCTGCGGCCACGATCGAGCTGCATCAAGAAGATCCAACGGCGCCATGGTTATCCGGCGGCCACCGGTTGCGATCGCGGCAACTTCGATAGGCTTCGCCTCTCAGGCGATTGCGTGAATCGCTTCACGATCGCCTTGCGCCGCAGGTGCCATAGGCGGCGTCGATGCTGCACTCCGGAGCGCTAGGCCGTCTCCACCTCGGCAACCGCCACCCGGTCCCGGCCTTCGTGCTTGGCGCGATACAGCGCCATGTCGCCGGCACGCATCAACTCCAGGCCCACGTTGCCGTGTTCGGGCATGAGCGCAACGCCGATCGACACGGTGATCCTGGGCAAGGTGCCCGCAGGGCCGATCCGCAGCAGGGCGGCACCGGCGCGGATCTCTTCCGCGCGTTCCAGTGCGGTGGCCAGGTCGGTCTCGGGCAGGATCAGGGTGAACTCTTCCCCGCCGTAGCGGCAGGCAATGTCTTCGGCCCGGCATTTGGCCTGCAGCATCGCGCCGAAGGCCGCCAGTGCGATGTCGCCGGTGGCATGGCCATGGCGGTCGTTGAAGGCCTTGAAGTGGTCCACGTCCAGCATCAGCACCGCCAATGGCTGGCGCCTGCGTTCGCAGCGGGCGATCTCGCGGCTGAGCGACTCTTCCAGGTAGCGTCTGTTGAACAAGCCGGTGAGCGGGTCGCGGATGGCCTGGTGCTGGAGGCTTTCCTTGAGCCGCACGTTGGCCAGCGCCAGCGAAAGCTGTTCGCACAGGCTGATCGCCAGGCTTTCGTCCGGGATGCGACCCTGTCCGAGCCGTTGCAGCGAGATCCACCCGACCACTTCGCCCTGCGCGCTGAGTGGAATGCACAGCCCCGACACTTCTTCGGCACCGGGCGGCCGTCCGGTGTGAGGACAGCGCAGGCCATGGCGCAGGTCGTCCACGCCGAAGGCTGCATTGCGCCGCACCGACCAGCACGCATGAGGCGCCGGCGTCGGATCGGTGGGCGCCAGCCCTTCGCCCCATCTGGCTACCAGCTCCGCCTGGTCGCGCGAGGCGCGAATGACGTAGAGGAAGCCGGAGGTTCCGGGCAACAGCTTGCGAAACGTGGTCGCACTGATTTCATACAGTTCCTGCGCGTCGGACGCGCCCTGCAGCATCCCCGAATACGTGCTCAGTGCCGCCATGCTGTCGGACAGGTGCGCCAGTTGCGAGACCGTCCTGCTCAGCTCGGCATTGGAGGCCGAGGCCGCTGCTTCGGCCTGCGTGCGCTCCCGGTTTTCGCGCGCCAGCAGGCGATGGGCGTGGCCGACGAGGAACAAGCTCAATGGAATGCCGATTCCGGCGGCCAGCAACATCAGCCAGGCGGCGCGTTCGGCGCTCGCGCTGCGCGCACTCAGCAATGCCTGCTCGCCGTGCCGCAGTTCACTCAGGCGCTGGCCCACGTCGATTTCGGCAGCGCGGATCATCGCCGTCCTGGCGTCGCTGAGCGAAGGCGCGACGCCGCGGCTGCCGTAATACTCCATTGCATCGGAACTGATCGCCAGGCGCCGCTCCAGCGACTCGCGCAGTCGGATACTGCGCTGGTGCTGCTGCGGGTTGTCGATGACCATGCCGACCAGCGATTCCATCTCGCGCTGCAACTGGCCCTGGACCTTCCAGAAGTTGTCGCGACTCTCATCGCTGCCGGCCAGGATGTAGCCGCGCGATTCGGCGATGGCCTGGTGCTTGAGCGCTTCGATCTGGCTGATGAGGTTGAGGGTCGCGTGGGTATGGTTGACCCAGCGGTAGTCCGACGCGAGGTTCACCGCGTTGGCTACGACGTAGACCCCCAGCGCAACGAGGATGACTGCAGCCGCGATGAAACCCCGCAATGGCGAAAGACGCTTCAATGGCATATCGGCGCGGCCCCTGCCCGCGCTGGAATCACAAATGCGTGCGCTCCCACGCCGAGTTTTCGCTCGCCCGCCGGACCTCCGCCAATAAAACGAACCGGGAACGTCCTGGATCGTCTGCAACACCTGCAACAGTTCACCGTGACCCCACCCGGAAACTGTGGACTGCGTAGCACTTTCGCGCCTTCTCCGGACTTATCGGCGGGAACAGGGAATCCTTGAGCCGCTCCGGAGCCACGGCTCCTCCCCCTCCGATCCAATAGCCGAAACCGCTACCCTGTCGCGATGAAGCAACACTACGACGCGCTCAGTGGGATACCTGTCGATCCCGTGACCCTGCTGTACCGGCTCGGCGCCGGTGGGCCCAGCCTGCCCAAGGAGCTGGCCGCCGCACGCGCGACCAAGCGCCAGCTGGCGCTGCTGCACGTCGATGTCGACATGTTCCGCTCGATCAACTCGAACATGGGCGAGGCGGTCGGCGACCAGGCCCTGGCCGCGATCGCGCAGCGACTGCGCAAGGCCATGCCGGACGAAAGCTGGCTGTGGCGCCTCAACAGCGACGAGTTCATCGCCGGCATCCGCTACCTGCCCGGCGAGACCGACGGCGAGCAGTTGGCCGAGATGCTTCGCGATGCCTTCGAGACACCGTTGTGGATCCCGCCCTACTCCCTGCCGGTGACGCTGTCGATCGGCGTGGCGGTATTCCCCGACCATGCCAACGACGCGCCCTCGCTGCTGGCCAGTGCCGAGCGCGCACTGCTGGACGTCAAGCGACAGGGTCTCAACAGCATCGGCCTGTACTCGGCCACCGCCGACAAGAAGGCGCCCAACGACGGGTTCGCCGAGCGCTTCGTCGAGGCAATGGACAACCGCGAGCTGCACCTGTTCTACCAGCCGCTGATCGATGCCCAGGACGGCGGCATGATCGGCTTCGGTGCCCTGCTGCGCTGGGACACGCCGAGCAACGGGCTGTTGCGCGCCAGCCGCTTCCTGGAAATCGTCGAGCGTGTCGGCCTGTCGGCGCAGCTGGGATCCTGGGTGGCCGAGGCGGCCGCCAGGCAGCTGGCGCAGTGGCGCGACCAGGGACTGGATTACCTGTCGCTGTCGGTGCACCTGGCGAGCCCGCTGCTGGCGCAGCCGCGTTGCCTGGACGAGATCGGCGAGCTGCTGCACCGCTTCAACCTCAGCGGCAAGTCGCTGGAGTTCGAGGTTTCCGAAAGTGCGCTCGCCCTCGACGCGCATCGCATCCACGACACCCTGGTCGGCCTGCGCGGGCTGGGCGCAACCTTGACCGTGCAGGATTTCGGACTGGGTGGCCTGAGCTTCGCCTCGCTGGCGCAGTACCCGCTGGACCGGCTCAAGATCGACCGCAGCTTCTTCCGCAATGTCGCCAGCGATCCGCGCAGCGCCGCGGTCGTGCGCGGCATCATCGCGATGGGCCATCGACTGGGCATGAAGGTCACCGCCAAGGGCGTGGAGACCGAAGCCGAGCTGGGCTTCCTGCGCCGCAACCATTGCGATTACTTCGTCGGTCACCTGTTCAGTCCGCCATTGCCAGCCGAGCAGCTCGACGATCTCATCCGGCGTCGCTTCCTCCTGCCCGGCGCATTCGCGGCGACGCGGCCGGAGCGGACCGTGTTGTTGCTGGACGACGAGGAGAACGTGCTGCGCTCGCTCGCACGCCTGTTCCGTCGCGACGGTTACAACATCCTCACCGCCAGCAGCGTGCGCGAAGCCTTCGACCTGCTGGCGAGCAACGCCGTGCAGGTCATCGTCTCCGACCAGCGCATGCCGGACATGACCGGCACCGAGTTCCTGGCGCGCGTGCGCGACCTCTACCCCGACACCATCCGCATGGTGCTGTCGGGTTACACCGACCTGGCCACGATTACCGAGGCCATCAACCTGGGCGCGATCTACCGCTTCCTGACCAAGCCCTGGAACGACGACGAACTGCGTGAGCACATCCAGGCGGCGTTCCGCGCGCACGAGCGCCGCGCGGCTGGCGAAGAGGGATTCTGAGTCGCGCGGTCAGGCAGTACCCGCGTCGCGCGGCTGCACCGTCGGCAACACCACGCGGAACGCACTGCCGGCACCGGGCTGGCTGGTGACCTCGATGCGGCCGTTGTGCTTGGCGATGATGCTGTAGGCGATCGCCAGGCCCAGGCCGGTGCCACGCCCGATCGGCTTGGTCGTGTAGAACGGCTCGAAGATGCGCTGCAATGCATCTGGCGCAATGCCGCAACCGCTGTCGGCGATGCTGATCCAGGCCTCGCCGTTCTCGGCGCCGGTGGCGATCACGATGCTTCCGCGTTCGGTGATCGACTGGCCAGCGTTGATCAGCAGATTCATCAGCACCTGGTTGATCTCCGACAGGTGGCACTCCACCGGCGGCAACTCGCCGTAATGCTTCTCCAGGCGGACCTTGTACTTGAGGTCGTTCCAGACGATGTTGAGGGTCGACTCAAGGCCACGGTGCAGGTCCGACGGCCGCATCGCCTCGTCGCGTCCGGCGTGGGAGAAGTCCTTGAGGTCGTGCACGATCTTGGTGACGCGCTCGATGCCCTCGCGCGATTCGGCCAGCAGCTTGGGCAGGTCGCCGATGATGAAGTCGATGTCCAGGCGCTCGCGCTTGATGCGGACCTCTTCGCGCGATGCCAGCGGATCGCCGGATTGCAGCGCGGCCTCGTGGGCCTCGACCAGCGCGAACAGCGCGCCGATGTACTCCTGCAGCGTGCCCAGGTTGGAGTGCACGTAGCCGATCGGGTTGTTGATCTCGTGCGCGACGCCGGCGGCGAGCTGGCCGATCGATGCCATCTTCTCCGATTGCAGCAACTGCTCCTGCGCGCCGGCCAGGCGGCGATAGGTGTTCTGCAATTCGTCGTGGCGCAGTTGCAGCTCGCGTTCGCGACCGTTGCGTGCCGACAGGTCGTCAAAGGTCAGGAAGCTGCGCACGGTGCCGCCGCGCTCTTCGCAGTGCAGTGCGACGGCAAGTACGAGGCCGTCGGCCGAGGTGACCTGGCCGTGCCAGCTGCCGCTTGCGCAGGCCAGCGTCCAGACGTCGTTGGGCAGCAGCGTCAGCAGGTATTCGGGGCCGGCGCCGGGATGGACACGCTCGGCCAACGCGCGGGTCGCGTCATTGGCCAGGGTCACGTGACCGGCACAGTCGACCAGCATCACCGCGTTGTCGGTGACGCTCAGGGCCCAGAGCATGTCGTCGCTCCAGGTCGTGGAGGACGTAAGCGTGTCGCGTTGGTTCATCCCACTCCGAGACAGCGCGCCTGCGGGCGGGCGCCCGGCTGTCCGGCGGAATCGTACACGCTCGTCGACTCGATGCGGCCAAGATGGCGCAGGGCCCAGTTCACTTCGCGACGGCGACGCGCGAGCAACACGCCGTTGGCCTGGTTGAAGTCGCGCAACTGGACCAGGCGGTCGGCCGATCCGGCGTCGGCCGCCATCGATTCGGCGCGGCGCAGCGCGGTGAGCTTGGCGTCGGTGGACGCGAGCAAGGCATCCACGTCATGCGCCAGCAGCGCCTCGCGCTCGGCCTTGAGCGCCTGCTCGAGTGCCTCCAGCGCTGGCTCGATGCCGGCGCTCATCTTTATTTGCCGAGCTGCTGGTCGAGATCGATCATGCGCGTGGCAATGGCCTGCGCGTCGACCTTGTAGCTGCCGTCGGCAATCGCGGCGCGCACTGCGTTGACGCGGGCGACGTCGATGCCGGCCGGGCCGTTGCCGAGCTGGCGCTCGAGCGCCTGCAGGCCTTCGGCCTCACCGGTCAGACGCACGCTGTCGGTGGCATTGGTGGCACCGATCGCCGTGCTGCGCTCGTTGCCGGCGCGCGCCGTTGCGGACGTCACGGCCGCTTCCGGCGGTCGGGCGGCGGGCAGTCCGCCGTCGATCTTGTTGGTCATGGCTCACTCCTGAGTGGCTCGGTCGAACACGGTATCGGCATGGCGAAGGGGAACTTGAGGCGCCCCTGTTCAGCTGGTTTCATGGCATGACTTCCACCACACCCGGGGCCGTCACCCTGCCCCGCAACACCCGGTGCGAGCTGAGGTTTTCCACGCTCACCAGGCCACCGGCACGGTCCGGGCCGAGCGCGCGGCCCTGCATTCTGACCTCGACGCCTCCGGTGCGCGAGACCAGCACCACCGGGTCGCCCCGGCGCAGCGGCGTTCCGCTGGAAAGGTCCGCTTCGGTCGGCACCCGCCCGGCGGCGAGGGCGCGACTGGGGATGCGGCCGACCAGCGCGGCCGGATCGGTGAAGGTCGCCCCACTGGCGCGGCTGATGTCGCGGCGTTGCAGCGACAGTTGACTGGCAGCGATGGCGACGCCGGCCGGTGCCGGCGAGGTGAGCACGACGACATCGGCTTCGCGGCGCACGCGCACTGGCACGTACAGGCGCCAGCCGGGCGTGTCGTCGCATCGGACCTGGGCGGTCCTCGGTCCTGAGGCGACGGCCTGCAATGGCTGGTTGCAGCGCGCCAGGCGCAGTGCAGGGTCGATGACGACCTCGGCATCCGCGTCGGCGGCGCCAATGGCGGCGATGGCCGCGGCGCGGATGTCGGCGGCCGGGTGTGGCGTGGTCGCGTGTGCGTTCGAGAGGGCCAGCAGCCACCACGCGCCCAGCATCGCCGCCATGCCTGCCCGGACCGCGGACGCGCGCGGCGGCAAGCGACAACGGAACGATGGAAGCAATCGCATGGCCAGGGGCTGCTCTACGGACGGATGCATCGACGGTGGCCTGCAAGCGCCGTGCCACGGGAAGACCTGTCGGCAGTGCTCAAGGAACCGGCGTGGCGGCCGTCAACACGGTGCATGAGCCAGGACCTGCTCGACCGCATCGACCAACGCACCCGCCTCGCCGGCCACAACCGGCTGGCCCTGCTGCTGTTCCGCCTGGGTTCGCGTCAGCTTTTTGGCGTCAACGTGTTCAAGGTCCAGGAAGTGCTGCCGCGCCCGCCGCTGTTCACCCTGCCGCAGCTACCACCGGCCTTCGCCGGCGCGGCGGACGTGCGCGGCCGCAGCGTGCCGGTGCTGGACCTGGCGCGGGTCATCGGCCATGGCGATGACGCCGCCGGCGAGCCGAAGTACCTGGTGGTGACCGAGTTCAACCGCTCGGTGCAGGGCTTCCTGGTTGCCGGCGTCGACCGCATCGTCAACATCGCCGTAGAGCAGATCCAGCCGCCACCGGAACTGGGCGGTGATTGCCACTACCTCACCGGCGTCACCCGCCACCAGGGCGAGCTGATCCAGCTGATCGATGTCGAAAGCGTGCTCGCCGAGTCGGTGCCGCGCGCCAGCGATGCCGGCAACCTGACCGCCCTGCCCGTGCACGGCGGATCGCGAGAGGTGCTGGTGGTCGACGACTCGCGCGTCGCCCGCAACCAGATCCGGGCCGTGCTCGGGCAACTGGGGCTGGAGGCCACGCTGCTGTCGGACGGACGCCAGGCGCTCGACCACCTGCAGGCGCTGGTGCAGGCCGGGCAGTCGCCGTGCGAGCGCTACGCCATGGTGATCTCCGATATCGAGATGCCGGCGATGGACGGCTACACCTTGACGACGGAAATCCGTCGCGACCCTGCCCTGCGCGGACTGTTCGTGCTGCTGCACACCTCGCTGTCGGGCGTGTTCAACCAGGCCATGGTCGAACGCGTCGGCGCCGATGACTTCGTGCCCAAATACTCCGAGAGCGAGCTGGCGCAACGGGTGGCGGCGCGGATCCACGCCCTGCGCTGAGGTCCCGGTCGGGCCATCGCGGCCCGCGCCGGCAGCGTCTGGCACATCACTTGCCTGATCCGGGAGGAGAACCCGCCCCCGGAGGGCACATGTCCGACTTCCTAGGCATCCACGGCACGGCGCTGGCGTTGCGAGAGCAGCGCCTGCAGCTGCTCGCGGCCAACATCGCCAATGCCGACACGCCGAACTACCAGGCGCAGGACCTCGACTTCAACAGCGCCCTGCAGGTGGCCCTGCAGCCCGGCGCGGCCGCTGGCGGTGATGTCATCGGCAACGCCGCGGCAGGCGCACGCTATACACGCGCGTCGAGCCAGCCAAGCCTCGATGGCAACACGGTCGATGGCGACCGCGAGAACGCCGCGTTCGCGCAGGCGTCGCTGGAATATCGGGCCTCGATGTCGTTCGTCGAGTCGAAAGTGCGCTCGATGCTCACCGCCATCACTGGCCAATGAGAACTGACCAATGAGCAACCTGCCGATCTTCGATGTCGCAGGTTCTGCGATGAACGCGCAGTCGGTGCGGCTGAGCACGGTCGCATCGAACCTGGCCAACGCCGATTCCATCTCCGGCGATCCGACCACCGTGTTCCGCGCCAGGCAGCCGGTGTTTTCAGCCGAGCCCGTCGCCAGTGATCCGGCCCTGGCCGGCGTCCAGGTCAAGGAAATCACCCAGAGCGACGCCCCTGCCCTCAAGCGCTATGAGCCCGGCCATCCGCTCGCCGATGCACAGGGCTACGTGTACGCGCCCGACATCGATCCGGTGGCGCAGATGGTCGACCTGATCTCGGCCTCGCGCAGCTACCAGGCCAACGTCGAGGTGTTCAACAGCGCCAAGGAACTCGCCCTCGCCACCTTGAACATGGGTCGCTGACGCGACGCCGCACGCACCGACATCACCCGGGGATCCAGATGAGCACGATCAGCGGCACCGACAACACATACGCATCGCTCGGCCTGCAGAGCCCGCAGGCAACGCGCAACAGCTCGCTCGGCCAGGCCGACTTCCTGCGCCTGATGACCGAGCAGTTCAAGAACCAGGACCCGCTCAAGCCGCTCGACAACGCGCAATTCCTCGGCCAGCTGGCGCAGTTCTCCACCGTGCAGGGCATCGACAAGATGCAGGGCGCGATGGAAGCGGTGGCCAGCGTGATGGAGTCCGACCAGGCCCTGCGCGCGGCAACGCTGGTCGGCCGCGATGCGCTGGTGGAGGTGTCGGAAGTGGAGCTCGGCGCTGGCGCCGGTGTCAAAGGCGAGGTCGATGCGCTCAAGGCCGGACCGATCACATTCGAAGTCGTCGACGCGGCCGGTGTAAGCGTGCGGAAGATGACCGTCGAGGCCGGCGCCGCCGGCGACACCGCATTCGAATGGGACGGCCTCAACGATGCCGGTCAGCCCGCCGCCGCAGGCCGCTACACGATCCGCGCCACCAGCGGCACCGCTGCCGACACCGAATCGCTGAGCGTGCGCGTGGCCGCGCACATCGACAGCGTGTCGGTCGAGCCCAGCGGACTGGTCCTCAACCTCGCGGGCCTGGGCAGCCACCCGCTGTCGTCCATCCGTCGCATCGGCTGAACCCTTTCAAGGAGCACACCTCATGAGTTTCCGCATTTCGCTCAGCGGCATGAATGCCGCCTCGGCCGACCTCAACGTCACCGCAAACAACATCGCCAACGCCAACACCACCGGCTTCAAGCAGTCGCGCGCCGAGTTCGGCGACGTCTTCGCGATGTCGCCTTATGGGCTGTCGCGCAACGCCATCGGCGCCGGTGTGCGCCTGGAGAAGGTCGCCCAGCAGTTCGGCCAGGGCAACACCGACTTCACCGGCAAGGCGCTGGACATGGCCATCCAGGGCCAGGGCTTCTTCACCCTGTCGGGCAATGGCGCGACCGTCTATTCGCGTGCTGGCAACTTCGGCCCGGATCCCGACGGTTACGTGACCAACCCGGCCGGGCAGCGCCTGCAGGTGTTCCTGCCCAATGCCGGTGGCAACGGCTTCGATACCGGTCGCATGGGCGACCTGCGCCTGTCGACCGGCGACTCGCCGCCGCTGGCGACGACCGAGGTCGAGGTCGGCACCAACCTGCCGGGCAATGCGACCCCGCCGACGCTGACCCCGTTCGATCCGAATGAACCGTCCAGCTATAGCCACACCACGTCGCTGACGGTCTACGACTCGCTCGGCGCACCGCACACGCAGTCGCTCTACTTCATCAAGACCGCCAACCCGAACGAGTGGGAGCTGCGCACGCAGATCGACGGCGTCAACGTCGGCACGCCGCAGACGCTGCAGTACTCGTCCACGGGCCAGCTGACCGCGCCGGCCGCTCCCGGTCGCATCACGTTGCCGCCTTACACGCCTCCGGGCGGCGCCGCGGCGATGGACATCACCCTCGACATCGGCAAGTCGACGCAATACGGCAAGGCTTTCGGCGTGTCGGCGCTGGTGCAGGACGGCTACACCACCGGCCGCCTGACCGGCATCGAAGTCTCGCCCGAAGGCGTGGTCAACGCGCGCTACACCAACGGCGTGTCGACGCCGCTGGGCCAGGTCGCGTTGACCAACTTCGCCAACCCGCAGGGCTTGCAGCCGCTGGGCGACAACGGCTGGGCGGAGACGTTCGAATCCGGCCAGGCGCGCCGCGGCGGCGCCGGCACGTCCGAGTTCGGCCTGGTCCAGGGCGGTGCGCTGGAAGCATCGAACGTCGACCTCACCGAGCAGCTGGTCAACATGATCACCGCGCAGCGCAACTTCCAGGCCAACTCGCAGATGATCTCCACCCAGGACCAGATCACCCAGACCGTGATCAACATCCGCTGACGTAGGCGCCGACCTCGATGGACAAGAGTCTCTACGTCGCGATGACCGGTGCCAGCGCCACGCTGCGGGCGCAGGCGCAGGTGTCGCACAACCTCGCCAATACCGACACCGTCGGTTTCCAGGCGACGTTGCACGGCACGGTCGCCGCGCAGGTGGCAGGCGAAGGCCTGCCATCGCGCGTGGCCACCATTGGCCGCGACATGGGCGTTAGCAGCGCCGTCGGGTCCATCACCAACACCGGCAACCCGCTCGATGTGGCGCTGCACGGCGATCGCTGGCTGGCGGTGCAGGACAGCGCGGGTGGCGTCGCATACACACGCGCCGGCGACCTGAAGATCAACGCCAACGGCCTGCTCACCACCGGCAGCGGTTTGACGGTGCTCGACCAGTCCGGCGCGCCGATGTCGATTCCGCCCAACGATGCCTTGAACATCGCGGCCGACGGCACGGTGTCGATCGTGCCGCAGGGGCAGCCTGCCTCGACCATGAGCGCCATCGGCCGCCTGCAGGTCGTCTCGGCCGCCACCCGCGACCTGGTGCGTGGCGAGGATGGCCTGATGCATGCCGCGCCCGGCAGCGCCGCGCCGCAGCCTGCCGCCGGCACGGTGCTGACCGCCGGCGTGCTCGAAGGCAGTAACGTCGACGGCACCGGGATGCTGGTGTCGATGATCCAGCTGGCGCGCCAGTTCGAGATGCAGGTACGCGTCTTGCATAGCGGTGACGAGAGCGCGCGATCGGCCAACTCGCTGCTGTCGTCGCGCTGATCGCCACCCTGCCCTACCCCTTCTGACCACCTCGTAACGGAAACCCGCCATGACCCAGGCTCTATGGATCGCCAAGACCGGCCTCGACGCGCAGCAGACGCGCATGGCGGTGATTTCCAACAACCTCGCCAACACCAACACCACCGGCTTCAAGCGCGACCGCGCCAGCTTCGAGGACCTGCTGTACCAGACCGTGCGCCAGCCCGGCGGTGCCACCTCCGAGCAGACGCAGCTGCCGACCGGTCTGTCGACCGGCACCGGCGTGCGCGTCGCCGCGACCGCCAAGGAGTTCAGCCAGGGCAACCTGGCGCGCACCGACGGCGCGCTGGACGTGGCGATCAACGGCCGCGGTTTCTTCGAAGTGCTGATGCCCGACGGCAGCACGGCCTACACCCGCGACGGCAGCTTCAAGCCGAGCCCGCAGGGAGAACTGGTCACCAACTCCGGCTACCCCGTGCAGCCGGGCATCCAGATCCCGGAAGGCGCCGAGAGCATCACCATCGGCACCGACGGCACCGTCAGCGTCAAGCTGGTCGGCCAGGCCGACACGGTGCAGGTCGGTTCCTTGACGCTGGCCGACTTCGTCAATCCCGCCGGCCTGCAGGCCAAGGGCGAGAACCTGTATGTCGAAACCAGCGCCAGCGGTCCGGCGCAGAGCGGTGCGCCCGGTGAAGGCGGCGTCGGCACGCTGGTGCAGGGATCGCTGGAGGGCTCCAACGTCAACGTGGTGGAAGAGCTGGTGTCGATGATCGAGACCCAGCGCGCCTACGAGACCAACGCCAAGGCGATCTCGACCACCGACTCGATGCTGGCCTACCTCAACAATAATCTGTGAGCACGGCGATGAAGACCCCGTTGGCATACGTGCTGCTGGCGATCCTGCCCGGCTGCGCGACCCTGGTCGGCGATGTGCGGCCCTTCGACTATGTCGTGCCGGTGCCGGTCGCGGCAACTGCCGCGCCGGTGGCCCCGGTTGCCGGCAACGGCGGCTCGATCTTCGCCGGCAACACGCCAGGCAATCGCGGCCTGCGTCTTTACCAGGACAACAAGGCGCGCGAGGTCGGCGACCTGCTTACCGTCGTGCTGATCGAGAACACCCGCGCCAAGACCAACGCCAAGACCGCGGTGAGCAAGGACGCCAACCTGGAAATGGCGGCGCCGTCGATCTTCGGCCAGGACATCACCTACAAAGGCAACCCGCTGCTGCAGGCCGAGGTCGAGGGCAAGCGCAAGTTCGCCGGTGCCGGCGACAGCGCGCAGAGCAACCAGCTCGCCGGCGACATCACCGTGTCGGTGGTCGAGCAGCTCGGCAACGGCAACCTGCGCGTCGCCGGCGAGAAGCGCGTGCGCCTGAACCAGGGCGACGAACTGATCCAGGTTCAAGGAATCGTGCGCACTGCCGATATCGGTCCCGACAACCGTGTCACGTCCGACCGGGTCGGTGAGGCACGCATCGTCTATGGCGGTCGCGGCACGCTGGCGCGCTCCAACGCGATGGGCTGGCTGGCCCGATTCTTCAACTCCGCCGCATTCCCCTACTGAGGTACGCCGACCATGCGCCCGAACATCGCGCTGTGCCTCCTGGCCCTCACCGGCCTGCTCGCTTTGTCGGCGGCGCCGGCGCGTGCCGAGCGCATCAAGGACCTGGCGCAGGTCGCCGGCGTGCGCGGCAACCCACTGGTCGGCTATGGCCTCGTGGTCGGTCTGGACGGCAGCGGCGACCGCACCAGCCAGACCCCTTTCACGGTGCAGAGCCTCAAGACGATGCTCGACCAGCTCGGCGTGACGATTCCGCCGGGCGTGAACCCGCAGCTCAAGAACGTCGCCGCCGTGGCCATCCAGGCCGAGCTGCCGGCGTTCGCCAAGCCGGGCCAGGCAATCGATGTCACCGTGTCGTCGATCGGCAATGCCGGTTCGTTGCGCGGCGGCAGCCTGTTGATGGCGCCGCTGCGTGGCGCCGACGGCCAGATCTACGCGATCGCACAGGGCACGCTGGTGGTCAGCGGCCTGGGCGCGGCCGGCCGCGACGGTTCGCGGATCTCGGTGAACGCGCCCAATGGCGGCAGCATTCCCAACGGTGCGATCGTCGAACGTGCCGTCGCCGGCGCCGCACCCAGCGGCCTGGTCACCCTCAACCTGCACGAGTCGGACTTCACCACCGCCGCGCGGATTGTCAGTGCGATCAATGATTCCTTTGGTGGCGGCAGTGCCCACGCTGTCGACGGTGTCACCATCGAAGTGACGCCACCGCCGGGCGATCGCATCGCTTTCCTGGCGCGGCTGGAAACGCTCGACGTCAGCCCGGGTGCGGCCGCGGCCAAGGTCATCGTCAACGCGCGCACCGGCACCGTGGTGATGGGCGGCCAGGTCACGGTGCTGCCGGCGGCGGTTTCGCACGGCTCGCTGACGGTGTCGATCACCGAGAACGCGCAGGTCAGCCAGCCCAACGAGTTCGGCCGCGGCAACACCGTGGTCACTCCGCAGTCGACCGTCGAGACGCACCAGGACGGAGGGCGCATGTTCCTGTTCGCCGGCGGCACCTCGCTGGAGTCGATCGTGCGTGCGGTCAACGCCGTCGGCGCGGCACCGGGCGACATCGTCGCGATCCTCGAGGCGCTCAAGCGCGCCGGCGCCCTGCGCGCCGAGCTCGAGGTGATCTGAGCCTCCGCTCGGAACCGACATGCGTCTGCCCGGCACCCAAGCGATCGCACTGGAACCGTCATCGGCGACGCCGCGTGCGCGCATCGAGAAGGCCGCGCAGGAGCTTGAGGCGCAGTTCGCGCAGATGCTGATCAAGTCCATGCGCAGCGCCAGTCCTGGCGACCCGCTGATGGGCGGCAACAACACCTATCGCGACATGTACGACCAGCAGCTTTCGCGCGAACTCACCAAGGGGCGTGGCCTCGGCCTGGCACCGATGATCGTGCGCCAGCTCGAACGTGGCATAACGCCGGCCACGACCACCGGTGGTGCCCTGCCCTTGCCGGCGACGCCGATGCCGCTGGTGTTGCCGGCGACTTCGCTTCCGCTCGCGCCGACGAGTTCGGGCGTGTCGATGCCCGGGCTGGCGCCAATCGATCCACCTCCAGCGATGACCGGTGCCAGCAATGCCTGCCCGCCGGATGCACCGCTGGATTGCAGCAGTCCGGAAGCGTTCGTCCGCTCGATCTGGCCGCACGCGCAGAAGACGGCAGCGGAGCTTGGTGTACCGGCGAAGGCCCTGGTCGCCCAGGCCGCGCTGGAAACCGGCTGGGGTCGTCGCCTCGCCGGCGAGCAGGGCGTCTCCTCGCAGAACCTGTTCGGCATCAAGGCCGGCAGCCGCTGGGAAGGTCAGCGCGTGAGTTCGAGCACGCACGAGTACGTCGACGGAGCGCGCCGTAGCGAACGCGCCCAGTTCCGTGCCTACGACTCACCGGCCGAAAGCTTCGCCGACTACGCCAAAGTGCTCGGCAACCCGCGCTATGCCGCCGCGCGCAGTGCCGGCGATGACGTCCATCGTTTCGCCAGCGCGCTGCAACAAGCTGGTTACGCGACCGACCCGGCCTACGCCGCCAAGATCGCCGCGATCGCCGACGGCACCACGCTCAACCGCGCACTGGCGAACCTGCCCGGTGCGGCGCCCATGAACAGCTACGCCAGCGCGACGGTCGCCACGCCGTCGGGCACCAAGGGATAAGCGATGTCCGGAATCCTCTCCACGGGTACGTCCGCCCTGCTCGCATTTCAACGCGCGCTCGGTACCGTCGGCCACAACGTCGCCAACGCCGCCACGCCGGGCTACAGCCGCCAGCGCGTCGAATTCGCCGCGCGTCCCGGCCACGCCAACGGTCCGGGTTATATCGGCCAGGGCGTGGACGTTGCCAAGCTGCAACGCCTGGCCGACGGCCTGGTGTTCGCACGCCAGGTCGACAGCAGCGGCGAACTCGGTCGCCTGTCGCAGCTGTCCTCGATGGCTGGCCGCATCGACAAGCTGGTGTCGGATTCCGCCACCGGGTTGTCGGCGCCGTGGTCGGCATTCTTCAACGCGACCAAGGGCGTCAGCGCCGATCCAACCTCGCAGGTGGCGCGCAGCCAGATGCTCGCGGCCGGTGAGCAGCTCGCCGGGCGCTGGCGCGCACTCGACAGTCAGATGTCCGCGCTCGAGGGCGAATCCAACCAGCGCATCAAGGACAAGGTCGGCGACGCCAACCGCCTGGCCAGCGAGATCGCCGCGCTCAACCGCGACATCGCCAGCGCCGGCAGCAATGCCGCCCCGGACCTGCTCGACGCGCGTGCATTGCGCATCGACCAGCTCGCCTCGCTGGTCGGCGCCGAGACGGTGACCCAGGACGACGGTTCGATCAACGTATTCACGCCCGGTGGCCAGCCGCTGGTGCTTGCCGACCGGGCAATGACACTGACGACGGTCGCCGATCCCAATCGCCCCGATCACCTGCAGGTCGCAGTGCAAGGCAGCGGCGGCGCGGTGCGGCTGCCGCAGTCGGCGGTATCGGGTGAACTGGGCGGCCTGCTTGAGTTCCGCGACCGCGTGCTCGATCCGGCCCGTGCCGAACTCGGTCGCATGGCCACCGCCTTCGCCTCAAGCTTCAACGCCGCCCATCGCGCCGGTGTCGACTACAACGGCGCGGCCGGCAAGGATTTCTTCACCATCGCTCCGCCACGCGTCGATGCCAATGCCGGCAACACCGGCAGCGCCTCGATCAACGCCAGCATCAGCGACCTGGCGACGCTCAAGGGCAACGACCTCGTGCTGCGTTTCGACGGCACGTGGAAAGCCACGCGCGCGGACACCGGCGAAGCCGTACCGATGACGGGTACCGGCACCGCCGCCGATCCGTTCAAGGTCGCCGGCGTGTCGCTCGTGGTCGGCGGCACGCCCGCGGTCGGCGACAGCTTCTCGCTGCGCCCCACGGCCGATGCGGCGGCAAGCCTGCGCGTGGCCATCACCGATCCGGCGGAGATCGCCGCGGCGTCGCCGCTGCAGGTCAAGGGTGACACCGGCAATCTCGGCGACGCGCGCGCATCCGGCGCCAAGGTCACCGATCCGGCCGCCTTTGCTTCATTCGGCGGGGCCACGGTCGAGTTCATCGACGCCACCCAGTACACCATCAACGGCGCCGGTCCCTACCCGTACACCGCCGGCCAGCCGATCGGCGATCCGGCGGCAGGCTGGTCGATGACGCTCAACGGCACGCCGGCGGCAGGCGACAGCTTCTCGCTGGCGCGCACGCCACCGCGTTCGAGCGACAACGGCAATGCGCTGGCATTGGCCGCACTCGACCAGAAGGGCGTTCTCGACGGTGGCACCCAGTCGCTTACCGCCGGGCTGAGCCAGCTCACCGCACGCGTCGGCAGCGACTCGCGCCACGCCAAGTTGAGCCTGGAAGCGCAGGTCGCGATCAACGACCAGGTCATCGCCGAGCGCGAATCGCTCAGCGGCGTCAACCTCGACGAGGAGGCCGCCGACATGATGCGTTTCCAGCAGGCCTACCAGGCCGCCGCGCAGGTGATCACCACCGCCGACAACATGTTCCAGACGCTGCTGTCGGCCGTGGGCCGCTGAGGACTGACGATGACGCTACGCATCTCCACCGCTGGCCTGTACAACCAGGGCCTTCAGGGCCTGCTGATGCGCCAGCAGCAGGTTTCGCGCACCCAGCAGCAGCTGATCACCGGCAACAAGCTCGAAGTGGCCGCCGACGATCCGACCGGAATGGCGCAGGCACAGCGCCTGGACCACGCCCTGGCCACGCTCGAGCAGCAAGGCAAGGATGCGGGTCTGCTTGAACACCGACTGCGTTCGCAGGAGCAGGCGATGTCGGACGTCGGCAGTCATCTGACGCGCGCACGCGAGCTGGCGATCCAAGCCAACAGCCCGGTGCTGTCCGACGCCGACCGCAAATCCATTGCCGACGAGTTGCGCTCGATCCGCAGCGAGGTCCTCAGCATTGCCAACCGCGAGGACGGCGCCGGAAGGCGCCTGTTCGCCGGCAGCCGCGATGGCGTGATCCCGTTCGCCGACAACGGCGGCAGCGTCAGCTATGCCGGCGATGACGGCCGCAACCTGGTCGAAGTCGCACCCGACCTCACCGTCGGCGATACCGATGCCGGCAGCGATGTCTTCATGCGCGTGCGCACCGGCGACGGCATCGTCCGCGGCATTGCCGGCGGCGCCAACACCGGCACCGGTGTGCTCCAGGCCAGCGCGATCACCGACCACACCGCCTGGGGCGGACGTTCGCTGCGCGTGGAATTCACCGCGCCCGATGCATACCGCATCGTCGACGCCGCAGGCACGGTCCTCGCCACCGGCGCCTACACCGCCAACACCACGATCAGTGCCGGCGGCGTGCAGGTCACGCTCACCGGTGCCCCGGCGGCGGGCGACACGTTTACGGTCGAACGTGCGCCGGTGCGCGACGTGTTCGCCACGCTCGAGAACCTCGCTGACGTCCTCGACACGCCGGCGACCAGTCCGGTCGAGCGCGCGCGTCGTGGCAATGCTCTCGGTGCGGCGATCAGCGACATCGAAACCGCGCAGGACCACATGCTGTCGGTCCGTGCCGGTACAGGCACGCGCCTGGCGTCGATCGACAGTGCCGCCGACATGCGCGGCGCCGGCGACCTGACGCTTTCGGAAACCCTTTCGCAGCTGCGCGACGTGGACTATGCCGAGGCGGCGAGCCAGCTGGCCGTGCAGCTGACGGCGCTTGAGGCTGCGCAGAAGACCATGCTGCGGGTGCAGGCGCTGTCGCTGTTCGACAAGATGTAAGGCGGAGAGCAACGTCCATGGGTTCCCGCCTTCGCGGGAATGACGAGCAACGACGCTGGGTTCCCGCCTTCGCGGGAATGACGGGCCAAGGCCGAAGGCCGGGCAACAGCAGCACAAGGGGTGCGGAAGGTTTTTTCGTGATCGGTTCATCTGGCCCTAAAGCTTGACAAGGGCACGCCGATATTGATCACAGCAGCGGCGCTAGGCCCACCGGCCAACACCCTGCGAAAGCCGGACAGGCTGTCGCCGCCGGATCCAACCTTCCAGGAGATCGCACCCATGCAAGTCATCAACTCCAACATCATGTCGTTGAACGCGCAGCGGAACCTGTCGACGTCCGGCTCGCAGCTCGCCACCAGCCTGCAGCGCCTGTCCTCGGGTCTGCGCATCAACAGCGCCAAGGACGACGCCGCCGGCCTCGCCATCTCCGAGCGCTTCACCACCCAGGTCCGCGGCATGGACCAGGCCGCACGCAACGCCAACGACGGCATCTCGCTGTCGCAGACCGCCGAAGGCGCGATGGGCGAGATCGGCAACAACCTGCAGCGCATCCGCGAACTGGCCGTCCAGTCGCGCAACGCCACCAACTCCTCGACCGACCGCGCCGCACTGAACGCCGAAGCCCAGCAGCTGAAGGCCGAAATCGACCGCGTCGCCGAACAGACCTCCTTCAACGGCACCAAGCTGCTCGACGGCTCGTTCACCGACCAGGCCTTCCAGGTCGGCGCCAACCAGGGTGAGACGATCACCGTGTCGGGCATCACCAACGCCTCCTCGTCGGCCCTGGGCACCTGGACGTCGGCCTCGACCACGACCTACACCCAGACCACCGCCGCAGCAACGGCCACCGCGTTCGCCACGGGCATGTCGATCGACGTCAACGGCGTGACGATCTCCACCGCCGCCGGTGCCGCCGACGCCGCCGCTGCCGCGACCGCGTTCAAGGCCGCCTTTGACACCGCCAAGGCCAACCCGGCCAACACCGCCCTGGCCAACGTGACGATGAGCGCCGCCGGCGCGATCACCTCGACCGACAAGACCCTGACGCTGGCCAACGCCACCAACGTCAGCGGCGTCACCGCCGGCACCACCAACGGCACCGCGACCGTCGTCGCCGGTACTGCGCAGACCGGTTTCGGCACGCTCGACATCTCCACCGTCGACGGCGCCGACGCCGCGATGCTGGCAATGGACGGCGCGCTGACCGCGATCAACACCGCCCGCGCCAACATGGGTGCCGTGCAGAACCGCTTCAGCTCGGTCGTCGCCAACCTGGGCTCGACCTCGGAGAACCTGTCGGCCGCACGCAGCCGAATCCAGGACGCCGACTTCGCCGCTGAAACCGCCAAGCTGACCCGCAACCAGATCCTGCAGCAGGCCGGTACGGCGATGCTGGCCCAGGCCAACCAGGCGCCGCAGGGCGTGCTCAGCCTCCTGCGCTGATGATCCAGCCACGTGGCGCGGCTCCGGCCGCGCCACGTGTTGTTTGCGTGGTACGCGTCTTGCCTGAGGCAATCGCAGCGTCAAAGTTCCACCGCCCCACCCTCCTTTTCCGATCCCGCGAGAAACCACCGTGGCCCGAGTCCGAACCGTCCACCTCCCACTGGCCGTTCGCCACGCCCACGGCTCGTCGGGATCGCTTCCTGAGCGGAGCGCGCAATGGCAGGCATAAGCAGCTCGGGCATCGGCAGCGGCCTCGACGTGCCGAACCTGGTCGCGCAGCTGGTCGCCAACGAGCGCGCGCCGACCGCGGCGCTGATCGATCGCAGCGAGCGCCAGACCAAGGCGCAGATCTCCGCGCTGGCCACGTTGCGCAATGCCTTCGATGGCCTGCGCACGGCCCTGACCAAGCTGACCTCCGACGACTCGGCACTGGCCCGCAAGGTCAGCGTCCAGGCCGAGGCAGGCTTTACCGCCACTGCCGCCGCCGGTGCGGCGACCGGCAACTACCAGGTCGAAGTGCTCGCGCTCGCCGGCGCGCACAAGCTTTCGTCTGCCGCCTATGGCAAGAGCGACAGCGTGGTCGGCACCGGCCGCCTGACCATCGCCAGCGGCGAAACCACGATCAACGTCGACATCGACGACAAGAACAACACCCTCGCCGGCATCCGCGACGCGATCAACCGCGCCGCCGACGGCAAGGGCGTCACCGCCACCATCGTCAATGCCGACGACGGCGCACACCTGGTGCTCAGTAGTACCCAGACCGGCGCTGCCAACGCCATTCGCGTGACCACCAGTGGCGGCGACGGCGGCCTGACGGAGCTGCGCCACGACCCGCCCAATGCCAGCACGATGACCCAGCTCAGTGCCGCCACCGACGCGCGCATCAAGGTCGACGGGCTGGAGCGATCCAGTGCCAGCAACACCATCACCGACATGCTGCAGGGCGTGACCCTCACGCTCAACAAGGCGGCCGTGGGCACGGTCAAGGAACTCAGCGTCGCCAGCGACCCGACCGTGCTGCGCAATGCCGCCAAGGGCTTCGTCGCCTCCTACAACGCAGCGCTCGGCGCGATCGCCAGCACCTCCAAGTACGACCCCGCGACCAAGATCGCGGCGGCCTTCAACGGCGATGCCATGGTCCGCGGCACCGGCCAGGAGCTGCGCAACCAGCTCAGCGGCTCGGTCACCGACCTCAAGGCGCTGGGCATCACCATCGCGGCCGATGGCACGCTGAAGATGGACGATGCCGCATTCGATGCCGCGATGGCCAAGGATCCGACCACGGCGACGAAGTTGTTCAGTGCCGACAACGGCCTGGCATCGGGCCTGCAGAAGACCATGGCCGGCCTGCTCGACGACGACGGCCTGCTCGACAGCCGCAGCGACAACCTCGCCGGTCGCACGCGCTCGATCGAGGACCAGCGCACCGCGCTGGACCGTCGCATGACCCAGGTGGAAGCCCGTTATCGGGCGCAGTTCGTCGCCCTCGACGGGCTGATGGCGAAGATGCAGTCGACCAGCAACTTCCTGGCCCAGCAGCTCGGCCTGCTTTGACCCCTACCCTGACGAGCCGCGCCATGCACAGTGCCCGCACCTACGCCAACCAGTACCGCCAGACCGGCGTATCCAGCGCCGTGCTCGAGGCCAATCCGCACCAGCTGATCGCGTTGATGCTGGCGGGCGCCCGCGAACGCGCACGCCTGGCCATCGCCTGCCTCGACCGCGGCGACCTGCCGCGCAAGGCGCAGGCGATCACCGACGCCAGCACGATCATCGGTGGCCTCAATGGCGCCCTGAACCTGGAAGCCGGCGGCGAGATCGCCGACGGCCTGCAGGCGCTCTACGACTACGCCCAGCGAAGGCTGCTCGCGGCCAACCTCGACAACGACGCCGAGCCGCTGCGCGAAGTCGATGCCCTGCTTGGCGATATCGAGTCGGCATGGCGGGCGATCTCGCCGGAGACGGTCTGATGTCGCCCGTGCCGCCCGTGCTGCCGGTGGACGAAGTCCGTGCGGCGATTGCCGCCGACGACTGGGCACTCGCCGACACGCTGCTGGCGCGGCACCACGAGCAACTCGCGGCGATCATGCTGCAGTTCACATCGCCGCTGCGCAACGACAGCCTCTGGCTCGACCTGCTGCGCCAGCAGAATGCGCTGCTGGACGAGCTTCGCGAAGCGCGTGACGGTGTCGAAACGGCCATCGCCCGGCTTCATGCCGACCGCCGTGGCGCCAACGCCTGGCTGCGGGAGCTGGCATGACGGGTGGCGCAGCCCCATTTGACTCGGTGTTCGGCGACACCCTCGCCTGCGACGAGTTGCGGCCCGCGGCATTCCTGCCCGGGGCGCTCGACCAAGCACAGATCCAGGCGCTTTGGACGCGCGGTGAAATGCTGCTGCGTGCCCTCGCCGTCGTCGAGGACAGCGCCGGCAGTGAAGAAGGCGAACCACCGGCCGACCACGCCGTGCTGCGCATCGAGGCCAAGCTCGACCTGTTGACCGCGCTCGTCGCCAACCTCGCCGGCAACCATGGCGCCGACCCGCTGCACGCGTTGCGCTGGTCGTCGCAAGGTGCCTGCCTGGGCGTTGATGCCGCCATCCCGGTGGGTACGGCCGGTCGCCTGCGCATTCAGCCCGCTGACTGGCTGCCATCACCCTTGGAACTGACCGCGACCGTGCACGGCTGCGATATCGGCAGCGACGGCAAACCCCGGGTCTGGCTGCGCTTCGGTCCACTCTCGGCAGCGCTGGGGGCCGCCCTGGAGCGGCACCTGTTCCGTGTCCACCGCCGGGCAGTGGCCGAGAGCCGGCGCGCCCGCTGATTTATCAAACGGCGGTCACAGTACGGCCTAACGGCGCTGCCCTCCTTTGCACACTACGGCTATCGTGGCCGGGTGGTGCAAAGGGGAACACGCGTTGTGCGAGTACTGATTTGCGACGACCACACCCTCGTTCGCGCAGGTGTGCGTAGGTTGCTGGAGTCGTTTGCCGACATTGAAGTCGTCGCCGAGGCGAGCAACGCTGACGAAGTGATTGTGCGAACCCAGCAGACCCAGCCCGACATCGTGCTGCTGGATCTTTCCCTGCCCGGTCGCAGCGGCTTCGACGCCCTGGCCGAGTTGCGCCGCATATGCCCCGATACCGCTGTCGTGATCATGTCGATGCACGACGACGCCCTGCACGTGCGTGAAGCACTGCTGCGCGGTGCCAGCGGCTTCGTCGTCAAGGAAGCAGCGCCGGCGGAACTTGAGATCGCGGTCCGTGCGGCGGCGTCTGGTCGCACCTTCCTCAGTCCGCAGGTTTCGGCACCGCAATTGCAGGGCTACCAGTCCCGCAACAAGGCCAGCAACGGCAATGGCCATGCCAACGGCGAAAGCAAGGGCATGGAGGACATCGACAGCCTCCCCCGTCGCCAGCGCGAGATCCTGGTGGCGTTGGGCACCGGCCGCACCACCAAGCAGATTGCCGCTGACCTGGGCATCAGCGTGAAGACCGTGGAAACCCATCGCGCCCGCATGATGGAAGCCCTCGGCGTGCGCAATGCCGTCGAACTGCTGCGCATCGCCATGCGCCACCACGACCGGCGCTGACAAACTGACGCAGTGCGTCAACGTTCGTCACGGTTCGGACCGCTTGCGTCGAAACCACGACGCAATGTCAGGGATCCCCTGACATCGATACAGGTATGCCCCTAGTGGCCTGTAGGTTTGCCCCTATCGGATAGCCGTCACGGAAAGTTGACGATGGTCACGGGGATCGGCTGGATGCTGATCAGGGGAACCGAAGTGAAAGCCACAATCCGCGCCAATCTAGTGCAGGGCGTCAATTTGACGCCGCAACTGCTGCAGTCGATCCGGTTGTTGCAACTGAACTCGCTGCAGTTGGAACAGGAACTTCGCCAGACGCTGGAGCGCAATCCGCTGCTCGAGCAGGAAGAAGCGGCCGACGACAGCGAAGCGACAGACGATGCCGAACTAGCCAGTCTCGAAGTCGCAGCCTGGGACGAACTTCCCGAACCGGGTTTCCTCTCCGGCGGCGGCATGGCCGGCGGCGACGCCGATGACGCCGCCGCGCGCATCGCCGCCGAAGGGTCCAGCGATCCGCGCGTGCGTTTGCTGGAACTGCTCGCGGTGCACTGGAACGCACGCGACCTGGCATTGGCTGCCTGGTGGCTGGACCACTGCGACGACAATGGTTACCTCGAGCAACCCCTCGACGAACTGTCGGCGTTGGCCGCGCAGGCCTTCCCGGCCCAGGCCGATGAAGTTGAAATCGTGCGCCTGCGCCTGCTGCATGGCGACTGGCCGGGCATGGCCGCGGCCGATGCCGGCGAGTGCCTGCGCGCGCAGCTGGCGCAGCACGCCGACAGCCCGGTCCGCACCATCGCCATGCGCATCCTTAGCGACCATCTGCCGTTGCTGGCCGCGCACGACGATGCCGCCCTAGCCTCCGCGCTGGGCGCCACGCTCGATGACGTCCGCGCCGCGATCGCGGTGATCCTCACCCTGCGCGCCCATCCCATTGAATCGCTGCCGCAGGCCGAAGGCGCGCACGTCGTTCCCGACGTGGTCGCCTGGCACGCCGGCGGCGCCTGGCGAGTGGCGCTGAATCAGCGCACCGCCCCGAAGGTCCGCATCGCCGCGCATTGCGAGCGCGCCCTGAGCGGCAACGGCGGCAACCATGCCGTCCTGCGCGGCCTGCTCGATGAAGCCCGCTGGCTGGTTCGCGGCCTGGCGATGCGCAACGACACCCTGCTGCGTACCGCGCAGGTGCTGATCGAACGCCAGCGCGCCTTCCTCGACCAGGGCGAGGAAGCCATCGTGCCGCTGACCCTCAACGAGGTCGCCGAGGCGATCGGCATGCACGAGTCGACCGTCTCGCGCATCGTCAGTGGCAAGTACATCCAGACCCCGCGTGGCACGTTCGAGCTCAAGCGCCTGTTCGCGGTGCGACTGGAAGGCGCCGAAGTGGCCGGCAGCGCGGTGCGCGCCATGGTCAAGCGCCTGATCGAATCCGAACCGGCCGCCGCGCCGCTCGCCGACGACGTGATCGCCGGCCTGCTCGCCCGCCAGGGCGTGCGCGTGGCCCGACGCACCGTCGCCAAATACCGCGACCAACTCTCGATCGGACCGGCCCGGGCGCGTCAGCGCCTGCCGCGCCGTGCAATGGCGGGCTGACAGGAATGAACGCGATGAAGCAACTGAACGTACTCCTGGTCGATGACCATCCCGGTTTCATTTCCGCGGCGATGCGCAGCCTGCGCCGGCTGGAATGGCTGAACGTGGTCGGCACGGCCGGCAACGGCATCGAGGCGATCGCGCAGTGCGAGACGCTGCGCCCGGATGCGGTGCTGATGGACCTGGCCATGCCCGAGATGGGCGGCCTGCAGGCGACGCGGCTGATCAAGGCGCAGGACAACCCGCCCTTCATCGTCATCGCCAGCCACTTCGACGACGGTGAACACCGCGAGCACGCCCTGCGCGCCGGTGCCGACGCCTTCGTCAGCAAGCTGGCCTACCTGCACGACGTGGTGCCGATGCTGGAGGCGTTGTTTGCTGCTTCGACGGGCTCGGACGAATCGGGAGACGTGGCATGAGCGAGTCGCGCATCCTCGTCCTCGACCACGACATGGAACGCGCCGAACGCGTGTCCACCCTGCTCGAGTTCATGGACTTCAGCCCGCGCATCGTCACCGATGCCGGCGACATCGACCTGACTCGTGCCCGCGGCAGCGACTGGGTGGCCGTGATCCTGGGCGACATTGGTGATGGCGCCAGCTGGCAGCAGTTCGCGCAATGGCTGGCGAAGCAGTCGCTGCATCCCCCTGTGCTGGAACTGCCCGGTCATGACGCCGCTGCCGCCTGGCGCGCCGCGCTGCACCCGCAAACCGTTTGGCCGCTGCACTACCCGATCCGTCGCACCGAGCTGCAGGAAGCGCTGCGCCGCGCCAGCCTCAAGCGTCTGGACGAAGATGCGCGCCAGGAAATCCCCAAGGTCGGGCCGACCGGCCGCAGCACCGCGGTGCTGCAGCTCAACCGCATGATCGACCAGGTCGCCCCGCACGACACCACGGTGCTGGTGCTGGGCGAGTCGGGCACCGGCAAGGAAGTCGCCGCGCGTGCGATCCACGCCCGTTCGGCGCGTCGCGACAAGCCCTTCGTCGCCATCAACTGCGGTGCGATCCCGCCGGACCTGCTCGAGAGCGAACTGTTCGGCCATGAGAAAGGCGCCTTCACCGGCGCGCTGACCCAGCGCAAGGGCCGCTTCGAAATGGCCGAGGGCGGCACGCTGCTGCTCGACGAGATCGGCGACATGAGCCTGCCGATGCAGGTCAAGCTGCTGCGCGTGCTGCAGGAGCGTTGCTTCGAGCGCGTCGGCGGCAACGAGACGCGCCGCTGCGACGTGCGCGTGGTCGCCGCGACCCATCGCAACCTCGAGGACCAGATCGCCAAGGGCAACTTCCGCGAAGATCTCTTTTACCGCCTCAACGTCTTCCCGATCGAGATGCCCGCCCTGCGCGAGCGCAGCGAGGACCTTCCGGACCTGATCGCCGCCATCACCCAGCAACTAAGTGAGGGCGGTCGCGGCCGGGTCGCGCTGGGCGACGATGCGGTCGCCGCGCTGGGCCATTACGCCTGGCCTGGCAACGTGCGCGAGCTGAGCAACCTGCTCGAGCGCCTGGCCGTGCTTCATCCGGGCGGCACCGTGCGTGTGGCCGACCTTCCGGCGCGCTACCGTGCGGCGCTGCCGCCGGGCGAGATGTTCGAAGCTCCGGCCAGGCCGGCGCAGATTGCGCCGCCGCAGCTTGCGCCTGTTGCCATCGCCACGACCCACTCGCCGATGCTCGATCCGGCATCGCTCTCGCCCACCGCGACGTTGCCGCCGCAGGGTATCGATCTGCGCGGTCACATCGCCGGGATCGAGCTGGAACTGATCCGTGCCGCGCTGACCCAGTCCGGCGGTGTCGTCGCCCATGCCGCGCCGCTGCTGGGCCTGCGCCGCACCACGCTGGTCGAGAAACTTCGCAAGTACGGCATCGATCGCGAGGCGTCGGAGATTGCTGTGGACCAGGGTGGAGACCAGGCGGCGGGATTCTGACGCCGCTCTGGCACGCGCCTTGCCTAGTCTCTGCAAGCCCGTTTGGCAGCGACTGACACGATGACCGACGCCATCTCATCGATCCTTTCCCAGATCCGCGCGCACGAGATGCGTTCGCGCGGTGTGGTGGCCGATGCGCCACTGGGCAACGAGATCTCGATCGATGGTGGCAGGGCGTCCACCGGCGTCAACGGCACGCCCGGCTTCCAGCAGACGCTGTCGAACGCGATCGACAAGGTCAGCCAGACCCAGGCCAACGCCAGCAGCCTGCAGCAGGCCTTCGAAGTCGGCGACCCGCGCGCCGACCTGGCACGGGTGATGGTCGCGATGCAGCAGTCGCAGGTCGCCTTCCGCGCCACCGTCGAGGTGCGCAACCGCCTGGTGCAGGCCTACCAGGACGTCATGAACATGCCGATCTGATCAGCTAGCACGCCGACCTCACCGCCGACCCGCCACCACCTCCACGCAGCAGACCCGCACCGATGAGCGTGATCGCACTTCCCCAAGGACCTGCCGGAACCCTGCGCGACCTGCGTCGCCTGCAGGACATTCCCGCGGTGCGCCAGCTCGGCATGTTCGCGATGGTCGCCGCCGCCGTCGCACTTGGCTTGTGGCTGTTCTTCTGGACGCAGAAGCCCGACTACGTGCCGGTGTTCGCCGGCCTCGACGCCAAGGCCACCGGTGAAGCATCCGAGCTTCTGCGCACCGCGCAGATCCCGTTCCGCATCGATGCCGGCAGCGGCGCGCTGGCAGTCCCGACCGACCAGCTCGGTGCCGCCAGGATGGCATTGGCCTCGGCAGGACTGCCCGCCGACAACACCGCCGGCTTCGAATCCATCCAGGGCGACCAGGGTTTCGGCACCAGCCAGTTCATCGA
Organism: Lysobacter sp. Soil_C_59; assembly: GCF_057656415.1. Taxonomy (NCBI): domain Bacteria; kingdom Pseudomonadati; phylum Pseudomonadota; class Gammaproteobacteria; order Lysobacterales; family Lysobacteraceae; genus Lysobacter; species Lysobacter sp. Soil_C_59. The sequence goes on along the minus strand of NZ_JBDGKK010000008.1, from coordinate 121,220 downwards.
GAACGCGCGCTACCAGCACGCGCTGGAGATCGAACTGGCACGCACCATCGGCAACCTGCGCCCGGTGCGCGAGGCACGCGTGCACCTGGCGCTGCCCAAGCCCAGCGCCTTCACCCGCCAGAACGAACCGGCCAGCGCCTCGGTGGTGCTGCAGTTGCAGACCGGCAGCACGCTGGAGCGCGGCCAGGTCGACGCGATCGTGCACCTGGTCGCCTCCAGCATCGCCGAGCTGCCGCCCGAGCGCGTGACCGTGGTCGACCAGTTCGGGCGCATGCTCTCCAACGCCGACCCCGACAGTGACGATGCGATCGGCGCCAAGCAGTTCGAGCAGCAGCGCAGGCAGGAGTCGGTTTACGTGCAGCGGATCCAGGAACTGCTGGAACCGATGACCGGCCCGGGCCGCATCAGCGCCCAGGTCAGCGTCGACATGGACTTCGCCCAGACCGAACAGGCCAGCGAGCGCTACGGGCCGGAAGCGGCGGTGATCCGCAGCGAACAGATTTCCGAATCGGGCAACCTGGGTGCGGCAGTCGCACCGCCGCAGGGTGTCCCGGGCAGCGTCAGCAACACGCCGACGGCTGCGAACACCGTTGCCAATGGCGCCAATCCTGCAGCGGCGCCTGCCGCCGCAGCGGCGGCCCCCGCGGTTGCCACGGCGACCGGTCCGGGCAGCCGCAGTGCAGTGCGCAATTACGAGATCGACCGCACCCTCACCCACACCCGGCAGGCACCTGGCCGGATCCGTCGCGTCACCGCCGCGGTGCTGGTCGACAACGTCGCGCCGTCGGCCGGCGAGAACGGCAAGCCGACCAAGGCGCGTCCGCTCAGCGCGGCCGAACTGCAGCGCATCCAGACCCTGGTGCAGCAGGCCATCGGCTTCGACTCCCAGCGCGGAGACGTCGTCTCGGTGGTCAACGCACCGTTCGCCCGCGAATCGGTCGACACCGGCAAGGACGGTCCGCCGATCTGGCAGAACCCGCGTGCACGCGACCTGCTGCGGATCGCGATCGGTGGCCTGGCGGTGTTGCTGCTGATCTTCACCGTACTGCGCCCGGCCCTGCGCCAGCTGATCGCGCCGAAGTCGCGCACCACCACCACCGCCACGGCGGTCGTGATCGCGCAGGACGAAGAGATCCCGGTGGCGCTGTCGGCGCCGCAGTCGAGCAAGGCCGCCAACACCGCGCAGCTGAACTTCGACGAGAAGCTCGAGGTCGCGCGCACGGCGGTGAACACCGACGCCAAGCGCGTGGCGCAGGTCGTGCGTGACTGGGTCGAATCCGATGGCTGAGCCGATGGCCTTGTCCGGCGTGCAGCGTGCCGCGATCGTGCTGCTGTCGCTCGGCGAGCAGCAGGCCGCCGAGGTGCTCAAGCACATGGGCGCCAAGGAAGTGCAGAAGCTCGGCGTGGCGATGACCTCCGTCGGCGGGGTCTCGCGCGACGATGTGCTGCGCGTGTTCGACGACTTCGTCGATGTGCTCGCCCAGCCCAGCGGCCTCGGGTCCGGTGCAGACGAGTACGTGCGCGCGGTGCTGACCCAGGCCCTCGGCGAGGAGCGCGCCAGCAGCCTGATCGACCGCATCCTCCTCGGGCGCAACACCTCCGGCCTGGATACGCTCAAGTGGATGGAGCCGCGTGCGATCGCCGACCTGGTGCGCCTGGAACACCCGCAGATCATCGCCATCGTCATGTCGCACCTGGATGCCGACCAGGCCGCCGAAGTGCTCAAGTGCCTGCCCGACCGCGTGCGCGCCGACGTGCTGGTGCGCATCGCCACGCTCGACGGCATTCCGCCGCACGCGCTGAATGAACTCAACGACGTGATGGCGCGCCAGTTTGCCGGCAGCCAGAACCTCAAGTCGTCCTCGGTGGGCGGCATCAAGGTCGCCGCCAACATCCTCAACTTCATGGATTCGGGCCAGGATGAAGTGATCCTCGGCGCGATCGGCCAGGTCGATGGCGAACTCGGCGGGCGCATCCGCGACCTGATGTTCGTCTTCGACAACCTCTCCGACCTCGACGACCGCTCGATGCAGGCCGTGCTGCGCGATGTCCCCAGCGAGCGCCTCGCCCTCGCCCTGCGCGGCGCCGAGGCCAAGGTGCGCGAGAAGATCACCGGCAACATGTCGCAGCGCGCCGCGCAGATCCTCATCGAGGACATGGAAGCGCGCGGCCCGGTGCGGCTTGCCGAAGTCGAGGCGGCGCAGAAGGAAATCCTCACGATCGTTCGCAAGATGGCCGATAGCGGCGAGATCCAGCTCGCGGCCAAGACCGAGGCCTTCGTATGAACGCCTCGGCATGGCCGTCCGACGTGGTCCGCTGGAACGCGCCGGGCCTTGCCCTGGTTGCGGAAGAGTCGCTGCCGCCATTGCCGGCGCCGCCCAGCGTCGAGGAACTGCAGGCGCTCGAACGCGCCGCACACGCCGAGGGCTTTGCCCGCGGCCACGCCGAAGGCCTGGCCGCCGCGCAGGACGAAGTGCGCCGCACCATGGCGCAAATCGAAGGCATCCTTGACGGCTTCACCCGCCCCCTCGCCCGTCTCGACGGCGAGGTGGCCGATGCCCTCGCCGACCTGGCCGTGCGCATCGCCGGCACCCTGCTCGGCCGCGCCTACATTGCCGACGCGACGCTGCTGGCAGACCTCGTGCGCGAAGCGCTCGACGCGGTCGGCAGCGGCAGCCGCGAGATGGAACTGCGCCTGCATCCGGACGACTTTGGCGTGCTCGCGCCGCACCTGGCCGGACTCGACGGCGTGCGCCTGACCATCGACGCCAGCCTCGGCCGCGGCGAGCTGCGCATGCACAGCGAAAGCGTCCGCATCGACGGCACGCTTGCCGCGCGCCTGCAGTCGGTGCTCGATGCCGCGCTGATCGCCAGCCCGGACGCATCGGCATGAGCAATGTCGCCGCCAGCCATTGGCACGAAGCGCGCGGCCTGCGCCTTGCAGCGCGACTGCATGCGGCCAATCCGCAGCCACCATCGCTGGGCCTGGCACGCGAAGGCGTGCTGCGCCGCGCCGTCGGCCTGACACTGGAAGCCTCCGGCTGCAGTGCTCCGCTGGGATCGCGCTGTCGCGTGGAGACCGCCGGCGGCCGCTGGGTCGAAACCGAAGTCGTCGGATTCGCCGGCGATCGCACCTTCCTGATGCCCACCGCGAACCTGGAAGGCCTGCTGCCGAACGCGCGCGTGGTGCCAACGCGCCGGCGCGGCGAAGTGGCCGTCGGCGAAGGCCTGCTGGGTCGCGTCATTGACAGTGACGGCGTGCCGTTCGACGGACGTGGCCCCATCCGCGCCGAGAACTGGGTCGGCCTTGGCGGCGTCGCGATCAATCCGCTGATGCGCGAGCCGATCACGCGTTCGCTCGATGTCGGCGTGCGCGCGATCAATGCCCTGCTGCCGATCGGCCGTGGCCAGCGTATCGGGCTGTTCGCCGGTTCCGGCGTCGGCAAGTCGACGCTGCTCGGCATGATGACCCGCTACACCGCCGCCGACGTGATTGTGGTCGGCCTGATCGGCGAGCGCGGCCGCGAAGTCCGCGACTTCGTCGAGGCCACGCTGGGCGAGGAAGGCCTGCGCCGCTCGGTGGTCGTCGCCGCTCCCGCCGACCGGCCGCCGCTGGCGCGCCTGCACGGTGCGCTGCGCGCGACCGCGATCGCCGAGTGGTACCGCGACCAGGGCCTGCACGTGCTGCTTCTGATGGACTCGCTGACCCGCTTCGCCCACGCCCAGCGCGAGATCGGCCTGTCGGTCGGCGAGCCGCCAACCACGCGCGGCTATCCGCCGTCGGTGTTCGCCAAGCTGCCGCAACTGGTGGAACGTGCCGGCAACGGTGCCGAAGGTGCCGGCTCGATCACCGCCTTCTACACCGTGCTGACCGAAGGCGACGACCAGCAGGAACCCATCGCCGACGCCGCCCGCGCGATCCTCGATGGCCACATCGTGCTGACCCGCCGCATCGCCGATGCCGGCCAGTACCCGGCGATCGACGTGGAGGTCTCGGTCAGCCGCGTGATGCAGGACATCACCGATCCGGCCTGGCGCGAACGCATCCGCAAGCTCAAGCGCCTCATGGCCGCGTACTCGGCGCAGCGCGACCTCATCGCCATCGGCGCCTACCAGCGCGGCAGCGACCCGGCGGTCGACGAGGCGATGGCGCGCTGGCCGGCAATCCAGGCCTTCCTCGGCCAGGACGTCACCGAAGCATCCGACGTCGAAGCCAGTCGCGCCGCCCTGGCCCGCCTGCTCGACGGCACCGACACCTCAACCCTGCCGCAAGTCCTGGAGATTTGATCCCGATGCGTTCGCAACGTCTCGATCCCCTGCTCAAGGTGGTGCAGCAACGGCAGGACAAGGCCGCCCGCGATGTCGCCGAGCGCGAACGCGAGCTGGCAGCGCAACAGGAGCGGCTGGATGCACTGCGCCGCTACGCCGAGGAATACGCCGCCGCACCTGCAACCGCGACGACGATCCCGGCACTGCTGGTCAACCGGCTGGCATTCCGCGAGCGACTCAACGCCGCCGTGGTGCAGCAGGCCGGCGTGGTCGACAACAGCAAGCGCCTGAGCGATGTCGAGCGTGCACGCCTGATGCTCGCCAGCCGCGAGACCAAGGTGCTGGGGCAGCTTGCCGACAGCTATCGCGCGCAGGAATCCCGCCAGGCCGAACAGCGAGTGCAGCGCGAACTGGACGACATCGGTGGCCGCACCGCGCGTGCCGCCGCGGTCGCGGCCGAGAGCGGCGAATCCGGCGGAAGCAAGCCGTGATCGGATCGACCGCCGGCACCAGCATCGCGCCGCCTTCGTCCACCGTCGCTGCCGCCGGAAGCGGCACGCGCCAAGGGATGACGGATGCGCCTGCACCGGGCGGCGCTGGCGACAGTCAGCCGGCCGATGCAGCGACAAAGCCTGAAGGTGGAAAGCAGGCGCCTTCGACGCAGTCCGCGGCAAAGCGCGATGCCGACGCCAGCGAGCCGTCTTCGCCGACCGACTTTGCCGAGCTGCTCGCCGCGAAGACCGACGCGCCGCCGGTGGCAACGCTGCCCGCGCCAACGCCCTTTGAGCCGGCCAGCGTCGAAACGGCGCAGGCAGACAACACGCTTCCCGACCAGTTGCTCGCGCTGATCACCGGAAGCTGGAGCCTGCCGGCCGCGAACGCACCGCAGACGGCACCGGCCAGCGCCAGTGCATCACGCCCCCTGCCAATGACTGGTGCGGCGACGCCGTTCAACCTGTCAGCGCCGACCGCCGACAGCGCACCTGTCGCCAACGCCGTGCCTGCCCTGGCCGCATTGACCGACTTGGCTGCCGCCACCGCGGCGCGGGGCGAGGACCTTGCCGCAGCCCCGATCGACTCGCCTGCGTTCGATCTCGGTTGGTTGGCCACCGCCGCCCCTGCTGCCTCGCCGCCCCGCGCGGACGCGACCGTCATCGCTGCGCCGCTGGCAATGCCCACCGACCCCGACGCCGGTTTCGACGACGGCTTCGGCGCCCGCATCGCATGGATGGCCGAGCAGCGCGTCGGCCACGCCGAGATCCGCCTCAACCCCGAACACGTCGGCCCGATCGAGGTGCGCGTGCAGCTCGACGGCACCCGAGTGACCGCCGAGTTCCACAGCGCCCACGTCGAAGTGCGCCAGGCGATCGAAGCCAGCGTCCCGCGCCTGCGGGAAATGCTCGGCCAGCAAGGCCTGCAACTCGGTCATGCCGACGTCGGCCAGCGTCACGCGGGCCAGAACCCATCCGGCCAAAGCCAGGCTCCCGCCCACGGTGAGCAGGAAACTGCCAGCGGTTCGCGCGCGAGTGCCGGCACGGCAATGGCCGTGCGCAGCCGCGGCCTGCTCGACGAGTACGCCTGAAACGCCGGATCCCGGCGAGCGCCCCGTCACCGGCATCCCGGCGGACGCACCATCACCGTCATCCCGGCGAACCCCGGGATCCATTTGCGCTCTCGCATGCAAGCAAGTCACTGGGTCCCCGCCTTCGCGGGGATGACGGGCTTGAGAGCAACGTCCATGGGTTCCCGCCTGCGCGGGAACGACAAAGAAAACGAAGACCGGGCAATGAGATGCCGAGCGTCGTTCGACGGGTCGGGGATTGCGGAGCAGTGGGCCATGGATGGCCCACGCCCCGCCTCCGGACAGGATGTCCGGCGAAGGGGCGGAGCAATCCCCGACCCGGCGGACGACGCCATTCCGCAGCAGACGCCGCCCCGCAGCCTGACGCAACTTCGTCAACAGACCGCCATCGCGGCATTCAGACTTACGTCAAAACACCGACACGCCAACGCTCACGGTCACGGCACAGCGCTTGCACGGCACACGGCATAGCCCCCCAGGAGCGCCGAACGTGTCAGCCCCCAGTTCCCACGCCTCGAAATCCAGCCAACGCCAGCGCGAAGAAGGCGGCAAGCGCAACTGGCTGGCGATCGCCATCGTCCTGGTTGCCGCTGCAGGTGGCGGCGGCTGGTGGTGGCAGCAACAGCAGGTCCAGGCCGCGACCCAGGCACCGGCGCAGTCCGCGCCGGTCCGCCCGCAGGTGCACTACTTCGCCCTGGAACCGGCCTTCGTGGTCAACCTGGCCGACGACAACGAGGTGCGCTACCTCCAGGCCGACCTGCAACTGGTCACCCGCGATCCGGCCACGCTGGCCGCGTTCGAAGCCCACGTGCCGGCGATCCGCAACCGCCTGCTGCTGCTGTTCGGCCAGCAATCCTCGCTGCTGCTCGCACAGCGCAGCGGCAAGGAACGCCTGCAGGAATCGGCGCTGGCCGAAGTGCGCAAACTGCTGCAGACCGAGGGCGCACCCGACAAGGTCGAAGCGGTGATCTTCACCAGCATGGTCACGCAATGATGAGCGCAGACCTGCTTTCCCAGGACGAGATCGACGCCCTGCTGCACGGCGTCGACAGCGGCGTGGTCGAGACCGAACCGCCGCCGGCACCGGGCGAAGCCCGCAGCTACGACTTCGCCAGCCAGGACCGCATCGTCCGCGGCAAGCTGCCGACGCTGGAAATGATCAACGAACGCTTCGCCCGCACCTGGCGCATCGGACTGTTCAACCTGCTGCGCCGCTCGGCCGACCTGTCGGTGCGCGGCATCGACCTGGTGCGCTTCGGCGAGTACATGCACTCGCTGCAGGTCCCGACCAACCTCAACCTGGTCAAGATGAAACCGCTGCGCGGCACGGCGATCGTGATGTTCGAGCCGCGCCTGGTGTTCACCGTGGTCGACAACTTCTTCGGCGGCATGGGCAAGTACCCGGCCAAGATCGAAGGCCGCGAGTTCACGCCGACCGAAATGCGCGTGATCCAGCTTCTGCTCAAGCAGACCTTCGCCGACCTGGTCGATGCCTGGGCGCCGGTGATGCCGGTCGAGTTCGAGTACCTCAACTCCGAGGTCAACCCGCACTTCGCCAACATCATCAGCCCGCGCGACTACATCGTGGTCAGCCGCTTCCATGTCGAGCTCGAAGGCGGTGGTGGCGAGCTGCATGTCGCCCTGCCCTACGCGATGCTGGAACCGATCCGCGAACAGCTCGATGCCGGCGTGCAGAGCGATCGCGTCGAGAAGGACGAAAGCTGGACGCGGGCGATGCGGCTGCAGCTGCAGGACGCCGAGGTCGAGCTCAGCTCGGCGATCGCGCGTCGCCAGATCAGCCTGCGCGAACTGTCGCGCCTGCGCGTGGGCGACATCATCCCCATCGAACTGGCCACCAGCGTCCAGCTGCAGGTCGAGCAGATGCCGCTGTTCTCCGGCGAGTTCGGCGTCCACAACGGCCGCAATGCCATCAAGGTCACGCAGGTCCACGCCGCGCGGACCATCCCTACCCTCGAATCACTCACGGCGACGCCATGAACAACACCGACCTCACCGCTGCACGAGCCGCCTTCGACCCGCTGACCGCCGATGCGTCCTTCGGCCATGGCACCGACCTCAACCTCGACGTCATCCTCGACGTGCCGGTATCGCTGTCGCTGGAAGTCGGCCGCGCACGGATCCCGATCCGCAACCTGCTGCAGCTCAACCAGGGCTCGGTGGTCGAGCTCGAGCGCGGCGCCGGCGAGCCGCTCGACGTCTACGTCAACGGCACGCTGATCGCGCAGGGCGAAGTAGTCGTGGTCAACGACCGCTTCGGTGTTCGCCTTACCGACGTGGTCAGCCCGGCCGAACGGATCAAGAGGCTGCGATGAGCACGGCCGCAAGCCACACGGTGCCCACCACCACCGCGCATGTCGCCGTGCCGGCTGCCCCATCGCCGGCGACCGCCGGCAGCATCGGCGGCGCGGTGTTCGCGCTGGTGTTCGTGATCGGCCTGATCGTCGCGCTGGCCTGGCTGGCCAAGCGCATGCCCGGCTTCGGCGGCGCCAGCAATCCGGCGCTGCGCATCGTCGGCTCGCTCGCCCTGGGGCCGCGCGAGCGCCTGGTCGTCGTCGCTGTCGGACAGACCCAGTTGCTGCTCGGCGTCGGCGCCGGCGGCACACGCACCCTGCACACCCTCGAGCAGCCGCTGCCGGTCGCCGAACCGGCCACGCCGGCATTCGCGCAGCTGCTCGCACAGCATTTCGGAAAGAAGGCATGAGCCGCGACAAGATCATCCGCTGGTCGTTGCGCACGATCGGCAGCCTGCTGGTCGCAGGCCTGTTGACGGTCATGAGCGCAACCGGCACGGCATCGGCGCAGGCGCGCTCGCCGGCGACGCCGCTTCCGGCATCCGTTGCAGCACCGGTCGCACCGACCACTGCCGCGCCGGCCCGCGCCCTGCCGTCGGTCACCGTCGGCAAGGTGGGCGGCGAGACGGTCAGCATGCCGCTGCAGGTACTGGCGCTGATGACCGGCATCACCCTGCTGCCGGCGGCACTGATGGGGATCACCGCGTTCACCCGCATCATCATCGTGCTGAGCCTGCTGCGACAGGCATTGGGCACCGGGCAGACGCCGGGCAACCAGGTTCTGCTCGCGCTGGCGCTGTTCCTGACCGCGATGGTGATGATGCCGGTGTTCGACCAGGCCTGGGCAGCCGGCATCTCGCCGTACCTGAACAACACCATGGACTTCAAGAGTGCCTGGGCGGCGGCGTCGGAGCCGTTCCGCGGCTTCATGTTCGCGCAGGTGCGGCAGAACGACCTGATCACCTTCGCCGGCCTGTCGCACACCGGCCCGTACGCGACACCGCAGGACGTGCCCTTCAGTGTGCTCGCCGCGTCGTTCCTGACCAGCGAGCTCAAGACCGCGTTCGAGATCGCGTTCCTGGTCTACATCCCGTTCGTGATCATCGACCTGGTGGTGGCGAGCGTGCTGATGTCGATGGGCATGATGATGCTGTCGCCGATGCTGATCTCGGCGCCGTTCAAGATCCTGCTGTTCGTGCTCGTCGACGGCTGGGTGCTGGTCGTCGGTTCCCTCGCCGCCAGTTTCAACCCGGTCTGACGGGGCGACGACGATGAGTCCGGAAGTCGCCCTCGGCGAAATCGCGCGCGGCCTGCAGATGGCCATGCTGCTGGGTGCACCGCCGTTGCTGGCGGTGCTCGCCGTCGGCGTGGTGGTCGGCATCCTGCAGGCGGCCACGCAGATCAACGAACCCACGATCGCCTTCGTGGTCAAGGCGATCACGCTGATCGCCACGCTGGCGCTGACCGGGCACTTCCTGCTCGGCCGCATGGTCGCCTTCACGATCGACCTGTTCCACCGCATCCCGCACCTGATCGGCTGAGCGGTATCAATGCAAGTCGCCGACACCGTCACCCTGACCACCGCCAGCGGGCTCGACCTGTTCGCGATGCTCGGCACCGTGCTGTGGTACGCGGTGCGGATCGGCGCGACGATCCAGGTGTTGCCGATGCTCGGCGGTCGTGGCATGCCCCGGCGTGCACGCCTGATGATCACGCTGGCACTGGCCGCTGCAATCTCCCCCGTGCTGCCGACGCCGCCGGCGATGGCGGTCGATGCGGCCACCGTGCTGGGCGTGATCCGCGAGTTCGCCGTAGGCATCGCCATCGGGCTGATGCTGCGGCTCGCGTTCGAGGCCGGCCAGCTCGCCGGCGAACTGGTCTCGCAGGGCATGGGCCTGTCGTTCGCGACCATGGCCGATCCGCTCAGCGGTGCCTCCTCGCCGGTGCTGTCGCAGTGGTTCTACCTGGTGTTCGGACTGCTGTTCTTCACCTTCGATGCCCACCTCGCGCTGATCACGCTGCTGGCCGACAGTTACACGAGCCTGCCGATCGGCGTGGCCCTGCCCGACACCCAGGCCTTCCTTGCCGCCGTGCCGGCCTTCTTCACCACCTGCCTGCGTGCCGGCGTGCTGCTGGCGCTGCCGGTGGTCATGGCGTTGCTGGCGGTGAACATCGCCTTCGGCGTGCTCGCCCGCGCCGCTTCGCAGCTCAACCCGATGGCGATCGGCCTGCCGGTGTCGCTGCTGGTCGGCCTGCTGTTGCTGATGATGCTTGCGCGAGAGCTGCAGGCACCGGTGCAACACCTGTTCAACGATGCCTTCTCCGCCGCGCGCGGCCTGACCGGTTGAGCGGCGATGAGCAGCGAAGACCAGGAGGACCGCACCGAACAACCATCAGAGAAACGACTGCGCGAAGCGCGCGAACGCGGCGACGTGCCGCGCTCGCGCGAGCTGGCCAACGTTGCCGTGCTCGGTTGCGCGGTGATTGCACTGAAGGCCACCAGTGGCCACATCGGCGCCGCCTCGCGCGACTGGCTGCGCGGTGCGCTGACCTTCGACCGTGCCCTGATCGACGCGCCGGACCGCTTCATACCGCATGCGGCCAGCCTGTTCGGCGCCCTCGTGCTGCCGATGCTGCCGCTGGTGCTCGCGGCCCTGGCCGCCTGCGTGATCGCGCCGATGGTGATGGGCGGGCTGCGGTTCGCCGGCGAGTCCCTGCAGCCTGATTTCAAGCGCCTGAACCCCATGGCCGGCCTGGCGCGCATGTACGGCCGCGAAAGCCTGGCCGAAGTACTGCGCTCGCTGCTGCGGGTGCTGCTGATCGGCGGCATCGGCACGTGGGTCGTGCATCGCGCCTTCTCGACGCTGCTGGCAATGCCGCAAGCATCACTTGAGGTGGCCGTCGCCGAGGGGGTCGACCTGGCCGTGACCGCGCTGCTGGCGATGGTCGGTGCGCTGGGGGCGCTGGCCGCCATCGACGTGCCATGGCAGCACTTCCAGTACCGCAGCAAGCTGAAGATGACCAAGCAGGAGCTGCGCGACGAAGCCAAGGAATCGGAGGGCAACCCCGAGGTCAAGGCGCGCGTGCGCCAGGTCGCGCGCGAGATGTCGCGCCGCCGGATGATGGACGCCGTGCCGGGCGCCGACGTCGTGGTGATGAACCCGACCCACTACGCGGTCGCCCTGAAGTACGCCGCCGGACGCATGCGCGCCCCCACCGTGGTGGCCAAGGGCGTCGACGAAATGGCGCTGGCGATCCGCGCCGTGGCCGAGAAGAACCGGGTTGCCGTGATCGAGGCGCCGCCTCTGGCACGCGCCTTGTATCGGCAGGCGCAGGTCGACCAGGAAATCCCGGTGAAGCTCTACGCCGCAGTCGCACAAGTGCTCTCCTACGTGTACCAGCTCAAGGCCTGGGTGCCGGGCCGTGGCCCGATGCCGTCGCTGGCGACGGTCGACGTCGGCAGCGACGGCGCGCCTGACGACGCCCTTGACGAGGACACGTCGCGATGAGCGCCCAGCCCAGCGGTACGCCCGGATGGATGAACGCCATCCGCGACGGCGCCGCCGCACCGATCGTGGTGATGGCGATGCTGGCGATGGTCGTCGTGCCATTGCCGCCGATGCTGCTGGACGCATTGTTCACCATCAACATCGCGCTGTCGCTGGTGGTGATGCTGGCGGTGGTCTACGTCAAGCGGCCGCTGGAGTTCTCGATCTTCCCCAGCGTGCTTTTGATGGTCACCCTGCTGCGGCTGGCGCTGAACGTCGCCTCCACCCGCGTGGTGCTGCTGCACGGCCATGAAGGCGCCGGCGCCGCCGGCCACGTGATCGAGTCGTTCGGCCAGTTCGTGATCGGCGGCAGCTATGCCGTCGGCCTGGTGGTGTTCGCGATCCTCACCATCGTCAACTTCGTGGTCGTCACCAAGGGCGCCGGCCGCATCTCGGAAGTGTCGGCGCGCTTCATCCTCGATGCCCTGCCCGGCAAGCAGATGGCGATCGACGCCGACCTCAACGCCGGCCTGCTCACCCGCGAGGACGCCAAGGCGCGGCGCCAGGAAGTGCGCGATGAAGCCGACTTCTACGGTTCGATGGACGGCGCCAGCAAGTTCGTGCGCGGCGACGCCATCGCCGGCATCCTGATCCTGGTGATCAACCTGGTCGGCGGCATGCTGATCGGTGTTCTGCAGCACGACATGGCCTTCGGCGAAGCGGTCAAGACCTACACCCTGCTGGCAATCGGCGACGGCCTGGTGGCGCAGTTGCCGGCACTGCTGGTGGCGACCGCGGTGGCGATGCTGGTCACCCGCTCCACCGGCGAGCAGGAGATGGGCGCGGCGGTGTCCAAGCAGGTCTTCGGCCACCAGCGTGCGCTCACCGTCTCGGCGCTGCTGATGGCGCTGGTCGGCGTGGTGCCGGGGATGCCGAACGTTCCTTTCCTTCTTCTGGCGGCGATCCTGGGTTTTGCGGCGTGGAAACTGCGCCAGCGTGAAGAGGCGCAGGCCAACGCACCGGAAGCCAGCATTGCCAGCACGCCGTCGCCGAGTGCGGAACTGAGCTGGGACGAGATCCGGCCGGTCGAGCCGCTGGCACTGGAAGTGGGCTACCGCCTGATCGCGCTGGTCGACAAGGCCCAGGGTGGCGAACTTCTGGCGCGCCTCAAAGGCGTGCGCCGCAAGCTCACCCAGGACCTGGGCTTCCTGGTACCGGCGGTTCACGTGCGCGACAACCTCGAACTCGCGCCGGGCCAGTACCGCCTGCTCGTGCACGGCGTGCCCATCGCCACCGGCGAGCTGCATCCCGATCGCGAACTGGCACTGGATCCGGGGCGCGTGTTCGGTCCGCTGGAAGGCATCCCGGGCAAGGACCCGGCCTTCGGACTGGACGCGGTGTGGATCCCGCCGGGCCAGCGTGCCCATGCCGAATCGCTGGGCTACACGGTAGTGGACGCGGCGACGGTGGTCGCCACCCATCTCTCCCACCTGGTCCGCGAGCGCGCGGCCGAACTGCTTGGCCACGAAGAGGTACAGCAGCTGCTGACGGGTCTTGGACGCAGCGTGCCCAAGCTCGTCGAAGATTTGACGCCAAAACTGCTGCCGCTGTCGGTGGTGGTGAAGGTGCTGCAGTCGCTGCTGGCCGAGCGCGTGCCGGTGCGGCAGATGCGCCAGATAGTCGAAGCGCTGCTCGACCACGGCCCGCATACCCAGGACCCGGCCCTGCTCACCGCCGCGGTGCGCACCGCGCTGGGGCGCTTCATCGTCCAGGAACTCAACGGCATGGCCGCCGAGCTGCCCGTCTACACCCTGGCGCCGGCTCTGGAACGGGTATTGCAGGACTCCGTCAGCGGCCAGGGCGCCGCGCTGGAACCCGGACTCGCCGAGCGTCTGCATCAGAACCTCAGCGAGTGCGTGACCCGCCAGGAAGGCCGCGGTGAACCCGCGGTGTTGCTGGTCCCGGGCGGGGTCCGCGCGACGCTGGCGCGGCTGGTGCGGCACAGCGTTCCCTCGCTGTCGGTACTGGCCTACGGCGAGGTCCCCGAGGACAAGCGCCTGCGACTGGTCGGTGCGATTGGGTAAGACAAGCGTGCCTTGAAACAAGCGTGGCGTCGGCGTTCCGGCGCGGCAGGAGGAAGCAGTGAGAATCAAGCGTTTCATCGCCCCCGACATGCGCACCGCGTTGCGCATGGTCCGCGACGAACAGGGCCCCGATGCGGTGATCCTGTCCAATCGCGCCATCGATGGTGGCATCGAGGTTGTCGCCGCCACCGACTACGACGAATCGCTGGTGTCGCAGGCATTGCGCGCCGCGCTGCCGGGCATGGATGTCGCACCGGTGGCTCCGCTGCCTGCTGCACCGATGGCGGCTGTGCCTGCGCCGGTCATGGCTGCAGTCGCAACGATGGCGATGCCTGCTGCCGAACCCTTGCCCGCGGCCATAGCGGTGCAGCGAACCCTGGTTGCCGAACCGGCCATGGCTACCGAATCGGTCGCGACCGCAACGCGTAATGCGCCGGCACGCGAGTCACTCGCGGCGCGCGCACGCGCGGTGTTCAAGATCGGTGACGGCCCGACGCTGGCCGAGTTGACTGCTACGGCGAAGACTCCGGCCCCGGCTGTCACTGCGCCTGCCGATCCGGTCGTGCCGGCGACGGCGCCCGCGTCCATCCAGCCAAGCGTTCTGCCGGCAGTTGTTGCTGCCGCCCCCACCAATGCCTTCGAGGCGATGATGGCCGCGCTCGATCCGGTCGAGCCGGCAACGACCGCCTTGCCTTTCGTCGAGATCGAAACCGCGCCGCAAACAGTGAGCGCACCGGCGCCCGCCAGCGCCATCGATGCCGATTACCTCGCCATCCCCGCCGCCGTGTCCGCGCTGCCGACCACACCGGTCGACCTGCCGGCGGCCAATGAAGACAAGGCAGCGACTCCCGACCCGATCGCCGCACCGGAGGCGCAAGCCCTTCGCGCCATCGAAACCTCCGCCGAGCAGGCCGACCCGGCAATCCTCTCCATGCGTGCCGAGCTGTCGAGCATGCGCCAGCTGATCGAACGGCAGATGGAGCAGTACTCGCTCGAGCGGCTGCGCGGGTCGCCGGCACGCGCCGCGGCCTACGAGGCACTGCTCGACTTCGGCTGCGAAGACGTACTCGCCCAGGCAGTGGCGGCCAAGATCGATCCGCGCCTGGATCCGGCACGGATCCTCGAGCCGATGCTGGCCGAACTGTCGCGCATGATCGCCACCGCGCGCAGCGAAACCATCGACGACGGCGGCGTGATCGCCCTGGTCGGCCCGACCGGTTCGGGCAAGACCACCACGGCCGCCAAGCTGGCCGCGCGCTTCGCCGCGCGCCATCGTGCCCGCGATGTCGCCCTGGTCACCACCGACGGCGAGCGCGCCGGCGCCCGCGAGCAGTTGCATGCGCACGGCCGTCGCCTCGGCATCACCGTCTGCGAGGCCGCCGGTCCCGAAGGCCTGCAGGCCGCGCTTGCCCAGCTCACCGATTACCCGCTGGTGATCGTCGACACGCCCGGCTACTCGCCGCGCGACCGCGGCCTGTTCGGCCAGATCCTGTGGCTGCACCAGTCGCGCAACGTGCGCAGCCTGCTGGTGCTGCCGGCCAATGCCCACCCGCACGACCTCAGCGAAGTCATCCGCCGTTACGGACCGGCCGCGCCCGAGGGCGTGGTGCTGACCAAGGTCGACGAAACCGGACGCCTTGGCTCGGCGCTCTCGGTCACGGTCCGCCACGGCCTGCCGCTGGCCTACACCACCCACGGCCAGAACGTCCCGGACGACATCGACACCGCCGACGCCACCCGCCTGGCACGGA
Organism: Lysobacter sp. Soil_C_59; assembly: GCF_057656415.1. Lineage (NCBI taxonomy): Bacteria > Pseudomonadati > Pseudomonadota > Gammaproteobacteria > Lysobacterales > Lysobacteraceae > Lysobacter > Lysobacter sp. Soil_C_59. The sequence goes on along the minus strand of NZ_JBDGKK010000008.1, from coordinate 105,734 downwards.
CACTGGAGAAAGTGCGCCGTGCTGCCGATAACCCCCTCGCACCCGAGGAACGCCATGCAGTCGCCTGACTCCCACCCGCTCGCCGCGAACGAGCATTCCGCTCCCCTGCCCTCACCTGCAGGCCATGCGGCGCCGCGCGTGATAGCGGTTGCCAGCGGCAAGGGCGGTGTCGGCAAGACCTCGGTGTCGGTCAACCTCGCCACGGCGCTGGTCAATGCCGGCCAGCGCACGCTCCTGCTCGATACCGACCTGGGCCTGGCCAACGTCGACGTGATGCTCGGCCTGTCTCCACGCTTCACCCTGGCCGACGTGTTCGCCGGCCGCTGTGAACTTCGCGACACGATCATCGAGGGACCTGGCGGTCTGATGGTGGTGCCGGCCTCCTCGGGCAAGCGCCACATGACCGAACTGCAACCGCAGCAGCACGTCGGCCTGGTGCATGCGTTCTCGCAGCTCGACCTGCCGCTCGACGCGATGGTCATCGACAACGCAGCCGGCATCGCCGACGGCGTGCTGACGTTCTGCCAGGCCGCGCAGGACGTGATCGTCGTGGTCTGCGACGAGCCGGCCTCGGTCACCGATGCCTACGCGCTGATCAAGGTGCTCAACCGCGAGCGCGGCCTGACCCGCGTGCAGGTGCTGGCCAACCAGGTGCAGCACGCCGCCGAAGGCCGCCAGCTGTTCGAGAAGCTGCAGCGCGTCAGCAACCGCTTCCTCGACATCACCCTCAACTACCTCGGCGCGATTCCGCGCGACGAATGGCTGCGCCGCGCCATCCAGCGCCAGGAAGCCGTCGTCGATGCATTCCCGTCGGCGCCGTCGGCACTGGCGTTCCGCGACATCGCCCGCCGATCGCGGCAATGGCAGTCGCCGCCGGGGCCGCGCGGGCATGTTGAATTCTTCATCGAGCGCCTGATCGCACAGGCACCGGCGAATGTGCAGCCGATTGCGTCGGCGGTCGCGCCGATGCGGCGCTCGGCCGCATGAACGCCGTCGCCGCCGCCCACTACCGCGCCGCCCAGAACGGCAGCGCCGCCGACATCGTCGTGCGTCATGGCGAGCTGGTCCGACGCATCGCCCACCACCTGGCCGCGCGCCTGCCGGCCAGCGTCGAGATCGACGACCTGATCCAGGCCGGCATGCTCGGCCTGATCGATGCGGCCCGCAACTTCCAGGCCGACCAGGGTGCCGCCTTCGAAACCTATGCCTCCATCCGCATCCGCGGCGCGATGATCGACGAGATCCGCAGGGGCGACTGGGTGCCGCGCTCGGTGCACCGGCGCTACCGCGACATGATCGCCGCCACGCGCGACATCGAGCAGCGCACCGGCCGCGCCGCCACCGCGCAGCAGGTCGCCGACGCGCTCGGCATCGGCCTGGACGAGTACCACCGCATGGTCGAGGACGCGGCCCGCGGCCAGCTGGTCAGCCTCGATGCCCACATGGAAGAACACGACGGCGAACCGCGCCTGGCCACGAGCAGCAACGCCACGCCGGCACGTATGTTCGAGAACGGCGCGTTCCGCGAAGCACTGGGCGAAGCGATCGGCGGCCTGCCCGAGCGCGAGCAGCTGGTGCTGTCGCTGTACTACGAGCAGGAAATGAACCTGCGCGAGATCGGCGCGGTGCTGTCGGTCAGCGAATCGCGCGTCTGCCAGATCCACGGCCAGGCCATGGTGCGCCTGCGCGCCCGCCTGGGCGACTGGCGCGGCGACCGCGAAGAAGACGACGACTACCTTCCCTGACCACTTTCCGCAATCGCCAACACCCGAACCACCACGAGACCCGCATGGACAAGAACATCCGCATCCTCATCGTCGACGACTTCTCAACCATGCGCCGCATCGTCAAGAACCTGCTCAACGACCTGGGATTCTTCAATACCGCCGAAGCCGATGACGGCAACAGCGCCCTGGTCGAGCTGCGCAAGGGCCCGTTCGACCTGGTCATCACCGACTGGAACATGCCCGGCATGCCCGGCATCGACCTGCTCAAGGCGATCCGCGCCGATACCGCGCTGGCGAAGATCCCGGTGTTGCTGGTCACCGCCGAGGCCAAGCGCGAGCAGATCCTCGAAGCCGCGCAGGCCGGCGTCAATGGCTACGTGATCAAGCCTTTCACCGCCGCGACGCTGGGCGACAAGCTCGGCAAGATCTTCGAGCGCCTCGGGGCCGCGGCGTGAATGCCGTGCCGGTTTCCGCCGGCGCCCGCATGGGCGACCGCCAGACCGTGATCGACTGCCTGCACGCCGCGCTCGACGCCCTCGAGGCCGACGATCACTCGGCGTGGCGCACGCATGTCGATGAACTGATCCAGTGGCGCACGCAACCGCTGGTTCAGGGGCTGGCGAAGCTGGCGCGCGAACTCGAGCAGGCGATGGGCGATGGCAGCGGGGCCGGCAGTGGTTCCCTGCCCGAAGCCTGCGCGCGACTGGAGCACGTCGTGCGCATGAGCGAAGACGCCAGCCACCACAGCCTCGACCTGATCCAGGAATGTGGCGCGTTGCTCGCCACGCTGCCGGAAGCCGGCCCGGAAGAGCACGCCGCCACGCTGCTGGCGATCCGCGCCCGCCTTTCCGAGATGACAGCAGCCCAGGGCTACCAGGACCTCACCGGGCAGATCATCCGCCGCGTGGTCGAGCTGGTCCGCGCGGTGCATGCGGGCCTGGGCGACATGGCCGATCGCGATGGCCATGATGACAACGGCCGGCTGCGGCTGCCCAGCCACGGCCACGGCCCGTCCCTGGCTGGCGTCGATCCGCCTGCGGCAACGCAGGACGACGCCAACCAGCTGTTGTCGTCGCTGGGGTTGTAGCCGACGTGTCTGCCATCGCCTCCGACATCTGCGCCGACTTCCTCGTCGAGGTCGGCGAGATCCTCGACCAGCTCGGCGAGCAGATGGTCGCGCTGGAGCACGCCCCGACCGACCGCGAATGCCTCAACGCGGTGTTCCGCGGATTCCACACCATCAAGGGCGGCGCCGGCTTCCTAGACTTCACGCCGATGGTGGCGATCTGCCATGCAGTGGAAGATCGCCTCAACGCCGCGCGCACCGGCGTTGCCCCGCTCGATGCCGAAGCCTTCGACGGCGCGCAGCAATCGCTCGACCTGCTGACCGACATGCTCCACAGCGTGTCGGCCGGGATGGCGCCCACGCCCGCGCCCGATGCGTTGCTGGCTTCGTTGCGTGCCGGTGCCTGCGCGCAAACCCAGGTGATGGCCGCGCCCAGCGCCGCGATCGCTGCGTTTGCGTCCGGCGGCGACGACATCGACGACCTCGATTTCGAAGCCCTGCTCGACAGCCTCCATGGGGCTGGCGGCATTCCCGGTGAAGCAGCGCCTGCGCCTGCGCCGGCCGTGGTCGCGCCCGTTCAGGCCGCCACGCCTGTGCCTGCCAAATCAGCCGCGGCCGCGCCAGCCGAACCGGCTGAGGTCACCGTCCGCGTCGACGTGCGCCGCCTGGACGCGATGGTCAACCTGGTCGGCGAGCTCGTACTGGCCCGCAACCGCCTCAAGACGATCCGCCCGCGCCTTCGCGACGACGATCTCGACCGCGCGGTCAGCTCGCTCGATGTCGCCACCTCGCGCCTGCAGTCGGCGGTGATGACCGCGCGCATGCAGCCGGTCGGTCGCGTCTTCGCCCGATTCCCCAAGCTCGCGCGCGACGTCGCGCGGCAGCTCAAGAAGAACGTCGACCTGGAAGTGGTCGGCGCCGAGACCGAACTCGACCGCAACCTGGTCGAAGCGCTGGCCGACCCGCTGGTGCACCTGGTCCGCAATGCGATCGACCACGGCATCGAGATGCCACAGGCACGCACCCGCGCCGGCAAGCCCGAGCAGGGCCGCGTGCGCCTGAGCGCGCAGCAGGAAGGCGACCACGTCGCCATCGAAGTCCGCGACGACGGCAACGGCATCGATCCGGAGAAGGTCCGTCGCAAGGCCATCGACAAGGGCCTGATCGACGCCGAGGCCGCAGCGCGCCTGTCGGGCGAGGAATGCCTGCAGCTGATCTTCCTGCCCGGCTTCTCCACCCGTGACGAAGTCAGCGACCTGTCCGGTCGCGGTGTCGGCATGGACGTGGTGCAGTCGCGCATCCGTGAACTGTCCGGATTCGTGCAGATCCACTCCGAGCCCGGCGTCGGTAGCCGCTTCGCGATCCGCGTGCCGCTCACGCTCGCGATCCTGCCGACGCTGCTGGTCGAGATCGACGACGACGTCTATGCACTTCCGCTGGTGCGAGTGGTCGAAGTGCTCGCCTACCAGACCGGCAACACATTGGTGATCGACGGCCAGCAGGTACTGGACCTGCGCCAGGAACCGCTGCCACTGCTTGACCTGCGCGAATGGCTCGGCCTGGCGCCGGTCACGCTGGCCGAAGCAACCTGCGTCGTCCTGCAGTCGGGCGAGCAACGCTTCTGCCTGATCGTCGATCGCGTGCGCGGTCGCGAGGAAGTCGTCATCAAGGCACTGCCGCCGACGCTGCGTGGATTGCCCGGCTACGCCGGCGCCAGCCTCGTTGGTGACGGTCGCATGACATTGATCCTGGACGTCGATGCACTGCTGCGCACCGGATTGCGCGAAAGCGTGGCGGGTTCGCGTTCGCAGCTCAAGTAATCCCCACTGCAACCGATAAAAACCTCATGGATCGACTCAGTATCACTGGTGCAGTTCTCGCCCTGGCAGCACTGCTGGGTGGCAGCGTGCTCAAGGGCGCCGGTTTGTCCGGGCTTTGGTCGCCGGCAGCATTCGTGATCGTCATCATCGGCACGTTGGCGGCGATCCTGCTGCAGACGCCGATGGCGACGTTCATGCGGGCGATGCGGATGTTCCGCTGGGTGTTCCAGCCGCCCGCGCACGATCGCGTGGCGGTGATCGCGCAGATCGTCGAATGGTCCACCACTGCGCGCAAGCAGGGGCTGCTGGGCCTGGAAGCACAGGTGCAGATGCAGGAGGACGCGTTCATGCGCAAGGGTCTGCAGATGGTCGTCGACGGCGTCGAGCCCGAATCGATCCGGCAGATGCTCGAGATCGACCTGCACGGCCAGAGCTCGCGCGACCTGGCCGCGGCCAAGGTGTTCGAGGGCATGGGCATCTACGCGCCGACACTGGGCATCATCGGTGCCGTCCTGGGCCTCATGGCGGTGATGAAGAACCTCGCCGACCCGAGCAAGCTCGGCCACGGCATCGCCGCGGCGTTCACCGCGACCATCTACGGCATCGGTTCGGCCAACCTGGCGCTGCTGCCGATGGCGAGCAAGCTCAAGGGGCTGGTGCAGTCGCAGACCGAAGAGCGCGAGATGATCATCGAAGGCCTGATCGCCATCGCCCAGGGCGAGAATCCGCGCAACATCGAAGCCCGCCTCAACGGCTACGTGCACTGAGGGCGCGATGGCACGCAAACGCCACCACGAAGACCACATCAACCATGAAGCCTGGGCGATCCCCTATGGCGACCTGATGACGTTGTTGCTGGCCTTCTTCGTGGTGATGTACGCGATCTCCTCGATCAACGAGGGCAAGTACCGGGTCGTGTCCGATGCATTGTCGTCGGCCTTTGGCGGCCCGCCGCGGACCATCGTGCCGATCCAGCTCGGCAAGGCGCAGCTGCGCGGCTCGTCGTTCGACCGGCCCTCGCTGCAGACCGCCGCGGCCAAGACCGGCCCGGCCTCGACCACCGCGGTGACCAGCGTGCGCGTGCGGCAGATGCTCGACATGCCCACCTTCGGCCGTAACCACCAGAACAACTCCGCGGTCGAACAGCATGCGCTGCTCGAGCGCGATACCCAGCTCAACTCGCTCGGGGCGAAGATCCAGGAAGCCCTGACCGAACTGGTGCGGCAGAAGCTGGTCACGGTGCGTCGCGGCCGCACCTACCTGGAAGTCGAGATCCAGAGCGACATCCTGTTCGCCAGCGGTGTCGCCCAGCCCAGTGCCGTGGCCAGCGCCACGGTGCGCAAGCTCGCCGCGGTGCTGCGCGAAGCGCCCAACGCGCTGCGCGTGGAGGGTTACACCGACAACGTCCCGATCAATACCGTGCAGTTCCAGTCGAACTGGGAGCTGTCGGCGGCGCGCGCGGCGAGCGTGGTGCACGTGCTCGTTGCCGAGGGCATCGGCGCCGATCGCCTTGCGGTCGTCGGTTATGGCCAGCACCAGCCGATCGCCGACAACGCCACCGTCGAAGGCCGCAACGCCAATCGTCGCGTCCTGCTGGTGATCCTCGCCGCACCCCAGGGCCCGGACGCGGTTCCGGACAAGACACCGGCCATCGCGCTGGGCGAAGCACCGCCTGTCCCGATGCAACAGGCCACGCCCGCAACCACGGCGCCATCCACGACGGCCATCGGCACGGTCGCGATCCATGCGCCGGCCGGCATTCCACGCGTCATCCCGCACGCCGCCAGCCCAGCCGCCACCGTGACACCACCCGCGGCGGCCACGCATGAGGTGCAAGCGCCTTCCATCCACTCAGCGATGACCGCACCACCGGCAACGGTGTATGCACGACTCGCGTCCGACTCGGAGGCTGGCTGACATGCAAGCCTGGGCCATCGCAAACCAGAAAGGCGGCGTGGGCAAGACCACGACCACCTTGTGCCTCGCCCGCGGCCTCGCATTCGCCGGCCATCGCGTCCTGCTCATCGACCTCGATCCGCACGCCTCGCTGACCCGCGCGTTCGGCGTGCCGGCCATGCCACCGCCGGCCGGCACCCACGACCTGTTCGGCAGCGACGGCCCCTCGCTGGCGGCGCTGGCACGCAGCACCGATGTCGACGGCCTCAAGCTGGTCGCCGCACAACCGGCACTGGCCACGCTTGAACGTCGCGGCGCGACCCAGCCAGGCCTCGGCCTCGCCCTCGGACGTGCACTGCACTTCGTGCAGTCGAGCTACGACTACGCCCTGCTCGACTGCCCGCCCACACTGGGCCTGCTGATGGTCAACGCGCTGGCCGCGGCCGATTGCCTGGTGGTGCCGACACAGACCGATCCGCTCGCCCTGCACGGACTGGCCGACATGCTGCGCACGGCCGAGATGGTCGAGCGTTCGCGACGCCGGCCGATGCCGCGCTACGTGCTGCCGACGCTGTTCGACCGGCGCACGCGCACCGGCGTGCAGAGCCTGGACCTGCTCCACGATCGCTACGAGGACCGCGTCTGGCCAGGCGCCGTGCCGATGGACACGCGCCTGCGCGACGCCCATGGCCTGACCACCGCGGAGATGCCGACCGGACGCGGTGCCGATGCCTACCGCCGCGCCCTGAAGTGGTTGCTGGCACAGGACGGCAGCGCCCAGCAGCAGGCCGCATGAGCGCAGGCCGAATGAGCAACCGTGGCGCCATGACGATCGACGATTACCTCGATGCCTTGCTCGATGGCACACCGGTTACCGCGGAAGCTGTTGACGTGCTCCTGCCGGGAATGGCAACCGAACCGACGGCCACCGCCATGGTCCATGCGGACGACGTGGCACCGCCGCCGGTCGCGCAACTGCCACCAGCGCCCGTGGCAGTGCCGCCACCTCCGGTACAGCGTGCAACCGCCCCCGCCGCGCCAGTGGCGCAGGCGCCGGCAATGGCCGCGGCGACGTCACAACGCTGGTTGCGCGCCAACATCGGACGCGACAGCTACGCGCTTGAACTGCTGCGCGTGCAGGAAGTGCTGCGCCCCTCGCCGATCGTGGCGATGCGTGGCGCCGCGCCGGCAGTGCTCGGCGTGATGAACCTGCGCGGCCGGGTCGTGCCGGTGTTCGACCTGGGCGTGTGGCTCGGCACCGGCCGGGTGCAGCCCGACGAACGCAGCCGCATTGTCGTGGTCGAGCGCAACGACGAGCTGATCGGCGCGCTGGTCAGCGCGGTCGAAGACGTCGTCACGCTCGGCCGCGACCGCGTCGAGCCGCCGCTGTCGGGCAGCGACCCGGGCGCCATCGTCGGCATAGCGCGCGTCGGCAACGTGCCGACGGTGCTGCTGGATGCGAACGCATTGTTCGGTTGATTGCCAAGGCTGGAAGCGGGAATCGGGAATGGGGAATGGGGAAAGAAAGGTAGTCACAGCCTACGTCCTGTCGCCTCCGTCTCACGTTCCCCCTTCCCGATTCCCGCTCTTCACTCCCGCATTTCAAGGAAACCGGGGCTCAAGTCACACAACCGCCGGCCGTTATATCCACTTGAGTACCCGCCAGCAGCTGACATATGAACCAGCTCTCCCTGCAAACCGACCTGGGCATCGAATGCGTCGCCGAGCTGCAAGCGGCACTGCAACCGCACCTGGATGACCAAATGCCCCTGGCACTGGCCGGCGATCGCGTCGAGCGCGTGCACGCCGCGGGCCTGCAGTTGCTCCACGCCTTTGTCCGCGACCGCGCCGCGCGCGGCCACCAGACCACCGTCACCCTTGCCTCGCCGACCCTGGCCGCGGCCGCGCGCCAGCTTGCCCTGGCCGTCAGCCTCGGGGTCGACACCGACACCGACACCGGAGAGACCGCTTGAGCGCGCAACTGTTGATCGTCGACGATTCCACTTCCATGCGGCAGATGGTCGCCTTCGCGCTGACCTCCGGCGGCTACACCGTGCGCGAGGCCGAGGACGGCAAGGCCGCGCTCGACATCGCCCGCACCCAGCGTTTCGACGCGGTGGTGACCGACGTCAACATGCCGGTCATGGACGGCATCACGCTGATCCGCGAACTGCGCCAGCTTCCGGCCTACAAGTTCACGCCGCTGCTGATGCTGACCACCGAATCGGGCGGCGACAAGAAGATGGAAGGCAAGGCCGCCGGCGCCACTGGCTGGCTGGTCAAGCCGTTCGATCCCGAACAGCTCGTCGCGACCATCCGCAAGGTACTTGGCTGAGCCATGGACATCACCCGCTTCCACGCTGCGTTCTTCGAGGAAAGCCGTGAAGGGCTGGACGCGATGGAGAGCGGACTGCTCACGCTGGAAAGCGGTGGCGGCAACGCGGAGACGATCAACGTCATCTTCCGCGCCGCGCATTCGATCAAGGGCGGCGCGGCGACGTTCGGCTTCACCGCCGTCACCGACCTCACCCACCTGCTGGAAACCCTGCTCGACGAAGCTCGCGGCGGGCGTCGCGCACTCGACTCTGCCGCGATCGGCGCATTGCTGGTGGCCGTCGACGTGCTGCGCTCGCTGCTGTCGGCGTGCGAGCACGGCACGCCGGTCGACCAGGCCGCGCTGACCCAGGCACGCGCCGGGCTCGATCGCCTGCTGGCCGGCGACGCGGCGGCGACGGCCGCCACAAGCACCACCACCAGTGCCGTAGCTGCAGCGCCGGCCGGCGACTGGCAGATCGCCTTCAAGCCCGCTCCGTCGATGTTCATGGGCGGCAACGACCCGCTGCGCATCCTGCGCGAACTGGCCAGCCATGGCGAACTGGGCGTCACCTGCCTGGATTCGCGACTGCCGTCGTTCGAGCAGATGGATCCGTTCGAGGCCTACCTGGCGTGGGATCTCACCCTGCCCGGCCACGTCTCGCGTGCGGCCATCGACGAGGCGTTCGCCTGGGTCGAGGGCGAATGCGAGCTCAATATCAGTTCCACCGCGCTCGCACCCGTCGCTCCGGTGCAGGAAGCGCCCACCGCGCTACCCGCCGACCCCGTCGCTTCGCGCGGCGACAGCGCCGACAGCTCGATCCGCGTGGCCGTGGCCAAGGTCGATGCGTTGATCAACCTGGTCGGCGAACTGGTGATCACCCAGGCGATGCTGCGCCAGCGGTCCGAGACGCTGGACCCGGTCGCCAACGAACTGTTGCTGTCGGGCCTGGTGCAGCTTGAGCGCAATACCCGCGACCTGCAGGAATCGGTCATGGGCGTGCGCATGCTGCCGGTGGAGTTCGCCTTCAGCCGCTTCCCGCGCATGGTCCGCGACCTCGCCACCCGCCTGGACAAGAAGGTCCAGCTGCGCACGTTCGGCGAGGCCACCGAGCTGGACAAGGGCGTGATCGAGAAGATCGTCGATCCGCTCGTGCACCTGGTGCGCAACGCCATCGACCACGGCCTGGAAATGCCCGCCGACCGCCGTGCCGCCGGCAAGGACGAGGCCGGCACGCTGACGCTGTCGGCCGCGCACCAGGGCGGATACATCGTGATCGAAGTCGGCGACGACGGCCGTGGCCTCAATCGCGAACGGATCCTGCGCAAGGCCGCCGAACGCAACCTGGCCGTGCCCGAGAACCCGACCGACTCGCAAGTCTGGGACCTGGTGTTCGCACCGGGCTTCTCGACCGCCGAAGCGCTGACCGACCTGTCCGGTCGCGGTGTCGGCATGGACGTGGTCAAGAAGAACATCAACGCCCTCGGTGGCCAGGTCGAGATCCGCAGCCAGTACGGCCACGGCACCACCGTCTCGATCCGCCTGCCACTGACGCTGGCGATCGTCGACGGCATGTCGGTGGCGGTGGGCGACGAAGTGTTCATCGTCCCGCTCAACATGGTGGTCGAATCGCTGCAGCCGGCGCCCGCCGATGTGCGCACGATCGGTGGCGACACCCGCGTGCTGCGCGTGCGCGAGGACTACCTGCCGCTGGTCAACCTCGCCCGCCAGTACGGCCTGCCCGCGGCAACGCGCGCGGCCGATGCCGAGCCGTCGACACCGATCGCGGTGGTCGTGGAAAGCGATGGCCGTCGCCTGGCGCTGGAGGTCGACGAACTGCTCGGCCAGCAGCAGGTCGTGGTCAAGAACCTGGAAAGCAATTACCGCCGCGTGCCCGGCGTGTCGGGGGCGACCATCCTCGGCGACGGCCGCGTGGCACTGATCGTCGACACCGACGGCCTCGTGCAGGCCGCGCGCCCGCCGCTGGCCGCCTGAGCGGACACCCCAACTCCACGCGCCGACATTCCCACCGAGGCAGCTCCATGAGCAACATCACCGCAACATCCAAGCGCAACGACCACGGTGCCCGGGCGCACTCGGCCGAACCGGCCGACGAGTACCTGACCTTCGCCCTGGGCGAAGAGGAATACGGCGTGGAGATCCTCAAGGTGCAGGAGATCCGCGGCTACGACACGGTGACCCGCCTGCCGGACGCACCGGACTACATCAAGGGCGTGATCAACCTGCGCGGCACCATCGTCCCGGTCATCGACATGCGCCTGAAGTTCCGCCTGGCCAGGGTCGAGTACAACGCGCTGACGGTGATGATCGTGCTCAACGTCGCCGACCGCGTCGTCGGCATGGTCGTGGACAGCGTCTCGGACGTGATCCAGCTCGAGGCCGAACAGATCCGCCCGGTGCCCGACATCGGCTCGGCGATCGACCGCCAGTTCATCACCGGCATCGGCACCCAGGGTGATCGCATGCTGATCCTGCTCGAGATCGAACGCCTGATGACCAGCGCCGAGATGGGCCTGGTCGCCGAGGCCGTGGCGGCCTGAGGACGCGCTGCGGCCCTCCTGGCGTGGTGGTCAGGTGATCGCCTTGACACACCGGCGCACGCGCCGCCTGGCGCCTTGCTCAACGCCTCATTCACTCCTTCAACGCCACCATCGCTCGATGGACCCACCGCGTGGAGTGAACGAACTGCCGTGACCGACCTGTTTGATTGCATCGTCGTCGGTGGCGGGCCGGCCGGATTGACCGCTGCCACCTACCTGGCGCGCTACCGCCGGTCCATCGTCGTTTTCGACCATGGCCTGTCGCGGGCCGTGTGGATCCCGACCAGCCACAACTGCCCCGGCTTTCCCGATGGCGTGGGCGGACGCGAGCTTCTCGCGCGGATGCGCCGGCAAGCAACGACCTTCGGCGTGCATACCATTGACGAGGAAGTCGATGCACTGCAGCGCGACGGGGATCAGTTCGTCCTCAGTCATGGCAGGACCTCGACGCGGGCCCGCAACGTGATCCTTGCCTCCGGCTGCGAGGACATCATGCCCGCGATGGAAGACCTGGAAGCCGCCGTCGCCTGCGGGGCCGTGCGCCTGTGCGCAATCTGCGACGCGTTTGAAGCAATCGACCAGGAGATTGCCGTGTACGGGCCACTGGAGCATGCCGCATCGCATGCCGTCTTCCTGCGCACCTATTCCCGCAGGCTGGTCATGATCCCTTCGCAGGAACCGCAAGACGAAGATGCGGGCCACGAGCTGGAGCGCAACGGGATCGAAGTGACCCGGCCGGCCGGAGTCCCGCGCTTCGACGGCAAGCGCTGCCACTTCGAGATCGACGGCAGCTCCCGCAGCTTCGATGTCGTGTACCCGTCGATGGGGCTGATCTCGCGCTCGAGCCTGGCCACCGACGCCGGCGCGAAATGCGATGAGGACGGAGCCCTCATCACGGACCGGCACCTGATGACCTCGATCGACGGGCTCTACGCCATCGGCGATGTCGTCAGCGGCCTCAACCAGATCTCCGTCGCGACCGGACACGCAGCCATCGCAGCGACAGCCGTGCACAACCGCCTGGAGCCCAACGCCTGCTGACGCAGGCAACGGCACGCCGAGCACGCCATGGCCGACCCCACTTCACCGCGACCGCAGCCAGGGCAACAAGGCCAGTCACTGCGCCGACCCGCGGTGGAGGCACTCGTGCGTCGCGCCCGCGGCAGCCTGCCCGTTGCCCTGGCGCAGCGCTTCATCGATACCGACCTGATGTCGCAGGCCGCCGCGCTGGCGCTCTATGCCGTGCTGTCACTGGCGCCGCTGCTGCTGATCCTGGTGTGGTTGACGAGTGCCCTCCTCCCCGGCGCGCAGGAAGCGCTGATGGACCAGATCGGCACCCTCGCCGGCCACGAGGCCGAGCAGATCGCGCGGACGATCATCGACAACGCCGAGGCCCGTCCCGACACCGGCTCGATTGCGGGCTGGTGGAGCGTGGCGCTGCTGCTCGTCGGCGCCACGGCGGTGTTCGCGCAATTGCAGGACGTCCTGAACCGGATCTTCCGCACCGATGCCACGCGTCTGTCGAGCGTGCTTGCATGGCTCCGCAAGCGCGTGTTCTCGCTGGGGCTGGTGTTTGCGATGGGCTTCCTGCTGCTGGTCTCGATGACCGTCAGCACCGCCCTGCAGCTGGCGTTCTCGCGCTACGAATGGGCGTTGCCGGCAATGCTCAACGTCGCCACCTGGATCATCTACACGCTTTCGTTCGCGCTGATGTACCACTACCTGCCCGACCGTCGCGTCGGCTGGAAGCGGGCCGTCGGCGGTGGTGCCGCGACGGCCGTGCTATTCGTGCTGGGACGCAACGCGATCGGCTGGTACCTGGAGCGCGCCAACCCCGGCTCGGCCTACGGATCCATGGGCGCCCTGCTGCTGGCGCTGGTCTGGATCTACTACGCGTCGCTGATCGTCTTCGTCGGCGCGTTGTTCACGGCCGTAATCGACGAGCGGGCCCTGGCGCGCAAGAAGGCACTGGAACCCGCCACCGGACCATGACCGGCTAGCGACCGGCGGGAGCGACCTCGACGGACTCGATGCGAGGCCCCTTCACCTTGGCCGACAGCGCGATGATTTCCTCCGCCGACAGGCCGGCAACCTTGTTCCTGATGGGACCAACGCTGCCATGGTCATCGCCCACCAGGTCATATGCGCTGTTCACGCCTTCCAGGTTGAGCATCAGCACTGCAAGCGCCAGGCGCTGCTGCTGCGCCTCGCTGCGCCCGACCATCATCGCCTGGTAGGAGGCTTTCGCCGTCTCGGCGCTGGTCGCATCAATCCGAACTACATCCCCGCCAGACCCTCCGGTTGCACAACCGGCCAACGCGGCGGCGATCACAAGAGCAAGCAACGACTTGAGCATCCCATCCCCCTTCCTTGATGACAGCGCCAGAGCATACACGGAGCGGATGCGTGCCTTAACCCGCGAAATGACCGGCAGCCGCCCCGTTACTGGGACAGCCACCAACGCGTGCGCTCTACGGCCATGCCCTGGCGCCGACCGGCATCAACTAATGGCTTGAGCCTCAGTTCGGCGGTGCGCTTGCTGGCGTAGTCGGTCACGCATGCCGCATCGGTCAGGCGCTCGGCCGGCACGTGGTACACGCGTGCGACCCAGGCCGAGAACGCCTGCGCATCGATTGTCACCGGACGCGTGAGGGCATCGACCTTGCCGGGCGCGGTTGCGTACAACGTCCGGGTGCCTTCATCGGTCACCATGCAGGCCGCGTAAGCGGGCGTCGTCTCCGGAGCCTTGCCTGCGTTCTCCGTTGCGGAGGCAGGCTGTATCGAAAGCGTAATGCCGGCGACCAAAGCCAAGACCACGAGGTTCTCGCGAAAACGATCCATCGTATTCCTCCTTGATGGCCCGCCGCACAGCGGACCGGCAGCGGGACTCTAGCAGTACCGGACCCGGCCCGCGCCACCACAGCGAACCGCGTACAGCAAGGGGACGGCCAATTGGCCCCATGGTCAGCGGGCCAATTGGCCCGTTTGCCACCCGTGGCCGGAAAGGAAGATGCCTTTGCGTTCGGCTGTATACGAGTGGCCGCCCGGGGAGCCGGCTCCCCTGCGGGCAATGCGCGCCGGGCAGGCGCAACCATCCCCACTATCGAACGGGAGAGGAACGATGACCAGGTGGGCAGCACTGGGATGCACCGCGGCAGTGCTTTGCGGCCATGCAGCGTTGGCGAATGCGCAGACCGCGGCAACTGCGACGGCGGCACCTGCACCGGCAGCCGCCACCGCCGCCAAGTCCGATCGCCTGGTGCTGGCGGACAACGAATCGTTCCTGATGCCGCTGGACGACATCAAGAATGTCCATCCGAGCTACCCGCCGGATCTGCTCGCCAGGCAGCTGCCCCCGCGCACGGTGTGCCTGAGGGTTGGCATCGACGAGAAAGGTGCCGTGACCGTCGTCGCCAGGGCGCCCGCGTCGGAGTTCTGTGCCACGAGCGCGGAGCCCGAATTCCTGGCGGTGTCGGAAACGGCGGCCAGGACATGGAAGTTCGACCCGGCATTGCGCTGCGTCTTCCGCAACGCGAAAGACAAGGAACGCGCCGTGGCCAGCTGCGACGGCGGCAAAGGCATCCCGCAGTCGGTAACCCTGGTCTATCGATTCCGCTTCGAACAGGTGAACGGAAAGCCGCAGGTGCATGTCATAGGGGGATGACCTGCTTCGCCTGCCAATGTCCGCCCCGATTGCGGCCCACGACCCGGTGACGTAACGTCCGCACAGCTCCTGGGGTCCAGGCACGCAGTTGCCCGGATTCCGGAGCGGGAAGTCGGGGACGTCAACTTCATCGTGCACAGGGAGAGGGCAATGGGGATCGGCAGCAAAGTACTGGCTTTGGCAATGCTGATGGTGGTGGGGGCCGCGGGGGCGCACAGCGGCAAGGAAGAACCACTGCAACTAACTGAAAAGAGCTTCATGCAGCTCCAGGAAGTGGAGATGGCGTCGAAGGACAAGCCGAACGAGCTCGAGCGCGTGTTCGGCCTGAAGTCCTACGAACGCGGCAACCCCGAAGATGCCGCCGAGCATTTCAGGACCGCCGCACGTTACGCAGACAAGTACTCGCAGCACTATCTCAGCCTGATGTACTGGCACGGCGCCGGTGTCCGCGTCGATCGTGTCCAGGCCTATGTCTGGGCCGACCTGGCCGCCGAGCGCGGCAGCCGCAGGCTGCTGCTGATCCGCGAGAAGATGTGGTCGCAGCTGACGGCCGAACAGCAGGCACAGGCGCTGGCCATCGGCGAGGAGTACTACGCGCGCTACGGTGATGATGTGGCCAAGCCACGCGCGGAGAGCCTGATGCGTGCTTTCACCCGCGACATGACCGGCAGCCGCCTGGGCTACCGCAACCAGAGAATGGACGTCACCGGCCAGCCGGTCAGCGGTGCCTTTGGCTACAAGAACGGCGGCAACGCATCGTCCTACCTGGTCGCAGGCAATGCCTCGCCCGACCAGCTCTACGGCACCACCGGCGGACTGGAGTTCGATGGCTACTGGAAGCAGCAGGACGACCTGCTCGACCGTACGGGTTCGACGTCGGTCGGACCGCTCACGCCGGTGAAGACCAGGAAGTAGCACCACTCACCAGCGGCACTCTCGCAGCAAGAAAAAACGCGCCTGAAGAGGCGCGTTTTTTCTTTGCCGCAGACCGCTCGATCAGAGCGCGAAATCCAGGCGCACCTTGCCGCGACCGCCGCCCGGGGCGAACTGCCACTGCTTGACCGCCTTCACCGCGGCGGCTTCGAACGTACGGGCGGGCTTGGCATTGACGACCGAGACGCTGGCCACGCTGCCGGACTCGTCGACGACGAACTCGACTTCAACGAAGCCCTGCGTGCCTGCACGCACCGCTTCGGCGGGGTACTGCGGTTCGACGCGCTTGAGCGGCTTGAGATCGGCCGAGGCCGGCGCGGCAAAGGACAGGATCAGGGCCGCCAGGCCGGCAGCAATGAGGGTGGGACGACGCATGGGGCACTCCTTGGGGTTGGAAATCGTGACGACATCCCCTGCATCGGCCGCTCCCGTCGTTTCTTTAGCGCCGGGGCAAATCGTGACGCATACCTAAAGTTTCCGCCCGCCGCGCCGATGCCGGGAGTGTCGACCCACGACGGGTCCGTCCCTGAACTCGAGGCCTCAAATGTCAGTCCGCCCCCCCACCCCTTATCTGGATCGATTCCTGGCTCCGGCGACGCGGCTGATGGCGCGCCTGCGCTTTGGCCAGAAGGCCATGGTGATCGGTACCGCCTTCATGCTGACGTGCGGCGTGCTGGCCGGCATCCTGATCGCCCGCTCCAACGCCGAGATCGCCGCGGCCCGCATGCAGCACGAGGCCAGCAGCGGCCTTGGCCACCTGCAGCGCGCCATGCTGGCCGTCCAGGACCATTCCCAGCTGGTGGCACGCCGATTCGCCAAGGACACGGTCAGCGACCAGGCCCTGGCCAAGGCTGCCGACACCGTCGACGCCGAACTGGAGGCGCTGGCTGCCTGGCAGAAGGACAAGCTGGCCGATGCGCCGCTGCAGGCACCGCTGCAGGCCGCGCGCGCCGCGTGGTCGAAGGCGCAGGAGTCCGACAAGGACGCCGCCACTGCCGTGAGCGCGCACAACGCCGCTATCCGCAGGGTCGGTGAACTGATGGGGCAGCTGGCCGACCACACCGGCCTGGCGCAGGCGCAGAACGGGCCGGTGCTGTACATGGGCCACGCTGGCAGCGACTGGATCCCGACCCTGGCCGAGTACACCGCGCAGCAATCGTTGGTAGGTGTGCGCGTGCTGGGTGAAGGCGCGATCTGGGTCGACGACCGCACCAACCTGGCGGTATCGCGCACCATGCAGGACTACGTCCGCAGCCGCGTCGAACTGGAATACAAGGACGCCATCGAAGGCCTTGCGGTGCTCAACACCACCGCCGGCAAGCCGCTGGCCGGCGCGCTGGCCGCGGTGGCCAAGCAGAACGAACTGATCCAGGCTCACATCCTCGACGCCGAAACCCCGGTGCTGCCAGTGAAGGTGATGGCCGCGCGTGCCGACGCGACGCGCCTGGCACTGGCCGCCGCCATGACCGCCGCCAACCGCTCGCTGGCGCTGGCCGCCAACACCGAGATCGCGCGCCTGCAGCGCCGCACCGCCCTCACCCTGGGCGCATGCGTCCTGATCCTGCTGCTGTCGGGCTACCTGTTCCTCGCCTTCAGCCGCGCCACCCGCCACTCGCTGCAGAGCGTCATCGGCGTCTCGCGCAAGATCGCCGACGGCCACCTCGACAACCGCATCGTCATCGACGGCCGCGACGAAGTCGCCGAACTGATGTCGGCCATGTCGCAGATGCAGTCGCAGCTCAAGTCCAACATCGAGGAAGAGCGCCGCGTCGCCGACGAGAACCTGCGCATCCGCAACGCGCTCGACGATGTCGGCACCAACGTGATGATCGCCGACAACGAGCGCAGCATCATCTACATGAACCAGTCGGTCGCGGCGATGCTGATCCGTGCCGAGGGCGACATCCGCAAGGAGCTGCCGCAGTTCGAGGCACGCCGCCTGCTCGGCGCCAGCATGGACGTGTTCGACAAGGAACCGGGCTTCCAGAAGCGCATGCTCGACGGCCTGCGCGAGCGTTACGCCACGCGCCTGGTCATTGGCGGGCGCACCTTCTCGCTGGCCGCATCGCCGATCATCAACGCCGCAGGTGAGCGCCTTGGCTCGGTCGTCGAATGGGCCGACCTGACGGCAGAAGTCGCGGTCGAGGCCGAAATCGCCGGCATCGTCCAGGCCGCCGTCGACGGCGACTTCTCCCACCGCATCGCGGTCGAGGGCAAGGAAGGCTTCGTCAAGCTGCTGGCGGAAGGAATCAACCAGTTGCTGGAAACCAACGCCGCCGCCATGGACGACGTGGTCCGCGTGCTCTCGGCGCTGGCCCAGGGCGACCTCACCCAGACCATCGACGCCGAGTACCGCGGCACGCTGGCGCGCATGAAGGATGACGCCAACAGCACCGTCGCCCAGCTCAGCCGCATCGTCGGCGAGATCCGCCAGGGCAGCGACGCCATCAGCGCCGCCGCCGGCGAGATCGCCGCGGGCAACAACGACCTGTCGCAGCGCACCGAGCAGCAGGCCGCATCGCTCGAGGAAACCGCCTCGTCGATGGAAGAGCTCACCTCGACCGTGCGCCAGAACGCCGACAACGCCCGCCAGGCCAACCAGCTGGCGCTGGGCGCGGCCGACGTCGCCTCGCAGGGCGGCCAGGTGGTTGGCCGCGTGGTTGACACGATGAGCGCGATCAACACCGCCTCGAAGAAGATCGTCGACATCATCGGCGTGATCGACGGCATCGCCTTCCAGACCAACATCCTGGCGTTGAACGCCGCGGTCGAAGCCGCGCGTGCCGGCGAACAGGGCCGTGGCTTCGCCGTGGTCGCCGCCGAGGTGCGCTCGCTGGCGCAGCGTTCGGCCGGAGCGGCCAAGGAGATCAAGCAGCTCATCACCGACTCGGTCAACCGCGTCGAGGAAGGTTCGACCCTGGTCGACCAGGCCGGCCGCACCATGGGCGAGATCGTCACCAGCGTGAAGCGGGTCACCGACATCATCGCCGACATCACTGCAGCCTCGCTGGAGCAGTCCACCGGCATCGAGCAGGTCAACCAGGCCGTCACCCAGATGGACGAAGGCACGCAGCAGAACGCGGCCCTGGTCGAGGAAGCTTCGGCCGCGGCACGCAGCCTGGAGCAGCAGTCCGAACAGCTCGTGCAGACCGTCGCGGTGTTCCGCCTGGCCTCCAGCGGTACGGCTCCGGTCAGCGTGTCGCGTGCACCGGCCATGGTCTCCGTGGCTGCCCCGGTCCCGAATGCGATGAACCGACCGGCACCGGTCGCCGTGGCCGCGCGCGCCAAGCCGGCCCGCAAGCCGCGTGGCAACGGCGCCGTGGTCAACGGCAACGACTCGCACTGGCAGGAATTCTGAGCCAGTGGCGGCGGCGCGGCACATGCCGCGTCGCCGTCCGCGTCGCGTCGTCCACATCGTGCCGTCGTCCCTTCGTAGCCAGAGCAATTGCCGATGATCAGTCCGCGACCCCATGACCGCCGCAATAGCGACCCCGGCAGCCATGACGAGCGCGCCTTCGTCTTCGACGATCGCGACTTCCGCCGGGTCTGCCGCCTGATCCGCGAGCGTGCCGGCATCCACCTGGGCGCGCACAAGCGCGACATGGTCTACAGCCGGCTGGCGCGACGCGTCCGCTCGCTGGGCATGGAGCGCTTCTCCGACTACCTGGACCTGGTGGAACGCAACCCGGCCGCGGAAGCGCAATCGTTCGTCAACGCGCTCACCACCAACCTCACCTCGTTCTTCCGCGAGGCCTACCATTTCGACGCCCTCGCCGAGCATCTGCGCGCAGGCGCCGACCATGGCGAGCAGACGATCTGGTGCTGCGCCGCCTCCACCGGCGAGGAGCCCTACTCGCTGGCGATCACCGCCTGCGAGGCCTTCGGTACGATGACGCCGCCGGTTCGCATCCTCGCCACCGACATCGATACAAGCGTGTTGCAGACCGCCGCGACCGGCGTCTATCCGATCGAGCGCATCGCCGACCTTTCGCCGCAGCGCCACCGCCGCTTCTTCCAGCGCGGCAGCGGGCCCAATGCCGAACTGTGCCGGGTCAAGCCGGAGCTGCAGGCGCTGATCGAGTTCCGCCCACTGAACCTGCTGGCCGCCGACTACGGCCTGCGCGGCGGCTTCAGCGCGGTGTTCTGCCGCAACGTGATGATCTACTTCGACAAGGCCACCCAGTACCAGGTGCTGCAGCGGATCGCGCCATTGCTGGGTGCCGGCGGCCTGCTGTATGCCGGCCACTCCGAGAGCTTCTCGCACGCCCAGGACCTGGTCCTGCCGTGCGGCCGCACCACCTACCGCGCCACCGCGCAGACAGGCCGCCGATGAGCGCCGTCGCCGCCGATCTTGCACCCGGCAGCTATTTCGACCCGGTCCTCCAGACCGAGGCGATCAAGCTGCTGCCGGCCGACTACGTCGTCACCGATCGCCCGGTGGCGCTGGTCACCCTGCTCGGTTCGTGCGTGGCGGCCTGCCTGTTCGATTCGGCGATGGCCGTCGGCGGCATGAACCACTTCATGCTGCCCGGGGGCGACAGCGACGCGGTCTGCTCGCGCTACGGCGTGCACGCCATGGAACTGCTGATCAACGACCTGCTCAAGCGCGGCGCACGCCGCTCGCGCCTGCAGGCCAAGGTGTTCGGTGGCGGCAACGTGCTCAGCGGTTTCTACAGCGACCCGGTCGGCACGCGCAACGCACGCTTCGTGCTCGAGTACCTCGCCGCCGAGCGCATCCCCGTGCTGGCGCAGGACCTGGGCGACATACACCCGCGCAAGGTCTGCTTCTTCGCCCAGACCGGCCGCACGCTGGTCAAGCGCCTGCCGGCCACCCGCGACGACGGCATCGCCGACGTCGAGCGCGCCTACTACGGCCGCCTGACTGGCACCAAGGTCCGCAGCGGCACCGTGGAGCTGTTCTGATGCCAACCCGCCCGATCCGCGTACTGGTGATCGACGATTCGGCGCTGATCCGCCAGCTGATGACACAGCTGCTCGGCGAGGTAGACGGCATCGAGGTCGTCGGCAGTGCCGCCGATCCCTACATCGCGCGCGAGAAGATCAAGCAGCTCAACCCCGACGTGCTCACCCTCGACGTCGAGATGCCGCGCATGGATGGCCTGACCTTCCTGCGCAACCTCATGCGGCTGCGACCGATGCCGGTGGTGATGGTGTCCACGCTCACCGAGCACGGTGCCCAGGTCACGCTCGAGGCGCTGGCCCTGGGCGCGGTGGACTTCATCGCCAAGCCCAAGCTCGATGTCGTGCGCGGCTTCCACGAATACGCCGAAGTGCTGGTGGAGAAGATTCGCCTGGCAGCCCGCGCACGCGTGTCGCGGGCACCGGGCACGCAAACGCCAGCCATGGAGCAGCAACCCCTCTCCTACCGGAGCACCGATCGCCTGCTCGCCATCGGCGCTTCCACCGGCGGCACCGAAGCGATCCGTGAAGTGCTCGAGCGCATGCCGGCCGATGCACCGGCGATCGTGATCGCACAGCACATCCCGGCGGCCTTCAGCGGTGCATTCGCCGATCGCCTCGACCGCCACAGCAAGATGACCGTCGTCCACGTCGAGCGCGACCAGCCGTTGCTGGTCGGCCACGCCTATGTCGCCCAGGGCGGCCGCCACCTGCGCGTGCATCGCAGCGGTGCCCGCTGGCATTGCCGCCTGGACGACGACGAGCCGGTGCGCAGGCATCGGCCGAGCGTGGATGCCCTGTTCGAATCGGTGGCCAAGCACGCCGGCGCCAACGCCAGCGCCGCACTGCTGACTGGAATGGGCGACGACGGTGCTCGCGGCATGTTCGCGCTGCGCAACGCCGGCGCGTCGACCTTCGCCCAGGACGAAGCAAGCAGTGTCGTCTGGGGCATGCCCGGCGCCGCCGTCGCGCTGAACGCCGTCGATGAAGTCCTGCCGCTGGAACACATTGCACCCCACCTGCTTCGCGCAGCGCCGATTGAAGCTCAAGCGCGCTGCCGAGCGGCCGTTATCTAACGTAGACCGCCAACGCCCCCATGAGACCGACGATGGATTCGCGCGTACTGATTCGCATCGCAGCGCCGCTGGCGCTCACCTTCACCCTGGTTTGCACCGAGGCCTTCGATCTCGCCCCGCCTGTGCGCTGGGGCGCGCTGGTCGCCATGACGCTGGCCTGGCTCGGTTTTGCCTGGAGCCTCCTCAGGCAGGGCGGCAACGGTGCGCTGATGGGCGAACAGATCCGCCTGCTGGACGAACTGCGAAATTTCGTCGGCGCCGAGGTCCAGGGTTCGCGCACCGAGATCGAACGCACCCGCGAGCTCATCCGCGAGTCGGTGGCCAAGCTCGGCGGTAGCTTCGAGGCGGTCAACCGCAAGTCGCGCCAGCAGGGCGACGTGGTGGCGCGCCTGATCGATCGCACCGGCGACGGTGAGAACAGCGGTGGCGTCGACGTCTCGCGCTTCGCCCTGCAGGCCAGCCAGCAGATGGAGCAACTGGTCGAGGCGCTGGAAGCCGTCAGCGGCCAGAGCAGCACCACCGTGACCCACATCGACGCGATGGCCGGCCACCTCGACGGCATCTTCGCGCTGCTCGAAGACGTCAAGTCGATCGCCGACCAGACCAACCTGCTCGCGCTCAACGCCGCCATCGAGGCGGCCCGTGCCGGCGAGGCAGGGCGTGGATTCGCCGTGGTCGCGGATGAAGTGCGCAACCTCTCCGAGCGCTCCACGGCGTTCAACGAACAGATCCGAAAGCTCGCCCACAGCTCGAAGGACTCGATCGCCCGCGTCCGCGACACCGTCAGCCAGATGGCCTCGCGCGACCTCGACCGCAGCCGCGGTGCCCGAGCCGAGGCGGCGGCGATGCTGGAGCGCGTCGACGGCATCAACCGCGGCCTGGGCAATGGCATGCGCGAGATTGCCGAGTGTGGCCGTGCGATCGACGGCTCGGTCGCCGACGCCGTGCGCTCACTGCAGTTCGAGGACATCGCCACCCAGGCCCTGACCGCGGCCAACGTGCACCTGGAGCGCCTGGGCGCGATCAACCGCGAAGCCACCGCGCTGCAGGAGCTCCTGCACCGCAGCGGTGCCGGTGGTGCCGAGATCCGCCAGGCCCTGGGCCAGCTCGGCCAGCGCATAGCCCAGATGCGTGGCGAGTGGGAACGCCCGCCGCACAAGCCGGTGATGCAGCAGTCGATGGACGCAGGCAGCGTCGAGCTTTTCTGAGAACGCGCAGTACTTGGGAAAGGACCGATGGGGCATTGCATGGTGGCGGCATCGACCGGTAGCTTTGACGCATGCCCAGGACCGGCCTCCCCGCAATGACCCCGCCAGGCCGCGGGCTGTTGCGCGAGTTCGCCCGGTTGCTGCTGGTCGCAGTCGTGGTGCCGGTTCTCGTCCTGGCCGCGCTGATCCTGTGGCAACGCGACACCACCACCCGCGAACAGTTCGGCAGGCACCTGGAAGCGGTGGCCGAATCGACCGGGCACGAAGTAGACAACTTCCTCGGACTGCACCTGGTACCGGTGCAGCTGCTCGCCGAGCGGCGCAGCGCCGAGGGCAGCCTCGACGACTCCGCGGCCTGGGCCGCGGACCTGCTGCAGATCCACCGCCACTACCCTGGCTTCACCTCGCTGCTGGTGACCGATGCCGAGGGCAACGTCCGCACGATACAGCCGGAGATTCCCGGCCTCGGCGATATCTCCGTCGCAGATCGCAGCTATTTCCTCCAGCCGCGGACCACCGGGAATGCCTACATCTCCAACGCGTTCCGCGGTCGTTACCTGGGCGGCGATCCACTGGTGACGGTGTCGGCGCCGTTGTTCCGCAACGGGCGCTTCGCCGGAGTGATCCAGGGCGCCATCGAGATCGAAGCGTTCGCCGCGCTGCGCAGCCACTGGCTGCAGGCGCGCGGCTTCGAGGTGCTGCTGCTGGACCGCGACCAGACCGTGGTGCACGCCAGCGAAGGCCTGCCGTACCGGTCCCTCGATGTGCTGGGTGACAACGCACGCGACAAGACCATCCTGACCCTGCAGCGCGCCAGTGACCGAACCCGGATGCAACGGCTCTCCGGCGTGCTGAGCGATGGCAGTGATGCCTACGCCCGCGCGGTGCCGCTGCAGGTCGGCTGGCGGATGCTGCTGCTCGTTCCCGACCGGGTGGTGGCCGCCGAGTCGCGCCGCAACATGATGGTGATCATCGTCCTGCTTGCCCTCGTGCTCGTTGGCGTACTGACGATCGTCCACATGCAGATGAAGCGCCTGGGCGGCAGCGTCCACGAGCTTCTCGAACGCATGCAGCGATTCGCCCTGGACCGTGAATCCCCACCGGTCGAGCCCGACAGCGTTCCGCGCGAGCTGGCGCCGCTGGCCGAGGCGATGAACCAGCTCGCCACGCGCGCGCACGAAGCCTATGGCGAGGTCAATCTCAGCCTCCAGCAGCAGAGCCACCTGCGCGAGGAACTGCAGGCGGTCACGCGACGCCTGCTGACCGTGCAGGAAGACGAGCGCCGCACGCTGTCGCGTGAGTTGCATGACGACATCGGCCAGGCGATCACCGCGATCAAACTCGGCGCGATGGCCATCCAGACCGATGACGACCCGGACCGTCGCAACGAGATCCTCGCCGAGATCATCGCCACGACCGACCAGACGGTGACCAAGCTGCGCAACCTGTCGCTGCTGTTGCGTCCGCCGCAACTGGACACGCTTGGCCTGGAGACCGCGCTGCGCTGGCAGGCCGACAAGCTGTTCCGCGCCGGCCAGCCGCAGCTGCAAATGGTGCTCTCGTCACTTCCGCACCGGCCTGATCCGGAAGTCGAGCTGGCCTGCTTCCGCATCGCCCAGGAAGCGCTGACCAATGTCCTTCGCCACGCGTCCGCAAGCCGCGTCACCCTGACGTTGGCGGTCGATGCCGAGCGCGAGACGCTGCAGCTGTCCATTGCCGACGACGGCAGCGGCTTCGCCGCCGATGGCGTGCAGGGCCTGGGCCTGGTGACCATGCGCGAGCGGGCGCAGCAGGTCGGCGGCACGCTGGAGATCGAGACCTGCGAAGGCGGCGGCACCTGCATACGCGCCCGGCTGCCCATGCACCTGGCCCGCTAGGCCTGCCCCGCCGAACTGTGCGCGTGTTGGCAGTTTGCAGATCGCGCCCTTCAGGACATCCCCGCGCAGCCGTTAGTCGAAGCAACTGCAACCAACTACGGTAGGCGCCCGGTGTTTATTCTCGTGGTGAGCGATGAGGGCGGCCATGCCGCGCAGGTCGAAGAAGAACTCAAGGACCAGGGCCTTGAATGGCGCGTGGCGTGGACCGACCGCGCCGAGGTTGCACTGACCGGCGACTGGAACCCGGACATCCTCGTCTGCGCCTCCCGCGTCGGCTCCAGCAATGGCCGCTCGTTGCTTGGCCAGCTGCGCAAGCGCCACCCCGACGCCATCGCCATCCTGCTGATGGACAACGGGGACGGCGAGGACGCGATGGAAGCACTCGAAGTCAGCCACCGGGTGCTGGCCGAACCGCTCGATCCAATCGCGCTGATCGAGGCAGTCGAGAGCGTGTTGGAACTTCGCACGCTGTTGTCGGACCAGGGCCTGAAGACCGCCATCGGCAAGCTCGGCTCGCTGCCGGCCGCGCCGCGCCAGTACCTGGCCCTGACTCGCCTGCTTCGCGATCCCGATTCGAGTTCGGCGCGTGTCGTCGAGGCCGTGGCAAAGGACCCGGCCGTCGCCGCCAAGGTGCTGCGCCTGTCCAATTCCGCGTACTACTCCGGCGGACGCGAGATCAGCGACCTGCGTACCGCGGTCACGCGACTCGGACAGAATTCGTTGCTGCAACTGGTCCTGGCAAACGAGGTGTTCTCCGCCGGCGCCAGTTCGGCCGACGCCGACGCGATGCGCGACCGCGCATTGCGCATCTCGCAACTCGCAGGTCGCCTGCTCGCCGGCCCGAGCGCCGAACTCGCCTCCACCGCCGGCCTGCTCGCGGAAGTCGGCCTGCTGCTGCCGCCGATGACCAGCAGCACCGGTGACGGCACGATCACCCCGCACGGCGTGGCCGGCGCGTACCTGCTCGGCCTGTGGGGCCTGCCCTCACCGATCGTGGAGGCCGTGGCCTTCCACCAGAACCCTGCCCGCCTGCGCGGCGGATTCTGGGTCGCCGGCGCCGTGCATGTGGCCGCGGCCATCGTCAACGATGCGCCGGTCGATGAGGGCTACCTGCGTACCGTCGGGCAACTCGACCGGCTGCCGCGCTGGCGCTCCCTGGCGGACGAGATGGCGGAAGCTGCCTGAAGACTGCCCCCCGGAGAGAATCAACCCTCCGGGATGGTTGCAGTAGCGAACGGCGCGAACACCGCCCAACCCAGGCTGGCGTAAAGGCCGCGGCCGTCCTCGGTCGCGACGAGAAGCTGCGGATTTGCCACGGACTTTCGAGCCGCCCCGAGAGCGGCCATCACTGCGGCACCCAGTCCCTTTCGCCGGTGGTCCTCCGCGGTTACGATCCGGTCGTAGATGAAGACATCCGCCGTTTCCGCCGCGCATCCGCTCGCGGCCAGCTCGCCCTGCGGCGAACTGATGCATGCCCGGGTGACAGAGCCGGCTTGGTGGAGTTCCAAGCTGTAGCCGTCGGGCAGAGGCTTCGCATCGGAGGCTTTCGCTGCCGCCACCATGAAATAGCTCGCCGGCTGAACCTCCCAGCGGCCTGGCAGTGCGCTTCGCAGTTCGTCGTTGGAGCCACACAGCTTCATGTAATGGCGTGGCGCCGTGATCTCGCGTGCGACTGCGCGCAAGCCATCCGACAGCTGCGGGAAGACCCAGCGCGTCACTTCCGTTTCCGAGTGCGTATCCACCCGATAGCCGCCGCGATCGTGCACAGGGGGCGGCGAGCCACGGGCGATGGAATGCGCTGCCTGCCAGGCAAAAACGAGTTTGGGATCGACGTGGGGGCTGGTCATTGGGTGATCGTCTGTTGAGCCCGGATGGGGGGCATAGTCCGGCGCCCGGGAATTGGACCATGACCGTGTCGCAGGGATTGAGACCCCTGCCCCAACCGCTGGATCTATGTAAGCTTGCGCCTGATCCACTCGCCCGTACCGTCCTGGAGGCTACATGATGAAGGCTCTAGTTCTGTCCCTTGCGCTCGCTTCCTTCGCCGTCGTTGCCGCGACGCCGGAGGTCACCACGAAGGCCGATCCGTCGGCGAACTTCAGCTCGTACAAGACGTACTACTGGATAAAGCCCGAAAGCGCATCACCGACCGTGCAACAACGTTTCGTCGAAGGCATCGATGCGCGGCTGAAAGCCAAGGGCTGGACGCTGGCTGACCGCGGCGACGTCGCCATTTCCGTGAACGTGTCTACGACCAAGAAGTACAAGCCGAACGCCAGGGGCGGAGTGGGCTATGCCGGCGCCCCCGGCGGCAGCGACACGATCGCCATGCAGCAGGTCGATGTCAGCACGGTCGTGGTGGACATGTTCGACGCGAAGGCCCAGCGGGCCATCTGGAGCGGCGTCGCTACCGGGCCGATTCCGCGCGCGGCCGACAAGGCCGTGGTCGAAGTCGACAAGGGACTGGACAAGATGTTCGCCGACTTCCCGCCGACAACCCAGGCCAGATAGCCGGCCGAGCGCCTGGGGCGGACAAGGTCCGCTCCAGCGCACGCGCGTTGCTTCGGGATCGGCGCCGCTCAGCCCTTCGCCGTGGTCAGGATGCGGGGGAAGAAGCGCGCCACGAAGAACATGTACACCAGCCACAGCGCGAACCACGCGGACGCAACGACAAGCAGTCCGACCGTGAAGAGGATCAGGCTTGGCGTGAGGAAAAGCAGGACGCAGCCGGTCAGCCACATGCGATCGCCTCGTCGCGAGTACCGGGCGCGCTCGGCATCGCCGATCCGGCCGCCAAGCGATGCGCCGTAATAGTAAAAGGATGAAAACGCGAACGAGAACGTCGCCACGCCCATGACGATCAACGCGGCCTGGAACGGGAACGCGTGGACCTCGCCGCTGGAAAACTTCGGATACAGGAAGAACAGCAGGAACGTGAAGATCGCGATGCTCGACGCGGCGAGCTGGTACGACCGGTTGACATTCGCCGCAGCAAGTTCGTCAGCCATGGGTTTCTCCTCTCCTCGCCCTGATGCGCAGCGAGTCTAAACGAACGCGCTGAAGCCAGAGATCGCCCTGCCCACGATGAGTGCGTTCATCTCCCGTGTGCCCTCGTAGGAGTACAGCGCCTCGGCATCCGCGACGAAACGGCCCACCTGCTGGTCCAGCAGGATGCCGTTCGCACCAAGCAGCTCCCTCGCCCACCCGACCGTTTCGCGCATCCGCACCGTGCATACGCCCTTGGCCAGCGAAGCATGCTCGTCGCGCATCAATCCCTGGTCCTGCATCTGCGACAGCCGCACGCACACGGCCTGGCTCGAGGTGATGTTGCACAGCATGCGGAACAACAGGTCCTGCACGAGCTGGAAGCTGGCGATGGGTTTGCCGAACTGCTCGCGTCGCTGCGCGTATCTCAGTGCATGTTCGTACGCGCCTCGCGCGCAACCCACGGACTCCCAGGCCACGCCAGCCCGGGTCATCGCCAGCACGCGCGCCGTGTCCTTGAAAGTGTTGGCGTTCTGCAGGCGATCGGCCTCGCTGACGCGGCAGTCGGTGAGCGTGATCAGGCCGTTCTGCACGACCCGCAGCGCCATCTTGTGCAGGATCTTGTCGACGTGGAATCCGGGCGTGCGGTTGTCGACCACGAAGCCCTTCACCTGCCCGTCGTCGAGGTCACGTGCCCAGACGACCGTCAAGTCGCACCAGGTGGCGTTGCCGATCCACTTCTTCTGGCCATTGAGGATCCAGGTATCGCCTTCCCGCTTGGCCGTCGTGGTCAAACCTCCGGCGGTACCGGAGCCGACGTCGGGCTCGGTCAACGCGAAGGCGCCGATCTGGTCCATCCGGGCCATCGACGGCAGCCAGCGCTGTTTCTGCTCTTCCGACCCGCACAGGTAGATCGATCCCATGGCCAATCCGGTATGCACGCCGAAGAACGTGGACATCGACGAGTCCACGCGCGCCATCTCCATCATCACGAAGCCCAGCAGCGTGGTGCTACGCCCGGCGCAGCCATAACCGCGGTAAGGCAACCCGGCGATCTCCAGTGCCTTGAAACCGGGCAGCAGCTCGAAGGGGAATTCGTCGCGCTCCCAGAAGCCCGAGATGATGGGCTGGACTTCCTGCTCCATGAAGTTGCGAACCTTCAGTCGGATCGCGTTGTCGTCGTCCGACAGCGTCTTCGAGAACTGGTAGAAGTCGCCATCGGGCTCTGGCAGCTGCGCGCGGGGCTTCCTGGCAACGGTGTCTGCGGGGCTCATGTCTGCGTTCCTCTCAATCAGTCGCAACCAACTGGATCAACCCGCACGCCGCGCGCGCCGCGCAGAGAAATAGGCGCGCATCGCGACGCGCAGCCGGTCAGCACCTGGCCGACCCCAGTCGCGTTGCAGTTCGCACGCCAGTGCCAACACGGTGATGGGTGTAGCGCCGGCCTGGATCATTCGCTGGACCGCGGCTTCGTGCGCGGTGGCGCTGACACCACCGATGGCATCGGCGACGAAGTACACCTCATAGCCTTCCCGCAGCGCATCGATCACGGGAAAGGCAACGCACACTTCGGTCCACAGGCCCGCGATGATGAGCTTGCGACGCCCCGTCGCGGCGATCGCATCGCGGAACTCGGGGTCTTCCCATGCGTTCATCGTCGTGCGGTCGATTTCCCCGACTCCCGGCAGCGCGTCGCGCAGTTCTGGGTTGGTCGCGCTCATGCCGTGGCGCACATACACGGTGCTCAACACCACCGGAACCTCGAAGGCGGTCGCCACCTCGCCCAGCAGCGTGACGTTGGCGACCAGCTCGTCATGCGCCATCGACGCGACACCGGCGTACTGCTCGGGCTGGTAGTCGATGAAGGCGAGGACGGCGTTCTGCGGGGCGATCAGCGCGTCCTTGCCGGGATCGCGGACCGGCGTCGTGTCAGACATGGCGGTGCTCCTGAAGCGGGGGCGCGGTTGCGGCCCTAGGTTCTTGCGATGAACTTGATTTCGATGAGCTGGGTGGGCAGCGCCAGGCGTGGCGTCACCAGGATCGTGCTGGCGACGGCAGGCTTGTCGGACGCATAGGCGGCTTTCCGCACGGGCCCGGCCGCGGCGAATGCCGCATCCATGTCGGTCACGTACAGCACTTCCTCGACCACGTTATCGAGAGTTGCGCCGTACTTGGCGAGCATCAGCCTGGCGTTCTCGTAGGACTGGCGCATCTGGACCTCCATGTTGGAGTGATCCAGGATCCGGTTGTGCTCGTCCAGCGGCGCCGGACCGACGATGTTGCCATCCGCGTCGTGACCGAGCTGGCCGGAGATGTAGATCGTGTCGCCCACCTTGACCGCCTGGGCATAGCCGTACGAGGACTCCCACGGCATGCCCATTTCCCTTGTTTCCTTGCTCAGACTCATGGTCGTTCTCCTGTCCAGCGTGTGCGCCTGCTCATCATGTAGATGTATAGGCGACCGACCGGGAGACCGGTAGCTCGTCCGGCGGAACTTCGCTGTTGAGCAAAGCGAATCAATGCCCGGATGCGTCCCGGGAACCTCGTTGTTGCCACACTGGCGCCTTCTGCCGGGGCGTGCGAAGCGTTACCCTCTGGGCTGGCCCGGCGGATCCGTCTCTGCCTTCGGTGTCGCGATGACCAACGATCGAGAGTCCTTCCAGCGGGCCGCTCCCGCACCGACGTGGCCCGAGCTCCAGGACCAACTGCAAGCATTGCGGGAGGAGGTCCAGCGGATGCTGCGGGACTCCCCTGGCGACGCCGACCTTTATGAGCGGTTCGCCGGCATGGCAGGCGCCATCGTGGACCGCGCGCCGCCAGATCTCGCGGAGTCGGTCCAGAGTGAACTGGGGTCGATCCTGCGAGACCTGGGGCTTTCGGGCGACGCCGTGGATTAGCCGGCGGGCTGGGCCTCGGGAAACGTCCACTTGCCGCTCAGAGCTTCGGCACGGGGTCGATAGAGGCGGACAAGGTAGTTCCATCCCGACGCGGTCGGAAGACAATTGGGCACCTGCCCGTCGCATCCGCCAAACTGCACATCGACCGAGCCGTCGTCGTTGTGCTTCGCGGTCAAGTTGTTGATCGTGTAGGCGTTGCGGTCATTGGCCTCGTAGTAGCCCTTCGCGTTGTACACGCTGATCGACCAGAAGCCGTCCACGGGTACTTCGCCGACGTGCAACTTGTAAACGGTCTTTCCATCGTTCTTCGCCGGCGTCACGTTGAGGTACAGCGCGTCCTTGTCGGGGTTTCCGCCCCACGCCGCCGCCGAGTTCACCAGGCGCCGCACCGGGTCGACGTCGGCCTTGGTGCCGAATGACTTGCGGGTGTCGGGCAAGCCGGCCGCCAGCGCCAGCAACGCCTCACGCACCTGCTTCTGCGTGACGGGATCCCACTTCGGCGCCTCCCAGACGCCCGGCCCCGCCTGCTCAAGCTTGATCGCATCCTGCAGGGCATGGGCCTGCTTCATGTCGTCGGGGTTGTTGGGATCGGCGAGTGTTCGCACCCCCACCAGGACATATCGCGTGCCAATCGTGTCCCTGCTCAGCGTATGCCGGCCGGATTTGTAGATCACCTGCGGCGTGTACTGGTCCTCGTTGATCAGCTGCATCGACATGAATCGCTTTCCGGCGTCGGGAAGCGTGATAGTCGCCGGCCCTGCATCAAGGTCCACAACCGCGGCGGAGTAAAGCGTATCGCGGTTCATGCGGATGACAGTCTGCTTGTCGATGGGCGTCAGTTCGCGCCGATGGAAGAACTTGCCCGTCCCTCCCGCTTCCTTGACGGCGTTGGCGATGAAGAGATCCGATTCGGCGCGTACGAAATTGTCGACGTTGACGGGCACCGTGCCCGGTTCCGACTTTTGCGCGGCAGCGGCATCGGGCTGTGAAGCGGGCGCCTGCGAGGCCGCGTCGGCCTTGGCGGCGGCGGTTTCCGGCGATGGCGCGGGGGCCGTCTCGCGTTGGCACGCGGTGGCCAGCAGGAGCAGCACGGCGGCGGACAGGATTCTCATGGTCGGTTCCTTGGGCGGCGTCAGAGCCTTCTGCGGCAACCGTCGTGAAATCCCTGTGAGCGCTGAACTTAGACAGCGGACCGCCCTACAGGCCTCGCGGCCTCGCCTGCGGTTTCAGCGCTTCCGCATGGCGCCATAGTTCATCCATCAGTCCCGCATAGACCTTGGCCTGCTGTTCGGACAACGAGGTATTGACGAACACGATGACGGCCACGTCCCTGGAGAGGTTGGCCAGCATTTCCGTTCGCACACCCGGGTCGGAGCCGCCATGGCCGATGCGGGTGACGTTGAACTTGGTCGACCAGAACAAACCGGAGTTCTTCTCGGCGAGGATGACGTTGTCGGGCTTGTTGGATGGCGTGTACTGGAACCGCAGCATCTCGGCCACTGACGCTGGCTTCAGGATGCGCGCGCCCTGGTACGCCCCATCGTCCAGCAGTGCGATGAACAGCCGCGACAGGTCCGACACGGATGTGCGCACGCCGCCGTCGGGATAAGTGGTTACGCCGTATAACGGTATCGGAATGCTGAACTCGTCCTGCGCCACGTACAGCGTGGAGTGCACGCCGGCCGGCAGTTCAGACAGGAACCACGCGCTTCGATCCATCTTCAATGGCGCGAAGATGCGCTCGCGCGTGTAGTCGTTGAGCTTCTGGCCAACGGCGCGCTCGACGATGCAGCCAGCCAGGCCGGCGGCGATATTGGAGTACTCGCGGTGCTTGCCGGGCTTGAATGGCAGGAAGTTGTCCGGCGAGTAGTCCCTGCCACCCGGCACCAGGTAGTTCCGGAGGAAGCCGCACAGGTCCTCCGGAGCATCGCCGCCCCAGTGATAGAGCCCCTGGTAGACCGCCCAGCGATCACTGATGCCCGAGGTATGCGTAGCCAGCTGGCGCAGGGTGATCGGCTCGCGGGGGAACGAAGGATTGGCGACCTTGAATGGCAGGTAGGCGTTGATGTCCTGGTCCAGCGACAGCTTGCCCTGCTCTACCGCCTGCAACATCGCCACACCGGTGACGGTCTTGCTGATCGATCCGATGTTCATCACCGTGTCGGGCGTGAAGCGCACCCCGCGTTGCCTGTCGGCGAAGCCGTAACCCTTCGACCAGACCAGTTGCTTGTCGATGATGATCGCAGCGCCGACACCGACCAGCCCCGCCTGGGCCATTGCCGCCTCGATGCGGCGATCGATCGTGGCCTGGTCGGTGGGCGCGGCTGCTGCCCGATCCGAGCCGGTAACCGACCCGGGCACAAGCAGGAAGGCAAGTACGGTTACCGACACCCACCACTGGCTGACTCGCATGACGACCTCAGGCTCTCCGCAGGACGCCCAAGGATGGCGTGGCGTGCGTCGCCGCGGGTACGGGATCCGACGAAACCGGTGATGCCGCGACGAACCGGCGCAGGTAGTCGATGAACCGGGCCGATACACGGACATACAAATCGATCAGGGATCAGACACACCCTCGATACGGCCAGGCGTCGTAATGGGACCAACACCCCTACAGAGCTTTCCGATGAGCCTGCTTCGAGCCGTTACCGTGCTGTTCCCGCTGGCTTTGGCCGTGCCTGTTGCTTACGCACAGACAAATATGGCCAATCCTGCCCTGACCGCTCACGCCGGGCACATCGAGTCCGGCGACGATCTGCTCGCCGACCCGAAAGCGCGGGAAGCCCTGTCCCGCGTTCCGTGGGCCACTACCGCATCGGCCGGTTCCGACCTGACATCCGCGGCCCCGCAGGCGCAGTTCGTGTTCGCCGACGAAGCACCGCTGCAAGCTGGCATGTTCGACTCCCCTACCGCCTGGGAGGACGAACCCTAGCGCGAGGTCACGCTTGCCAGTCCAACCATGCACCAGGCACGAGTGCTTCGATTCGAACGGGTTTCGCACGCGTCGCTTCGCGCAGCCGGCCGATTGGATCGTCGACTTCGACGTATTCCGCAATACCTGACACGCCGTAATGAATCGGAATCAGCCGGCGCGCTCCCAGGATCTCCGCGGCTGCCACTGCCTGGTCCGGCGTCAGCACGCCTGGCAGGCCGCTCACCGGTTTGCGCCAACCGAACCGCGCACCATTGACCGGCAGGAAAGCGGCGTCGAATGGCCCGAACTGGCGGCCGATCCGCCACCAGTGGCCGTGCCACAGCGTATCCCCGCCATGGAAGATCCGGCGGCCAGCGGCCGATATCACCCAGGACACCTGCGGGTCGCCGTAACCATCAGATGCGGGCACGGCGGTGGCAGTGAAGTCGCCCAGCAATTGCGGCTCCCACAACGTACCCGGTCTCGCACGCGCCCCTGCGGGAACCGGCAGCGGGTTCGTTCCGGCCGGATGGACGAGCGTCCCACCGTGCGCCAGCGCGTCCGCCGCGGCCTTGGCATCAAAGTGGTCCGGATGCGCGTGCGTGATCAGGACACTGGTGTCGCCCACGGCGTCGCCGACCGGAACCAGCCGGTCCTTGAGCGCCGTTCCCCACGCGTCGGGATTGACCAGCGGATCGATGAACAGCGTCGCCTGCGGCAACTGAAGGCGAATCCCCGCCCATGCCAGCCGTTGGATGCGCAGATCGTCAGGACGAGCCGCGGCCAGAACACGCCTGCCAGGGAGCACAGCCATGCCCACCAGGCCGGCACAGCCCGCGATGAACTGCCTGCGACCGATGCTCATGCCTGCCCCCGACGAGAGACGATGGCGGCGTCGAACTCGAAGATCGACTGCGCGGCGATGACATCCAGGTTGCGTCGATGCCAGACACGCTCGAACTCGACGGGTTCGACCAGCGGCGCCAGGCAGGACTCGAGGGGAATGGACGCGATGCGTTCGCCGATCTCTTCCACCCTGCCCCGGGAGCGAATGCGGACGACCGCGTCGCGCAGGCGATCCAGGTAGTGGATGGCGTTGTCGAGGACGACCGCGGGGAACCAGCCGATATGCCCGCCCACTACCGTACCCCTGCGCAACTGCCGGATCCGGTCGATCGCAGCGCGTATCGCCTCGGGGTCTGCCTTCGACAGGTAGACGATGTTGCCGACGATGTTGTCGCCGGCGCAGACCAGGTCCGCGTCGGGCACGTCCACGCTGACATGGTCCATCGTCTTTCCGGGGTTGTGCACGAATCGCAATTCGTGCCGCCCCCATCGGATGGACAGGGCGCTGTCGAAAACCACTTCTGGTTCGCGGTAAAAGGCGTCGATTCGCCGGTTCTGCGACAGGAACGCGTGGCGATGGTGGCGCTGGGCGATGGTCACCGCATCGGGGAACAGCGGCATCCCGGCAAGGTGATCGCTCATGAAGTGCGTCGCGGCGACGGCGCGGACCGTCTTTCCCATGTCTTCGCAGAGAACGCGGCGCATCCAGTGCGCGTCTTCCTCGCTGCCGAGCGAGTCCACCAGCAGGACATCGTCGCCATCGAGGAATGCCGTGGCGACCGACTCGTGGTCGTCGCCGACGAACATCAGCACATCCGGTCGCAATGCTTCGACTCTCATGATCGCTTCCGCCATTTCGATGGAGGTGATCATCGACAGCGCGGCCGGCGCCGACAAACGAGTTGTTTTTGCAGATGGATTAGTAAAACTAACTTGATAGGATGCGGGCCTGCACCAACGCCCGAGGCGCCCGTGAAGTCCCGCCACCCTGCTCCGCTCAATGCCCTGCGGGCCTTCGAGGCAGCCGCGCGATCCCTCAGTTTCCAGGCCGCGGCGGCGCAGCTGTTCGTCACCCCCGCCGCCGTCAGCCATCAGGTGAAGCACCTGGAGGCCTATCTCGGCGTCAAGCTGTTCCATCGCCACCATCGCTCGGTGGAGCTCACCGACGAGGGCAAGGCACTGGCGGCTTCACTGGGCGAGCTGTTTGGCCAACTCGACCTGGCATTGGACCGGGCCATCGCCCCCGCCGCAGCCGATCTGCGCATCAGCACGATGGAATCCTTCGCCGCGAAGTGGCTCGCGCCGAGGTTGCACAGGTTCCACCGCGACTGGCCCGACCTCAGGGTGCGCATCAACACCGGCGACGAACACGCCGATTTCACCCGCGACGGCATCGACGTCGCCATCCGCTACGGTCCGGGCGGTTATTCCGGTGCCGTGGCAGAGCGGCTGATGGACGCATCGGTGTTTCCGGTGTGTGCGCCATCGCTCGCGGCAGACGCGCGCCAGCGGCTGACGCAGCCCGACGACCTGCGGCACTTCACGCTGCTGCATGACCAGAGCGCGGCCGCCCGCCCCGGCGTGCCCGACTGGTCCGCATGGCTGCAGGCCACCGGTGCGACGCAGGTGGATGCGACACGCGGCCCGCTGTTCGCAAGCATCTACCTCGCCCAGGAGGCGGCCGCTGCCGGCCACGGAATCGCGCTGGGGATCGCCCCACTGGTCGAGGAGGACCTGCAGCGAGGACGCCTGATCAAGCCGTTCGAGCGTGCGTTGGATAACGCGTACGGATTCTGGATCGTCTGCCGGCGTGGACGCGAGCGCAACGCGGCGATCGATGCCTTCTGCCAGTGGCTGCGCGAGGAAGCTTCCTCCGGGTAAGTCGTCCAGGCGCGTTTGTATCGGAAGGTATCAACCGGTACGGCAGCCAAAGTTCCATGCAAAAAGCCGGGTCACCCGATATCTGGGGGATACCCCGGGGCCTCGAAATGGAGCCACACAACCCAGTGGCCCCCTACGAGGTACCAGCATGTCCACCGCACTTCCCGCGATCCCCGCGAGCACACCCTTCTTCTCCCGCGTCGACGGTGTCGGCCAGTGGCTCGCACCGCTGGGCCTGCGCCTGCTGCTGGCCTGGGAATTTTTCGAAGCCGGCCGCGAGAAGCTGCAAGGCAGCAACTGGTTTGCCGATCTCGGCGAGCGCTTCCCGCTGCCGTTCTCGCTGATCAGCCCCGACCTTAACTGGGCGATGGCGACCTGGCTGGAACTGGGCGCCAGCGTCGCCCTGCTGGTCGGGCTGGGCACGCGTTACGCCGCGGCTGCGCTGTTCGTGCTGACCGTCGTGGCGATCTACGCGGTGCACTGGCCGTCCGACTGGTCGTCGCTCGCCGAGCTGTGGCAGGGCTACGCCATCAGCGATGACGGCTTCGGCAACTACAAGCTGCCGCTCATCTACCTGGTGATGCTGCTGCCGCTGATGCTCGGCGGTGCCGGTCGCTTCAGCCTTGACCACGCGATCGCTGCACGCTTCACGCAGGTGCCGGGCACCACCGCCGACCCTTCGACGTGGGCCCTGGTCCTGTTCGCCCTCGGAGCGACGGTTTCGATCCTGCTGCCCTGGGCAGGCGGTGCACTGGCCCTCGCAGGTGTCGCGCTGTTCGCCTGGTCGCGGTCGCGGCGCCGCCTGGCAGCCCTGCGCTACGCGCAGGCCTGACATCTTTCCCCTCTCATTCGCGGGCGGCGTGAAAGCGGCCCGCGCCTCTCGCACGATTCCGTGCAAACCAACTGGAGCAATACCCATGTCCCCCAACACCCGCAACACCGCCGGCCTGCTCGGCCTCGCCCTCGCTGGCCTGGCCCTGAGTGGCTCCGCATTCGCGATGCAGCCGCTTGCCCAGGGCTACATGCTCGGCGCCACCCACGCCGCAGCCGAAGGCAAGTGCGGTGAAGGCAAGTGCGGCGCCAGCGAAGGCAAGACCACGAAGACCGCGGCCGCGTCGAAGACCGCCGAAGGCAAGTGCGGCGAAGGCCAGTGCGGCGATTCGCGCTTCAACAAGACCGACACCGATGACGACGGACTGGTCTCTAAGGCCGAGTACCTGAAGGTCGTGCCGAGCGGACAGGGCTGGTCCGACAAGGACGCCAATGCCGACGGTTTCATCTCCGAGCGCGAGGCGTACGACTACACCAAGGCCCGCTTCGAGGCCAACGGCAAGAAGATCCCGATCGGCCGTTTCGCCGCGTTCCCCGAGTAATCCCTGCCCGTCCTGCGCTCCCGCGGCCACGGTGCCGCGGGAGCCCACATGAGATCACAGCCATGCGCTCCCTCGTTTCCCCGACTACTGCCGGCCTGGGCCTGCGCCGCGGCCTGTTGCCGGAATTGCTGGCCATGCACGACCGCGCAGTGGATTTCCTCGAAGTGGCGCCGGACAACTGGATCGGTGTCGGCGGCAAGTTCGGCGAGCAGCTGGCGGAGCTATCCGCACGCTTCCCGATCAGCGCGCACGGCCTGTCGTTGTCGCTGGGCGGGATCGAGCCGCTCGACATGGAGCTGCTCAGGCGCACGCGCGAGTTCAACGACCGTCACGACGTGGTGCTCTACAGCGAACATCTGAGTTACACCTCCGACGACGGGCACCTGTACGACCTCATGCCCATTCCGTTCACCGACGAGGCCATCGCCCACGTGGCCTCGCGCATCCGCCAGGTACAGGACGTGCTGGGCCGGCGCATCGCGGTGGAGAACGTCTCCTACTACGCCGCGCCTTACCAGGCATTGGCGGAGATCGATTTCATCAATGCCGTCCTGGCCGAGGCCGACACCGACCTGCTGCTGGACGTGAACAACCTCTACGTCAACTCGATCAACCACGGCTACGACCCGCAGGCCTTCCTGGCACGGCTCCCGGCCGAGCGTATCGCCTCGTACCACATCGCCGGGCATTTCGACGAGGACATCGACCTCAAGGTCGATACCCATGGCGCGCCGGTGAAGGCCGACGTCTGGGACCTGCTAGATGCCGCGTACCGCCGCTTCGGCGTGCGTCCAACGCTGCTGGAACGCGACTTCAATCTCCCGCCCCTCGGCGAACTGCTGCTCGAGACGCAGCGCATCCGCACGATGCAGCTGGCTCACGCCGACCGCCGGACATTGCTGGAGCTGGCCCATGTCTGAGTCTCTGCGTGAACAGCAGTACACCCTGGCGCGCCATCTGCGCGACCCGGCCCGTCATGCGCCGCCGCCGGGCATCGAGGACCGGCGCCTGCGCGTCTATCGCGAACTGTTCTTCGGTGCGATAGAAGGATTGCTGGCGAGCGGGTTCCCGGTGATCCGCGAAACGCTCGGTGCAGCGCGATGGCAGAAGCTCGTGCGCTCCTTCTACGCCGGGCACCGCAGCAGCACGCCCTTGTTTCCGAAGATCGCCGGCGAGTTCGTCGCCTATCTCGAAGCCCAGGGCGACGACACCGGCATGCCACCCTGGCTGCCCGATCTGGCGCATTACGAATGGATCGAGCAGGCGTTGTACGTCAGCGACGCCGTGCCACCGCCCTACCGCGCCGACGGCGACCTGCTCAGCGGCGTGCCGGTGCTTTCGCCGCTCGCCATTCCGCTGGCGTATCGCTGGCCGGTCACGGACATCGGTCCGGGACACGCTGTCGACACGCCTCCGGAGCTGCCCACCACGCTGCTCGTCCATCGCGATGCGGACCATGGCGTGCACTTCAGCCGCATAGCACCGCTGGTCTACCACCTGCTGGCCTCGCTGCAGGCGAACGCGTGGAGCGGAAGGGAGCACCTGGCTGCGCTGGCGTCCGCCGCTGGCGCGGATCCCGCCGGGATGGAGGCGCATGGCCTGGAGCTGCTCCAGCGACTGCATGCGCAAGGCATCGTCCTGGGCACGGCATCGAGGTAAGTGCGATTTGTATCGAAACGTACCGGGCGCATGGCATGCAACGCCTTGTTACAGATCCGCGGGTGTCGCGACACACGTCCGATACCTCACCGCGCTGAAATGGACACGTCAGCAGAAAAAAGCGCCTTCACCGGCAACCCAACCCCACGCGGCCAGACCGCATCCCCACCGGAGTATCGCAATGTCCAGGATCAACACCCGTAACCCCGTCGGCATGCTCGGCGTCGCATTGGCAGGCATGGTCCTTGGCGGCTCCGCGTTCGCCATGGAACCACTATCACAGGGCTACATGCTGGCTGCCAGCCATGCCGCCGCCGAAGGCAAGTGCGGCGAAGGCAAGTGTGGTGAGGGCAAGTGCGGTGAAGGCAAGTGTGGCGGCGCAGCCAAGGCCGACACTTCGGCAGCGAAGAAGACCGCTGAAGGCAAGTGTGGCGAAGGCCAGTGCGGCGATGCGCGCTTCGCTTCCGCCGACACCAACAAGGACGGCCTGGTCTCCCGCGCCGAATTCGTCGCCGTGGTTCCCAACGGCGAGGCGATCTTCAAGTCGAAGGACCCCAACAACGACGGCTTCATCTCCGAGCTGGAGGCCTACAACAACGTCAAGGCCGCCTTTGACGCCAATGGCAAGCCGATGCCGCGCGGGTTGTTCGCCGACATTCCGGAGTAATCAACGGTTTCCCCCTGCGCCCCCTCACCCCCTCCCCCTTGGAGGGGGCGCCTTTTTCCTGAACCGGGCGGCGTGACAACGAGCGAACGCCAGCACGCGTATTCATGGCCTGACGATCGCCGTACTTTCCCACTCATCGAGGCATGCGACATGAAGAACCTGCACACTGCCGCCGTTCTGGCTGCGCTCCTGACGAGCACCCCGCTGATGGCGGCCGATACCCAGACCGGCATCAAGCGCCACGAAGCCCTGCGCCATGACTTCGACGCCACTCGCGAAGCCGTGCAGGTCCGCGTCGACTTTCCCCCGGGCACCACGTTCGGCATGCACACGCATCCGGGCGTCGAGATTGCGTACGTGCTGGAAGGCACGCTGCAGTACTCGTTCGAGGACAAACCGGCCGTGACGCTGAAAGCCGGCCAATCGTTGTACATCCCGGCTGGCCAGCCACATGCCGCACACAATCCAGGCAAGGTGCCGGGCGCGGAACTGGCGACCTACCTGGTTGAAAAGGGCAAACCGATCGTGGTGCTGCGCTCCAAGCCATGACGGCATCGTGCGGCGCCGCTTACGATGCGGCGGCCGCCTCGATCACGGCCAGGTCGAGCTTGTGCATCGGCAGGAACGCCTGCGTGACCCGATCGATCACGGCCTGGTCGCCCGAGGCCAGGATCTCGTCCATCAGCATCGGCGTGATCTGCCATGACAGCCCAAAGCGATCCTTGCACCAGCCGCACTGCTCCGCTTCGGGCACGCTGGACAGCTGCGCCCAGTAGCGGTCGATCTCCGCCTGGTCACGGCACGTCACCACGAAGGAGATCGCTTCATTGAAGCCGAAGCCGTGCGGATGCCCACTGTCCATCGCCGCAAACCAGGTTTCGCCCAGGCGGAAATCCGAGAACATGACGGTGCCTTCGCGATCCTGCGGCAAGCCGGCGGGATACCTGGCCATCCGCCCCTCAGCGGAGTCGTCGAAGACCGAGCGGTAGAACGCGCCCGCCTCTTCGGCCTTGCCGTACACGTCGCCGGTGAACATCAGCGACGGCACGATCGGCGGCCTGGGTTCGCCGCCGGCATCGGTCAGGATCAATTGCCACGACACGCCGTAGCGATCCTGCACCCAGCCAAAGCGCTCGCTGAAGGGATACGCATCCAGCGGCATCAGCGCCTGGCCACCTTCGACCAGCGCCGCCCACAACTGGTCCAGCTTCGAGCGCGCGTCCGGATCACGAGACGGATCGAAGTTGACGAAGAACGACACCGACGGGTTGAACTTGAACAGCGGCCCGGCGCTGATCGCCAGGAAGGGCTGGCCCTGCAGAGTGAACGACACCACATCGCAATCGCCCGATGGCGTATTGCGCAGCACTGTCATGGAATCGATCTTCGAATCCGGGAACACGGAGCAGTAGAACGCGGCCGCTTCCTTCGCCTGCTTGTCGAACCACAGATGCGGCGTGATCGGTTTCACAAGGGACATACCTAACCTCCTTGGCGACGCTCAGGTCGGGCTTGCGCTTACAGCCGGTCTGCGTCGATGACGGCCTTGGCGAATGCGTCCGGATCCTCCTGCGGCAGGTTGTGGCCGATGCCGCCGGTGATAAGGCGATGCTCGTACTTGCCGGTGAAGCGCTTCGCGTACGACTCGGGCTTGGGATGCGGCGCGCCGTTGGCATCGCCTTCCATCGTGATCGTCGGCACGCTGATGGCCGGGAACTGGGCGAGCCTGGCCTCCAATGCGTCGTACTTGGCTTCGCCCTGGGCCAGGCCGAGGCGCCACCGGTAGTTGTGGATGACGATGTCGACATGGTCCGCATTCTCGAACGCCGCCGCGCTGCGGTCGAAGGTCGCGTCATCGAATGCCCATTTCGGTGACGCCAGCTTCCAGATCAGCTTGGCGAAATCGTGGCGGTTCTTGTCGTAGCCCTGGCGTCCACGCTCGGTGGCGAAGTAGAACTGGTACCACCATTGCAGTTCGGCCTCCGGCGGCAACGGCACCTGCCCGGCCTGCTGGCTGCCGATTAGATAGCCACTGACTGCCACCAGCGCCTTCACCCGCTCCGGCCAGAGTGCCGCGACGATGTCGGCCGAGCGCGCGCCCCAGTCGAAACCGGCAACGACCGCCTTGCGAATGCCCAGTGCATCCATCAGTTGCACAACGTCCTCGCCAAGGGCTGCGGGCTGCCCGTTGCGAAGCGTATCGGGCGAAAGGAAACGCGTGGTGCCGTATCCGCGCAGGTACGGCATGATCACGCGGTAACCCTTTTGTGCCAGCAGCGGCGCCACGTCGACAAAGGCGTAGATGTCGTAAGGCCAGCCGTGCAGCAGGATCACCGGTGGGCCCTTCTTCGGGCCGGCCTCGGCGTAGCCGATTTCAAGCAGGTCGGTTTTCACTTGCTTGAGCGGGCCGAACGAGGCGTGCTGTGCGCGAGTGGGCGCCGCGGCATCGGGTGTCGGCTGCCCGCCTGCGGCCACGTGCGCCGACAGCAGCGGCGCCACTGCTGCTGCACCAACGGCCGTGCCCATCAGGCGGCGACGAATCGGGTCATGGCTGGCTTCGGTCTTGTCCATCTGGATCTCCGTGCACTGAGGGGGGAGCTCAATCGAGACGCTCGATACTTTCGCCCAGACGCACCCATGGGTGCTGCCGTACCGCATACACCGACACCTGCGGCGTCGGAAATCCAGGATCCGCGAACGCTCCAACGGGAATCGCGACCACGTCGGGAATCGCGTCCATCAGATAAAAAACGGTGGCGCCACATTGCGGGCAGAAATGAAACCGGGCCGAAGTTCCTTCGTCGCCGACCAGCACGAACTCGGTGCTTTCACCGGTGATGGCGACCGCGTCGGCCGGGAACCGGGCCTGGGCCGCAAAGACACTGCCGGAACGCCTCTGGCAGTTCAGGCAATGGCAAACGGAAACGCGCAGCGGTTCGCCTCGCGTGCTGACGCTGAGCTTCCCGCAACTGCATGAAGCGA
Organism: Lysobacter sp. Soil_C_59; assembly: GCF_057656415.1. NCBI lineage: Bacteria > Pseudomonadati > Pseudomonadota > Gammaproteobacteria > Lysobacterales > Lysobacteraceae > Lysobacter > Lysobacter sp. Soil_C_59. The sequence goes on along the minus strand of NZ_JBDGKK010000008.1, from coordinate 62,468 downwards.
ACCGGTCGGTCATGACGTCCTGCCACCTGGCGCATGGAGGAACTGCGTCGGCAAACATAACAGACCGCCATTCGGTCCCGCGCGATGACTCGGCGGGACCGTTGGGGGCTTCAGGGAGCGTTCGCGCCCGGATTGGAAGGCAGCGGCGTCAGCAATGGCTTGTCGCCGTCATTGAGGATCCATACCAGCAGCTTGGCCGGCTTGGTGTTGCTGGCATTTCGCGACACCAGGTGGTCGATGCGCGGCGTCTCGTACCAGGACTGGCCCGCGCTGTAGGTCACGGGTGCCTCGCCTTCAAGCTGCGAGATCACGGTTCCTTCCAGCACGTAGGCGATCGCCGAGCCGGTGTGCACATGCGGGATCGACTTCTGCCCGGGTGCGTACTCCACGGTGAAGAACAGCGCCTTCTTGCCAGGTGCGTCGGACAACGCGTGCTCCTGCAGCATCGTGATCTTCTCCTGTCCATCGGCCGCCGGGCCATGCGCCGATGCGGACGTTGCGACGCCGCCGAGGGCTGCCAGCAGGACGAGTGTCGGGATACGGATGTTCATGTCGTTTGTTGCCTGTCTTGGTTGGTTCAGGTGGCGGAGACGGAGCGGAACCCGACCGCGAGGCGGTTCCAGCCGTTGATGAGATTGATGGCTACGGTCAGGTTGACGCGCTCGCGCTCGTCGAACTGGCTGCTGAGCCACTCGTAATCGGCGTCCGGAGCACGCGTCTGCGACAGCAGGGTCAACGATTCGGTCCAGGCCAGCGCGGCGCGCTCGCGGTCGCTGAAGAACGGCGACTCGCGCCATACCGCGACTGCATGGAGGCGACGCTCGCTTTCGCCGCGCTTGCGTGCGTCGCTGCTGTGCAGGTCGACGCAATAGGCGCAGCCATTGAGCTGCGACGAGCGCAGCTTCACGAGCTCAAGCAGGGGCGGCTCCAGGCCGAGCTTGTTGACGGCGGCCTCGAGGGCGAGCATCGCCTTGGCGGCATCCGGTGAGGCTTTGTAGAAGTCGAGACGGGGTTGCATGGGGGAAAGTCCTGTTGGTTGGGTGCCGCCATCCTATGGGCCGATGACGGCGCGCAAGGACACCAATTCCGAACTTCTTGGGGGACCACTTCACAGACCACCTGGCGTAACGGGTTGACCGGGAACGAACACCGGCTCGGGTACATTTGCGGTTCCGCCGCCCTCCCCCTTTGCCAACCCGCGGGCCCCATGGAATTGCATGTAGTGATCGAAGGCACGCGCGGCCTGGCTGACCAGATCCACGGCCAACTGCGCGATGCCATCCGCTCCGGTCGCCTCGCCGCCGGGCAGCAGTTGCCGCCTTCGCGCCTGCTCGCCGACCAACTCGGGGTTTCGCGCAAGACTGTCGCGCAGGCCTATTCGAAGCTGACGCTCGACCGCCTGATCGTCAGCCAGGTCGGCGCCGGCACGTTCGTGGCATCGCGCCTGCCGCAGCGATCGCGTCCACTCGCCCAGGAAGACCTGGCGGGAAGCGCGGTCGCCCGGCATTGGCAAGGCGTGGAGACGCCACTTCGACATCCGGTGCCCGAGGCGCGCCTGCGCTACGAGTTCATTGCCGGTGCGGTGTCCAGACGCCTGTTTCCTGAAGCCGAGTGGCGCCAGTGCGCACTGCATGGCCTGCGCCGCAGCGCGGCGCAGCGCGGGTTCTACGCGGAACCGGAAGGCCTGATCGAGCTGCGCGACGCGGTCAGCCGGCATGCCGGCTTCAGCCGCGGCGTCGATTGCCGCGCCGACGATCTGGTGATCACCAGCGGCGCGCAGCAGGCGCTGGACCTGGTCGCGCGCGTGCTGATCGTGCCGGGCGCCATCGTTGCAATGGAGGAGCCCGGCTACCCGTTGGCACGAATGCTGCTGGAAGCGCAGCAAGCGCAAGTCGTGCCGGTGCCGGTCGATCCGGAGGGACTGTGCGTTGACCAGATCCCCAATGGCACGCGACTGATCTACACCACGCCGACCCATCAGTTTCCGCTTGGCATGCCGATGAGCGCACCACGGCGACACGCGCTGCTCGCGCGCGCCCGCGAACTGGGCGCGATAGTCGTGGAAGATGACTACGACAGCGAGTTCCGCTACGAAGGAAGCGCGCTGGAACCCCTGCAGACACTGGACCAGTGGGGCCTGGTGGCCTACGTCGGGACGTTCTCCAAGTCACTGTCGCCGGAGCTTCGCCTCGGTTATGCCATCGCCCCGCCGGCATTGCGCACGGCGCTGGTGAACGCAAAGCACCTCTTCGACTGGCACACGCCGACGATGCTGCAATGGTCGCTGGCACGATTCATGGCCGAGGGGCACCTGCTCAAGCACATCCGTCGCTGCCACGATGTCTTCAGTGAGCGCCGCGAACGGCTGCTGGCGCGCCTGGCCGGCGACCTGTCGCCCTGGCTGGAGCCGTTGCCCGCGATCGCGGGCTATCACATGGCCGTGATGTTGCGGCCGCCGCTGGACGCACTTCAGGTATGCCAATTGTCGCGGCGCGCGGAAGTCGGGCTGTATCCGCTCGATGACTGTTACCGGACGCCTGGTCACCCACAGGGGCTGCTGGTCGGCTTCGGCGCCATCGAGACCGAGGATATCGACCCGGCACTCGATCGCGTCCGCACCGTGCTCGAGCAGTTGACCGGTTGATAGGTAGCGCACGCTGACTGGGGCTTTCGCATTGCCCGGTTCGACGTTCGCGCAACTCCAGGTGGCAACGGCATGGACCGTTCCACCAGCACCACCTGTTACCACCAGGGACGGACGCTATAACTACGACCACACCAGTCCACGTTCTGAGTATCCCGTCATGTCCTTCCCCACCGTCTTCAATCCGGCCGCCAAAGACCCCGACCCTGCCGAGACCCGTGACTGGCTGGATTCGCTCAGCGCCGTCCTGCAGCACGGCGGTTCCGAACGCGCGTCCTACCTGCTGGCGCAACTGAACGCACGCGCCCGGCGCGACGGCGGGGTCATCGACTTCACCACCACCACCGACTACGTCAACACGATCCCGGTGGACCAGCAGGCCGCCAGCCCCGGCGACCCTGTCCTCGAGAAGCGCATACGCGACATCATCCGCTGGAATGCAATGGCGATGGTCGTCCGCGCCAACCGCAAGCCCGGAGAGCTAGGCGGGCATCTGGCCAGCTTCGCGTCGTCGGCCACGCTCTACGAAGTGGGCTTCAATCACTTCTGGCGCGCTCCCAGCGACACGCACCCGGGCGACCTGATCTTCACCCAGGGGCATTCGAGTCCAGGCATCTACGCGCGCTCGTACCTCGAGGGTCGATTCGATGAAGCTCAGCTGGACCTGTTCCGCATGGAAGTCGAAGGCAAGGGTCGCGGGTTGTCGTCCTACCCGCATCCGTGGCTGATGCCCGACTACTGGCAGGTCGCCACCGTTTCGATGGGACTGGGACCGATGCAGGCGATCTACCAGGCCCACTTCTGGCGCTACCTGGAACAGCGCGGGTTGATGCCGGCCAGCGATCGCAAGGTCTGGGCGTTCCTCGGTGATGGCGAACTCGATGAGCCCGAGACGGTCGGCGCGCTGGCGCTGGCAGGTCGCGAACGTCTCGACAACCTGGTGTTCGTGGTCAACTGCAATCTGCAGCGACTGGATGGACCGGTTCGCGGCAACGGCAAGATCATCCAGGAGGCCGAAAGCACTTTCCGCGGCGCCGGTTGGAATGTCATCAAGCTCATCTGGGGCAGCAAGTGGGATCCGCTGCTCGCCAAGGACGAAGACGGCGAACTGCGGCGCGTGATGATGGAAACCGTCGACGGCGAGTACCAGTCGTACAAGACCCTGGGCGGCGACTACACGCGCGAGAACTTCTTCGGCAAGAGCGATTCCACTCGCCGGCTCGTCGAGGGTCTTTCAGACGCCCAGATCAAGTCGCTCAATCGCGGTGGCCACGATCCGGCCAAGGTCTTCGCCGCTTACCACGCCGCGGTGAACACCAAGGGCGCGCCCACCGTCATCCTGGCCAAGACCGTCAAGGGCTATGAGCTCGGTGAAGGCCTGCAGTCGCAGAACGCCAGTCACAACAAGAAGAAGATCGATACGGACACGTTGCGCAACGTCCGCGATCGCCTGTCGATCCCGATTCCCGACGACCGCATCGAAGAGCTTCCCTACTACCACCCCGGCCCCGAGTCGGCCGAGGTTCGCTACCTGAAGGAACGCCGCGCGGAACTCGGCGGCAGCCTGCCGCAGCGTCGACGTCGCGCCTCCGGGCAGCTGGTCGCACCGCAGCTACCCGCGTTCGATGCGCTGCTGCAATCCAGCGGCGATCGCGAGATCAGCACGACGATGGCGCTGGTGCGCAGCATCAACATCCTGTTGCGCGACAAGCAGGTCGGCCCGCGCGTGGTGCCGGTCATCGCCGACGAGGCGCGCACCTTCGGCATGGAAGGCCTGTTCCGACAGATCGGCATCTATGCACCCTTCGGCCAAGCCTATACGCCCAACGACTCTTCGCAGCTCGTCTACTACCGTGAGGCCACCGATGGACAGGTGTTGCAGGAAGGCATCAGCGAAGCCGGCGGCATCAGTGCATGGATCGCGGCGGGCACCAGCTACAGCGTCAACGATGTGCCGATGTTGCCGTTCTTCCTCTATTACGCGATGTTCGGCTTCCAGCGCGTCGGCGACCTCGCCTGGGCCGCGGCCGACATGCGCACGCGCGGCTTCCTGATCGGTGGCACCGCCGGCAGGACCACCATCAATGGCGAGGGCTTGCAGCACGAGGACGGCCATTCGCACCTGATGTCGGGCGCGATCCCGAACGTGGTGTCCTACGATCCCACATTCGCCTACGAGGTCGCGGTCATCGTCCAGGACGGCGTGCGCCGGATGATGCAGGAGCAGGAGGATGTCTACTTCTACCTGACGGTGATGAACGAGGCCTACCAGCATCCGGCGATGCCCGACGGTGCTGCCCAGGGCATCCTGCGTGGCATGTACCTGTTGGCTCCGGCCACCGCCGTGGCCGGTGACGCGCCACGCGTGCAACTGCTCGGTGCCGGTACGATCCTTCGAGAAGCCACCGCCGCTGCCGAGATGCTGGGCAAGGACTTCGGCATCGCCGCCGACGTGTGGTCGTGCCCCAGCTTCTCCGAGCTTCGCCGTGACGGCTTCCAGGTCGAACGCTGGAACCGCCTGCATCCCGAGCAGCCCGAACGCGTGCCGTACGTCACCTCGCTGCTGGCCGACCGTCCGGGGCCGGTGATCGCCGCAACCGATTACGTGCGCGGCGTCGCCGACCAGATCCGCGCGTTCATCCCGTCCGGCAGGCGTTACACGGTGCTGGGTACCGACGGCTTCGGCCGCAGCGATACCCGCGCCAACCTGCGCGCCTACTTCGAAGTAGACCGTCGCTGGATTGCCTACGCGGCCATCGAAGCGCTGGTGCGCGATGGCGTCCTTCCCACGTCTGCTGCCGCCAGAGCCAGGGACCTTTACGGCATCGACACCGACAAGACCGAGCCAGCACTTGGCTAGGAGCGACCGCCATGCCGTCCACCTTCTCCGTGCAGAACGTGCTGCCGCATCAGGTGTCCTACACCACCCACGGCTTCGAGCAACCATGGACGATGCAGAACTATGAGCGCGTGGGTGGATGGCAGGCCTGGCGCGACATCATCGCCCGACGTCCCGACCCGGCAGGGCTGATCGAGCAGATCAAACTCAGTGGCCTGCGCGGTCGTGGCGGTGCGGGCTTCAACACCGGGCTGAAGTTCTCGTTCATGCCACGCGACGATGCCGGGCCGAAGTATCTGATCTGCAACTCGGACGAAGCCGAGCCAGGCACCTGCAAGGACCGCGACCTGCTGCGGTTCAATCCGCACGCGGTCCTGGAGGGCCTTGCGATCGCGTCGTACTGCACCGGCGCAAGCGTGGTCTATCACTACCTGCGCGGTGAGTTCCACCACGAGCCGTTCGAGCGGACCCAGCAGGCGACCGAGGAGGCCTATCGTGCCGGCCTGCTCGGTACCGGCGTCCTCGGCAGCGACATCGACGTGCAGATCCACAACGTCCTGGGCGCGGGCGCGTACATCGCCGGCGAGGAGACCGGATTGATGGAATCGCTGGAAGGCAAGAAGGCCCTGCCCCGCTACAAGCCGCCGTTCCCGGCGGCGTTCGGCCTCTACGGCCGGCCCACCACCATCTGCAACACCGAGACGTTCGCGTCGCTGCCGGCGATCATGCGCAACGGCGCCGAGTGGTTCCTCGGCATCGGCAAGCCCAACAACGGCGGCCCCAAGATCTTCTCCGTCAGCGGCCACGTCGCGCGGCCGGGCAACTACGAGGTGCCACTGGGCACGCCGTTCGCGGACCTGCTCGCGCTGGCCGGTGGCATGCGCGAGGGGCGCAAGCTGAAGGGCGTGATTCCGGGCGGCACGACCATGAAGGTCATCCCGGCCGATCAGGTCATGCAGATCGACATGGATTTCGACTCGCTGCGCCAGGCCGGTTCCGGCCTGGGCTCAGGCGCCGTCATCGTGATGGACGACACCACCTGCATGGTGAGTGTCTGCCATCGGATTTCGCGCTTCTACATGTCCGAGTCGTGCGGCCAGTGCACGCCGTGCCGGGAGGGTACCGGCTGGATGTACCGGTTGCTCGACCGCATCGTCAACCGGAAGGCCACCCGCGACGACCTGGACCGGTTGGCGGAAGTGTCGCGACACATCGAAGGACACACCATCTGCGCATTCGGCGAGGCCGCTGCCTGGCCCGTGCAGGGATTCCTGCAACACTACTGGCCGGAATTCGAATTCTTCGTCGAGCACGGTTACTCGATGGTCGACGCCGCTCAGGGGCGTGCTGCCCAGGGGCGTGCGAGCCCGACGTGATCGATGGCGACGATCAGCCGGGCTGCCTTACTTTCTGCTCCGCGCGGCTGCCCAGCCAGGCACGGATGTCGTCGCCGTAGTCCTGGCGCGCCTTGCCGCCGATGGCATCGGCGAGGTCGGCAAGCGAATGCTCCGCCAGTGACCGGCGCATGTGCTTCTCGGCTTCGAGCATGACGGCGTGGATCGAGCAGGTTCCCGTCGTCGCCCACCGCGGTGCGCGACCCTGGAAGATCGCGCAGTTGCCGCGGATGTCGTTGCACTCGAACAGACTGCGCTTGCCGTCGATGGCCTCGACCACGTCGAGCACCGAAATCGACGCCGCCGGGCGTGCGAGCGCAAAGCCACCCCGGACCCCCTCGGAGGCATTCACCAGGCCGGCGCGACGCAACTTGGTGAACACTTTCGCGAGGAAGTCCGCAGGCACGCTCTGCAACTCCGCCAGGTCGCGGACCGAGGCTTCATGGGCACCATGTGGCGGCCCCACCAGGTAGGTCAGGCAGTGGAGGCCGTACTCGACACCGGTGGTGATGAAGCTCACCGGCCGGTCACCGGACGTCTTCGACCTGGTCGATCCAGGCGCCGTATCCGGCCGCTTCCATCTCCTCGAGCGGAACGAAGCGCAGCGACGCCGAGTTGATGCAATAGCGCAGGCCGCCCTGGTCGCGCGGACCATCAGGGAAGACATGGCCAAGGTGGCTGTCGCCGCTGGCCGAACGCACTTCGGTGCGGATCATGCCGTGCGTGGTGTCGCGCAGCTCCTTGACGTTGGCCGGACCGATCGGCTTGGTGAAGCTCGGCCAGCCGCAGCCGGAATCGAACTTCGCCGACGAAGCGAACAGCGGTTCGCCCGAGACGATGTCGACGTAGATGCCGACCTTGTCGTTGTTCAGGTATTCGCCCGTGCCCGGACGCTCGGTGGCGCCTTCCTGGGTCACGCGGTACTGCTCAGGGGTCAGCTTGGCGATGGCTTCTGGGGTCTTGCGGTAGTCGCTCATGGGGGTCTCCTGGGCGGATTTGGACGTGCCTACGAGATGGGGGCGCCGGCAGCGAGTCCAATGCGCGGCGAGCGGGGATTTTGTAACCCAATGTATCGGCGACGGCCACCTTTGAGGGCTACCCGCGGGAGTATGTGCCACGCGTCTGTCCACCGCCTCGCCTTCACGTCTGCACAACGTCGGCTGGCGCCAGAGTCGCGCCGACCCCCGAGGCGAACCAGCGGATCGAGCACGATGGGATGCTCTGCGCGGAGCGACCGGGCAGTCGCTCCAGCGCATGACTGCAATCACGAGAAAGATTCGCAGCGACCCGAGGAATTTTCAGCTCCCGAACAAACGCCGCATTACTCATGCCGTTCCTAGACTGGACAGCCACTACCAGCTCTCTGCAACGGACAATGACCACGCTTACCGAACAGATCGCCCGCACCTACGACGAGTTCCCGTACCTTTCTGCTGCGTTCCCGTCATCGACCCCTGAACATCTGCGCACCGTCGCGCACCTGTTCGGCCTCGACGCCCCCGCCCCGGAACGCGCCCGTGTGCTCGAGCTGGGGTGTGCCGCGGGCGGCAACGTGATCCCGTTCGCGGCACGTTACCCGAACGCCGAAGTAACCGGCATCGACTTGTCGCAGGTGCAGGTGGAGGCCGGACAACGCGCCATCGCCGCGATGGGATTGAAGAACGTAAAGCTGGTCCAGTGCAGCATCGCCGACCTGGACGAGAGCCTGGGCGAGTTCGACTACATCATCTGCCACGGCGTCTACAGCTGGGTGCCGCCGGAGGTGCAGGAAGCGATCCTGCGGGTTTCAGGCCAATGCCTGTCGCCGGACGGCATTGCCTACGTCAGTTACAACACCTATCCGGGATGGAAGGCCAAGGAGGTCGTGCGCGACGCCATGCTGCTGCGCGCTGACGGCCACACCGCTGCCGACGAGAAACTGGCCTACGCCCGCGGCATGATCGACTTCCTGCACGACATGGCGCCGCAGGACAGCGTGCTGGCGAAGATCATGGGCGACAACATCGACACGATCCGCAACGGCCGCGACTTCTACCTCGCCCATGAGTTCCTGGAACTGTGCAACTCGCCGTGCTACTTCCGCGACTTCCTCGGAAGCGCGCGGAAACAGGGCCTGGACTATCTGGGTGAGGCCCATGTCGCCAGCATGTTCGCCAGGAACTATGGTGAGGAACAGGCAAAGCTGATGATCGCCGAGTGCGAAGGCGACCAGATCCGGCTGGAGCAGCTGCTCGACTTCATCGGTAACCGCACCTTCCGGCAGACGCTCCTGGTGCATGCCGACAAGACCGACAAGATCGTCTACCAGCTCGATGCATCGCGGATCTCGCGCCTGCACGTCGCAGGAAGCTACACGCCGGCGTCCGATGACGGCTGCCAGTGGTCCACCGCCAACGGACGCACGGTCACCGCCTCCAGCGACGTGTCGCAACTGCTGGTCAGCGCACTGAACAAGGCATGGCCGGGAACTGTGCCGGTAACGACGCTCGCCAAGGCGGCCAACGCGATCGCTCCGGGCGAGGAAGGAAAGAACGAACTGATTTCCTTCATAAGCGCTCTGATCGTCGGCAACGCGGTGCAGTGCCGCCTGGACCCTGTTCCGCTGGAATCGGCCATTGCAGCGCGCCCCAAGGTCGATCCCGCATTGCGCGCCCTGGCTGGCCTCGGTGCTGCCACGCCGGTCAAGCTGTTCAGCCAGTGGCACCAATCGGCCGAACCCGGCCTGGCCGAATCGTTCCTGCTGCCGCTGCTGGACGGGCGCAAGGATCGCCCGGCACTGGTGGCGGCGCTCGTCGCCGCAGTCGCCGAGCAGCGCTTCGTCTTCTCGGAGGGCGACCAGCCGATCGACGACCCGCAGCAGATCAACCGCCTTGCCACCGATGCGGTGACGCAGGCACTGGCCTGGTTGTCGAACAACGCCATGCTGGCGGGCACGTCGGGCTGACTCAGCTCTCCTTGGCCAACCGCACGGCAAACTCCCACGCAGCCCATTGAGCAGGAGCTACCGCACGACCGAGCCGATCCATTTCGCCAGTACGTCCAGCAGCTCCGCCATCACCTGCGAATCCTTGCGGCCGCTGCGTGCCGGCACATGGAAGGAGTGATCGGCATCGTCGAACAACTGCAATGTCGCCAGAGCCTGCAGCCGGTCCACCACCGGCTGCAGCAGCTCGAGGCTGGCCAGTTCATCGCGCGTGCCCTGCAGGAACAGCATCGGCACCGTGACCTGCGCCAGGTGATCGGCGCGATCGTCCGAAGGCTTGCCCGCCGGGTGCAACGGAAATCCGATGAACGCCAACCCGCGCACGCCAGGCAAGGGTAAGGCCGCCTGCGCCTGCGAGGTCATGCGTCCGCCAAACGACTTGCCGCCGGCAACCAACGGCATTCCGGGCAAGCGCCGCGACGCTTCCGCCACCGCCGCGCGCACGGTCGCCTGCGCCAGCTTCGGCGAGTCGGGCCGGCGTGAACCACGCTCCATGTACGGAAACTGGTAGCGAAGCGTCGCCACCGATCGCTCGGCCAACCCCTCCGCCACCGCGGCCATGAACGCATGGGTCATGCCGGCACCTGCACCATGGGCCAGCACGTAGCACGCGATTGCGCCGGCAGGTGCCTGCAACAGGCCCGAGACCTGCTCGCCTGATTCGACAACGATGCTCACCGGATCGGTCATGTCCCCCTGCCCTCCTGTACCGCCGCCAGCTCCATCAACGTCCGCGCATACTCCGGCGCGGTCGGTTCGTGCATGAAAAAGACATGGACATCCTCCCATGCCGTCGCGTTGAACCGCTCCACCCAGCCCGCCAGATCATGGCCGGAGTATCGCTCCAGGCGTAACCGCACATACCCCCACGACGAGGTTTCCAGCAGCGGTGGCGGTGTCGCGTCCTCGCGTTCGGACAGGCACAGCGTCGCGCCGGCGTCGCGCAATGCGGCGTAGACGTCGTCGTCGAACCAGCTGTCGTTGCGGAACTCGAACACGGCCCGATGGTCCGGCGGCAGCAATTGCAGGAAGGCGACCAGGCGTGGCAGGTCCTTCTTGAGGAACGGCGGCAGCTGGAACAGCACCGGGCCGCGCTTGTCGCCCAGCGCCCGCAAATGGTCGTAGAGGTAGGCCAGCGGCTGGCTGGCCTCGTCGGCTTTCAGTCGCGCCTCGTGGGTGATGTGGCGCGAGGCCTTGATCGCGAAGCGGAAGTGCTCCGGGGTCGCCTGCCCCCACTCCTCCAGCATCGACACCCTTGGCATCCGGTAGAAGGTATTGTTGATCTCGACCGTGGGCAGGCGCTGCGCGTACCAGGCCAGCATGGCGTCGGGCTTGATGGTCGCGGGATAGAAGTCGCCTTTCCATTCCTTGTAGGAATAGCCGCTCGCACCCACCAGCAGTCGTGCAGTCATGGTCCGAACCCTCCGGTGACCCGACATGGCAAAGCTCAGCGAATATTCCGCCAAGCGACGCTTCGAAGCCACCCCGGAGCCGCCTCCGGTGGCCGTCGAGGGCGGCAGCGGGCCGCTGCTGTTCGTCGTCCAGCAGCATCTGGCGCGGGCCCTGCATTACGACTTCCGGCTGCAGTGCGACGGCGTGCTCAAGTCATGGGCGGTGCCGAAAGGGCCGTCGCTGGACCCCGCCGAGAAGCGCCTGGCGGTGTTCGTCGAGGACCATCCCTACGACTATGCTTCGTTCGAGGGCGTGATTCCGCCGGGTCAGTACGGCTCGGGCGAGGTGATCGTGTGGGACTGCGGCGTCTACAGCCCCGACGAGGGCGGCACCGCGTTCCATGACCGTGCCCAGGCCGAGCGCCGAGTGCGCGAAGGCATCGACGCCGGCAAGCTGAGCATCCAGCTTCGCGGCGAGAAGCTCAAAGGTTCGTTCGCGCTGGTGCGCACCAGGGACCCGAAGACCTGGCTGCTGATCAAGCACAAGGATCGCTTCGTCACCACCGCCGATGTCACCACGCAGGACCGATCGGTGTTGTCCGGATTCGCCGTCCGCGACCTCAAGGTCGCACCGGTGCACCGCATGCCGGCGGAGCGACTCGCGCCGCACGGGGAACTGACCGCGATGCCGGAGAAGTTGCCGCCGATGCTCGCGGAGATCGGCGATGCACCCTTGCAGAATCCGGACTGGTTGTGGGAGCCGAAGCTGGACGGCTACCGTGCGCTCGCATTCGTCGACGGCAACGGTGTCCGCATCCGTTCGCGGCGCGGCCTCGAACTGGCCACGACATTCCCGCGCCTGGCCGCCGAGTTGCGCGAGCAGGCACACAGCGGCCTGATCCTCGACGGTGAGCTGGTGGCCTTCGACGGCAATGGCAAACCCTCCTTCAACGCTTTGCAGAACCGCTTCCAGCTCAAGGGCGAGCGCGAGATCGCCGCCGCCGATCGTGCCAGTCCCACCCTCTTCTACGCCTTCGACCTGCTGCACTTCGAAGGCATCGACCTGCGCCGGACGCCCTACCGCGACCGTCGCCGCTACCTCGCGCAATGCCTGCTGCCGTCGCCGCTGATCCACCTGGTGCATGCGGCCGAAGACGGCGCGGCGCTGCAGGCAGCCGCGCTCGCCAGCGGCTTCGAAGGCGTGGTCGGCAAGCACAAGGACAGCGTCTACGAAGCCGGCCGACGTTCACCGGCCTGGCTGAAGATCAAGCCGACGCACAGTGCCGAGTTCGTCATCGGCGGCTATACCCGCGGCAAGGGCGGGCGCGGGAAACTCGGTGCGCTGCTGGTCGGCTACTGGGACAAGGGCAAGCTGCGCCATGCCTCGCACGTCGGCTCCGGGTTCGACGAGCGCACGCTCAAGCAGGTGCTGGCACGACTGGAGCCGCTGCACAGCGACAGCTGCCCGTTCGCCGAAACGCCCTTGGTCAACGGCCCGGTTACCTGGGTCAAGCCCGATCTGGTCGCCGAGATCAACTACCAGCAGTGGACCGAGGACGGATCGCTGCGGGCGCCGACCTTCGTCCGCCTGCGCGACGACATTGAAGCGCGATCGGTCAAGCGTGTCGATCCGCTCGCGGTCGCGAGATCAATGAAGCGACGCAGCAACGCCGTAGCGCGCCCGCAAGCCAGTGGCGCCGGCGATATCCTCGCAGCGCTCGACAATCCGAAGAACGCCTTCGACCTGCCCGTAGGCGACCAGCGCATCCGCCTGACCCACCTCGACCGCGTCTACTGGCCCGCGGTCGAAGCCTTGCAGCAGCCGGCGCTGAGCAAGCGCGACCTGCTGCGCTATCTGACCCACGTCGCGCCGTTGATGCTGCCCCACCTTGCCGACCGGCCGCTGACGATGATCCGCATGCCCGATGGCATCGATGGCCAGCGCTTTTTCCAGAAGCACTGGAAGCAGGAGCGGCCGGACTTCGTGGAGACGGTGAACGTCTATTCGGCGCACAAGGACGAGGACCACGAGTACCTGCTGTGCAACAACCTGCCGACGCTGCTGTGGCTGGCACAGTCAGGCACGCTGGAGTTCCATGTCTGGCATTCGCGCGCACGTCCGGGGCCGGATGCGGTGTCCACGTCGACCGACTACGACAGCTCGCTGGAAGCGATGGAATCGTCGGTGCTGAACTACCCGGACTACGTCGTGTTCGACATCGACCCCTACATCTACTCCGGCAAGGAAGCCAAGGGCGCAGAGCCTGAGCTCAACACCGTCGCCTTCGAGAAGGGCAAGCAGGTCGCATTCTGGTTGCGCGAACTGCTGTTGGGCATGTCGCTGCAGCCGATCGTGAAGACCTCGGGCAAGACCGGCCTGCACGTGTTCGTGCCGATCCGGCGGACGCTCGATTTCGATGCCGCCCGACACGTGTCGGAACTGGTCAGCCGCCATCTCATGCGCCAGCACCCCAAGGACATCACCATGGACTGGAGCGTGCCCAAGCGCACCGGCAAGATCTTCATGGACCACAACATGAACGTGCGCGGCAAGACCTTGAACGTGGCCTACTCGCCGCGCGGCGAGCCCGGCGCACCGGTGTCGATGCCGCTGACCTGGGACGAACTGGCCGACGCGCACCCGCTCGACTTCAGGATCCCGGATGTGGTAAAGCGTCTGTCCCGCACGGGCGATCGCTGGAGCGACGCCCTGGAACGCAAGCAGGACCTGGCGAGCGCCCTGGCGGGTGGCCCCGCCTGACGTCCCTTCCGGAGGCAGTCATGGCTGCACGTTCGATTGCGTCGCTGACCGTTTCGTTCGGTCTGGTATCCATCCCGGTGAAGCTGTACTCGGCCACCGAGTCCAGCCACTCGATCTCCTTCAACCTGCTGCACAAGGGCTGCGGATCGCGCCTGAAGCAGCAGTACATCTGCGCGCGCGAGGAGATCCCGGTTGCGCGTAACGACATCGTGAAGGGCTACGAGTTCGCCAAGGACCAGTACGTCATGTTCACGCCCGAGGAACTCAAGGCGCTCGAGGAAGCCGGCACCCACAGCGCCGACATCACCGAGTTCGTGCCGATCTCCTCGATCGACCCGGTCTACTTCGACCGGGCCTACTTCCTGGCTCCCGACAAGGGCGGCGCGAAACCTTATGCGCTGTTCGCCAAGGCGCTGCGCGAATCCAAGCGCTGTGCGGTTGGCACCTGGGCGTCGCACGGCAAGCAGCACATCGTGATGATCCGCCCGGTCGACGATGGCCTGGTCATGCAGCAGCTGCTGTATGCCAACGAGGTCCGCTCGATCGGCGACCTCGACATCCCAAAGACCGACGTCCGCGATGCCGAACTCAAGCTGGCCCAGCAACTGATCGACCAGCAGGCCTCCAGCCGCTTCGATCCGAGTGCCTACAAGGACGAGGTCAGCGAGCGCGTGGAAGCGGCGATCCAGCGCAAGGTCGAAGGCGAGCAGATCACCGTGGCCGAGGAGCCCGGTGGCGGCGCGCAGATCATCGACCTGATGGAAGCGCTGCGCGCGAGCCTGGAGAAGAAGGGTGCTGCGCCCGCCGCCAAGGGCAAGGTCGCGACGCAGTCGGCGACACGCGCACGCAAGCCGCCCAAGCAGGCCGTCGAAGAAGAAGCCGCCCCGGCCAGGCGCAAGGCTGCTAAGAAGGCGAAGTAGCCGCACATGCACCACTACGGCATGCGTGATGTCGAAAAGCTGCTCCGCCTGCCCCGCAGTGCCATCCGTTCGCTGGTCACGGCGGGGTTCGTCGCGCCCACGCGCGGGCCGCGCAATGCCTGGCTGTTCTCGTTCCAGGACCTGATCGTGCTGCGCACCGCGCAGGCCCTTGCCGCGGCCAACGTGCCGCAGCGGCGGATCCTGCGCTCGCTGAAGGAACTGCGCAGCCGCCTGCCCGAGCAGATGCCGTTGTCGGGCCTGAGCATCGGCGCCATTGCCGACCACGTGGTCGTGCGCGAAGGCGGCAGCCGCTGGCATGCCGAATCGGGGCAGTACCTGCTCGCCTTCGAAGGTGATCCGGCGCAGGGGTCACTGCGGGTGATCGAACCGGTCCCGGCCGCTTCCGCCCTGCCCGACACCGGCGCCGGCGCCCACACCGAAGCTGATGCCGCCGAAGCCGCCATCGCCGCCTACCGGCGCGCCATTGCCGCCGAGCCGGCACGACGGGACGCACGCATCAACCTCGGTCGCCTGCTTCACGAACTGGGGCGGTTCGAGGAAGCCGAGCGCGTCTACCGCGATGCGCTCGCCAACGGCGACGACGATCCCCTGCTGTTCTACAACCTGGGCGTGCTGCTGGACGACATGGACCGCAAGCAGGAAGCGATCCAGGCGTATGAGGCCGCGTTGCAGGAGGACCCTGCCCTGGCCGATTGCCACTACAACCTGGCCTTGCTGCACGAAGCGCTTGACCAGCCGCGACAGGCCATCCGCCACATGTCGCAGTACCGGCGGCTGACGTCCTCGCGCGATTAGCCTTCGTCGCGCGGTGCAGGGAACGTGCCAGCGGGCCTACACATTTCCTCGGCATGGCCGGCCCTAAGGTTCGTGATCCCCCGCCGGAGCGAACTGGACCATGGCCATCTTCACCACGAAAGAAAACGTCGAGCTCTACTACAAGGATTGGGGCAGCGGCCCCGTGGTGGTCTTCTGCCACGGCTGGCCGCTCAATGCCGACAGCTGGGAATCGCAGATGTACCACATGGCCGACAACGGCTTCCGCTGCATCGCCCACGACCGCCGCGGCCACGGACGCTCCAGCCAGCCCTGGGACGGCAACGACATGGACCACTACGCCGACGACCTGGCGCAGTTGCTGGACCACCTGGACGTCAAGGACATCGTGATCTTCGGCTTCTCCACCGGCGGCGGCGAAGTGGCACGCTACATCGGTCGCCATGGCACCAAGCGGGTCAGGAAGGCCGGGCTGATCTCCGCGGTACCGCCGTTGATGGTCAAGACCGACGCCAACCCGGGCGGCTTGCCGGTGAGCGTGTTCGACGGCATCCGTGCCGGCCTCATCGCCAACCGCTCGCAGTTGTTCCTCGATATCCCCAGCGGTCCGTTCTTCGGCTACAACCGCCCCGGCGCGAAACCGTCGCAGGGCGTGATCAACGCCTGGTGGATGCAGGGAATGATGGGTGGCCACAAGAACACGCACGACTCGATCAAGGCGTTCTCGGAGACCGACTTCACCGAAGACCTGAAGAAGTTCGACGTGCCGACGATCATCATCCATGGCGACGACGACCAGATCGTTCCGATCGACGCAGCTGCACGCTCGTCGGCCAAGCTGATCAAGGACGCCAAGCTGGTCGTGTACCCGGGCGCTCCGCACGGAATCACCGACACGCACAAGGACCAGCTCAACGCTGATCTGCTGGCGTTCGCGAAGTCCTGACACGGTGGGCCGGCGCGACCGCAATCGCGCCGGCCTCACTCCTCCTCTTCTTCCTCTTCTTCCTCATCGCCACCGACACCGCCCTTGTGCAGCGCCTGCGCGGCGATGAGGACGAAACCACCGACCAGGCCGGCGTGCTCGAGGAAGGCATTGAGCGTGTGCACGCGCTCCATTCCGGCCATCGTCCAATACTTGTGCCCGATGGCCGTGGCGATGATGGTGAACAACGCCAGCACGATCGCTCCGCCCGCCCGCCAGCGGCCGTGGCAGAACAGCACGGCCAGGCACCCGCCCAGCTGCACGACGATCACGATGGCCGCGTACAACGCCGGCGGCACCATTCCGAAATGCGCTTGCTCGGCGACTGCGCCGGGGAAATCCAGCAGCTTCGACACGCCGCTCCAGGCATAAGGCAGGCACAGGCCGATACGGCCCAGCCACCACCAACCCTTGGCAACGTGCATGAGGAACTCCTCAGCGGCTTCCTGCCTCCTCCAACGCCGAAGACCGGCAAGACCGGGCTTGCTGGTCCAGCGGCGCCCTGTCGTCACACCGGCTTAACGCAATCCGCCCCTCATCATCAATCGCTGCGGTCCGCCCACGGGGCCTTCTCGAACTTTCGTACGAGGTGATCGATCAGCACCTGCACGCGCGCCGGACGCACGCGACCGGGCGGCGTCACCACGTGCAGCGCGATCGGCGGCGGCGACCAGTCCGGCATCACCACTTCCAGCTTGCCGGCCTTGATCTCGCGCCACACCAGGAACTCCGGTTGCAGCGCCAGCCCCTGCCCCGCGAGCAATGCCGGATTGATTGCCTCGGCATTGTTGACCCGCAGCGGTGCCTGCACGCTGATCGAGAAATCGCCATGGCGGCGGTGCTGGAAACGCCAGGCATTGCCGAAGCGCGACAACGTGTAGAACAGCGCGCTGTGGTCGGCCAGCTCACGCGGATGCCGTGGCCGGCCGCGTGCGTCGAGATACTCCGGCGTGGCTACCAGCAGCACGCGGACACCGCACAGCCGGCGCGCCAGCAGGCTGGAATCGGCCAGCGCCGAGATCCGCAGGGCGAGGTCGAAGCCGCCACCGACCAGATCGGCGAAGCCGTCGTCGAAGTCCACTTCCAGGGCGATATCGGGATAGCGACGCATGAACTCCGGCAGCACCGGTGACAGATGCGCCACGCCGAACGACATCGGCACCGCCATGCGCACCAGCCCGCGCGGACTGGTGGCCTGCGCGGTGATCTCGGCTTCGACCGCCTCGCCTTCGGCGAGGATCCGGGTGGCGCGCTCCAGTGCGCCGCGACCGCTCTCGGTCAGCGACATGCGCCGTGAGGTTCGGTGGAACAGCACCGTCTTCAGCCGCGTCTCCAGCCGGGTTATGGCTTTGGACACGGTGGCCTGCGACAGGCCCAGGTCGGTCGCCGTGCGGGCGAACGAGCCGGTTTCGGCGACCTTGGCGAAGATCGCCCAGGCTTCCAGGTCGGGCAGCTTCTGCATGTCAATTTTGGAAACGATACTTTTCGATTGGTTCCATTCTAAACCTGTTCCGAAACGCCTATCTTGCCGGTCAACCAAATTCCCTACCGGGTAACCCCCACAGGAGCTGCACCATGATCGAGCGTCGCCCCTTCAACGGCCTGGGTGGAGCCAACCACGGTTGGCTCGACGCCAAGCACCACTTCTCCTTCGCCAGCTACCACGACGCCCAGCGCATGGGCTGGGGTGCGCTGCGGGTCTGGAACGACGACACCATCGCCGCCAACACCGGCTTCCCGCCGCACCCGCACTCGGACATGGAGATCATCACCTACGTCCGCGAAGGCGCGATCACGCACCAGGACAACCTGGGCAATCGTGGCCGTACCGAGGCCGGCGACGTGCAGGTCATGAGCGCTGGCACCGGCATCCAGCACGCCGAGTACAACCTCGAGCCTGGCACGACCCGGATCTTCCAGATCTGGATCATCCCGGACCAGCGTGGCGGCGCGCCGACCTGGGGCGCCAAGCCCTTCCCCAAGGGCGACCGCGCCGGACGCTTCGTGGTCCTGGCCAGCGGCGCGCAGGGCGATGAGGACGCACTGCCGATCCGTGCCGATGCCCGCGTGCTCGGCCTGACCCTGGCCGCCGGTGAAACTGCGCAGTACGAACTGGGCGAGGACCGTTTCGGCTATCTGGTCCCCGCCAAGGGCGTGGCCGAGGTCAATGGTGTCCGCGTCGAGGAACGAGACGGCGCGGCCATCCGCAACGAGCGCACGCTCACCGTGACCGCGCTGGAAGACGTCGAACTGGTGCTGGTCGACACCGCCGCCTGACGACACCTGCGATGACGGCAACGATGCCGTCATCGCCTTTCGTGCGACCGCCAGCGCCCTCGCTGGCGGTTATGCTGCACCTGCCGGGCGGCCCTGCCGCCTCGTCCCGGGCCGGCTTCTGCCTTGCCCCGGTTGCACCTGTTTTGCGTTCCTTCCCATCGCAACTACAGACAAAGGTGTCGGCATGCTCAACATCACGCCTCTCGGCTGGGTCCATACCATTCTTGGATTGATCGCGGTGGTCGCCGGCTTCGCCGCGCTGATCGGCCATCGGCAGATCGACATGGCCTCAGGATCTGGCCGTGCGTTCTTCTGGCTCACCGCCGCCACCGCGGTGACGGGATTGTTCATCTTCCGCCACGGCGGCTTCGGCGTGCCACACGTGCTGAGCCTGCTGACCCTGGCGGTGCTGGCGCTGGGATGGTTCGGTGAACGTCGCGGCGCCCGCGGCGGGTTCTGGCGCCATGTCGCCGTGGTGTCGTACCTGCTCGCGCTGTTCTTCCATTTCATCCCCGGATTCACTGAAACGCTGATTCGCGTGCCGGTCGGCGATCCGTGGGCCAGCGGCATCGAGGACCCGCGCCTGCGGCAACCGATCGGCGCGGCCTTTGTCGTGTTCCTGGTCGGCGCGGTCTGGCAGGTGTTGCGCGTGCGGAGGCTGTCGGTGCGGTCGGGCTCCGGGGCTGACCTGGCCTGATCTGTCCTGACGTGGGCTGACTCGCCTGAAACGGCATTCACCGGTCGCCGACACTGTCCGCGTGACAGTCGGCCATCTGCCCCCGGCAGGTGAGGCCGCATGCAATGACACCACGCAGGTTGACCAGTCCCGAGCGCGTCGTCTTCGAAGACGCCGGGTTCACCAAGGGCGACGTCGCGGCGTATTACGCCGTCGTCGCCCGCTGGATGCTGCCAGGCGTGGTCGGGCGTCCGCTGTCGTTGCTGCGTTGCCCGGACGGCGCCGGACCCAGCTGTTTCTTCCAGAAGCATCACGCCGACTCGCTCGGTGCCGGCGTGCATTCGATCACCCTGGACGAGGTCTCGGGAACGGGCGAGTACCTCTACATCGATGATGTCGACGGCCTGCTCGACCTGGTGCAGATGAACACGCTCGAGTTCCATCCCTGGGGCTCTCGAACCAAAGATGTCGAACATCCCGATCGCCTCGTCTTCGATCTTGATCCGGACGAGGGGATCGCGTGGAGCGAGCTGAAGTCGGCCGCACGCGACATTCGTGACCGCCTCGCCGGTGTCGGCCTGCGCAGCTGGGTGCGCCTGTCCGGTGGCAAGGGCCTGCATGTCGTCGTCCCGGTACGGCCGAAGGCCGACTGGGCAGAGGCCAAGGCGTTCTGCGAGAACTTCGCCGGGCAGCTGGTGGCCGAAGCGCCGAAGCGCTTCGTCGCCACGGCATCGAAGGCCGCGCGCGAAGGGCGCATCTTCATAGACTGGCTGCGCAACACGCGTGGCGCCACCAGTGTCGCCAGCTGGTCGCTGCGCGCGCGGGCGGGTGCGCCGGTGTGCATGCCGTTGACCTGGGACGAGCTGTCGCGGGTGCGCCAGCCCGGCGCCTACGATCTGCGCAAGGCCACCCGGCGGGCGGATTCACTCAAGGAAGATCCGTGGGACGGCTTCACACGCGTGCGCCAGACCGTACCATCGGATTGACAGGCCTGTAGCGCCAGATGCCGCGTCGCATCCTCATCGTCTGCAAGGGAAACATCTGCCGCAGCCCCATGGCAGCGGCAATGCTCCGCCGACACGTGGCCGCAGCGGATATCCATTCGGCAGGGCTGGCCGCCATGGAAGGCAGCCCGATCGACCCCGCCGCCGAGCGGACATTGCTGGCGCACGGCATCAGCGCCAGCGAGCACATAGCGCGTCAGATCAACCGCGCCGAACTGGACAGTGCCGACCTGGTGCTGGCAATGGAAAAGCGCCAGGTGGCGGCACTGCTCGCGCTTTCACCAGCGTTGCGCGGCAGGGTATTGCTGCTCTCCCGCTGGTCCGGCGGCCGCGACATCGCCGATCCGTACGGCCGTTCGCAGGAGAAGTTCGATGCGGCCTATGCGCAGATCGATGCTGCGGTTGTCGAGTGGCGATCACGTCTGCGATAGACGCGGGTGTGATAGACGCGTGTGCGACACACGCGCGTGACTGTCTGTGATCGGGTCGAGATAACGCGCTTCATCGTTGTCGAGATCAAGTGAACCATTCATCCAACTGAATCTTCGCAAAGCGAACCTGAAGATTCGTTTTGGTAAATCGGCTTTCTTTCATCTCTCCGTCAACAACGCGCACCTAGATTCGACCCGGTACTGGCGCGGCGGATCGGCATAGGACGCTCCCACGCACGAAGATTTCCGCGCCAGAGCGATGTGGTTGTTGTGGGTGCGCATGCACACGGAATCAACACCCCGAGGCCCAACCCGAGGTGCGTGCATGAAGGATCCAAAGTTAGTTGCAGCCAGCGCCATCGCACTGGCCGTCACCCTCTTCGCGATCTTCTCCATGCGCCCCTGGGCGCGCCGGATGGGGCTTGTGGACAAGCCCAATGGGCGCAAGCACCACCGTGGCCACATCCCCCTCATCGGCGGTCTGTGCTTCTTCATCGGCACCCTGGTGGGCCTGAGCTACCTGGGCTACTTCGACGGTTTCGTGACCAGCCTGATGGCGGCGTCCGCGCTGATCGTCGTCGCCGGCGCGCTCGACGATGCCAGCGACCTGAGCGTGCGTGCGCGCTTGCTGGTGGAAGCCGGCGCGACCGGACTGGTGATCGCCATGTCCGGCTACTACGTCCACGACCTGGGGATGTTGTTCGGCGATGGCCGGCTCGGCCTCGGGATACTCGGGATCCCGTTCACGATCATTGCCGTGATCGGGCTGATCAACGCGTTCAACATGCTCGACGGCATCGATGGCCTGGCCGCGACGGTGGCGATGGTGAGCATCGGCGCGATCATGCTGTTCGACGACAGCCCGTGGTCCATGCCGGGCGTGGTGTTCCTGCTGCAGGTGCTGTTCTTCGCGCTGATCCCCTATCTGTTCGTCAACCTGGGCTGGCCCGACGGCCGCAAGATCTTCATGGGCGACGCCGGCAGCACCCTGATCGGGTTCCTGTTGGCCTGGAGCCTGATCTACATGAGCCACGAGCGCATCGAGCGGCTGGCGCCGGTGGACGTGCTGTGGTGCGTGGCCTTGCCGGTGATGGATACCGCCGCGGTCATGTACCGGCGCATGCGCATGGGCCGCTCGCCGTTCCGAGCCGATCGCCAGCACCTGCACCACCTGCTGCTCGATGCCGGGCTGAAGCCGCGCGCAGCGCTGCTGGCGATGCTTGGGATGAGCGGCCTGCTGGTGCTAGTCGGCTATGCACTACGCAACCTGCCGGAACCCGTGAGCCTGGTGGCGTTCTTCGCGGTCCTCGCCGCGCACGTCTGGGGCACGCCCATGCTGCTGGCCAAGGTCCGCGGCGTGTGGCCATCGCCGCTCCCCGGCAATGGCGTCGGACTGGTGATGGCCTTCGGCGGCAACGATCACGAGCCCATGTTCGTCACCGAGCTTGCGCGTTTTGACGAGGTCGATCACGCGTTCGCCAGTAGCAGCGATGACCTGCTGGGCGATCGCGGCACCGCCATCCCCGATGCCGCGCAGGCGGACGCGGCCGATCGGGATCCCGTACCGGTCAAGACACTTTGTGTGCTTGCCGATTCGCCCGATGCCGTCCATATCGCGCCGATTGCGCAGCAACTGGCGCGCGACGACCGGTTCGATTCGACGGTGTGCGTGACCGCGGTACCCGAGAACAATGCCAACCAGGTGCTGGGCCTGTTCGACCTGGTCGCCGACGTCGAGCTCGACGTTCCCCATGGCGAGGATCCCGCTGAGACGACGTCGAACGCCCTGGGCAGCATGCAGCGCATCATGAGCGAGTTCCAGCCCGACCTGGTGCTGGTACCCGGCGATACCGCGGCGACGCTGGCGGCGACGCTGGCCGCGCATTACCGCAACGTGCCGGTGGTGTGCATCGACAGCGGGCTGGCTGGGTTGCAGGCCGCCGGTGACGATCCGGGTCGGCGCATTGCCCGGTCACTTGCGGCCTTGCACGTGGCGCCAAGCACGACCACTGGACGACAGCTGGTCGCCGAAGGCGTGCCGGCCGAGCGTGTTCTGGTCACTGGCAACACCGCCATCGACACCCTTCGCGCGGCGCTGTCCCACCTGCGATGGGATGCCGATTGCCGCACCGACCTTCGACAGCGCTACGCCTTCCTGCGGCGCGGCCATCCGCTGCTGCTGATGCTGTGCGACGGCGTCGCCCGCGAGCACGTCGGACGCGTGGCGCAGGCCCTTCAGGAAGTGGCGACCGAACGACCGGACATCGACGTCGCATGCGCCGAATCGTGCGCATGGGGCGGAACGACGCCGCCGCCGCCGAACTTCCACTGGATCGACCAGCCCGACTACCTGGCTTCGGTGTACCTGCTGGAGCGCGCGCACCTGGCTTTCGTCCACCGCGACATCGAGGTCGAGGCCATGGCGATGGCGGTACCGCTGCTGGCGCTGCAGACCGATCGCGATCTCCAGGGCAACGGTCGCGTCCACCTGCTCGGCACCGATCCGACCTCGATCTGCAACAACCTGCTCCACCTGCTCGACCGCGAGCAACCTCTCACTCCGCCGGAGATCAACGCCGGTGGACTCGACGAAGGCGATGCGTGCCTGCGCATCGCCGATGCCTTGGCGGTCCTGCGTCCTGCAGCTTCCATTACAAGAACCCTGTCGCGGGACGCAGGTTCGCCAAACCACGCCGGCATGGGCAATGCCTGGGAGGCATCGTGATGCCCGGCATGGACACCCCCTTCCTCCGAAATGGTGACGACACATGGCTACCCATCTGATAACCAGGGCGGAAAGCGTCCATCCGGTGCCTGCCACCACGATGCGGGAAGACGACATCGACATCCCGACCCTGGTGACCACGCTCAACGACCACAAGTGGTCGATCCTGTTCGGCACCATGCTGTTCTTCGCCATCAGTGCGATCTACGTGCTGCTGGCGACACCGCAGTACGAGGCCAACGCGGTGGTCCAGGTCGAGAGCCGCCCGCCGACCGTTCCGGGCCTGAACGCCGGCAACGCGCCACAGGCGCCGCCGTCGATCGATGCGCCGGCCGCGACCGAGTCGCAGTTGCTGACGTCCCGGCGCGTGCTGGGCGAGGCGATGACGCGCCTGGACCTGGACCTTTCGGCCAAGCCCGTGCGCCTGCCCGTGATTGGTGACCTTGCGGCCCGCGCGCAGCAGCTGATGCAGCCCGACTCTGTGTCGCCGCCGCTGTTCGGCCTGGACCAGTACGGCTGGGGTGGCGAGAAGCTCACGCTGGGCCGTCTTGACCTGCCCGACACCATGATCGACATGCCGCTGCATCTCATAGCGGGCGATCGCGGTCGCTTCGCGTTGCTCGATCCCGATGGCAAGACCCTCTTGCAGGGCCGCGCCGGACAAGGCCCGGTCAGCGGCGGCGGCGTGACCATCGACGTCAAGGCGATCGCGGCCAATCCCGACACGCGCTTCGAGGTCAAACGCCTTAACCCTATGGCGATCATGGCCGACCTCAAGAGCAAGATCACCGTCACCGAGCAGGGCCGCAACTCCGGCGTGATCGCCCTGACCTACTCCAACTCCGATCCGGTCCGCGCCAAGCAGGTGCTCGAGGAAATCACGCAGGCCTATTCACGCCAGAACGTCGCGCGCAACTCCGCCGAAGCGGCCAAGCGACTGCAGTTCGTCACCGAGCAGCTACCCAACGTGCGCCGCGAACTGGCTGACGCGCAGGCTGCGCTCAACGACTTCCAGAGCCGCACCGGCACGCTCGATGTCGCGGTCCAGAACAAGGCCCTGCTCGACCAGAGCATCGCCCTGGATGCCAGCATCCAGCAGTTGCTGGTGCAGCGCGCCGACATCGCCAGCCGTTTCACCACGGCGCACCCGGTCTATGAATCGCTGCAGCGCCAGATCGGCCAGTTCCAGTCCGAGAAGGCCAGGCTGCTGTCGCGCCTGAGCCAACTGCCCGACACGCAGCAGGGCCTGTTCCGCCTGAACCGCGACGTCGAAGTGACCAACCAGACCTACGCCAACCTCCTCGACCAGGCCCAGCAGCTCAACATCGCCCGCGCCAGTGCGGTCGGCAACGCCCGCGTGATCGATTCGGCCGACGTCAACATGGACAGCCCGGCGTGGCCGAAGCCGCTGCTGGTCGTCGCCGGCGGCACCCTGCTCGGCGCGATGTTCATGATCGCCTTCGTGCTGCTGCGCCAGATGTTCAAGCGCGGCGTCGAGGATCCGGTCGATATCGAACTGCTCGGCCTGCCGGTGTACGCCTCGATTCCCTTCAGCGCCAAGGGCCACCAGATCGCCAACCGCCCGCGCCGCTTCCGTCGCGACGGCCAGCGCCTGCTGGCGCTGCGCTCGCCGACCGACCTGGCGATGGAGGCGTTGCGCACGCTGCGCACCAGCCTGCACTTCGCCCGGCTGGAGATGAAGAACAACATGCTGATGATCACCGCGCCGAGCCCGGGCGTCGGCAAGACCTTCGTCTGCGCGAACCTGGCCGTGACCATCGCCCAGGCCGGGCAGACAGTGCTGCTGATCGACGCCGACATGCGCCGCGGCGCCCTGCACCACGCCATCGGCGTGCGTTCGGAAGGCGGCCTGTCGGAACTGATCTCCGGCCAGATCGACCTGGAACAGGCGCTGCGCAAGGTGCCTGGCACCGACAACATGACCTTCATCTCGCGCGGCGCCGTGCCGCCCAATCCGTCGGAACTGCTGATGCATCCACGCTTCAGTTCCATGCTCGAGGAGCTGGCCGCCCTCTACGACGTGGTCATCATCGATACGCCGCCGGTGCTGGCGGTGACCGACGCGGCCCTGATCGGCCACCACGTCGGCACCTGCCTGATGGTCGTGCGCTGGGGCCACAACCAGCAGCGCGAGATCGCGATGGCCAAGCAGCGACTGGAGCAGAACGGCGTCGATGTCCGCGGCGCAATCTTCAACGCGGTCCAGAAGAGCGGCTCCGGCCAGTACACGTACAGCTATTACGACTACCAGCCGTTGCGCAACCCGACGGCGGCGAGGTGACCTGATGAGCAATCAGATGAGTACGCAGATCACCATGTCGCCCTACTACGGCACGCCCGATTTCTCGCCGCTGGCTTCGCCGGCAGCCTCGCCGCCGGTCGACCTGGTGTCGGTCGCCGACCTGCTGCGCAACGCCTTCGTCTATCCGCCGTTCTCCATCCTGCAGGGGGTGCGGCTGGTGACATTCGGCTTCTGCCCGCGCGACGACATGCATCAGGCGCCGGAATTCCGCTTCAAGTTCCGCAATGCCGGCGAGGTCCCCGAGGAACCAAGTTCGCACCAGGACTGGGTGGGCGGCTACCACCGCCTGCTGTGCGATGCGGTCCAGCGCAGCTGCGCCGGCATGCATGCGCCGTGGCTGTTGCAAAGCGGAGGCAAGGATTCGACGACACTGGCCATCGCCATCGCCGAGGCCCGCCCCGACACCACCTGCATCACCTACCTGGGCGGTAGCGAGGAGAACGAAGTCGATTCGGCGGCGAAGGTCGCGCGCACGCTTGGCCTGCGCCACGAGTCGCTGGTGTGCGATCCGGGGCGTGCCTACGACCGCTACCTGGCGGTGGTCGACCGCATGCCGTTACTCACGGCGGACTTCGCCCTGCTCTCGTGCGTCGACCTGGGCACCGAAGTGGCCGCGAAGGGAGGCGACGGCGTCATCGACGGGCTCGGCGCCGACAGCTACTTCGGCACCCCGATGAGCCGTCGCCAGCACATCCTGGCCCGGCTCGCCCGCGACCTGAACCTGTCGCCACGGGTGGCCGAACTGCCACTGGTGGACCGCAGCTTCCGCCTTTGCTACCTGCTCAGCACCTTGCAGATGAACCCGATCGAGCGGGTGTTCCCGGGATCGCGCTTCAGCGACGAGGAAGTCGACGAACTGTTTGGCCGCGACATCGCACGGCAGTCGCGACAGCGCCTGGACCTGTTCCTCGACGAAATCGGATCGGCGACGAGCCCGGCCGAATGGCGCGACATGTCGACCTCGATCGCGGGCTCGGCCGGCGCCTTCGCCAAGGGCCTGTACACCGCCAGCGCACTGTCGCTGCAGGCGGCTTACCCGTTCTGTGACCTCACCCTGCGCGAGTGGATCCATCGCGAGGTTCCGCGCTACGAGAAGGTCGATCCGAAGACCCAGATGAACAAGCTGCTGATCCGGCAGCACATCGCCACCCGCTTCGGCGACCTCCCGTACGTGCAGAGCAAGGGCAGTTTCCGTTTCGACCTTCGCGGCCTGGCGCAGCAGCGCTTCGAGCATGTGTACGAGTTCGCCCAGCGAGCCCGCGACATCCTGCCGGGCGCCGGAATCTGGCTGGACCGCAACCGCAAGCGCCTCGACAACAAGTACCACGCCTCCAAGTTCTACCTGCTGGCCATCGTGCTGCCGTGGCTGGAATCGAGGCGGAAGGCGGCACTGGATGCCACGGCGGACGGGCATGCAGCAGCGCACTGACGTGGATCCTGCGCGACGGAGACTGCTGCGAAATTGCATGCTGACGCTGCTGGCGGTGCCGCTGGCGAGCCTGGCGGCGGATGCAACGGTCCGCGCACGTGGCCCGGCACGTGTCGACGTGCGCGCCCATGGCGCCCTCGGCAACGGCACGCACGACGACACGGACGCGTTCCAGTCCGCCATCGACGCGCTCCCGGCCAGTGGCGGCACCGTGCAGGTACCCGCAGGCGACTACCTGATCGATCCGGTACGCAGCGTGCGCCTGCGAAACCGGATGCACCTGCAACTGGCCGCGGGCGCGCGCCTCATCGCCAGGGCCAATGCCGTCGAGCGTGCCTACGTGCTGAACGTTCAAGGCGTCAGCGATGTCGAGATCTCCGGCGGCCGCATCATCGGCGAGCGCGATTCGCACCTGGGCAGCACCGGCGAATGGGGTCACGGCATCATGATCCGCGGCGCGTCGAAGGTGACGGTGCACGACCTGCACGTTTCGCATTGTTGGGGCGACGGCATCTCGATCGGCGGTTCCAAGCTCGACGGCGCCGTGGTGCCCAGCCGCGACGTCGTGATCGCCCGCGTGCAATGTGTCGGCAACCGGCGCCAGGGCCTGACCATCGGGCGCTCGCGCCAGGTCCGCGTGTACGACTCGAGCTTCACCGACACCGGCGGCACGCTGCCCGGCTGCGGCATCGACGTGGAACCTGATGCCGGCGACATCGCCAGCGACGTGGTCATCGCCAATTGCCAGGTGTTGAGGAACCGGGGCGCCGGCATCCAGCTGTTCAAGCGCGCGTCCAACGTCACGATCCGCGACTGCACGATCGAGGCCAACCGTGGCCATGGCGTGCTGGCGGTAGCGGCCGAGGATTGCGTCATCACCGGCAACCAGATCCGGCAGAACGGGCTGGGTGGCATCGGACTGCGCCCGGGCACGCGCAACGTCAGCGTCAACGACAACGAGTTCGCGCACAATGGCCCCGCGTACAGCGCCAAGGCGAAGAAGCCGCTCGCGCGCAACAGGCATGTGTCGATCGCGGAAAAGACGCAATCGATTCAGGTTGGCGACGACAATCGCTACAGCAACTGATCGCCCGTTCTCGCGCATTCGCCGCGACAGGTACATGAATGAATCCGCAGTCATGAAGTTGAATGCGGATCAACATGAACGAGCTGGGCCAATTTCCTTGCGCCCGCGCACAGTTACGGCAATCGGCAACTGCAGTTAAGCATCGCTGCGCTAGATTCGCGCAAGTCACGAAAATGATCGTGACGTGACGAATCGGCAGATCCATCGCCGGCCACTCATCGAATAAAGGCCGGACAGGGGCTGGCCCAGGAACCCCAACTACGTGAACGACAGAAGACTAAAGCGCGCTGCGCGCTCCTCCACCGACCTTGGCCACAATGGCCGTCGAGAATTCCTCCGCCGCTCCTTCTTTGCCGCAGTGCCAGGCGTATTGACCGCCACCGGCATGTCGCGGGCGCTGGCGGCTACCGGCACCGACGCAACCGCCGCCTACAGCCCGCCCGTGCGCGCCCGTGGCTCGGCCGTGCTCAACGTCCGCAATCGCGGCGCCTACGGCGACGGCATCCATGACGACACCACCGCCATCCAGGCGGCGATCGATGCGCTTCCGTCCGACGGTGGCACGATCCTGATCCCGGCCGGCACTTACGTCATCGATCCGACCCGCAACCTGCGCCTGCGCAGCCGCATGCACCTGCAGCTCGCCGACGGCGCCATCCTGGCGGCCAAGCGCAACAGCGCCGAACGCGCCTATGTGGTCATGGTCTACAAGGTCAGTGACGTCGAGATCTCGGGCGGCCAGATCATCGGTGACCGCGAAAACCATCTGGGCACGACCGGCGAATGGGGCCACGCGATCATGGTCCGCGGCTCCTCGCGCGTCACCATCCGCGACATCCACCTGTCCAAGTGCTGGGGCGATGGCATCTCCATCGGCGGCGCAATGGTCACCGGCAAGCCGACCATTCCCTCGCAGGGCGTGGTCATCGCCAATGTCGTGTCCACGGGCAACCGCCGCCAGGGCCTGTCGATCGGCCGCTCCAGCGAGATCAAGGTCTACGACTCGGAGTTCAGCAACAACAGCGGCGTCGCACCGGGTTGCGGCATCGACATCGAACCCGATGCCGACGATGCGGGCACCACCACCACCGTGCACATCGAGAACTGCCTGGTCCGCAAGAACCAGGGCAACGGCATCCAGGTCTACAAGCGCGTCACGGGTGTCACCATCAA
This sequence comes from Lysobacter sp. Soil_C_59, assembly GCF_057656415.1. Classification (NCBI taxonomy): domain Bacteria; kingdom Pseudomonadati; phylum Pseudomonadota; class Gammaproteobacteria; order Lysobacterales; family Lysobacteraceae; genus Lysobacter; species Lysobacter sp. Soil_C_59. Next base: position 32,631 of record NZ_JBDGKK010000008.1, on the reverse strand, counting down.
GAACTGCACCATCGAGTACAACGGCGGTTACGGCATCCTGACGATCGCTCCGGTGAGCGGATACATCGCCCAGAACAAGTTCCAGCACAACTATCTGATGGGCGTGATGCTGCGTTCAGCCACCAAGTCCTACCAGGTCAGCGGCAATACCTTCCGCAACAACCACACCCGCATGCACGGCGTGAACACCGCGACCAACCCGCTGGTGTCGGTGACCGGCCTGGTCGGCGGAAACAACGGCAACGGCGCCCACATCCAGGCCACCACAGACTGCGTCGACCTGCGCGTGACAACGAACCAGTACGCCAAGTAACCGAGCCGAAATGTTCGTCATGGAACGGCCGACAATGTCGGCCGTTCCTTTTTTCAGGCAAAAATGGACCCTGTTCTGCCACTTTTTGCATGCGCCGCCCCGGTTTCGTTCATGCGGCGATGTGGAAAGTGATTGCATCGTTTACGGCCTGGTAAGGGGGCATCGATACACTCCAGATCCCCCTATCGAACAGTGCCCGCTGCATCGCGAACAAAGAATGCACTGCGATGTACGGCGCTCCGCTTGCCGATGCGTATCGTCTTCTTCGCCAACACCGACTGGTATCTGTACAACTTCCGATTGTCGACCGCGCTGCAGCTCAAGGCGCACGGTGCCGATGTCGTGATGGTCTCGCCGCCAGGCGAGTTCGGCGAACGATTCGATCAGCATGGGATCCCCTGGTGCCAGCTGTCCATGGACCGGGCCAGCCTGAATCCCCTTCGCGAGATGCACACGCTGCGCGAGCTGGTGACGGTGTTGCGCGCGCACAAGCCCGACCTGCTGCACAACTTCACGGTCAAGTGCGCGGTCTATGGCGCTCTTGCCGCACGTGTCGCGCGCGTCCCGGCGGTGGTCAACGCAGTGGCCGGCATGGGTTATGTGTTCGCCAGCGAAAGTGCCAAGGCGCGCATGCTGCGGCCTGTGGTCAGCATGCTGATGCGGGCAACGCTCGGCCATGGCCATTCGCGCGTGATCCTGCAGAACCCCGACGATGCCCAGGCGCTTACCGACGCGCGCCTGGTTCCCGGCAGCAAGATCCGTTTGATCAGGAGCTCCGGCGTCGATACCGAGCGCTTCCAGCCCTGCCCTCGCGCCGACGCCACGCAGCCGCTGCGCGTGCTTCTGGCCGCGCGCCTGTTGCGCGAGAAGGGTGTGGCCGAGTTCGCCGAGGCATCCAGGCTGCTGCGGGAGCAAGGGCGCAGGATCGAGTTCCTGCTCGCCGGCACGCCCGATCCCGGCAACCCCAGTTCGATCACGCGTGAAGAAGCGCAGGCCTGGCATGACCAGGGCCTTCTGAAGTGGCTGGGCCATGTCGAGGACATGCCGGGACTGCTCTCCTCCGTGGACGTGATGGCCCTGCCGAGCTACTACCGCGAAGGCGTGCCGCGTTGCCTGATCGAAGGCGCCGCTGCCGGACTCGCGCTGATCACCACCGACCTGCCGGGTTGCCGCGAGGTCGTCACCCGCGATGGCGAGGATGGATTGCGAGTGCCTGCGCGTGATGCGGCCGCCCTGGCCAACCTTCTGGCGCGGCTCGATGACGACCGCACCTTGCTCGCCGCGCTGGGTGCCAGCGCCCGCGAGCGCGCTTTGCGCCACTTCGACGAGCGCCTGGTCATCCGGCGCACGCTCGATGTGTACGAGGAACTGCTTACCGTGCCGCTGCAGGCGCGCGCCACCGTAACGGGATGAAGACAATGGTCGCGCACGGCTGGCGCCCGGCCGCAATGGCGATTTCCCTGCTCTGGCTGGCGACGCTGGCCGGCGCGGTGATGGTGTTCCTCGCCCAGGTCGTGCTTGCGCGGCGCCTTGGCCCGGCCGAGTACGGTCTGTTTGCGTCATCGCTGGCGACGGTGACGATGATCGCGCCGCTGGCGGGATTCGGACTCTCGCAGTTCCGCCTCAAGGCCTATGGCAGCGAAGGCTGGGCCGCGGATCGCTGGCTTCGTCCGGCCCTGCGTTTCTCCATGGTCACCACGGCCCTGGCCATCGCCGGCGTGGTGGCATGGGCGTTGTGGGGCAATCCGGTCGACGCGGATACGCGCACGGCCCTGCTGCTGCTCGCGCCGGTCATCATCGGCGTGTTCGCGGTGGACCTGGTCGGCAGCAAGCTGCGCCTTGAGGAGCGCCACCGCGCCCTTGCCGGCTGGCAACTGCTGATGCCGTCCGGCCGCCTGGCAGTCGCATTGCTGGCGGTCGGCATCGCCGGCATCGACGCGCGCGAGGTCGCGCTCGGCTACGGCCTGGTGGCGTTGCTGATCGCAGCGACGGCGATGCCGCAACTGGCGGCGATGAAGCGTGGCGAGATGAAACTCACCGGCCACGGGCCGCGCCAGGCGTCGGCGACATCCATGGCCACACCTGGCGCATGGCAACTGTGGTCGCAGGCCTGGGCCTACGGCGTCGCCGCGGCGCTGTACCCGGTGTTCTTCCAGGTCAGCACGGTGCTGCTGAAGTACCTCGATGGCAACGCGCAGGCCGGCCATTACGGTGTCGCCCTGGCGGTCATGTCGGCGCTGTACCTGTTCCCCGCGACGGTCTACCAGAAGTTCCTGCTGTCGCGGCTGCACCGCTGGGCCGTGCACGACAAGCCGCAGTTCTGGCGCGTCTACCGGCTGGGCAACCTGGCGATGCTGGCCATGGGCCTGGTCACCGGCCTGGCGCTGTGGCTACTGTCGCCACTGCTGGTGCCGCTCGCGTTTGGCCCGGCCTATGGCGATGTCGCGGTGCTGCTGGGCATTCTTGCGATCTGCGCGCCGATCCGGTTCCTCTCGACCTCGGTCGGCTCGGCACTGCTCACCGAAAGCCACATGCGCTACCGCGTGCTGGCAATGCTGGCGGCGACTGTCGTCGCTGTAGCCCTGACCTGCCTGATGATCCCGCGCCTTGGCGCGGTCGGCGCGGCCTGGGCCACTGTCGTGGCCGAAGCCACGCTGCTGTTGCTGATGTTCCTGGGCGTGCGACGGATCAAGCGGCCGGAGGCCGGCGCATGACGACGGACGCGCTTCGGGTCGGGTTTACCGGCTACTACGGCATGCGCAACTTCGGCGACGATCTGTTCGGCGTCCTGTGCAGCACCGCCTCGCGACTGTACTGGAACGCGGAACCGACCCTGGTCGGGCCCACGCTGGTGGACCTGGAAGGGGGCAGCACCTGGCCGCGACGCTTCCCGCTCGACCTCTACGGCGCCACGAGCGCGGCTGGCAAGTGCAGCAGGCTGCTTAGCTTCGTCCGCGGCGTGCACGGCAACGACGTGCTGGTAATGGGCGGCGGCTCGGTCATCACTGCGCGCGAGTCGTTCCGCAAACCTTTGATGCTCTGGGCCAATCGGCGCCGTGGACTGCAGCTCGCGGCGGTGGGCGTTTCCATAGGTCCTTTCGCCGATCGCGCCGACGAGGCGATCGTGGCCGAGTACGCCAGCCACTTCTCATACCTCTCGGTGCGCGACCGTCGCTCCTACGAGCTTGCACTCGACCTTGGGCTCGACCGCGTGACCCATCACGGCCGCGACCTGGCCGGGCTGCTGTCGCTGCTGGTCCCGACCCGTTCGGCCCGCGTCGGCATGCGCGCCGACCACGGCGGACCGCTGCACATTGGTATTGCACCCTGCCGTTACAGCCCGCGCCCCGACCACCCTGCCCCGACGATGGACGCATGGCAGGACGCCATGATCGAGGCACTCGCGACCATTGCGCTCCGCTCTCCGCTGCAGGTCGAGGTTTTCAGCCTCAACGGCCATCCTCACCATGGCGACCAGGCGCTCGCCGAAGACATCCAGTCGCGGCTGCGCGCGCGTGGCATCGATGCGGATCTGCGGCTGTACCGAGGCGATGACCCGCTCGCCATCGTCCGCGACATCTGCCGTTGCGACGCGTTCATCAGTGCGCGCCTTCATGGCGCGATTGTTGCCTACCTTTGCGGCGTGCCGTTCACGATCATCGACTACCACCCGAAGTGCCGGGATTTCGCCGACGACATCGGCCTTCCGCAGCAACTGCGTGTCAGCGGCCCGCAAGGCAGTGACGAAATCGCCACCGCGATCACGACGATGCTGAACGATCCCGATGCGCAACCGGCGCTTTCACCATCCGTATACGCGCAGGAGGCCCAGGACATATTCCAATGTGCACCTTGGTCAAGCAATCAACGGGCGCGGCCGGATCGAAGGGATGACCTTCGCTCGGGAAGCGCTCCGTCCATCAACGGGACGGTGTCATGAACCGCGAAGTCGCCTCTCCCTCCGTCGCGCCCATCTGCGTGATCGTGCCCTGTTATCGCTGCGGGGACACCATCGCCGAGGCGGTGGCTTCGATCGCCGCGCAGACGGTCGCACCGGCGCAGGTGCTGCTGGTGGACGACTTCAGCAATGACGGGACGCTCGAGCTGCTGCACTTCCTTTCCGCCAGCCACCCGCGCGGCTGGATCGAGGTCGTCGCCCTGCCCGACAACGGCGGTCCGTCGCGAGCACGCAATGCCGGCTGGCAGCGCGCCCGCCAGGAATACTTGGCCTTCCTGGATTCGGACGATACCTGGGCACCGACCAAGATCGAGCTGCAGATGCAGGCGCTGCGCGAGGATCCTGAAATCGCCCTGCTGGCGCATCCGATGAAGGTTCGCGATCGTGCCGAACCCGCGCCCGCATCGCCCCGCTCGGCACGGACATCGATCGTTCCGCGCGCGCGGTTGCTGCTGAGCAATCCGTTCCCGACGGCGTCGGTGGTGCTGCGCCGCGACCTGCCGTTCCGTTTCAACGAGGACTTCCGCCGGGTCGAGGACTTCCTGCTGTGGGGACAGATCGGCTTCTCCGGATTCCGCTGCGCCAAGCTCGACCAGACCCTGGCCTACTGGCACAAGGCCAACTACGGCGCCGGCGGCCTGAGTGAGGATCTCGCCGCGATGCATCGTGCAGGCCGCCAGGCGCGCCTGGAACTGCTGCGCCAGGGACTGGTCACGCTGCCGGAGCATCTGTTTGCCCGCTCATTCGGGCTGGTCCGCAAGGGCCGCCAGCGCCTGTTTGCAGCGGTGCGGCGATGGCGCGCACAGAGTGCCGCATCATGAACACGATCGACGGCCTGACCACCTTCCATGTTCGCCAGCACCGCGCGGCCGACACGGTCGGCGCGACCGTGCTGAGCGTGCTGCTGCTTGCAGCCGTGGCCGCGTTTGGTTGCTGGCTGGTCGGCACGCGCTCACCGGATATTGGCACCGACACGCTCACCTATGCCGGCTTCTTCGAAGCATTGGGCCGGGAATCGATCGAGACGCGCCTGGAACCGGGTTTCGTCTACCTGAGCATCGCATTGTGGAAGCTGGGCCTGGGCGTGACGGGCTACCAGACGGCGCTGTTCGCGTTGATGCTCGGCACCGTGGTGGTGTCCACCCGCCAGTACTTCCGTGCGCTCGGCGACGACCGCGGTTACCTGACCTTCCTCAGCGTGTCGCTGATGTTGCTGTTCGTGTCGCCGATGTTCGTCAACGCCTCGATCAACGCCGTGCGCCAGGGACTGGCGGCCCTGCTGGTGTTCACCGCGCTGCTGTCGTTCCAGCAGCGTCGCTGGGGCGCGTTCGCATTGTTCGGCCTGATTGCCAGCAGCCTGCACATGTCCTCGCTGCTGTACCTGGTGTTCGCGCCGGTGCTGCTGCTGGGGCCGCGCACGCAGAGGCTGGTCGCAGTAGCGGGCTTCATCCTGTACGTCAGCGGCGTGTCGATGGCGATGGTCAGGGCCGCCGTGCCGGCGCTGTACGAACTGGTGATGACCTACACCGAGAACAGCCACTACAAGTCCGGCGTGCGCATCGACTTCGCCGTGTTCTCGATCTTCTGGTATGCGCTTCCTCACGCGCTGTCGCCGCTGGTCAAGCCCGAGTTCCGGACGAAGATCCGCGACAGCACCGCCATCTACCTGGTCATGCTGCTGCCGTTCTTCGCCATTGGCTGGGGCTTCTTCTCCAACCGCTACCTGCTGCCGGCATGGCTGTCGGTGTCGCTGATCGTGGCCGCGGTGATCTGCCACAGCCGTCTTCCCGCGTTTCGCCACCCTCTGTTGCTGCGGTTTGGCCTGATGCTGTCGTGCGCGGTGTTCTACTACTACGTCAACAACGAGATCGTGATCTGACCGCATGTCGCAATCTCTGCAGAAACTCATCGTCGCCCTGACCTACCCCCCCGCCCTGAGCCTGTGCCTGATCTTCCTGGCACTGGGAATGTTGCTCCTGCGTCATCGTCGCGGCGCCTTGGTGGCCTTCGCCGTGGCGATGGCGTGGTCGGCGCTGTGGTCCATCCCGATGGCATCGGACTGGCTGCGCGGCCGCGTGGAGCAGCGCTATCCACCAGTCGCGGAGGCATCGCTGCCACGTGCGGACGCCATCGTCGTTCTTGGCGGCGGCATGCGCTACGGCTGGCTCGACCGCCCGGATGTCCGCGCCGAGGATCTCGAGAACAGCCGGCTGGCAGCAGGTGCGCGGGCATGGCTCGCGAACCGCGCGCCGATCGTGATCCTGTCGGGCGGCGGCGAGAACGGCGGCGAAGGCAGCAACGGCAGCGAAGCGCGGATGATGGCCACCGCCATCGAGCGCCTCGGCGTTCCGTCCTCGGCGCTGTTGCTGGAAGAGCGCAGCCACAACACGCGGGACAATGCCAGGTACACCGCGCAGATCCTCGAGCGACGTGAAGCCAGGAGCGTCCTGCTGGTGACGTCCTCGCTGCATATGCCGCGCGCGATGGAGCAGTTCCGAAGTGAAGGGATTGAAGCGATCGCAGTCTCGGTTCCCGAACGAGCGCGGCGGGTGACCTGGAAGCAGCGCTGGTTCCCATCGCGGAGCGCGCTGTGGCGCAGTGGGCGTGCGTTCAAGGAAATGGGCGGTTTGTTGATGGTTCGTATACAGAACTGAACCGCAACGCGCCGCGCTTTCGCCGTTCTGTTCTGTTGCGGTTGAACACACTGAACGCCGCCGCACCAGGCATTCGCATAATCACGCGTCATCGTCGACGCCGACATTAGGATCCCATTGTGTGGTTCGCAATGTATGCGCGTTGCGTGCTTTGTTTCTCCATGCGCTTGCCAACGACATGAGGGCCAGTCCTTGAACAGCATGATTGTTAGAAGCACGATCAAGAGAGTCGCGCTAGCCAGCTCCATCGCTTCGGCCGTGATTGTTTCCGCCGGTTGCGTGCCCGGCCAGCAGATGAGCCGGCAGTCATCGGGCGACATGCAGGTTGCAGGAGGCAGCGACGTGCGCATGGTGCCGATCACCGCCGAAACCGTGAGGCCGCAGCGAGCAGCGGTCCAGCTTCCGCAGGAACTGCTCAACTACCGCGCGGAGTCCTACAAGATCCATCCCGGTGACACCATCCTTGTCACGGTCTGGGACCACCCCGAGCTGACCAGCCCCGCCGGCAACCAGCAGCAGGCCGTCACCAACGGCCGTCTGGTGCAACCCGATGGGACGTTCTTCTATCCCTATGCAGGCAAGATCAACGTCACCGGCATGACCATCGAGGACCTGCGCAGCACACTGTCCAGTCGCCTCGCCCAGTACCTTCGCAATCCCCAGCTCGACATCAACGTGGTCGGCTATGGCAGTCGCGTCGCCGTGCAGGGCGCGTTCGAGGACACCGCGCCGCAGGAAGTGACCACCGTCCCGCTGACCCTGTCCCAGGCGGTCGGTCGCGCGCGCATCAATGTCGAACAGGCCGATCTGGCCGGCTTCGTGTTGACACGCGACGGTCGCGATTACCCGCTCGACCTCGACGCGCTCAATCGCGACGGCAAGGTTGCTCCAGACATTTTTCTCAAGCCTGGCGACCGCTTGTTCCTGCCGTTCAACGATCGCAAGGAAGTCTACGTCGTGGGCGAAGTGCTGCGTCCACAGGCGCTGACCTTCAAGACCACCGACATGTCGCTGACCCAGGCACTGGGTCGCACCGGCGGCCTCAACCCGGTCACGTCGAAGGGGGAAGCGGTCTATGTGATCCGCGGCATCGAACAGATGTCGCAGACGCCGGCCACCGTCTACCACCTCGACGCCAAGTCGCCGGCGGCATTCGCCTTGGGCAACAGCTTCTCGCTGCGCCCCGGCGACGTGGTCTGGGTCGGCCCGGCGGGTGTCACGCGCTGGAACCGCTTCCTGTCGCAGCTGCTGCCGCTGTCGGGCATCATCGCCAACGCCGCCGCGGCCGGGAACGATTTGGGCAACTGACCCACGGCCTGACAACGCGTCACCGACCTGAGGCGTCGGTGACGCGGCCGGCCTTGCAGGCCTGACCGCCAATCCGCAGGTGCGTTTGCGCCGCGCTTGCGGTATCACTGCGCGGTACTTCCTCCCTGGGAACGGTCATGGCCCCTGCCACCGCTGGCAACGCTTCGCGAGCCGGGTGGTTGCTGCTTGCCTCACTGGTGCTGTGCGGCTGTCACACCGTCGGCGAGCGTCCGTCCTCGTCGGCATCGAACGTCGACAGCGACCAGGCCATGCGTGGCCTGGAGACGGCCCACACCTGGTCGCGCCGCGCCGCGGCGATGGAAGGCGACAGCGCGACGGACGCGTGGACACGATGCGCACTCGGCGCGTATCCGGCACTGGCTGAGCGCGATACCGTGGTCGAGGCAGCAACGTTGGCCACGCACTGCACCGACGCCCTGCTCGCCCGTGTGCTGGCGCAGCGCAGCAGCGGCTGGGTCAGCGGACCGCAGACCATCGACGGCAATGAATTCGACATCGAGTTCCGGCAGCTGTCACCTTACCTGGATGGCCCGCTCAGGCTCACCCGCGCCAGCGAAGTACCGATGAGCCTGCTTGGCGGAGCGCGCATGCACCGAGCCGGGTTCGGTGTCCCGCTGGCCGTGCTGTCGCGTCGCTGCAATGATCGGCCGTTGTGCGAATTGCTGCCGCCGGAAGGCGTGTTCCGCAATGCAACCGCGTGGCTCGAGCCGGGCGACAGCGACAACGGTCGCCCGCGCCTGGTCATCGCCGACGCCGTGGCCCTCGACGCCCTGACCGTCGGCACGCAGCGCATCGCGCTTGCCTACGACACATCCGCCGGGTATGCCTCCGGCGCGCTCACTTCGAAACTGGATCGGCTGGCGATCTGGGGTCTGCTGGGTGGCGATGAAGTCGGCCGCCGCGCCGGCCTTTACCTGCTCGAGGACTACGATCCCGGCAAGCGTCCGCTGGTGATGATCCATGGGCTTGGCAGCAGCCCATTGACCTGGGCGCGCTTGTCAAACGCAGTATGGGGTGCGCCCGACCTTCGCGAGCGATTCCAGGTCTGGCACGTCGTCTACCAGACCAACGCGCCACTGCTTGTGATCCGTCGGCGCGTGCAGCGATACCTCGATGAGGCCTGGAACGTCCTCGACCCCGAAGGCGACGATGCAGCGCGCACGGGCATGGTGCTGGTCGGCCACAGCCTGGGCGGCGTCGTATCGCGGATGCTGTGCGTCGACAGCGGTGACGTTCTGTGGGATGCCGCCTTCGTGCTGCCGAAATCGGCGCTCAAAGGCGATGCGGAGGACATCGCCGGTGTCGACGAAGTCTTCCACTTCACGCCCTACCCGGGCATCTCGCGCGCGATCTTCATCTCGTCCCCGCACGGTGGCAGCCCCAGCGCGACACGATGGTACGGGCGCCTCGCGCGAGTGCTGATCGGCCGTCGCACACCGGAACTGCAATCGCTCAGGCGCATCGCGGAGGTCAACCCGGAGGCGGTGCAACCAGAACTGCGGCTGTTCTACCAGCAGGCGCGATTGAACAGCATCACCACGTTGCAGACGCAACAACCCGTTCGCGCCGCTGGCCAGGTGTTGATGCCGGCCAGCGGCATTGCCTACCACACCATCGCTGGCGCATTGCCTGGACGCAATCCGCCGACCGACGGCGTGGTACCGCTGGAAAGCGCGATCATCCCCGGGGCCGAATCGACGAAGGTGCTTCCGCTCGGCCATGACCTCCAGGAGAGCGACGAAGGCGTGGCCGAAGTGCTGCGCATCCTTCGCGCGTCTGCCGACGGCCACTGACCTGCGCCGAACGCAGCAAGGCCGGCGAGTTTCCCCGCCGGCCCTGCCAGACCCCCAACCTCGGCGACCCTACTTCGCAGGCGTGCTGCCCGGCGGGAACGACGCGAACATCTTGTCTACGCCGGCCTGCACCAGTGTGTTGGCCTTCTCCACCGAACTCGGGACGGTGGCCGAGGCGGTACCGCGCCAGACGGCCTGCTTGGTCTTGGTGTCGAACATGTCGACGACCAGCGTGCCCACGTCATACGTGCGCACCGTGGTCGAGGCACTGCCCATGCCCATGCCGCCCCAGCCCCAACCGCCCCATGCCGGGCCGTTGTAGAACGTGTCGATGCTCTGCTTCTGGGTCGTGGCGACATTGGCCACCAGGACGATGTCTGCCGAGGGTTCGGCCGCCTGGCGCCATCCGCGCGCCTGCAACTTTGCGTCCACGGCGGACACGATGCGTTGCTGGATCAGGGGCGAGTTGGCTTCGGGTTTCTTCAGCCACGCATAGGTCTGGTAGCTGCCGAACTGCGCGGCCGGATCATGATCGGTGGTCACCGTCGGCGAGGTCGCGCAACCGCCCAGCATCGTCGCCAGCAACATGCCCAGCGCAAGGTGTTTCATGGTCTTCTCCCGAGTGAGGCAATCGTTGGCTCGCCAAAGTACGGCGACGAACCACAGCCGTCCTGGCCCGCGACGGCTGCGGTGCTTACGTGGAACGGGAATTAGCCCCCAAGGGCGTGAACTGGATGTGAAACGTTGCCACCACGCGCAATGGCAGGCTGCATTGGCCTGCCATTGCGCGGACGTCCTGCGGGATCAGAACGAGATCGGAACGCGAGCGGTAAACGTCACGTCGGGCGTATCGCGTGTCACGCCGACGCCGAGTGCGACGTTGAGCGAAACCTTGTCGCTGAAGCGATAGGTGCCGCCCAGCAGCATCGTCCCCAGCGTCACCCGCACCGAACCCGGCGCCTCCCTGCCATTCTGTTCGGTCTTGCCGACCAGGCTTGTGTCGTAGCCGAGGCTGATCGACGCCTTCTCGTTCAACGCCAGGCCCATGCCGAGGTTGAAGCCCCAGATGTCGCCCGCCTTGACGTCACCCAGCAGCTCCTTGCCACTGAGCAGGACCGTGCGCGAGACGTTGTGGCGCTCGAAGTTGTACAGGTAGCTGATGCTTCCGAAGAACACCACCGGATCGGACGGGTACAGCCAGGTCACGCCCGGCTGCACGGCCTGGAAGCCGGTGCCTGTGGGCAGTTCAAGCGGAAGACCGGTGCCGGTCGCGTTGGAGACGCAGCGCGTCACGCAGTCGGTGACGACCTCGAAGATGTCCTTGCCGGTGCGGCTCTTGTAACGCAGCCAACCGATGTAGAACGCCTTGTCCGGGCCGCCCTTGTTGAGCTGGTAGCGTGCCGTCGCCTCGATGTCGCCCATGCCGCGACCGCTGGCATTGAAGACGTTGTCGACGGCCGTGCCGGTGAAGATCTCGCGGCTGACCGTGTCGGCATTGAGGTAGACGTACGGCACCTTCGCTTCGAGTTCGAAGCGGCCGCCGCCGAAGCCGTAACGGCCGGTGACGGTCGCCACGCCGGACGTGGTCTTGACCTGCCGGACGTCGATCAGGCCGATCAGGATCGCCGGTATGACGGTGAAGCCGACCAGCGCCACGCGATCATTGGCCGAGTAGCCATGTTGCAGTGACGGCTCGAGGATGAACTTTCCCGCCGGTGTCAGCACGCCGGGCTGGTCGAAGATCTGCGCCACTTCCGGCGGACGCGTCGAAGTCTCCGGCGCTTCGCCGACCGGCTGCTGGCGCTGTTGCTGCGACTGCTGCTGTTGCTGTTGCCGCGCCACCGGTTGCTGCTGTTGTGGTTGTTGCTGCTGCGGCTGCTGCGCCTGCGCCACCTGCGCCGGCTGCTGCTGTCCGGGCACCGGAACAAACGTCTGCTGCGCCAGCGACGGCACCATCCGGCTGGGCGTCGCACCTGCACCGCGCTCGCCCTCCAGTCGCTCTTCATCCAGTGCCCGCTGCAGGCTGGCGACGCTCTGTTCCTGCTGCGCCAGGCTCTGGCGCAACTCGCCAAGGCGCTGCGTCTGCTGGTTGATCTCGCGCTGCAGCGCGTCCAGGCGTGCTTCGGCGGCGGCCACTTCTTCCGGCGTTGCCGGAACCAGCGCCTGCTTCGGCGGTGTTGCCTGCACCGGTGCCACTGGCACAGGCGCTGCCTGCGAAGGCGCCGGTCGCACCGGTGCCGGCTGCGAAACTGCCACTGGCACCGGGGCCGTTTGGGGCACCGGCTTTGCTGCTGCAATGACGACGGGCACCGGTTTCGGCGCAGAGCTAACCGCTGCCGGGGCCGTCGCAGGCTTTGGCGCGGTGGTCTCCGGGGAGCTGGCAATCGAAGCCGCTGCGGCGGCAGCGGCCGCCAGGGCCGCGGTGGCGGAGCGGTCCGCAACGACGGTTTTGGCGCTGCGCGCGGGAGGCGACACGGGCGCGGGTGCGGCACTGGCCGGGGTCCCTGCGTCGGTCCGGTCTACTGGCTGCGACGGGTTCTGGGACGGGTTCTGGGCATTGGCGATGCCGGCCATGCTCAACAGCAGGCAGGGAGCAAGCATCAGGCGCTTGCGCGTTGGTGGCGTCCTTTTCATGCGGCCTCCTGTGGGGGGTCCTCGGATAGAACGCGGTCCGGCCGCCTTTCAGGGCGCCGGCACCAGGGCGGCAGTCTCAGGGGACCGATGTCATGGCGATGTCGCCGCGACCATGGCGCTCTGCAGGGCCTGCTGTGTATTGAGATCCTGGAATGCACTCAGGGTGTCTACGCCGACATTGACCGTGGTCAGGGCGCGAATGTCCTGGTCGTTGCGCGTGTTCTGGACCAGCAGGCCGTTGAAGCTGGCCGACGGCTCGAACGTGTTGCCTTCGCCGACCTGGATCACCTGGCCCTGGTTGAAGTCGGCCAGTTCCTGCGCCTGGGCCTGGGTCATGCGGCCGATGTCGGGAATGTTCACCCGCGTGGAGGCCAACAGTTCGCCATTGACGTACACCACGCGTTCGATGCCGAACGACAACGCCATGCCGTTTGCGGTCTGGAAACCGCCGCGCATGTCCTCCAGCAGGGCGGGATCGACCGCGACCCAATCCTTACCCAGCGAGCCGACTTCGGCAGCGCCGGCCGTCAGCGTGGCCGCGGCAGCGGCGACGAACGCGGCGGCCGCCAGGGAAACTCTCAGACGCAATGAAGGCGAGCGCATATGCCACCCCCTCAGATGTCGCCCGGCCGCTTGCGCGGCGTGACGATGTTGTAAAGGCTGTCGCGCGCGATGCCGGCATCCAGTGGCGCCGGAGGCGCGGTGCGCCAATCGCGGGCGAGATTGAATCCGGCGATCTCGCGCCGGTTGTGGATCACGAACAGGATCTTGTTGTCCCACAGCTCTTCGAACCTCGAGCGTGGCATCGCCCGCGTGCCGCGTGCGGGATCGCCCAACAGGATGCGACCGTTGCGCAATCCCTTGATCACGACAAAGTGCTTGTAGCCACGATCGTTGAGCAGCACGATCGCCGGCAAGCCTTCCTGGAAGAGTTTGTCCAGCGGCTGCTCGAAGCCATCGGCCTCGAACCCGCGCGACTGCAGGTAACGGCGCATGTCCAGCAGCGAGAAACCGCGCTGCTTGATCTTGGCCTGGTCGCCGCGCTCGTACATCTGCATGAACACCTCGGCCTCGGTGACCGGGATGCCGTACTGATACGTGAGCAGAGTGGCCGTGGCGGCCGATCCGCAGCTGAAGTCGTACTGCTGCGGCACGGTGGTCTGGAATCTCGCCTCCTTGAGGCTGACCACCTGCATGCGGTAAGGCGCGCCGTTGACGCGCACGTCCACCTTGCCGGCCTGGGCCAGGCCGGCCAACAGTATCCAGGCCGATGCCGCCATCAAAGCACGGCCCCGGATGGTGCGGACGCTCATGGAGTCGGGTCCGCGAACTGCACGTTCACGATCATTCCGTTCTGGATCAGCACGTTCGCGCCGGTGTTCTGGATGACGGTGTTGATGCCGTTGGAATTGACAAACGAACCGCCGCCCAGGGCATTGTTGCCGGTGACGACGCGGTTGGCTGTGTTGTCCTCGACGCGACCTTCCAGAAGGACATCGTTTTCAACGATGTCGGCGCCGCCACGCATGTCGGCCAGCGCTTCCAGATCGATCGATTGACCCATCGCACTGTCCTGGACGGGCACCTCGACGACGGGTTCGGCCGCGGGCGCGAACACCAGCGGATCGACAGATTCGCGGTAGTTGGTAGTGAGGTCCTGGGCAACCACCGAGCCCAATGACGACAGGCCGATCAGGCCCGTGATGCTTGCAAGAACAATGAAACGGGTCGGTCGCACGGTCATTCTCCTTTGCCATGCAGTCCCCGTTGCGCGCGTGGTCGCCCACGTTTCCGGGAATTTCCTGCCGGCGCTTTGCGGCACCGGCAGGAAGTCCTTGTACGCGCATTCCGACGTAGCCGGAGGTCGGAAACCTCCGGTACGTCGTTGGGGAGCGCTTATGGGCCTACGGACAGGTTGGCCTGGACGGTCACGCCCTGCTGGATCAGCGAGGAGAAACCGCTGTTCTGCGCAACCGTCATGATGCCGGCCGCCGACTGTCCAACACTGGTCATGTTGCTGGACATGTTGAACGTGCCTGCATCGGCGACGTTCGAACCACCAGCACCGCCGGCACCGCCGACTGCACCGTTGCCCACGCCACCTTCGCCGGTACCACCGTTGCCAGTCCCTCCAGCACCGCCGGCGCCGCCTGCGGCACCTGCTGCACCGACGGCACCGTCACCGGCAGTGGCCGAGCCATTGCTTGCGCTGGCATCGGCATCGCCGTTGGTGGCTGCGCCACCGCCGCCGCCGGAACCGGCAGATGCGGTAACCGTGCCGCTCGCGCCGCCGTCACCGGCAGTTGCACCCGAAGTACCGGTGCCTGCGCCGGAAGTTGCGGACGAGGTCGAGGTCGAGGTCGACGTTGCGGTGGACGAACCGCCCGCGCCGCCTGCGCCGCCCGTGCCAGTGCCGCCGGCACCGCCTGCACCACCGTTGTCGTCGCCATCACCGCCAGCGCCGCCACCGTTGCCGCCGTCGTTACCGCCGCCACCGCCACCGCCGCCGCCGTCACTGCCGCCGGCAAGCGCGCCGGAGCCAGAGCCGGAACCGGAGCCGGCCAGGCTGGCACCGCCAGCATCGCCGCTGTCGTTGTCGGCATCGCCGCCGCGACCACTGGTGTTATCCCAGGTGTCGCCGCCACGGCCGCCACGACCTGCCGTTGCATCACCGATGCTGGCATCGCCGGAGTTCGCGCTGCCGTTCTCGGCACTGCCACCGCTGCCGCCGCTGCCGCCGTCGCCGCCGTCGCCGCCGTCGCCGCCGTTGCCGCCGTAGCCGTCGCCACCGTAGCCCTTGCCACCGTAGCCATCACCACCGGAACCGCCCTTCCCACCGTTGGCGCCGCCGAAATTCTTGGCGACGTTGCCGATGTCATGAGCGCCCACGTCGTAGACCGAGCCTTCAAGCTTGGTCAGTGCGACGATGTGGCTGGAGGTCTTGGAGAAGGTGCTCGAATCGGTATAGCTGTTGGTTGCCGTACCGCTGCTTGCGGCCGAGGCCGAGCCTGCGGCTGCTCCGGAATCGCCGTTGTTTGCGGTGCTGCTGTCGCTGTCGTTGTCCTGGCTGTTATCGGTGGCGGTGATGTTGGCGAGGATGTCATCGCCGCCATTGCCATCACCGTTCGTCTGTTGTGCCCAGGCCTGGCTGGTAAGACCAAGTCCCAGGAGCACTGCCGTTGCCATCAAGCTGCTACGAATGCGCATTGTTGTTCTCCTTTACGGTACGTCGATTGGCACCCGGGGGAGGCACCGGTAAACGACGCATGGAACTACACGCACAGGTGGTGCCAAGCTTCGTTCAGGTACGGCAAGTGATTGATCGACAATGCGATTCCAACTGAACAAAAAGGGGTGGGCTGGAGATCGGGGCAAGCACACCCGCAGAACGGCCCAAGGTGTTGCAAATTTGAAACCGGCTTCCTCGACGGACTTGATGTTCTTCGCCATTGGCACGGCGCAAACCATTGATCAGCGGTCCTCGCAAAGCGGGGACCGCATATTCAGCAAAGCATTGCGAAACTGAAACGCCTGCCTTTACAGCCATCTTTCAAAAGCCGGATTCCCGTTTCCACTCAACGTGTTGAATCGGGAATCTGCTGTTCTTCTGGCGTTTCGCACTGGCAACGCACGGATAAATATCCGGATCAGTCGTCGCCGCTGCTCACACCGCGCTCACGCCGGGCGGCGTCGCGAACGGCACGCAGGCGCTCGAGCTTCTCGCGCAGCTTGATCTCCAGGCCGCGGTCGACCGGCTGGTAATACACGCGCTCTCCCATCGCATCGGGGAAGCCGGTCTGGTCCAGCGCGATGCCGCCTTCGGCGTCGTGGTCGTACTGGTAACCCTTGGAGTAACCGAGCTGCTTCATCAGCTTGGTCGGCGCGTTGCGCAGGTGCAGCGGCACGTCCTGTGTTCCGTACTCGCTGACGTCTCGCTTGGCCGCATTGAACGCGGCATAGCCGGCATTCGACTTGGCGGTGCTGGCCAGGTACAGCGTCAACTGCGCGAACGCCAGCTCGCCCTCGGGACTGCCCAGGCGTTCGAACGTGTCCCAGGCATCGAGCGCCATCTGCAACGCACGCGGGTCGGCCAGGCCGATGTCCTCGACCGCCATGCGTGTGAGACGACGTGCGAGGTACGACGGATCGCAACCGCCATCGAGCATGCGCGTGAGCCAGTACAACGCGGCATCGGGATTGGAACTGCGCACCGACTTGTGCAGCGCCGAGATCTGGTCGTAGAACTGCTCGCCGCCCTTGTCGAAGCGGCGCGTACGGTCTGCCAGCACCTGCGCCAGCGTGCTCGCGGTAACCTCTCCGCCTTCGCCCTCGGCCAGTTCGGCGGCAATCTCCAGCAACGTCAATCCGCGACGGACATCGCCGTCGGCGGCGCGCGCGATCTGTTCCAGTGCCTCGTCGTCGACCTTGAGCCCACGCCCGCCAAGACCGCGCTCGTCGTCGGCCAGTGCCTGCCGCAGTGCCAGGCGGATGTCTTCCACCGAGACTGCTTCCATCACGTGCACGCGGCAACGCGAGAGCAGCGCCGAGTTCAACTCGAAGGACGGATTCTCGGTGGTGGCGCCGATGAAGAGGATCGTGCCGCGCTCGATGTGCGGCAGGAACGCGTCCTGTTGCGCCTTGTTGAAGCGATGTACCTCATCGACGAACAGGACCGTGCGGTGGCCTTCGCCAAATCGCACCGCCGCCTCGGCCAGGACCTGCCGCACTTCCGGCAGCCCCGACAACACCGCCGAGATCGCGCGGAACTCTGCATCGGCGTACTTGGCCAGCAACAGTGCCAGCGTCGTTTTCCCGCAACCCGGCGGCCCCCAGAGCACCATCGAATGCACGCGTCCGGATTCGATCGCGCGACGCAACGCCGACTTCGGAGCAAGCAGCCGCTTTTGCCCGACCATCTCGTCGAGCGTGCGCGGGCGCATGCGCTCCGCCAGCGGGCGCATGGCATCACGATCGACATGGAGCAGGTCGTCGCCCGCGGACAGACCGGGAGCGGAGTTTCGGGGGGAACTTTGCCGGACCACGTGTTGGCAACCTTGCCGGGGACACGCACACAATACCAAGACGGGCGTTGGCGGCCGTAGCCGAGGTTTTCAGCGCCAACGATCTCGCAGCTTCAGCGACCGGCCACGGGCGGCATGGCGGTGTCAGGTGCTTCACCCAGGTCGTAGTGCAGCTGCAGCCATTGGCCGCTGCGCCGGTCGTAGAAGGCGGCGATGCGGATCTTGCTGCTGCCATCGCGGGCGAAGTCGGCCAGGCCCCAGGCGTCGATCAGCAGGTAGTTCTGGCCGGTCTCGACCGATTCGATGCGATCGAGCTGCAGGCGTATCGACGCGAACGCCAGGTCCGCGCGCAGCGCCTGCACCAGGCGATCGTCGAGCTGCTGCACCACTGCCGTGTCGTTGGGCACAGGACGCGCCTCTTCGCCGACTCCCAGCACCAGCTCCGGCGCTGCGGCCTGTCCCAGCAGCACGTCGTACTGGGTGCGGAATGCGAAGCCGATCCACGCCAAGTCGCCGGCAAAGCGCATCCGCCCTTCCCCACTGATCGCACGCCGGCCGGCATCGCCGGGCTGGTCGTCGATTGCGCCGAAGCGGGCCTCGACGGCACGGCCATCGAACTGCGCGGCCAGAGCCCCGACCACGACGCCGGCCACGGCTTTCTCGAGCGCCGGCCGGTCGCTTGCGCGTGACTGGACAGCGGGCGATGCGGAGTCCAGCACGGGGCGAGGCAACGCCCGCGTCGCCGGAGCGGTCGCGCCCGGTTCCACGGCAGACGCCACAGGCGAGTGCGCCAGCAACAGCACGAGCCCCCATGTCCAGCAAGTAGGCATTGATTCGGGGCAGGCTCCTGCGGCCGGCAATGGCGTCGCTGCCACCCTATGAAACGAAAAGGCCTGCCGAAGCAGGCCTTTTGCCGGAGATCGTGGCGGCTCAGCCGCCGCCGATCACGTCCACGCCCTTGGGCGGCGTGTAGCGGAAGGTGCCGGCGGCAAAGGCCGGGTTGCGCTTCCAGCCGCTGAAGCTGATCTCAGTGCGCTGGCCCAGCGCGTCGACCACGTGCATCTTGGCCAGGCCGCTCGGGCCGAAACCCAGGCGGGCGGAACGGAAGCCAGAGTCACTATCGCCCTTGGGCGTCAGCGACAGCCATTCCAGGCCCGAGTCCGCACCAATTTCCCTGACCTTGAACTGCGCGTCCAGGCGGCTCGGATCGATCAAGGCCGACAGCGGGCTGTTCTGCTCTTCCTCGCCCTGCGGGCGCACAGTGACCTGCTGCAGGTCGGGTTCGTGCACCCAGACCTTCTTGCCGTCGGCGACGATCAGCTGCGGATACGGCTTGACGTACTCCCAGCGGAACAGCCGCGGCGCCGACAGTGCCACCTGCCCGCTCGAGGTCTCCTTGAGCTTGCCGCTGGGGTCGTAGACCTCTTGGGTGAACTGCCCGCTCAGGCCTTTGAGGCCCTTGGTGAACGTGTTGAGGTCGTCACGCGCGCCGGCGAAGGCGCTCGAAGCGGCCAGCGCGGCAATGAGGCCGGTCAGATGGATGAAGCGCATGGAAGTCCCTGGGTGAAGTGGCGGCATCGCGCGATGGGCGCAGTGTGCCGCCGAAAAGATGAATGGAGGCACGACCGCCCCGCGGAGACCCTACTTGGGCGGCGGCGGGGCCAGCACGCTGCGGTCGCCGTTGTGCTCGGGCGGCGTGACCACACCGGCCATTTCCATCGCCTCGATCAGGCGCGCGGCGCGGTTGTAGCCGATCTTCAGGCGGCGTTGCACGCCCGAGATCGAGGCGCGGCGGGTCTCGGTGACGATCCGCACCGCCTCGTCGTAGAGCGGATCGGATTCGTCGCCGCCACCGCCGCCGCTTTCCGGCAGGCCGGTCGCGCCGACAACGATGCCATCGCCCATGGTCTGCACTTCGTCAAGCACACCCTGGATGTAATCAGGGCCGCCACCGACCTGCTTGAGGTGTTCGACCACGCGATGCACTTCCTCGTCGGAGACGAAGGCGCCGTGGACGCGCTCGGGCATCGCCGTGCCCGGCGGCAGGTACAGCATATCGCCATGGCCGAGCAGCGTTTCCGCGCCGGACTGGTCGAGGATGGTGCGCGAGTCGATCTTGCTCGATACCTGGAAGGCGATGCGCGTGGGGATGTTGGCCTTGATCAGGCCGGTGATCACGTCCACCGACGGACGCTGCGTGGCCAGGATCAGGTGGATGCCGGCGGCGCGCGCCTTCTGCGCCAGGCGGGCGATGAGCTCTTCGACCTTCTTGCCGACGATCATCATCATGTCGGCGAATTCGTCGATGAAGATGACGATGAAGGGCAACGTCTCCAGCGGCTGCGGCGCCTCGCCCAGTTCGGCGTTCGGCTTGAACAGCGGATCCATCATCGGCTGGCCCGCTTCCTCCGCATCCTTGACCTTCTTGTTGAAGCCGGCCAGGTTGCGCACGCCCACCGCCGACATCAGCTTGTAGCGGCGCTCCATCTCGGCCACGCACCAGCGCAGGCCGTTGGCGGCCTCCTTCATGTCGGTGACGACCGGCGCGAGCAGGTGCGGGATGCCCTGGTAAACCGACAGCTCAAGCATCTTCGGGTCGATCATCAGCATCCGCAGATCCTTCGCGGACGCCTTGTACAGCAGCGACAGCACCATCGCATTGACCGCGACCGACTTGCCCGAACCGGTGGTACCGGCCACCAGCAGGTGCGGCATGCGCGCCAGGTCGGCCACTGTCGGGCGGCCGGCGATGTCCTTGCCCAGCGCCAGCGTCAACGGGCTGGTCGACTTGTCGTATTCCTTCGAGCGCAGCAGCTCCGACAGGAAGATCATCTCGCGCGACGTGTTCGGCGTTTCCAGGCCGACCACCGACTTGCCCGGGATCACGTCGACCACACGCACCGACTTCACCGACAGGCCGCGGGCGATGTCCTTGTCGAGCGAGCTGATCTGACTGACCTTCACGCCCGGCGCCGGCTCCAGCTCGAAGCGCGTGATCACCGGGCCCGGATAGGCACCGACCACCTGCGCATCGATGCGGAAGTCCTTGAGCTTGAACTCGATCTGGCGCGACAGCGTTTCCAGTGTCTCTTCGCTGTAGCCCTTGGGCTGCGGCTTGGGATCGTCGAGCAGTGCCAGCGGCGGGATGCCGGTGCCGTCGCCGACGTGGAACAGCGGGATCTGCTGCTCGCGCTTTGCGCGCTCGCTCTTCTCGACCACGGGAGCCGCAGGCGGTTCGATCTTCACCGGGGCGCGCTTGGCGCGAAGCTCCGTGTCGACCTTGCGTGCTTCCTCGCGCTCCTCGCGGAAGGCGCGGGTCTGCTGCCACTCGGTCGCCTGCTTCTCGCCCTGGCGGAACAACTTGCTGACCGTCGGGCCAAGCGCCAGCACCCACTGGCCGATCTTGTCCATCACCGCGAACCACGACAGACCCGTGGCCAGCGTGACCGACACCAGCAGCAACGCCAGCAGGAACAGGTTTCCGCCTACTGGCCCGAAACCGAGATAAAGCGATTTGCCGACCAGTCGCCCGAGCATGCCGCCGCTGCCGGCGGAGAACGAGTCCGGCGACGCCACACGCAGGTGCAGCAGGCCGGTGGCGGCCACCAGGAAGCCGACGATGCCGATCAGTCGCAGCGCAGGGCCCAGGTCGGCATCACCATCGCCGTCCTCGTCCATGCCGAACAAGGCGATCCAGGCGACCGCGCCGAGCATCAGCGGCAGCAGGAAGGCGACATAGCCGCACAGGTAAAGGAGGATGTCGGCCGTGAACGCACCCACCCGCCCGCCGACGTTGTGCAGCGGCGCGGTGATGCTGCCGGCGTGCGACCAGCCCGGGTCCTGCGGCGAGAACGTCACCAGGCTGGCAAGCAGGTACAGCAGCACGGGCGCGATGATGATCAGCGCGATATCGCGCATGAGACGTTGCCGCCGCGGCGAAGGCGGCAGCTTTTCGGCCGTGACTTTCTTGCGGCTGGCTGTGGACGCTTGCGCCACCGTGATGTTCTGCCTTAGCTAGATACTGTTAGTTGTTGAATATACGCCAGAAAAGACGCCAAATGCGAGCCAACGGCACGGTTCTGACCCAAAAGATCCTAACCGAAGCCTCCGGCGCCGACAGGGACAGCCCGCCACAAACGAAACGGGGAGCGCCAGTCACCCGGCCCTCCCCGTTCGATATCGCGATCTGGCGTGGCTTTAGAGCTTCATGTCCAGCAGCGCCGGGTGCACCAGCTTGCCGCCTTCGACGTTGATGCCGCGCACCAGCGCCTGGTTCTGGCGCCAGCCATCGCCCGAGGCCAGCTTGTTGACCCACGGCAGGATCGCCGCGCAGATCGCCTGCGAGCTGGTCTGCGGCACGGCGCCGGGCATGTTGGTCACGCAGAAGTGGGTCACGCCCTCTTCGACGTAGGTCGGCTCCTTCCAGGTGGTCGGGCGCGAGGTCTCGAAGCAGCCGCCCTGGTCGATCGAGATGTCGACCACCACGCTGCCGTCCTGCATGCCCTTGAGCATCTCGCGGGTCAGCACGTGCGGGGCGCGGGCACCGGTGACCAGCACCGCGCCGACGACGAGGTCGGCCGAGGCCACTTCGCGCGCGACGACGTCGGCGTACGGATAGAGGGTCGTGACGTTGTTGCCCAGGCGCATCATCTGGTCCATGCGGTCCTGGCGCATTTCGAACACGACCACATTCGAGCCACCGGCCGCGGCCAGCGCCGCCGAGGCGCTGCCGGCCTGGCCGGCACCGAACACGACGACCTTGCCACGCTCGGTCGACGGCAGGCCGCCGAGCAGCTTGCCCTTGCCGCCTTCGGGCTGGTGCAGCAGGTGCGTGCCGACCTGGACCGCGATCTTGCCGGCGATGACCGACATCGGCGCCAGCAGCGGCAGGTCGCCGTTGGGCAGTTCGACGGTCTCGAAGGCGATACCGGTCAGGCCGATGTCGAGCAGCTGCTTCGTCAGTTCCGGCTCAGCCGCCAGGTGCAGGTAGCAGAACAGCAGGTGGTCCTTGCGCAGGTGCTTGAGGTCGCCGGCGATCGGCTCCTTCACCTTCACGATCAGCTGGCCCTTCTCGTAGAGCTGCGCGGCGTCGGCGGCGATCTTCACGCCCAGCTGCGTGTACTGCTCGTCGGTGAAGCCCGACTTGACGCCAGCATCCTTCTCGAGCCAGACCTCGTGGCCGCGCTTGACCAGGTCGCCGGCGGCAGCCGGAACGAGCGCAACGCGCCCTTCGAGGGTCTTGGTTTCCTTGGGAACGCCGATCCGCATGTCTCTACCTTCTTGAAATGTTGATGCAAGTGTTGAACCCCCCGCGCGGGCATGCGCGGGCGATTGCGAGGGGAATGACGCAAAAAAGCGCCGCATGTGCGGCGCGTACCGCTATTGTCCTTCACAAGCCAGACAGGGCTCACGGCGCAGTGCAACATTGCGTCCATGCAGCTCGCCTTGTTTTGCCGGGATGCCGCCTCCAAGCTATGGCTTCGACGACCCGACACACGCTGGCGTATGGCTGCAACCTCGCCTACGCCCCTTAATCCATTAGCCCGCGATTATACCAATGACCCCATCGAAGCACTCCCGCGTCATCATCCTCGGCTCCGGCCCGGCCGGCTGGACCGCGGCCGTTTACGCTGCGCGCGCCAATCTCAAGCCGCTGGTGATCACCGGCCTGCAGATGGGCGGCCAGTTGATGACGACCACGGAGGTCGACAACTGGCCCGGAGACGCCCACGGGCTGATGGGCCCGGACCTGATGGCGCGCATGCAGGCGCACGCAGAGCGTTTCGACACCGAAGTGGTGTTCGACCATGTTCATACCGCCGACCTTTCCTCACGCCCGTTCAGGCTCGTCGGCGATAGCGGCGAATACACCTGTGACGCCCTGATCATTTCCACCGGCGCGACCGCGAAGTACCTGGGCCTGCCCTCGGAAGAGATGTTCAAGGGCCGCGGCGTGTCGGCCTGCGCCACCTGCGACGGCTTCTTCTACAAGGAGCAGGACGTGGCGGTCATCGGCGGCGGCAACACCGCGGTCGAAGAAGCGCTGTACCTGTCCAACATCGCCCGCAAGGTTTACCTGGTGCACCGTCGCGACACGCTACGCGCCGAGAAGATCATGCAGGACAAGCTGTTCGCGAAAATCCAGTCCGGCAAGATCGAGCCGATCTGGCACCACGAGGTCGACGAAGTTCTCGGCAACGATGCCGGAGTGACCGGCCTGCGCGTGAAGTCGGTGCAGGACGGCTCGACCCGCGAAGTGCTGATCCACGGTCTGTTCGTCGCCATCGGCCACACCCCGAACACCTCTCTGTTCGAAGGCCAGCTGGCGATGAAGAACGGCTACATCACCATCCGCACCGGACTGGAAGGCAACTCGACGCTGACCTCGGTGCCGGGCGTGTTCGCCGCCGGCGATGTCGCCGACCAGGTCTATCGCCAGGCCATCACCTCCGCGGGCTTCGGCTGCATGGCCGCGCTGGATGCGGAGAAGTTCCTGGACAAGGAAGGTTGATGTCGAAGGGCGGGGCTCTGGTCGTTTCCATCCCCGCTCCTGCATGACCGCGCCACGCATCATCACCGCGTTGTCGGACATCCCTGCTTCGCAATGGGATGCCCTGCACGATGGCAGCAATCCGTTCGTCAGCCATGCCTTCCTCAGCGGGCTTGAACAGCATGGCTGCCTGCGCGCGCAATGGGGCTGGACGCCGCAACACCTGACGCTGTGGGAAGGCACGGAACTCGTCGCCGCCGCTCCGGCCTACCTGAAGGAGAACTCGCACGGCGAGTTCGTCTTCGATCACGCATGGGCACATGCCTATGCACAGCACGGGCTCGAGTACTTCCCCAAGTGGCTGTGCGCGGTGCCCTACTCGCCTGTCACCGGACCGCGCCTGCTCGCCCGGGATGTCGATCGCCGCTCCGAACTCGCAATGACGTTGGCGAAACTGTGCGCTGGCAATGCGCTGTCGTCAGTGCACGTCAATTTCCATCGCGACGACGAGGATCCCGTGTTCGACCGCGACTGGCTGTCGCGGGTCGACGTGCAATACCACTGGCGCAATGATCGCGACTGGAAGACCTTCGACGACTACCTGGCCGCGTTCGACCACAAGCACCGCAAGAACATCCGCCAGGAGCGGGCCAAGGTCGCCCGTGCCGGCGTGACGTTCCGGGTGGTCGAAGGTCGCGACGCCAGCGAAGACGACCTCGCGGCAATGCACGGCTTCTACCTGCAGACGTTCGCCGACTACGGCAACCACCCGGCACTGACGCTCGACTTCCTGCGCCACCTGGCGCGCGCGATTCCGGACTCGCTGGTGATGTTCCTGGCGATGCGCGACGACCGTCCGATCGCCGGCGCGTTGTGCCTGCGCGGCGGCGACACCCTGTATGGCCGCTATTGGGGCGCCAGCGAGACGGCACCGGGCCTGCACTTCGAGACCTGCTACTACCGGGGCATCGACTACTGCCTGGCGAACGGACTGACCCGCTTCGAGCCCGGCGCCCAGGGCGAGCACAAGCTCGCGCGCGGCTTCCTGCCGACGATCGTGCGCAGCCGGCACTGGCTGGCGGACGAGCAGTTCCGCGCGGCATTGCGGGACTGGTGCGCGCAGGAGTCGGACGCGGTGCGCAGGTATGCGGCGACCCTGGTCGGGCACTCGCCGTTCAAGGACTGACGCTGTCGTCGCGGCCGCGGCGGATGCATCATCGCCACCATGACCGCCCTGCCCGCGCTGCTCCCAGACGATCCCGAAGCGCCTTTCCCGCCCGTGGAGCAGGCACTGCGCCAGCCTGATGGCCTGCTCGCGGTCGGCGGTGACCTCTCGCCGGCGCGCCTGCTCAACGCCTACCGGCACGGCATCTTCCCCTGGTATTCGCAGGGCCAGCCGATCCTGTGGTGGAGTCCGGATCCGCGCACGGTATTCGCCACCGATGCCGTGAAGCTGTCGTCGAAGTTCCGCCGCGGCCTGCGCCACAGCGACTGGACGGTGCGCGCCGACACCGCCTTCGACGAAGTCGTCGAGGTCTGCGCGCGGATCCGACGACCCGGCCAGCGCGGCACGTGGATCACCCGGGAAATGCAGGTCGCCTATCGCCGCCTGCATGCACTCGGTCACGCGCACTCGTTCGAAGTGTTCGCCGGCGAGCAGCTGGTCGGCGGCATCTACGGCGTGGCGGTGGGCCGGATGTTCTACGGCGAAAGCATGTTCAGCACGATGTCCGGCGGCTCCAAGGTCGCCCTCGCAGCGCTGGCCCGCCATCTGAACGAATGGGGCTGGCCCCTGATCGACGCCCAGGTCGAGAACCCGCACCTGATCAGCCTGGGTGCCCGGTCCTGGCCGCGACAGGCCTTTGTCGCGCGGGTAGCCGAGATGGCGGCGCTGGAGGGCCTGCCTGGCCGCTGGAGCGCCCGCGTGGGCGACTGGCCGGCGTGCCGGCTGGCCGATCCGCTGCCCCATTTAACCGTTTTTTTGCAACGGCGGCCCGCGCATGGCAAAATACGGGGCTTCGTTCCGTCCCTCATCCTGAGGCACGGGCGCTCCACGCATTTCAGGAACCACATGGCAAAAGACGACGTGATCGAATTCGAGGGCACGGTGGCGGAAACTCTTCCGAACACCATGTTCCGGGTGCGCCTCGAAAACGGGCACGAGATCATTGCCCACATCTCCGGCCGCATGCGCAAGAACTACATCCGCATCCTGACCGGCGACAAGGTGAAGGTCGAAATGACCCCGTACGACCTGACCAAGGGTCGTATCACTTACCGCATGAAGTAATCAGCGGTAAGCCATTGATTGAAAAAGGCGGCCATTGGCCGCCTTTTTTGTTGCCTTCCCTCTCCCACGAGGGGAGAGGGAGACCTGCTTACACCGTCGCCGGGAGCAGCTTCTCCGGCTCGGCCTGCGCCTCGACCACCAGCTCGTCGTCCTTGACGTCGATGCTGACGCGGCCGCCGTTGACCAGCTTGCCGAACAGCAGCTCGTCCGCCAGCGGGCGCTTGATCTTGTCCTGGATCACGCGGGCCATCGGACGCGCACCCATCAGCGGGTCGAAGCCGTGCTGGGCCAGCCAGTCACGCGCGGTCGGCGTCGCCGACAGCGTCACGTCCTTGTCGTGCAGCTGCGCCTCCAGCTCGATCAGGAACTTGTCGACCACGCGCAGGATGTGCTCGAAGCCCAGCGCCTGGAACTGCACGACCGCATCGAGGCGGTTGCGGAATTCCGGAGTGAAGCTGCGGCGGATCACTTCCATCGCGTCGGTCGAATGATCCTGCTGGGTGAAGCCAATCGTGCGCCGCGACGCCTGCGCCGCGCCGGCGTTGGTGGTCATCACCAGGATCACGTTCTTGAAGTTGGCCTCGCGACCGTTGGTGTCGGTCAGCACGCCGCGGTCCATCACCTGCAACAGGATGTTGAAGATGTCCGGGTGCGCCTTCTCGACCTCGTCCAGCAGCAGCACGCAGTGCGGCGTCTTGACGATCTTCTCGGTCAGCAGGCCGCCCTGGTCGAAGCCGACGTAACCCGGGGGCGCACCGATCAGGCGGCTGACCGAATGCGGTTCCATGTACTCCGACATGTCGAAGCGCACCAGCTCGATGCCCAGCTGCAGCGCGAGCTGCTTGGTGACCTCGGTCTTGCCGACACCGGTGGGACCGGCGAACAGGAAGTTGCCGATCGGCTTGTCCGGATTGCCCAGGCCCGAGCGGGCGAGCTTGATGGCGGATGTCAGCGTGTCGATCGCCGGATCCTGGCCGAAGATCACCATCTTCAGGTTGCGCTCGAGGTTGCGCAGCACGTCCTTGTCGGAGGCGCTGACCTGCTTGGTCGGGATCCGCGCCATCTTGGCGACGATCGTCTCGATCTCCTCGACGTCGATCAGGCTCTTGCGGATGTCCAGCGCGAGCAGTCGCTGCCGGGCGCCGGCCTCGTCGATCACGTCGATGGCCTTGTCGGGCAGCAGGCGGTCGCCGATGTGCTTGACCGACAGGTCCACGGCGGCCTGCAGCGCGTCGTCGGCGTAAGTCACGCCGTGGTGCGCCTCGTACTTGGGCTTGAGCCCCTGCAGGATCTCGTAGGCCTCGCCTACCGTCGGCTCGACGATGTCGATCTTCTGGAAGCGCCGCGCCAGTGCCCGATCCTTCTCGAAGATGCCGCGGTATTCCTGGAACGTGGTCGAGCCGATGCAGCGCAGGTCGCCCGACGCCAGCGCCGGCTTGATCAGGTTGCTTGCATCCATCGTGCCGCCGCTGGCACTGCCGGCGCCGATGATGGTGTGGATCTCGTCGATGAAGAGGACCGCTTCCGGCAGCTTCTTCAGCTGTGTCAGCACCGCCTTCAGGCGCTTCTCGAAGTCGCCGCGGTACTTGGTGCCGGCCACCAGCGCGCCCAGGTCGAGGGCATAGATGGTGGCGTCGGCGAGCACGTCGGGGACGTCGCCGTCGACGATGCGCTTGGCCAGGCCCTCGGCGATCGCGGTCTTGCCGACGCCGGCCTCGCCCACGTACAGCGGGTTGTTCTTGCGGCGGCGGCACAGCACCTGGATGGTGCGCTCGACTTCGTCGGCGCGGCCGACCAGCGGGTCGATCTTGCCTTCGCGGGCGAGCTGGTTGAGGTTGACCGCGAACTCGGCCAGGGCGTCACCCTTGCCTTCGCCCTCGCCTTCGCCCGAGGGCGACTCGCCCTCTTCCTGCGAACGCGCGGATTCCTCGCCACCCTGCTTGGCGATGCCATGGGAGATGTAATTGACGACGTCGAGGCGGGCGACGTCCTGCTGGTTGAGGAAGTAGACCGCGTGCGAGTCCTTCTCGCCAAAGATCGCCACCAGCACATTGGCGCCGGTGACTTCCTTCTTGCCAGAGGACTGGACGTGATAGACGGCACGCTGGAGCACGCGCTGGAAACCCAGGGTCGGCTGCGTGTCGCGGTCGACATCTTCGGGCAGCACCGACACCGAAGTGGCGATGGCTTGTTCCAGGTCCGTGCGCAGGCGCGGGAAGTCGACCCCGCACGCCTTCAGTACGGCTTCGGCGGACGGGTTGTCGAGCAGCGCCAGCAGCAGGTGTTCGACCGTCATGTACTCATGGCGCGCCTCGCGGGCGCGCTTGTAGCACTGGCCGATGCTGTATTCGAGATCCTTGCTGAACATGGGGCGAGAGCCTCCGGAAACTACTGCCGTCCTAGATGGGGGTGGGACCGGCGAATTCCATGCCGCCTGCAAGGCCCGCCGCAAGTCCCTTCCTTCCTGGCCTTGGACCGGCCCTGGCAGCGGCTGGTTCCACGCTTCTTACTGGTCGAGACGTGCTAAGCAGAACTTTTAGGCCTTTTCCATCGTGCACAGCAAGGGGTGTTGGTTGAGCCTTGAAAATTCGTTCACCTGCGCCACCTTGGATTCTGCAACCTCGCGAGTGAAAACCCCGCACACACCGCGGCCGCGGGTATGCACGTGCAGCATGATCTGGGTGGCTTTTTCGGCATTCATGGCGAAAAAGCGCATCAGCACCTCGACCACGAAGTCCATCGGGGTGTAGTCGTCGTTCAGCAGCATGACGGAATACAGGGGCGGGCGGGCCACCTCGGGCTTGCCGGTTTCCACCAGCACGCCGTGGTGTTGTTCGTGTTCGGTCTGTTTGGCCATGGCCGAATTATAGGGCCCGGGCCGCTGCCGGTCGTGGACGCCCATGCCCGGGCGCCGGCACAATGCCGCCCATTCCCCGCTTTCATCAGTCCAGGAGCCAAACCCGATGCGTCTGCTTGCTGCGATGCTGATCGCACTGTCGTCGCTACCGGCCCTGGCCGCCGACACCGGCGTGTCCACCGGTGAAACGCAGCATTCCGCCGCCGACCCTCTGATCGCCCGCCAGTTGGACAGCCTGGACTACCGCTACGAGGTGGACGAGGACGGCGACTACAAGTTGACCTTCGACGTCGACGACAAGCGCAGCCAACTGGCCTACATCCTCTCGGCGACGGAAAAGTTCGGCAACCTGCAGGTTCGCGAGATCTGGTCGCCGGCGTATCGCGCCTCCTCGACCCAGTTCCCGATCGATGTCGCCAATCGCCTGCTCGAGGACAGCCAGACGAGCAAGCTCGGCGCGTGGGTCAAGCAGGGCAACATGGCCGTGTTCGTCGTCAAGATCGCGGCCGACGCCGCGGCCGAAGAGCTGGACGATGCGCTGGACTTCGTCCTGCGCTCAGCCGACCAGATGGAAGCGGCCCTGACCCAGGGCAAGGACGAATTCTGAGATGAGCTACCGCGAAGGCAGGTTCTGGCAACCCGATGTGACCGTGGCCACGGTGGTGGTCGACGGCGGTCGGCTGCTCATGGTCGAGGAGTCGGTCGGTGGCCGGCTGGTGCTCAACCAGCCGGCCGGGCACCTGGAGCCGGACGAGAGCCTGCACGAGGCCGCGCTGCGGGAAACGCTCGAGGAGACCGGCTGGGATGTCCGCCTCACCGCGTTCGTCGGTGCCTACCAGTGGAAGGCACCGGACAACGGCGACGGCCGCGGCGGACGCCATTACCTGCGTTTCGCCTTTGCCGCCGAACCGGTCAGGCACGATCCTGCGCGCCCGCTGGACGACGGCATCGTCCGCGCGGTCTGGATGACGCCCAGCGAGCTGCAGGCGGCCCAGCAGCGCCACCGCAGCCCTCTGGTGTGGCGGGCAGCCGCGGACTTCCTGGCGGGGCACAGGCACCCGCTGGAGCTGGCCCAGCACCTGGCATGAGCAGCCGTGGGCAAGCTGACATGAGCACGCTGACATGAGTGCGGTGCAGACAAGAACCATCGTCGGCATGTCCGGGGGCGTTGACTCCTCGGTGGCCGCATTGCACCTGCGCGATGCCGGCGAACCGATCGCCGGCTTGTTCATGCAGAACTGGGCCGACGACGGCAGCGGCGACTGCCGCGCCGAGGACGATCGCCGCGATGCGGTCGCGGTCAGCGGCCGGCTCGGCATCCAGATCCATTTCCGCGATTTCTCCGGCGAGTACTGGGCAGGCGTGTTCGAGCACTTCCTGGCCGAATACGCCGCCGGACGCACGCCCAACCCCGACGTGCTGTGCAACCGCGAGATCAAGTTCAAGCATTTCCTCGACGCCGCCCGCGACCTGGGCGCGCAGTACATCGCCACCGGCCACTACGCCCGGGTCGAGGAATCCGCCGGCCGCCACCTGCTGCTGCGTGCGGTGGATCGCAGCAAGGACCAGAGCTATTTCCTGCACCAGCTCGGCCAGGCGCAGCTGGCGGCGACCCGTTTCCCGCTGGGCGGACTGATCAAGCGCGACGTGCGGCAAATGGCACTCGACGCCGGCCTGCCCACCGCAGCCAAGAAGGACTCCACCGGCATCTGCTTCATCGGCGAGCGCGATTTCCGCGAGTTCCTCGGTCGCTACCTGCCGGCACGCGAAGGCGAGATGCGCACACCGGACGGTCAGGTGATCGGCCGCCATTCCGGCGTGTTCTATTTCACCCTCGGCCAGCGCGAAGGTCTCAACATCGGCGGCGTGCGTGGCTTCGAGGCGGCGCCGTGGTACGTGGTCGGCAAGGATGTCGCCGGCAATGTCCTCTACGTCGACCAGGGCGCCGACAGCCCCTGGCTGCAGTCACACACACTGTGGTCGGAACCGGCGCACTGGATCGCCGGCGCGCCGCCCTCGGCCCGCTTCACCTGCACCGCGCAGACGCGCTATCGCCAGCATGACGAGGCCTGCGAAGTGAGCGTGCGTGAGGACGGCACACTGGAAGTCCGCTTCGCCCGCCCCCAACGTGCGGTAACGCCGGGACAGTCCCTGGTCCTCTATGACGGCGACGTCTGCCTGGGTGGCGCTGTCATTGCCACCACCGATGCACCGCTGGAAGAACGATTGAAGGCTCAAGCTGCATGAATCAAAGCAACTCCATGTCCACCCGTGTGCTGGCGCTGGCCGGCCTGGTGCAGGCCCTGGCGCAGGTGCGGCGCGTGGCCGACACCGGCCAGGCCAACGCCGCCATCCTCGGCACCGCGATGGATTCGGTTTTCCGGATCGATTCGCCCTCGCCCGCGGCCATCTACGGAGGCATCGAGGCCGTGCGCCCGGGGCTGACGCTGCTGCGCGACTATTTCAGCAACCAGCAGCGCGACGAGCAGCTGCCGCGCCTGGTGCTGGCGGTACTGCAGCTGGAGCGTCGCTTCGTCCGCGACGATGACATGGCCCAGCGCGTGCAGGCCGGCATCCGGGCGCAGGCGGGCAACGCCGAGCGCAGTGGCAGCAGCCATCCGGACGTGATGAACGCCCTCGGCAGCCTGTATGCCGAAACCCTGAGCCACCTGCGTCCGCGCGTGCTGGTGCAGGGCAATCCGCACTACCTCGGCCAGGCCACGGTGGTGGCCGAAGTGCGGGCGATCCTGCTCGCCGCGGTGCGCTCGGCGGTGCTCTGGCGCCAGTGCGGCGGCAGCCTGTGGGACTTCCTGTTGCGCAGGCGCGAGTTGCTGTCGGCGGTCAAGGACCACCTGGCCTGAATCCCCCCTGGCAGGAGCGAGCTTGCTCGCGAAAGCTGGCCACCTCCAGGTCGCGAGCAAGCTCGCTCCTACGCCGGCGGAAGGTGCGCCCCGCCGCTCTGCCCCCAGGCCCAGCACACCGCCGCGATCAACGCGAGCGCGAGCATCCAGCGCAGCGTCTGTTCGACGCGATCCGTCCCCTTGTGCGTCTTCATGTTGTCCCCCTGACTGCGCGCGATGAAACGACAGTGCGCGACGCAAGTCCTTGACTGTTGTCACGCACTGGACGCTTCGGGTCGGCCAGCTTCGGGGTTAGCGATGGACGGCACAGTCTTTGTCAGCTTCCGTGTGCGTTTGCGGCTGCGGCTGCGGAGAGGCGTCGTCCGCCGGGCCGGGGATTGCTCCGCCCCTTAGTCAGACATCCTGTCTGATGCGGGGCGCGGGACATCCAT
>NZ_JBDGKK010000007.1:0-181071 GCF_057656415.1 Lysobacter sp. Soil_C_59 | reverse complement strand
TTGCTCCGCCCCTTAGTCGGACATCCTGTCCGATGCGGGGCGCGGGACATCCATGTCCCGCTGCGGATCAATCCCCGGCCCGGCGAACGACGCTTCGGCGAGTAATTGCCCCGTCTTCGGCTTTGAGCCGTCATTCCCGCCTTCGCGGGAATGACGTGAGGGTGGTGAGGCGCTGGAGACGCGGACGCGATGCGCCCACCAAGCCACAGCCCCCTTTAGTAAAGGGGGCGCCGCGGCAGCGGCAGGGAATTGGAGGTCAACTGAGTCGGGGCCCAAGGTTTGCGCAGCAAATCTTGGGGTTTATTCAAACGCGAAGCGTTAGAATAAGCACGGCGGAGTCGGCCAGGCAGTCGCGTCATCCCTTCGGGGGTGCCGAGGAAAGTCCGGGCTCCACAGGGCACGGTGCCAGGTAACGCCTGGGCGGCGCAAGCCGACGGAAAGTGCAACAGAGAGCAGACCGCCGAACGGCGTCGCAAGACGTGCGTGGTAAGGGTGAAACGGTGCGGTAAGAGCGCACCGCGAGTCTGGCAACAGACCGGCACGGCAAACCCCACCGGGAGCAAGACCAAATAGGGAGGCAATGCCGCGGCCCGCGGTGTCTCCGGGTAGGTTGCTTGAGCGTAGCGGCGACGCTGCGCCTAGAGGAATGACTGTCCTAGACAGAACCCGGCTTACAGGCCGGCTCCGCCGCCTGCTCTTCTGGCGCTTCGCGCTCCGAAGAGCCCCAAGTTGCTGCGCAACTCGGGCCCCAGGCTTTTTGCCTCCAATTCCCCGCCGCTGCCGCGGCGCCCCCTTTACTAAAGGGGGCTGTGGCTTCGCTGCTCGTGCCCAGGACTTGGCCGGATCGCTCCCTTCTCCCCTTGTGGGAGAAGGTCCCCGAAGGGCGGATGAGGGGTGGCTTTCGAGCCGATAGACATCGTCGATTCATCCTGGGGATGTGATCGGTGTCGCAAATGGGGCGGTCGGTGCTGCGGAGCAGCATCGGCAAAGTGCCTGGGGTCGGCTTTGTGCGGGGTGACGCCTGGGCCCCTTCCAGTCTCAAAAAATGAGACTAAACAACGGCTAGTGGATAAGTCTTGAATAAGACTGTGAAGTTCGCTGCAAGCCCTTGATGCGACAGGTGAAATTGCGTCGCCAAACTTGTTGACAACCCTGTGGGGCGTGCCTAAGGTGGGCATCTGAGGGAAAACCGGGTTTTTTGTGGTTTTTCAGTGACCAAGCCGCCCGCTTAGAGGTGGCCCCAACCAGGTGCTGAATGTTCCAGGGTGAGACCGCCATCACGATTGACGACAAGGGCCGGCTGGCGGTGCCCACCGTCTACCGTGACGCTGTCGCGCGTGAATGCGGCAACCGTATGGTCATCACCTACAACCCGTTCGAGTCGGGGTCGCTGTACCTCTACCCGCAGGCCATCTGGGAACGCGTCCGCGACCAGGTCAACGCCCTGCCCAAGGCCAAGAAGGTCAACCGCAGCATGCAGTTGAAGCTGGTGGGCGCTGCCACTTTCGTCGAGCTCGACGGAAACGGCCGCATCAGCATTCCCGCCAGCCATCGCGCTGCCGTGGGCATCGAGAAGAAGGCCGTGCTGCTGGGCATGGGCGACAAGTTCGAACTGTGGAGCGAGCAAGCGCACCACGCACAGATCCGTCAGACCATTTCTGACGACGATCTGAGCGAGGAGCTTCTCGATCTGCAGCTGTGACGGTGGGTGGCATGGGGCGCGGCGCGCTTTCCGGCCACCTTCCCGTGATGTACGCGCAGGTGCTGGACGGCCTGAACGTGCGCGGGAACGGAACGTACCTGGATGGCACGTTCGGGCGCGGCGGCCATGCGCGTGGCGTGCTGGAACAACTCGGCCCCGGAGGCCGGCTGCTGGTCATGGACAAGGATCCCGAAGCGATTGCCGTTGCCGAACGCGAGTTCGCCGCGGACCCGCGCGTGGCGATCTACCGTGGCAGCTTCGCCGAGCTGGCGCAGTGGAATGAAACCGCTGCGGGCCTCGACGGCATCCTGTTCGACCTGGGCGTGTCGTCGCCGCAGCTCGATGTCGCCGAGCGCGGCTTCAGCTTCGGCAAGGACGGCCCGCTCGACATGCGCATGGATCCCGACAGCGGATTGAGCGCGGCGCAGTGGCTGGCCCAGGCCGACGAGCGCGAGATCGCCGACGTGCTGTGGACCTACGGCGAAGAGCGCATGAGCCGCAAGATCGCCCGCACCATCGTCGCCCGCCGTGCCGAGCAGCCGCTGCTGCGCACCGCGCAGCTGGCCGACCTCATCGGCTCGGTGATGCCGCGCGGCGACAGCAAGATCCATCCGGCCACGCGCAGCTTCCAGGCAATCCGCATCTTCATCAACCGCGAGCTGGCCGATCTGGAGATCGGTCTCGACGCGGCGATGGCGCGTCTCAAGCCCGGCGGTCGCCTGGCGGTGATCAGCTTCCACTCGCTGGAAGACCGCATCGTCAAACAGTTCATCCTTCGCCACAGCAAGGCGCCTCCGGCCAACCGCCGCATGCCGATCGAAGTGGCGTTCATGCCGGTGCTGCTGGCGATCGGTGGTGCGCAGAAGGCGTTCGACGAGGAAACCTCGGTCAACCCGCGCGCCCGCAGTGCGGTGCTGCGCGTGGCCGAGAAGCTCGACCAGGAGGCGGCATGAGCATCGCCCGCCTGCTGCTGAGCGTGCTGGTGGTGGCCAACGTCGTCTCGGCGCTGGCTGTCGTGGAGGCGCGTCATCAGCATCGCCAGCTGTTCGTCCAGCTCAGCCGCCTGGAGCGTGCCCGCGACGAGCTCAACATCGAGTTCGGCCGGCTGCAGCTCGAGCAGGCGACGTGGGCCGAAAGCAACCGCATCGACCAGGTCGCGCGTGACCGCCTGGGCATGAAGTTCCCGGAAGGCGCCGAAACCGTGGTGATCCGCCCATGACCGGCCGCAACGCCAAGCCCGCCGGCCGCACCAGCCCGCTCGAGCGGCTGCTCGCGCTCCGCGAGAAGTTCGGCGGCAGCGAGCGCGACCGCGAGCGCGTCGCCGGCAAGGGCCGCGGCCGCGCTTCGTTCAACCTGCGCAACCGCCTGCTGATCGTCGGCAGCGCGCTGGGCGTGTGCTCGATCGCGCTGGTCGCGCGTGCGCTCGACCTGCAGGTCATCAGCAACGACTTCTACCGCCAGCAGGGCGATGCCCGTTCGCTGCGCGAGATCCCGATCCCGACTTCGCGCGGCATGATCACCGACCGCAACGGCGAGCCGCTGGCGGTGTCGACGCCGGTCGAGTCGATCTGGGCCAACCCGCAGGAATTGCTGGCCAACCCGAACCGCATCCCGCAGCTGGCCAAGGCGCTGGGCGTGTCGCGCGAAGCGCTGACGCGCAAGCTCAGCCAGCGCGCCGACAAGGAATTCGTCTACCTCAAGCGTCGGATCAATCCGGACGAGGCGCGCCGGATCCTGGCGTACAAGACCCCGGGCGTGTTCTCGCAGCGCGAGTTCCGTCGCTTCTACCCGCAAGGGGAGGCGATGTCGCACATCCTGGGCTTCACCAACATCGACGACCTGGGCCAGGAAGGCCTGGAGCTGGCGTTCGACGACTGGCTGCGCGGCAAGCCCGGCGCCAAGCGCGTGATCCGCGACGGTGCCGGCCGAATTGTTGAAAGCGTCGACCTGGTCAAGCCGGCCGAGCCGGGCCACGACCTGACCCTGACCATCGATCGCCGGGTCCAGTACCTGGCGTTCCGCGAACTGCGCGCCACGCTGCAGCGCACTGGCGCGAGCAGCGGTTCGGTGGTGGTGCTCGACATCGCCACCGGCGAAGTGCTGGCGATGGCCAACCTGCCGACCTACAACCCCAATGCGCTCAGCGTCGGCAACCCCGACACGCATCGCAACCGCGCCGTCACCGACGTGATCGAGCCGGGCTCGACGATGAAGCCGCTGACCGTCGCCGCCGCGCTAGAGGCCGGCGTGATCACCGCGCATTCGACCTTCGACACCAACCCGGGCTGGATGCCCAACGGCCGCTACCGCACCACCGACCACCGCAACTACGGTGTGCTCGACACGACCGGCGTGATCACCAAGAGCTCGAACATCGGTGCGGCCAAGATCGTGGCGCGCATCCCGAGCCAGCAGTACTACGAGTTCCTGCACCGCTTCGGCTACGGCCGCAAGACCAACAGCGGCTTCCCGGGCGAGTCGTCGGGCGTGCTGGCACCGCCGTCGCGCTGGAGCGGCACCACCAAGCAGACCATGTCCTATGGCTATGGCCTGTCGGCGACGCCGCTGCAGATTGCGCAGGCCTATGCCGCGCTCGGCAATGGTGGTCGCCTGATCACGCCGACGTACGTCAAGGGCGGGCAGCAGCACGAGCCGGTGCAGGTGCTCGATCCGGCGATCTCCGGCCAGATCATGCGCATGATGCAGACCGTGACCGAACCCGGTGGCACCGCCACGCAGGCGGCGATCCTGGGTTACCACGTCGCAGGCAAGACCGGCACCGCGCGCAAGTTCAACGACACCGGCGGTTACTCGCGCCGCTATGTGTCCTTCTTCGCCGGCGTGGTCCCGGTCAACAACCCTCGCTTCTCGATGGTGGTGGTCGTCAACGATCCCGATCCGGCGAAGGGCTACTACGGCGGCTTCGTCTCCGGCCCGGTGTTCAAGAGCGTCATGGAAGGCGCACTGCGCCTGATGGACGTGGCGCCCGACGACATCGACACCTGGATGGCGGCGCAGGCCGAGGCCGAGGCCAAGCGCGCCAGGAGCAATGGTGGCAAGCCTTCCGGCGCGGTGCTCCCGGCACCGGTGCAGGTGGCGACGATGCCGGTGTCCACTGGTGTGGTGACCACGCCCGGAGGTGGCCGATGAGCCGCCTCATGGCGCTTGCCGAATTGCTGCCGGACGTGGCGGGCATCCCGCCGCAGCTGCAGATCAGCGGGCTCGTGCTCGATTCCCGCGCGGTCAGGCCGGGCTACGCCTTCGTCGCCATCGCCGGCTTCGGTGCGCACGGCCTGCGCTTCGTCGAGCAGGCGCGCGCCGCCGGTGCGAGCGCCATCCTGTTCGAACCGCCGGCACCGGAAGACCTGCCGGCGCCGGCCGATGCCATCGCCGTGCCGGGCCTGCGTTCGCGCCTGGGCGAGATGGGCGATGCGTTCCATGGTCGCGCCACGGCCGCTATCGACGTGGTCGGTGTCACCGGCACCAACGGCAAGACGTCCACGGTGCAGTTGCTGACCCAGGCCTGGCACCTGCGTGGCGTCACCAGTGGCAGCGTCGGCACGCTCGGCGCCGGCCTGTATGGCGAAGTCGTCCCGACCGGCTTCACCACGCCGCTGGTGCTGCAGACCCATGAGCTGCTCGCGCAGATGCGTGACCAGGGTGCGCAGGCCATCGCCATGGAAGCCAGTTCGCACGCGCTCGACCAGGGTCGCGTCGACGGCGTGCATTTCGATGTCGCGGTGTTCACTAACCTTACGCGTGACCACCTCGACTACCACGGCGACATGGCCACCTACGGCGCAGCCAAGGCGCGCCTGTTCGCCTGGCCGGGCCTGTCGGCGGCGGTGATCAACCTCGATGACGAGTTCGGCCGCGAGCTGATCGCGACGCTGCCGCAAGGCGTGCGTGCCATCGGCCTGAGCTCGCGCGGTGCGCAGGACGCGACGCTGCAGGCGCAGTCGCTGCGCTTCGACAATGCAGGCATCGGTTTCGACCTGGTGCACGAAGGCGAAGCGCACCCGGTGAGCTCGCCGCTGCTGGGCCGCTTCAACGTCGACAATCTGCTGGCCGTGGCCGGCACGCTGCTGGCGCTGGGCGAGCAGCCGGCGCGGATCGCGCAGCTGCTGTCGCAATTGCAGCCGATCCACGGCCGCATGAACCGCCTCGGTGGCGATGGCGTGCTGCCGCTGGTGGTGATCGACTACGCGCACACGCCCGATGCCCTCGAACAGGCGCTGACATCGCTGCGCATCCACTTGGACGGGCCTGCCCCCGCGCAGGCGGGGGCGCGGTTGCTGTGCGTGTTCGGCTGCGGCGGCGACCGTGACCGCGGCAAGCGCCCGCAGATGGCGCAGATCGCCGAGCGCCATGCCGACGTGGTGATCGTCACCGACGACAACCCGCGTTTCGAGAACGGCGACGTCATCGTCGACGACATCATGGCCGGCTTCGCCAATCCGGCGCAGGTCAGCGTGCAGCGCGACCGCGCCGCCGCGATCGCGCGTGCCGTCGGCATGGCCGGTGCGGACGACATCGTGCTGGTGGCCGGCAAGGGCCACGAGCCTTACCAGGACATCCAGGGCGTGCAATACCCATTCGACGATACCCAGGTCGCCCGTGCGGCGCTGGAGGCGCGCTCATGACGCCGCTGCACCTGTCGCAGATCGCACGAATGACCGGCGGCCGCCTGCACGGCGCCGACGCGGTCGTGGCGACCGTCGCCACCGACAGCCGCGCGCTGCCGCAGGGCGGGGCGGTGCTGTTCATCGCACTCAAGGGCGAGCGCTTCGACGCCCACGACCACGTCGCCGGATTGCCGGCAGACAAGGTCGCGGCGGTGCTGGTGTCGCGCCAGCTCGATACCGCCATTCCGCAGGTGATCGTTGCTGATACGCAGCGTGCGCTGGCCGACCTCGCCGCCGCCGTGCAGCGAGCCCGGATCGAGAGCGGCAAGGGCGAGAAGATCGTCGCCATCACCGGCAGCAACGGCAAGACCAGCGTCAAGGCACTGACGCTGGCGATCCTCGAGCGCGTTGGTCCGACCTACGCCACGCCGGGCAACCGCAACAACGAGATCGGCCTGCCGCTGGCCGTGCTCGATGCGCCGGAAGGCGTGCGGTTCTCGATCTACGAGATGGGCGCCGGCCAGCCGGGCGACATCGCTTACCTGACCGCGGTCGTGCGTCCCGACGTCTCGGTGGTCAACAACGTCGCGCCCGGACACCTGGAGCGCATGGGCAGCCTGCTGGGCGTGGCCGATACCAAGGCGGCGATCTACGACGCGCTGCCAGCCGAGGGCGTGGCGGTGATCAACGCCGACGATGCGTTTGCACCGTACTTCGCCGAGCGCGCGCACGGTCGCGGCCTGGTCCGCTTCGGCCTGGATGCCAGTGCCGACATCACCGCGCGCGACATCAAGGCCGCGGCCGACAGTTCCACGTTCACCCTGGTCACGCCGCAGGGTGAAGCCGCGATCACGCTCGCGCTGCCCGGTCGCCACAACGTTCGTAACGCGCTGGCCGCCGCCGCGCTCGCGCTTGGCGTCGGTGCGCCGCTGGAGAAGGTGGCCGAAGGCCTCAATGCCGCCCGTTCGGTGCCCGGTCGCCTGATCTCTTACCGCCTCGACAACGGCGCGGTGCTGATCGACGACAGCTATAACGCCAACCCCGGCTCGCTTGCCGCAGCCATCGACACGTTGTCGGAAGGCGGCGGCGAAGCCTGGCTGGTACTGGGTGACATGCGCGAGCTTGGCGTCGATGCCGAAGCGATGCATGCCGAGGCCGGTCGCCGCGCCAAGGGCGCGCGCATTGCCCGGCTGTTCACGCTGGGGCAGTTCAGCGCGGCCGCCGCGGCAGCCTTCGGCGAAGGCGCCACGCATTTCGAAACTCATGACGCACTGGCCGACGCTCTGCGCGGGCAACTGCACGACGGTGTCCGCGTGCTGGTGAAGGGCTCGCGCGGCAGCGCGATGGACCGGATCGTCACTGCGCTGGCGACGCGCTCGGATAAGAAGGGGAATCCCGATGCTGCTTGAACTCACCCGCTGGCTGGAACAACTGCAAAGCCTGTTCGGTCTTTTCAGTTACCTGACCTTCCGCGGCATCCTCAGCGCGCTGACCGCGCTGGCGCTGTCGCTGTGGTGGGGGCCGGCGGTGATCCGTCGCCTGGGCCAGCTCAAGGGTGGCCAGCCGATCCGCAAGGACGGCCCGCAGTCGCACTTCTCCAAGGCCGGCACGCCGACCATGGGCGGCGCGCTGATCCTGATCACGGTGATGGCCTCGGTGCTGCTGTGGGGCGACCTGCGCAACAAGTACGTGTGGACCGTGCTGCTGGTCATGCTCGCCTTCGGCGCGATCGGCTGGTACGACGACTGGATCAAGATCGTGCGCCGCGATCCGAACGGACTGAAGTCGCGCTGGAAGTACCTGGCGCAGTCGGTGTTCGGCCTGGCCGCCGGCCTGTACCTCTATCTGTACGCCGACGTGCCGGCGGCGACGACCTTCTACGTGCCGTTCTTCAAGTCGATCGCGCTGCCGCTGGCCGGCATCGGCTTCGTCGCCATTGCCTACTTCTGGATCGTCGGCTTCTCCAACGCGGTCAACCTCACCGACGGCCTCGACGGCCTGGCGATCATGCCCACGGTGCTGGTCGCCTGCGCACTGGGCATCTTCGCCTACGCGTCCGGCCACGCCGAGTTCTCCAAGTACCTGCAGATCCCGGCCGTGCCGGGCGCCGGTGAGCTGGTGATCATCTGCGCGGCCATTGCCGGCGCCGGCCTGGGCTTCCTGTGGTTCAACACCTACCCGGCGATGGTGTTCATGGGCGACATCGGCGCGCTCGCGCTGGGCGCCGTGCTCGGCACGATCGCCGTCATCGTCCGCCAGGAACTGGTTCTGGTGATCATGGGCGGCATCTTCGTGATCGAGACGCTGTCGGTGATGATCCAGGTGGGCTCGTTCAAGCTCACCGGCAAGCGCGTGTTCCGCATGGCGCCGATCCACCACCACTTCGAACTGAAGGGCTGGCCGGAGCCGCGCGTGATCGTGCGCTTCTGGATCATCTCGGTGATCCTGGTCCTGGTCGGGCTGGCGACGCTGAAGGTGCGCTGATGACCGACCTTTCGACCACTCGCCAGGCAACCCGCCTCGATGCCATCGGCGGCCACTTTGATCCGTGGCTGCTGGGCATCTCGTGCGCGCTCGCCTGCCTGGGCGTGGTCATGGTCGGCTCGGCTTCGATCGGCGTTGCCGACGGCCACGACGTCGGAGCGTTCTACTTCCTCGGCCGCCATGTCGTGTTCCTGGCCATCGGCCTGGTCCTGGCGCTGTGGGTGATGCGCACCGAGCTCAAGACCATCGAGCAGCACAACCAGTGGCTGCTGCTGGTCTGCTTCCTGTTGCTGATCGCGGTGTTCGTGCCCGGCATCGGCAAGAGCGTCAACGGCGCGCGTCGCTGGCTCAACCTGGGCGTTTCCAACTTCCAGGCGGTGGAGGCGGTCAAGCTGCTCTACATCGTCTGGCTGGCCAGCTACCTCAAGCGCTACAGCGAGGAAGTGACCGCGACCTGGGGCGCGATGCTCAAGCCGATCGGCGTCGCCGTCGGCCTGGTGGTGCTGTTGCTGCTGCAGCCGGACTTCGGTTCGTCGTCGCTGATCCTGGCCATCACCGCCGGCATGCTGGTGCTCGGCGGCGTCAACATGCCGCGCATGTTCGGCCCGGTGCTGATCGGCTTGCCGCTGCTGGCGATCGTGGCCATCGCCGAACCCTATCGTGTCACCCGCCTGACGTCGTTCCTCGATCCCTGGCAGGACCCGTTCAAGACCGGTTACCAGCTGACCAATGCGCTGATGGCGGTCGGTCGCGGTGAATGGCTGGGCGTCGGCCTGGGCGCATCGGTGCAGAAGCTGTCGTACCTGCCCGAGGCGCATACCGACTTCATCATGGCGGTGATTGCCGAGGAGTTCGGTTTCCTCGGCGTGTGCACCGTTGTCGCGCTGTACGCCGGCCTCGCCGGTCGCGCCTTCTGGCTGGGCCTGAAGTGCGTCGAGATGCGCCGCCACTTCGCCGGCTACTGCGCCTTCGGCATCGCCTTGTGGATGAGCCTGCAGAGCTTCGTCTCGATCGGCGTCAACCTCGGCCTGCTGCCGACCAAGGGCCTGACGCTGCCGATGATCTCCTACGGCGGCTCGAGCGTGATCATGACCTGCGCCGCGCTGGGCCTGCTGCTGCGCGTGTCCTACGAACTCGACCGCGCCCAGCGCCAGGTCGCCCGCGTGCGCAACGAAACCACGCCGCCGACTGCTTCGCCGTCGCCGACAACGCCCGCTCCGGCGCCCATGGCCGCCACGCATTCAAAGCGCGGCGACGTGCGCGGCACCAGCCGTCTGCGCCAGCGCGTGGAACCCACCCTCGGGAGGATCGCATGAAGGTTGCCGCGACCGATTCCGACCTGCATCCGGTGATGATCCTCGCCGGCGGGACCGGTGGGCACATTTTTCCGGGCCTGGCCGTCGCGCGCGAACTCAAGGAGCGCGGTGTTCCGGTGCTGTGGCTCGGTGCGGAAGGTGGCATGGAAACGCGCCTGGTACCGCAGCACGACATCGCCATCGACACGATCGCGGTCAGCGGCATGCGCGGCAAGGGCATCGGCACGCTGCTGGCGACGCCTTTCCGTCTGATCGGCGCGGTGCGCGCCGCGCTGCAGACGCTGCGCGAGCGCCAGCCGCGCGCCGTGGTCAGTTTTGGTGGCTACGCCGCCGGCCCCGGTGGCATTGCCGCACGCATCGCCGGCATCCCGCTGCTCGTGCACGAACAGAATCGCGCCCCCGGCCTGACCAACCGCGTGCTGGCGCGTTTTGCGCGCCATGTGCTGACGGGTTTCCCGGGCACGTTCCCGAACCTCCACGAAGAAGTGGTCGGCAATCCGGTGCGCAGCGAGATCGCCGCGGTGATGCCGCCGAGCGGTCGCTTCGCCGCGCGAACTGGCCCGATCCGCCTGCTCGTGCTCGGCGGCAGCCAGGGTGCGCGCGCATTGAACACGGCGATGCCCAAGGCCGTCGCCGGCCTGCGTGGTCGCCTGGCTTGCGAAGTGCGCCACCAGAGCGGCGAGAAGATGCGCGAGGAGGCCGAGCAGGCGTATGCCAAGGCCGGCGTCCACGCCTCGGTGGAACCGTTCATCGCCGACATGGCCGCCGCCTATGCCTGGGCCGACCTGGTGATCTGCCGCGCCGGTGCACTGACGCTGGCCGAACTGTGCGCGGTTGGTGTCGGCAGCGTGCTGGTGCCGTTCCCGCAGGCGGTCGACGACCACCAGACCAAGAACGCGCAGTACCTGGTCGATCGCGGCGCCGCGTTCCTGGTGCCGCAGGGCATCGGCAACGACCTCGGCGACCGCATCTCGGCCACGATCGAAATCCTCGGCGAGCGCGGCGCATTGCTGCAGCTGGCGCAAAGCGCGCACGCGATCGCCCGGCCCGACGCCGCCAAGCGCGTCGCCGATGCCGTCATGGAGGTCGTGCCGTGATCGCTCTGACCTTTCCCATCACCGCTATCCAGCTCCACGGAACCACGCCATGAGTACCGCCCTGCGTCGCCGCCTGCAGCACACCGGCGACCTCGCCAAAGCCTTCCCGCGCGTGCACTTCGTCGGCATCGGCGGCGTCGGCATGAGCGGCATTGCCGAAGTGATGGGCACGCTGGGCTACCAGGTCTCCGGTTCGGACAACGCCGACAACGCCGTGACGCGCCGCCTGGCCGCGCTCGGCATCAACGTGCAGCGCGGCCACGCCGCGGCGAACGTGCTCGGTGCCGACTGCGTCGTGGTGTCCAGCGCGATCCGCGCCGACAACCCCGAGCTGATGGAGGCGCGCGCGCAGCGCATTCCGGTGGTGCCGCGCGCGGAGATGCTGGCCGAGCTGATGCGCTTCAAGCGCGGCATCGCGGTGGCCGGCACGCACGGCAAGACCACCACCACCTCGCTGGCGGCCAGCGTGCTTGCCGAGGGCGGCATCGACCCGACGTTCGTGATCGGTGGACAGCTGCTTGCCGCCGGTGCCAATGCACGCCTGGGCACCGGCGA
The DNA here is from genome assembly GCF_057656415.1 of Lysobacter sp. Soil_C_59. Lineage (NCBI taxonomy): Bacteria > Pseudomonadati > Pseudomonadota > Gammaproteobacteria > Lysobacterales > Lysobacteraceae > Lysobacter > Lysobacter sp. Soil_C_59. Next base: position 169,292 of record NZ_JBDGKK010000007.1, on the reverse strand, counting down.
CTGGCTGGTCGCCGAGGCCGACGAAAGCGATGGCAGCTTCCTGCGCCTGAATCCGCAGATCGCCATCGTCACCAACATCGATGCCGACCATCTGGAGAACTACGGCGGCGACTTCGCCAACGTCCAGTCGGCGTTCGAGGAATTCATGCACCGCCTGCCGTTCTATGGCCTGGCCGTGCTGTGCATCGACGATCCGGAAGTGGCGGCGCTGGCGGCGAAGACGCCGCGCCACGTCATGACCTACGGCTTCAGCGAAGTGGCCGACGTGCGCGCCGAGGACGTCGAGCAGGACGGCCCGAACATGCGTTTCACCCTGTGCCTGCCCGATGCGACGCGCACGGCGGTGACGCTGGCCCTGCCGGGTCGCCACAACGTGCAGAACGCGCTGGCCGCCGCATCGGTGGCATGGCAGCTCGGCGTCAGCGCCGAAGCGATCGCGCGTGCGCTGGCCGGATTCGCCGGCGTCGGCCGCCGCTTCAACCTTCTCGGCAGCCCGACCACGGCCAAGGGCGCGAAGGTGCAGCTGGTCGATGACTACGGTCACCATCCGAAAGAGCTCGAGGCGGTCTTCGCCGCGGCGCGTGGCGGCTGGGCCGACAAGCGCCTGGTCGTGGCGTTCCAGCCGCACCGCTACAGCCGCACCCGCGACCTGTTCGACGAGTTCGCCGCGGTGCTGTCCAGCGTCGACGTGCTGGTGCTGACCGAGGTCTATCCCGCCGGTGAGGCACCCATCGCCGGCGCCGACGCCAAGTCGCTGGCGCGCGCGATCCGCGCGCGTGGCCGCATCGATCCCATCGTCGTCAATGGCGCCGGCGATCTCGCCAGGCTGTTGCCGGACGTCCTCAATGACGGTGACCTGCTGCTGATGATGGGTGCCGGTGACATCGGCTACGCCGCGCAGCAGATCGCAGCCAACGGTTTCAACGGATCCTCCAATGGATCCAGCAACGGAGACAGGAAGTGAGCGCGCAGTTCCCGATCGGTCCGGCCCAGGTCAGTGATCCCGCCGTGTTCGGCCGCGTCGCCGTGCTGATGGGCGGCACCAGCGCCGAGCGCGAGGTCTCGCTCGACTCCGGCCGCAACGTGCTCGAAGCACTGCGCTCGCGCGGCATCGACGCGTTCGCCGTCGATGGCGTGCCGGCGCTGGTCGACGCGATCCGCGCCGGCAGTGTCGATCGCGTGTTCAACATCCTGCACGGCAACAAGGGCGGCGGCGAAGACGGCGTCCTGCAAGGCCTGTGCGAAGCGCTCGGCGTGCCGTACACCGGCTCCAACGTGCTTGGCTCGGCGTTGACCATGGACAAGATCCGCACCAAGCAGGTGTGGATGAGCGAAGGCCTGCCGACGCCGCGCTACGTGCGCCTGTCGCCGGGTGCCGACGTGCATGCCGCCGCGCGCGAACTCGGCCTGCCGGTGTTCATCAAGCCGTCGAGCGAAGGCTCCAGCGTCGGCGTGTCGCGCGTGCTCGCCGACTCCGACCTCGATGCCGCCGTCGTACATGCCGCCCATTACCCGGGCGAGCTGCTGATGGAACAGTTGATCGACGGCGAGGAACTGACCGTGCCGATGCTGCTCATCGGCGGCAAGCATGTGCCGCTGCCGTCGATCCGCATCGTCCCCAAGGGCGAGTGGTACGACTACCACGCCAAGTACATCGCCGACGACACGCAGTACCTGTGCCCGGGCCTGGAAGGCGCCGAGGAAGACACCATCCGCCGCCTGGCGCAGGAAGCGTTCGTCTCTGCCGGTTGCCACGGCTGGGGTCGCGTCGACTTCATGCGCGACCGCAACACCGGCGCTCTCTACCTGCTCGAAGTGAACACCGCGCCCGGCATGACCAGTCACTCGCTGGTGCCCAAGGCCGCGCGCCAGGTCGGCATCGAGTTCGATGAACTGTGCTGGCGCGTGCTCGAGTCGAGCCTCGCCCAGGCCGCCCAGACCACTGGAGGTGCGCCGGCGTGAACGCCATGCTTCGCATCGTCGGCTGGATCCTCGCGCTGGCGCTGGTGGCGCTGCCGATCGTGGCCGTGCTCAACGGCTGGATCGGCGCGAGCCAGTGGCCGCTGCAGAAGCTGCGCGCGACCGGTCAGTTCGAGCGCGTCGACGAGGCGTTGCTGCGTCGCACGGTCATGCCGTATGCGCAGCGCGGATTCTTTGCCGTCGACCTTGCCGCGGCGCAGGCCGCGGTGTCGAAGCTGCCGTGGGTCGAGCATGCGCAGGTGCGCAAGCGTTGGCCGGACGTGCTGGAAGTGATCGTGGTCGAACACCGTCCGTTCGCGCGCTGGGACAAGGACCTGCTGCTGTCGCAGCAGGGCAAGCTGTTCCCGGCCAAGGGCGTGGAAGTTCCGCCGGGGCTGCCGCAGCTGGGCGGCCCGCCCGCACGCGTGGCCGACGTGGTGACGCTCTACAACGAATCGCGCGCGCAGTTCGCGCCGATCGGCCTGGACGTCAAGGAAGTCTCGCTCGATCCGCGTGGCAGCTGGACGCTCGGGCTCGACAACGGTGCACAGATCGTGGTCGGCCGCAGCGAAGCGCGCGCGCGCATCGGCCGCTTCGTGCGCCTGATGCCGCAGCTGCTGGCGCAGCAGGCGCAGGTGCTCAAGCGCGCCGACCTTCGCTACACCAATGGTTTTGCACTGACGTGGGCGCCGGTCCCGGCGCCGGCGGCCGTGCCGCAACAACCGCAAGGACAATCATGAGCGTGCTGGTATGAATCGCAAGGGCGACAAGTCGCTGATCGTTGGTCTCGACATCGGCACGTCGAAAGTGGTCGCGCTGGTCGGCGAGTATTCGCCGGGCAACCCGATCGAGGTGATCGGTATCGGCTCGCACGAATCGCGCGGCCTCAAGCGCGGCGTCGTCGTCGACATCGAGTCGACGGTGCAGTCGATCCAGCGCGCGATCGAGGAAGCCGAGCTGATGGCCGGCTGCGAGATCCGCTCGGTCTACGCCTCGATCTCCGGCAACCACGTGCAGTGCCGCAACTCGCAGGGCATCGCCCCGATCCGCGACGGCGAGGTCACCTACGGCGATCTCGACCGCGTGCTCGAAGCCGCCAAGGCCGTGGCCATCCCCGCCGACCAGAAGATCCTGCACGCGATCCCGCGCGACTACGTGCTCGACGATTCGCAGGACGGTATCCGCAACCCGGTCGGCATGACCGGTGTGCGCCTGGAGGTGCATGCGCACCTGGTGGTGTGCGCGCAGTCGGCCGCGGCCAACATCAGCAAGTGCGTGCAGCGTTGCGGCCTGCAGATCGACGACCTGGTCCTGAGCGTGCTGGCCTCGAGCCAGGCCGTGCTGACCTCCGACGAGCGCGAACTCGGTGTGATCCTGGTCGACATCGGCGCCGGCACCACCGACATCGCCGTGTTCGTCGGCGGCGCGATCGCGCACAGCGCGAGCCTGCCGATCGCCGGCGACAAGGTCACCGAGGACATCGCCCACATGCTGCGCACGCCGACGCCGGAGGCCGAGCAGATCAAGGTCCGCTACGCCTGCGCGCTGGCGCAGATGGCGACCGCCGAGGAATCGATCCAGGTGCCCAGCGTCGGCGACCGCCCGCCGCGGCGCATGCCGCGCGCTTCGCTGGCGCAGGCGGTGCAGGCGCGCTACGAGGAAATCTTCGAAATGATCCAGGCCGAACTGCGTCGCAGCGGCTTCGAGCATCACGTCCGCGCCGGCATGGTCCTGACCGGCGGCGCGGCAAAGATGGAAGGCGTGGTCGAGCTGGCCGAGGAAATGCTGCAGATGCCGGTGCGCGTGGGCATTCCCCAGCACGTCACCGGTCTTGGCGAAGTGGTCGGCAACCCGGTGCATGCCACCGGCGTGGGTCTTCTGTTGATGGGCAGCCAGATCGAGCACCCGCGTCGCCCGGTGATCTCCACCGGTCGCGCCGGCAGCTTCTTCAGCAAGCTCAAGAACTGGTATCGCGGCGAGTTCTGACGATGGTCAGGACTACCGCACTTACGGAATCGACGCGGCGGATGCCGTCGCCGGTTCCCGGTCCGGGCAGGGAGCCCGGGCCAAGAGGGCAGGCGAGGCGACGGCGAAGAGCGGCAGGCAGCACCAGTACTTCGAAAGCAACACGACACATAACTAGCAACACATAACGAGGACGACGACATGGCACATTTCGAACTGGTTGAAAAAATGGCCCCGAACGCGGTGATCAAGGTTGTTGGCGTGGGCGGTGGCGGCGGCAACGCTGTTGCGCACATGGTCAGCGGCAATGTCGATGGCGTGGAGTTCATCACCGCCAACACCGACGCGCAGGCGATCAAGAACTGTGGCGCCAAGCTGCAGCTGCAGCTCGGCAGCAACGTGACCAAGGGTCTCGGTGCTGGCGCCAATCCCGAAGTCGGCCGCCAGGCCGCGCTGGAAGACCGCGAGCGCATCATGGATGCACTGACCGGTGCCGACATGGTGTTCATCACCGCCGGCATGGGCGGTGGCACCGGTACCGGCGCTGCGCCGGTGGTGGCACAGCTGGCCAAGGAGATGGGCATCCTGACCGTCGCCGTGGTCACCAAGCCGTTCCCGTTCGAAGGTCGCCGCCGCATGCAGGTTGCGCTCAAGGGCATCGAGGAACTGAGCCACCACTGCGACTCGCTGATCACCATCCCCAACGAGAAGCTGATCACCGTCCTCGGCCGCAACGCCACGATGATCCAGGCCTTCCGCGCCGCCAATGACGTGCTGCTCGGCGCCGTGCAGGGCATCGCCGACCTGATCGTCCGCCCGGGCCTGATCAACGTCGACTTCGCCGACGTGCGCACCGTGATGAGCGAGATGGGCCTGGCGATGATGGGCACCGGCTCGGCACGCGGCGACGACCGCGCCCAAGCTGCCGCCGAGTCGGCGATCCAGAACCCGCTGCTCGACGACGTCAACCTGTCCGGCGCCAACGGCATCCTGGTCAACATCACCGCCGGTCCGGACTTCACGATGGCCGAGTTCGACGAAGTCGGTCGCACCATCGAGAACTTCGCTTCCGAAGACGCCACCGTCGTCATCGGCACCGTGCTCGACCCGGACATGCAGGACGAGGTCAAGGTCACCGTGGTCGCCACCGGCCTCAACCGTGCCGTCTCCCGCCAGTCCGTTCGCGGCAGCGAGAAGGAAGCACTGCGCGCCCCGATCACCCTGGTGCGCAATGCCACCACCGGCCAGCCGGAATTCGGCGCGATGGAAGACATGGCCGCCCCGGTGCGTCCGAGCTTCGGCAACAGCCTGCGCGGCAACACCAGCGGCCGCTCGGTTGAACCGTCGTCGTCGCCGGCCGTGGCCGACTTCGGCAGTGACAGCAGCTACCTGGACATCCCGGCGTTCCTGCGCCGCCAGGCAGACTGATGGAGTAGCTCCCTCCCTTTCGCCCGGCGAAGGGGGAGGGAAAGGCAAGGCCTCTCCCTGGCGACAGGGAGGGGGCAAAACCGTCGTCGTCTCCTGTAGTCCCCAGGCCTCCTGGCGGGGCTTTAGGCCGGTCGGCTCGCACCAGCGGGCCGACCGGCCATCTTGCCCGGCCCATAAGGCCGGACAGTGACGAATTTCCGTTAAGGTTCAGGCTGCCCGGTGGTATTCTTTCGCGCCGTTCAGGCGAGAACGATTTGCATCTGCCTGCTCGCGGCCCTACATATCCCGGACGCGTATGGATGCGCTCCAGTCCACGTAACAGGTCCGCCCCCGACAGGTTTGCCCAGATGCTGCGCCAGCGCACCCTCAAGAACGTGATCCGCGCCACCGGCGTGGGCCTGCACAGCGGTGAGAAGGTCTTCCTTACCCTGCGTCCGGCTCCGGTCGATACCGGCATCGTGTTCCGCCGCGTCGATCTCGACCCGGTGGTGGAAGTGCCTGCCAGCGCGGAGCTGGTCACCGAGACCACGCTGTGCACGGGCCTGAGCTGCGGACCGGCCAAGATCCAGACCGTCGAGCACCTGCTGTCGGCCCTGGCCGGGCTGGGCATCGACAATATCTATGTGGAGCTGTCCGCGGCCGAAGTGCCGATCATGGACGGATCCTCGGGCCCGTTCGTGTTCCTGCTGCAGTCGGCCGGCATCGCCGAGCAGGAAGCGCCCAAGCGTTTCATCCGCATCAAGCGCGCGGTGGAAGTGCGCGACGGTGACAAGGTCGCGCGATTCGAGCCCTACGACGGCTTCCGCCTGGACTTCACCGTGCAGTTCGACCACCCGGCCATCCCGGCCTCGCAGTCGCGCGCGGTGGTGGAGTTCTCCACTGCCAACTACATCCAGGAAGTCAGCCGCGCCCGCACCTTCGGCTTCATGCGCGACCTGGAATACATGCGCGAGCGCAACCTCGGCCTGGGCGGCTCGATGGACAACGCGATCGTCCTCGACGAATTCCGCGTCCTCAACGACGACGGCCTGCGCTACGCCGACGAGTTCGTCCGCCACAAGATCCTCGACGCGGTGGGCGACCTCTACCTGGCCGGTCACCCGGTCATCGGCACCTATGTCGGCTTCAAGTCGGGCCACGCGCTCAACAACAAGCTGGTCCGTGCGCTGCTCGCCGAGCGTTCAGCCTGGGACGAGGTTACGTTCAGTGAAACCGATGCCACGCCGGCACCGGTCGCCTACGGCGTGCCCGCCACCGCCTGAGGCATGGTCTGCCGCCTGATGCGGCAAACGGTTACCTGAATTGGAAGGGCGTCACAGACGTGAACATCACGTGACGCTTTAACAATTCTTTAACGGAAACCTATCAAATTGTTTCTAACCCTTTAACAAATTCAAAGGGTTGGGCCTTTAGCATGCCCCGACCGCAGCCAATCGGTGGATCCCGGCAACAAGTTTGCCAAGGGTCGACCAGGTTCGGCGGCCCCCCTACGAACCGGCAGAGTCCGGATCTTTCAGGGAGGCCAGAGCGGCCTGCAGTGCTAGCAGTGCAGTCGCTGAGATGGGTTTGGCTTTCCGATCCGATTGTGGGGAGGCAGTCGTCGGAGTTGTCGTTTTGACGATCAGTTCAGCCGCATCCAGCCCGACGGAACGGGCCGCGTCGAGCAGTTCCGGGGCAGCGAGCCGCAACTTGGCACGCCATACCGGGGCATCGACGACAAACACGAGCCTGCCTCGTTCGTAATTGGCCAGCCGCGCGTGCGCGGCCAGAGACGGGGGCAGGTGTGGGCGTAACCGTAGGTCCAGTTGTTCGAGCCACAAGGCACGACGAATTGGGCCACCAGCGGGCTCGGCCAGCAGCGCATCAAGCGCGGCTTGCGGAGTCGATGGACCTCTCTTGGGGTTCCTGGGCTTGGAATCAGACATAAGACATGACCTATCCATCCATCGTAAACAAAACCCGCGCCCAGCTGTCGCATTGGTTGCAGCAGGCCGGTTACTGGGGAGCGCAGCGTCCCGCCCTGGCCATCGCCCTTCTGCTCGGCGGCGGCGCGGCGATCGGTGCAGGCGCCGGCATTGCCGACAACGCCCTGCTGCGAAGCAAGGCCGAGAACCAGGAAGCGCTGATCGCGGCCACCCGCCGTGACGCCCAGCGCGAGATCAATGCCCTGGCCGCCCGCATGGGCGAGCTGCAGGCCGAGGCCAACCGCCTCAACGCCCTCGGTGAGCGCCTGACCCGTATCGGCCAGCTCCAGGACGGCGAGTTCGATTTCGACAAGCCGGTCGGCATCGGTGGTGTCGGTCCGGTCCGCGACATGACCAAGTCCGAGCTCGACGAAGGCATGGCCACCCTGGGCCAGCAGTTCAAGGCCTCGGGCGAGCAGCTCTCGGTGCTCGAGTCGCTGCTGTTCAACCGCCAGCTCGACATGAACGCGGTCCCGGGCCGCGAGCCGATCGCCGGCAGCTACATAACCTCCGGCTTCGGCGGTCGCGCCGATCCGTTCAACGGCGGTCACGCCAACCACAAGGGCCTGGACTTCAAGGCCAACGTCGGTGACCCGGTCCTGGCCGTGGCCGATGGCGTGGTCAGCTACTCGGGCGTGCGCTCAGGCTATGGCAACGTGATCGAGGTCGACCATGGCAATGGCTACGTCACCCGTTACGCCCACAACTCGCGCCTGACCCACAAGGTCGGTGAGCTGGTGCGTGCCGGCCAGGAAATCGCCAAGGCCGGTTCGACGGGCCGCTCCACCGGTGCCCACGTGCACTTCGAGGTGTGGGAGAACGGCCGCGTGGTCAATCCGCGCAACTTCCTCAGCCAGCAGTCGCCGCTGAAGGTCCAGATCAAGGGTTGATCCCTTCCGCGCCCTTTCCCGCAAGCGGGGGAGGGCTGGGGTGAGGCCGGCAGGCGCCTTGCAAGCACCGACCCTCGCCCCCACGGTACAATCGGACTGGCCACAGTTCAGGCTCGATGCGATCGGGGCGCAAGGCGCCCCGATTCCATTTCAAGCCGACCTCCTTCCGGGGAACTTGCTGGCGGACGCGCACTCTGAGTGCGTCCTGCCTGCTGGTTCCCCTGTTCCGCTTTCCGGACCCGTACATGCTCAACAGCCTGCTTACCCGCGTTTTCGGTAGTCGCAACGATCGCCTGCTGCGTCAACTGCAACGCTCCGTCCTCAAGATCAATGCCCTCGAGCCGCAGATGGAGAAGCTCAGCGACGCTGAGCTGCAGGCCAAGACTGCCGAATTCCAGAAGCGCATCGCCGACGGCGAGTCGCTCGACAAGTTGCTGCCGGAGGCGTTCGCCGTCTGCCGCGAGGCCTCGCGCCGCGTCCTGGGCATGCGCCATTACGACGTCCAGCTGATCGGCGGCATGGTCCTGCACCTGGGCAAGATCGCCGAGATGCGCACCGGTGAAGGCAAGACCCTGGTGGCAACGCTGCCTGTCTACCTCAACGCCCTGGAAGGCAAGGGCGTCCACGTCGTCACCGTCAACGACTACCTGGCCCGCCGCGACTCGGCGTGGATGGGGCGCGTGTACAACTGGCTGGGCCTGTCGGTCGGCGTGGTCTACCCGGGCATGCCGCACGGCGACAAGCACGCGGCCTATGGCTGCGACATCACCTACGGCACCAACAACGAGTTCGGCTTCGACTACCTGCGCGACAACATGGCGCTGTCGAAGGAAGACCGTTTCCAGCGCGGCCTCAATTACGCGATCGTCGACGAGGTCGACTCGATCCTGATCGACGAGGCGCGCACGCCGCTGATCATCTCCGGCCCGGCCGACGAATCGCCGGAGCTGTACATCAAGGTCAACCGCCTCGTCCCGAACCTGATCCGCCAGACCACCGAAGAAGGCGAGGGCGACTACTGGGTCGACGAGAAGAGCAAGCAGGTGCACCTGTCGGAATCCGGCCAGGAACACGCCGAGGCGCTGCTGCGCCAGGCCGGCATCCTGCAGGGCGAAGACGATTCGCTGTACGGCGCGCAGAACCTGGGCGTGGTCCACCACCTCAACGCCGCCATGCGCGCGCACGCCATCTACCAGCGCGACGTCGATTACATCGTTCGCGACGGTGAAGTGGTGATCGTCGACGAATTCACCGGCCGCACCCTGGCCGGCCGTCGCTGGTCCGACGGCCTGCACCAGGCGGTCGAGGCGAAGGAAGGCGTGCCGGTCCAGCGCGAGAACCAGACGCTGGCGAGCATCACCTTCCAGAACCTGTTCCGCATGTACAACAAGCTGTCGGGCATGACCGGTACGGCCGACACCGAGGCGTACGAGTTCCAGAGCATCTACGGCCTGGAAGTGATCGTGATCCCGACCCACAAGCCGGTGCAGCGCAAGGACCACGCCGACGCGGTGTTCCTCAACCGCGCCGGCAAGTACCGCGCGGTGCTGGCCGAGATCAAGGACGCCAACGCGCGCAAGCAGCCGGTGCTGGTCGGCACCACCTCGATCGAAGTGTCGGAGATGCTCAGCCAGCAGCTGCGCGACGCCGGCATCCACCACGAGGTGCTCAATGCCAAGCAGCACGAGCGCGAAGCGCAGATCGTGGCGCAGGCCGGTCGCCCGGGTGCGATCACCATCGCCACCAACATGGCCGGCCGCGGTACCGACATCGTGCTCGGCGGTTCGCTCGAGAACGAAGTGGCCCTGCTCGAAGCCAGCAACGGCGGCGAGCTGGACGAAGTCACCAAGGCACGCCTGAAGTCGGAATGGCAGGCACGCCACGAGGCCGTCAAGGCCGCCGGTGGCCTGCACATCGTCGGCACCGAGCGTCACGAGAGCCGCCGCATCGACAACCAGCTGCGCGGTCGCGCCGGTCGCCAGGGCGACCCGGGTTCGAGCCGCTTCTACCTGTCGCTCGAAGACAACCTGATGCGCATCTTCGCGGCCGACTGGGTGCAGCGCGTGATGGCGCGCATGGGCCTGAAGGAAGACGACATCATCGAAAGCCCGCTGGTGTCCAAGCAGATCGCCAACGCGCAGCGCAAGGTCGAGGCCCACAACTTCGACATCCGCAAGAACCTGCTCGACTTCGACGACGTCAACAACGACCAGCGCAAGGTGATCTACGCCCAGCGCGACGAACTGCTCGAAGCCGAGAACGTCGAAGAGAACATCGAAGGCCTGCGCAGCGACGTCGTCGCCGACACCGTCGCGCGCTACGTCCCGCTCAACTCGATCGACGAGCAGTGGGACCTGCCGGGCCTGGAAGCGACGCTGGAGCAGGACTTCGGCGTGGCCGTGCCGCTGGTGGCGATGGCGAAGGAGAGCGACGAGCTCGACGCCGAGACCATCGAGGAGCGCGTGCAGCAGGCCGTGCTGGGTCACTTCAGCGAGCGCGAAACCCAGCTTGGCGCCGAGACCATGCGCATGCTGGAAAAGCACATCATGCTCAACGTGCTCGACCAGAACTGGAAGGAGCACCTTGCGCGCATGGATTACCTGCGCCAGGGCATCCACCTGCGTGGTTACGCGCAGAAGCAGCCCAAGCAGGAGTACAAGAAGGAAGCGTTCGAGCTGTTCAGCGAGATGCTGGAGAAGGTCAAACGCGAAGTGGTGACCCTGCTGGCGCGCGTGCGCATCCGCAGCGAGGACGAAGTGGCCGCGCTGGAAGCGCAGGAACGCGCCGCCGCCGAGGCCCAGGCCCGGCAGATGCAGTTCCAGCACGCCGATGTCGGCGGCTACGGCGCCGACGAGGAAGCCGCGCAGGCGCGCGCGCTGACCGGTGGCAACGATGCCTTCGCCAGTGTCGGCCGCAACGATCCGTGCCCGTGCGGCAGCGGCAAGAAGTACAAGCACTGCCATGGGCAGATCGCCTGACCCGCAGTTGCATTGCTCTGAACCCCCTCTCCCGCCTGCGGGAGAGGGGTTGGGGTGAGGGCAGGGCGCCAAAAGTGCGCACACCATGACCGGTCATCCCCCTCCAGCTGTTTCCTCGAACCCGACGGGCCCCGACAGGTCGGTGCCCACGCGCATCGTCGAAGTCATGGCCGGCGTCATCCGCGACGCCCGTGGCCGCATCCTGCTGGCGCGACGCACCGAAGGCCGCGACCTGGCAGGCCTGTGGGAATTCCCCGGCGGCAAACACGAACCCGGCGAGTCGGCCGAAGACGCGCTGGTGCGCGAACTCCACGAAGAACTCGGCATCGATGTCGAACTGGGCCCGCCGCTGATCACGGTGCCGCAGCTCTACCCGGACAAACGCCTGCGTCTGGACGTTCGCATCGTCGCCCACTGGCGCGGCAACGCGCGCGGGCGCGAGGGGCAGGCCCTGGTCTGGGTGCCGCCGCACAAGCTCGCCAGTTATGCGATGCCGCCGGCGGATCGTCCGGTGGTGGCCGCCCTGTTGCAGCCATCGCATTACCTGGTCACGCCGACCCCCGAAGACGACGACGCACTCTGGTTGCTGCAGCTGGAAGCCGCGCTGGCGGCCGGCGTTCGCCGCGTCCAGCTGCGTGCTCCCGGGCTCGATCCGGCACGGTGGCGATTGCTCGCGGCCCAGGCGGTCGAGCGTTGCCGGCACGCCGGCGCCGAAGTGCTGATCAATGCCGATGCTGCCCTCGCGACGGAACTGGGGACCGGCCTGCACCTTCCGTCCGCGCTGCTGCACGCGCAGCATCAGCGGCCGCTACCGCCGGAGCAGCCGCTCGCGGCCTCCTGCCATGTCCTTGAGGACCTGATTGCCGCAGAGGCACTGGGCTGCGACTTCGTGGTGCTCGGCAGTGTCAGGGCAACGCCGAGCCATCCTGGCGTAGCCGGCATGGGTTGGGACACGTTCGCCACATTGCGCGAGCATGTGGCGCTGCCGATCTATGCGATCGGCGGACTGACTCCTGACGACCTCGACGAAGCCCGCGCACACGGTGCCCAGGGCGTGGCCGCGATTCGCAGCCTCTGGCCTGCGTGATCAGCCGCGGCCGACGACCGCGGCCAGGGCACGATAGCGGCGATCAAGCGCTGCAATGGGTCCATCGAGCGCGTCCAGCGATCCGTCGTTGACCAGCACATCATCGGCCACGGCCAGGCGCTGCGAACGCGTCGCCTGCGCCGCGATCATCCGGTCTGCCAGCCCGGCATCGACGCCATCGCGCGCCATCAACCGTGCGCGCTGCACGGCGACCGGCACATCGACCACGAGGATCCGCGCCAGCCACGGATAGGCTTCGCGGCCACCGCCCTCGGTCAGCAACGGGATGGCGGCGATTGCATAAGGGCCAGGGGCCGCGAGGCAAGCTTCATGCAGTGCAATCCGCACGCGCGGGTGGATGATGGCTTCCAGGCGTCGACGCGCGGCCTCGTCGCCAAAGACCCGCTTGCGCATGGCTGCCCGATCGAGGCTCCCACCGTCGGCCAGGACTTCTTCCCCGAACGCCGCGACTACTTCGGCCAGCCCGGCCGAGCCGGGCGCCACGGCGGCACGGGCGGCGACGTCGGCATCGGCCACGACAATCCCGAGCTCCTCGAACCGTCGCGTGACGACGCTCTTGCCGGAGGCGACGCCACCGGTGACGCCAATGATGAAATCGCTCATCCGCGGATCATATAGGCCCCTGTCCCGCCTGCGGGAGAGGGGGGCGTGGTGCGGTCAGCCGCCTCAGCGCAGACCGGAGACCCGCATGTAGGTCCCGACGATCTGCTCGCCCCAGAAGAAGGCGATCCAGCCGGCAATGGCCAGGTAGGGACCGAACGGAATCGGCGTGGCGCGGTCGCGCCCCTTCATTGCCAGCCAGATCGAGCCGACGATCGCACCGACCACCGAAGAGAGCAGGATCGTCGGCAGGATGCCCTTGAGGCCGGTCCAGGCGCCAATGGCGGCCAGCAGCTTGAAGTCGCCATGGCCCATGCCTTCCTTGCCCGTGAGTTGCTTGAACAGCCACCACACGGTCCACAGGCTCAGGTAGCCCGCAACTGCGCCGAGCAGGGCGGGCTTGGCGGGAAAATAGAGATTGTCAGACGCGGCTATCAACCCCAGCCACATCAATGGCAATGTCAGCTGGTCGGGCAATAGCTGCGTGCGCAGGTCAATGCCCGACAGCACGATCAGGAAGCAGGTGAAGACGATCGCGCCGAAGCCTTGCCAGCCGAAACCGAAGCGCCAGACGCAGGCGACCACCAGCAGCATGGTCAGCAACTCGACCAGCGGGTACTGCGGCGAGATCGGCGTCTTGCAGCTGCGGCAACGACCGCGCAGCGCCAGGTAGCTGAACACCGGAATGTTCTCGTACCAGGCCAGCTGGTGCTTGCAGTGCGGACAGTGCGATCTCTCGATCACGATGCCTGGCGGTGGCGGATCGTAGGTCTCCGGCTCGCCCAGGACCTCGCGGCTGTCACGCCGCCACTGCCATTCCAGCCGCTTGGGCAGCCGCAGGATCACCACGTTGAGGAAGCTGCCGACCAACAGGCCGAGCCCGGCCGCCAGCGGAAAACCGATGGCGGGGTTCTGATCTAGGAATGCCATGCGTCGGATTGTGGCCTAAGTAGTGCTCGCGTGGCGATCAGCCGACCGTGGCGGCCAGCTTGAAGATCGGCAGGTACATGGCGACGACCATGCCGCCAACGATTACGCCCAGGAACACCATGATCAGCGGTTCCAGCAGGCTGGCCAGCGCGTCCACCGCGTTGTTGACTTCCTGCTCGTAGAACTCGGCGACCTTGAACAGCATGGTGTCGAGTGCGCCGGCCTCTTCGCCGATCGCGGTCATCTGGGTGACCATGTGCGGGAACAGGTTGACCTGCTTCATCGCCACATTGACCGGGTAGCCGACTGCGACGTCGTCGCGGATGTTGCGCACTGCGTCTTCATACACCACGTTGCCGGTGGCGCCGGCGACCGTGTCCAGCGCCTCGACCAGCGGTACGCCGGCCTTGAAGGTGACGGCCAGCGTGCGCGCGAAACGGGCGATCGCCGAGTTGTGCATGATCTGGCCGACGACCGGAACCTTCAGGATCATGCGGTCGAGCAGCCGCGAGAACGCCACCGAACGATTCTTGGCCATGATGAAGGCCACGATCGCACCTACAACGCCAATTAGTATCACAAACCACCAGGCCACCATGAACCGGCTCATGGCCACGATCAGTTTGGTGAAGGCCGGCAAATCCGCACCGAAACCCTTGAAAACCTCCTCGAACTGCGGCACGACGAACACGAGCAGAATCGAGCTGACGATCAGGGCGACGGCGATGACCATCGCCGGGTAGAACATCGCCTTCTTGATCTTGCCCTTGAGGGCCTCGAGGTTCTCCTTGTAGGTGGCGACCGTATCGAGGACAACCTCAAGCACGCCGGCAGATTCACCGGCCTTGACCAGATTGCGATACAGCTCATCGAATTGCACGGGATGCTTGCTAAGCGACTCGTGCAGCGATGAGCCACTTTCGATGTCCGCGCGCACCGAGTTAACCAACTTCGACATCCGCGGATTCTTGTTACCGTTTGCGATGATCTCCATCGCACCGACAATCGGCACGCCCGACTTCATCATCGTCGCGATCTGGCGGCTGAACACTGCGATGTCGAGTGGAGTGATGCGCTTGCCGGCGGCGCCGAACAGAGGCTTGGCCTTGGCTTTGACCGCCTTTGGCTGAATGCCCTGCTTGCGCAGTTCCGCGCGCAACGCGTTGGCATTCTTGGCCTGCGTTTCACCCTTCATCACCTTGCCGCGCTTGTCAGTTCCCTGCCACGTAAAGACGGGCAGTGCATCGGCGCGGCGCACGGGGTTGGGCTTGGTGGCAATGCGAGTCGCGGACATGGTTTAGTCCTTGGTTACACGGTTGATTTCGGCGAGGCTGGTAACGCCGTTCTTGACTTTCAGCATCGCCGACTGACGAAGGTCGTTGACGCCGGACCGCAGTGCGGCCTCGGCGATCTGCATGGCATTGCCGCCGGCCAGCACGATCGCCTGGATTTCTTCGGTCATTGGCATGACCTGGTAGATGCCGGTTCGACCCTTATAACCCTCGGTGCAATCGGCGCAGCCAACTGCCTCAAATATCTTCAGGCCATCGGCAATCTCGTCGGGCTTGAAGCCTTCGGCTAGCAGCGCGTGCTCCGGCAGGTGCACTTCGCGCTTGCAGTCGTGCAGGCGCCGCGCAAGGCGCTGGGCGATGACCAGGGTCACGGACGAAGTGATGTTGAACGGCGCAACGCCCATGTTCATCAGGCGCGCGATGGTCTGCGGTGCGTCGTTGGTGTGCAGGGTGGACAGCACCATGTGGCCGGTCTGGGCGGCCTTGATGGCGATCTCGGCCGTTTCCAGGTCGCGGATTTCGCCGACCATGATCACGTCCGGGTCCTGGCGCAGGAAGCTTCGCAGCGCGGCGGCGAACGTCATGCCGCGCTTGACGTTCATCTGCACCTGGTTGATGCCGGGAACCCGGATTTCGACCGGGTCCTCGACCGTGGAGATGTTGCGCTGTTCGTCGTTGAGGATGTTCAGACCGGTGTACAGCGACACTGTTTTACCCGAGCCGGTCGGGCCGGTCACCAGCACCATGCCGTAAGGCTTGGCCAGGGCCTGCTCGTAGAGCGCGCGCTGCGCGTCCTCGTAGCCGAGCTTGTCGATGCCCAGCTTGGCCGCGCTGCCGTCGAGGATACGCATCACCACCTTCTCGCCGAACAGGGTCGGCAGGGTGCTGACGCGGAAGTCGACCTGCTTGGTCTTGGAGATGTTGAGCTTGATGCGGCCGTCCTGCGGCACGCGCTTCTCGGCGATGTCGAGCTGCGCCATGACCTTCACCCGCGCGGCAATGCGCGCCTGCAGGCTGGTAGGTACCTTCGCGACCTGTTTAAGCAGGCCGTCGATGCGCAGGCGCACGCGGTATTCGGTTTCGTAGGGTTCGAAGTGAATGTCCGATGCGCCCTTTCGGATCGCATCGACCAGCACCTTGTTGACGAACTTCACCACCGGGGTGTCGTCGGTCTTGACGTCCACGCCGCTTTCGTTGGCGAGATCGGCATCGCCACCCGATACGTCCAGGGATTCCAATCCATCCGAATCGCCGACCGTGTCGGCCAGCGCGTCGCTTGCCTCCAGCCACGTTTCGATGCAGCGCTTGATCCGGTCCTCGTCCACAAGGATCGGCTCAATGGCCAAATTGGTCTGGAACTTGATCTCTTCAAGTGCCTGGTTGTTGGTCGGATCAGCAATGCCCACAAACAGACGATTGCCGCGCTTGAACAGCGGCAACACGGAATGCTTGCGTATCAGAGCTTCATTTACGACCTTGATGGCGGACTGCTTGGGGTCGAAAGCCGACGCATCAAGCAAAGGCACGCCGAATTCGACCGAGTTGGCCGCAGCCATTTGCGCCGGAGTGACCAGGCGCTTCTCCGCCAGATAGGCGGCTATGGGCTGCTTCAGGCTCGTGGCGTTCGCCAAGGCTTGGCGGGCGGCAGTATCTTCAAGTGCCCCGTCCAGCACAAGGCGCCGGGCAATGCCGGTGATCCCCACCAGATTGGCAGTGGCAACGGTGCTCATGGAGCCCCCTGTAATTCCCCGATCGGACTGTACCTCAATCCCGTTGCCTGGGGAGCGGACCGTGCGCACGTTTGTGCAGTCCCGCGGCCGCAGCCCCATTAAGAAAACGGGGACGCATGCACCTTCCTGGGGGAGGCCCGATCGCCTACTCTGTGGCAAAGGGGGAGGGGATGCGCGTTTCCGTAGTACTACCTGCTAAGAACGAGGCCGAGGGCCTGGCCAGGACACTGCCAGCCCTGCGGGAGCTGTGGCCCGAGGCCGAGCTGATCGTGGTCGATGACGGCTCCAGCGATGGAACTGCCACGATTGCTGCCCAGCAGGGGGCCCGGGTGCTGTCGTCCCCGTACTCCATGGGCAATGGCGCCGCGATCAAGCGCGGTGCCAGAGCCGCCTCGGGCGAGGTAATCGTGTTCATGGATGCCGACGGCCAGCACAGCGCCGGACATATCGGACTGTTGCTAGAGAAACTGGGCGAGGGCTACGACATGGTCGTGGGCGCGCGGGACGGCTCGGGCCAGGCAAACTTTCACCGGGGGCTGGCAAACGGTGTCTACAACCGCCTTGCCAGTTGGATGACCGGCCACAGGATCCTGGACCTAACATCCGGATTCCGGGCGGTTCGTGCTGACAAGTTCCGGGAGTTCCTGCATCTGTTGCCCAACGGATTCAGCTATCCGACCACCAGCACGATGGCCTTCTTCCGCAGTGCTTACCCTGTGGCCTATGTGCCGATCCCGGTGGCGAAGCGGGTCGGCAACGGAAGTCACATCCGGCCAATCAAGGATGGCATCCGCTTCCTGCTGATCATCTTCAAGATCGCGACGCTGTACTCACCCGTGAAGCTGTTCGCTCCCGCGGCAATTGCGTTCTTCCTGCTCGGCGCTGGCTACTACGCCTACACCTATGCTGTCATGGGTAGGTTTACCAACATGAGCACGCTGTTGTTTAGTGCCTCGGTCATCATTTTCCTTATCGGACTGGTTTCGGAGCAGATTACTTCCCTGACCTACACGCGGCAGGATCGTGGATGACCTTGAGGTCCCTGGCGCGATGGGTTGGTCGCTCCCCGCTGCATCCCCAATGGTTGCTCGGACGCCGTCAGCCGCCAGCGGCGCTTTCGGGCCGGGGGGGTAGGGTGCTGGACGTCGGGGCTGCCGATGGCTGGCTCCGCCACTTCCTGGCGGATGATTGCGAATACGTCGCCTTCGACTATCCGGTAACCGTGAAGCAGCTGTATCGGACGAAGCCTCATGTGTTCGGTGATGCTGCCAATCTGCCGTTCGCCGATGCGACCTTTGATCACGTTGCTTGCCTGGAGGTGCTGGAGCATGTCCGGGATCCTCATGCTGTGCTGTTGGAGATCGCGCGCGTACTCAGACCAGGAGGGCGTGCGCACCTCACGATGCCGTTCATGTATCCGGTCCACGACGCCCCGCATGACTATCAGCGCTGGACGGAATCAGGCTGGATAAACGGTTCGCAACGGGCGGGGCTGGAAGTCATGGGGCTGGTACAGTCAACCCATCCGGTTGAGACCGCAGGCGTCATCGCATGTCTCGCCCTTGCCGGTCCACTGCAGGATGCGTCGCGCGTCCGTCAGGTCATCTATCTTCCCATTGCTGCGACGCTGGTTTGCGTCATCAACCTCGGGGCCTGGCTACTGGCATCCATATGGCCAACCTGGCGCGCAATGACGGTTGGCTATCACGTGGAACTGGTCCGGCCTTGATTGAGAGTGGGCAGCCACCTGGGGGTCGACGGCCGAGATTGCTCGTGCTGGCGTCGACGTATCCCCGGTGGGCCGGGGATCCGGAACCGGGATTCGTGCATGAACTGTGCAAGCGACTGACCCGGGAATTCACGGTGACGGTGGTCACTCCGCATGCCCGGACGGCCCAGCGGCACGAGTGCATGGATGGTGTCCACGTCCGCCGGTTCCGCTATGCACCTCCGTCGCTGGAGACGCTGGTGAGCGATGGCGGCATTGTGAACAATCTGAAGCGACGTCCTTGGAAGTGGCTGCTCGTACCTGGCTTTCTGATCGCCTCGGTCATCTCGAGCCTGCGGATTGCACGCACCATACGGCCAGACGTCGTGCATGCGCACTGGCTCATTCCGCAGGGAGTGATCGCCGCGGTGCTGGAAACATTGCTCTCCCGCTCGCCGCCATTTGTGGTGACGTCGCACGGGGCCGACCTTTTCGCGCTCAACGGTCGAATTCCAGTCCTCGCCAAACGCTTGGTGGTCGGGCGCGCGGCTCTCGTCACGGCCGTGAGCAATTCCATGGCGCCAATTCTGCTATCACTTGGCGCCAATAAAGACAGACTCGCCATTGCATCCATGGGTGTTGACCTCGACGACCGGTTCGTTGCCGATCCGACGGTCCCCCGGTCACGGCACGAGATCCTCTTTGTCGGACGTTTCGTCGAGAAGAAGGGGCTGCATTTATTGATCGCAGCGATGCCGACGATCCTCAGAGCCAAGCCTGACGCTCATCTCACCGTCGTTGGGTTCGGGCCAGAGGAGGCGCGATGCCGCACTCTTGTCGCGCAGTTGGCAATCGAGGGTCGGGTGACCTTCCTGGGGCCTGTATCGCAGGACCTGTTGCCATCTCTGTACCGACGAGCCGCCGTTTTCGTTGCGCCGTTTGTCAGGGCTGCGGACGGCGACCAGGAGGGCCTGGGTCTCGTCGCCATTGAAGCCATGGGGTGCGGATGTCCCGTGGTACTGGGCGAGGTCGATGCAGTTGCTGAAGTTGCCCAAGTGGCGGGTGACTGGGCGGTCGTTACTCCCGTCGTACCCGATACGCTTGCCGCCGCCGTGCTGCGTCAAATGGAATGCCCGTCACCAGAGAAGTCGCTGGGCGCACTCAAAGCGCGCTTTGGCTGGCATGGCGTGGCAGAGCGCTATTCCACTTGGCTACAGCAGGTAGCCATGCAAAGGCGCCGGTGATGACACCACTTTCCAAATCCTCCGGTCGTCGGCCATGAAGCGGGTCTGGTTCCCGGTGATCCGTGCCAACTCCGGCGCCGACGTTTTCACCGAGCGACTCTTGGCTGCATTACGCCGGAGAGGCGTGGACGTCGCCGCCTCCTGGTTTCCCCGCGGATATGAGTTCCTTCCTGAGGCGCTGCGCTGGCAGCGTATTCCCCGCGGTACCGACGTGATCCACGCCAACAGCTGGAACTCGCATGTCTGGTTGGATCGCGGAATTCCGCTAGTAACAACCGTCCACCACCTCGTCCACGATCCGGCATATGCACCGTTCCGATCCACAGCGCAGGCGACCTACCATCGATGGCACGTGCGCTGGCGCGAACAGCGCGCGATCCGCCACTCGCCTGGTGTGACAGCGGTTTCGAACTACGTGGCTCGTACGGTTCGAGACTTCTCGGGGCGACAGGACATCAATGTCATCCCGAACTGGCTCGAAACGAACCGCTATACGCCGCTTCAGCGGACTGGGAATACCGCTTCTTCCTCCCGCTTTCGATTGCTTCTTGTAGGCAACTTGGGGCGTCGCAAAGGAGGCGACCTCCTGCTTCCGTTGTCCAAGCTGCTCGACGAGGGATTTGAACTTCATTGCACTGGAGGACTCCGTGGAGCGCCACCGGGCGATGCTGGAAACATCCGTTGGCTGGGTCGGTTGAGCGAGGCCGATCTGATCGATGCCTACCAGCGTTGCGACGCCGTGATCTCGCTTTCGAGGTACGAGGGCTTCGGCTACACTGCGCTGGAGGCAATGGCCTGCGCAAAGCCATTCGTGGGTTTTCAGACAAGCGCGCTTTCGGAAGTGGTCACCCATGGCGTAACCGGACTATTGGGGCCGATCGACGACTTGGAAACCCTAGCCGCGAATTGCAGGCTATTGCGTTCGGACGCGGAGCTTGCGGCCGCAATGGGCCAGTCTGGACGTGAAGTCGCCGGTTCGCGTTTCAGCGAAAGCGCCGCGATCGATGCCTATCTGGAGTTGTACGAGCGACTGCTCTGAAGCGAACCGCTCCACCTTCATCGTGCTGGCGGTTGCGGTGCTCGACCGCTGATTGCGCGAAGCAACCCTTTCCAGGGCGTAAGGCTTTGCGATGATAGGGAGCGCCACGTCGCTCGTACAGGAAGCGATATGGTCCGGCCTAGACGCATCAGGAACCTGTCGCGCGGGCGTGAGGCCAGTGCATTGGCAAGCAGAAGATGCCCGCGCATCACGTGATACTCGTAGAACAAGCTGCCCCTGCGCGAAGAGCCGCTACCGGCATGTACAAACCTGGCCTCAGGTGCCAGCACCAGTCCGAAACCGTCGGCGCGCGCACGTGACGAGAATGCTATGTCTTCGCCGTACATGAAGAATCGCGCGTCAAACGGGTGTGACCGGGCGAAGTCTGCCGGCACGAGCATGCACGCCCCACTGATGTAGGGAATGGTGCCTGGCCATTGCTGTGTAAAAGTCAGGGCAAGGAAACGCTGGTACCAGAGGATTCCGCCGGCGCCGCCAGCATTCGGAACGGCGGAGACCAGCGCTTTCCCGCCGTGCGCGTCTAATGCCAGTTGCAGGGTTTCGACCATGCCGGGTTCGGCAATGGCATCGCTGTTGATGAACAAGAACGCGTCGGCGGCATCTACCGACTCGACGCCCAACGCTACGCCGGCGGCAAATCCGAGGTTGGCGGGTGCCCTGATCACCCGGCAAGAAGGGGCTCCATCGAACAGTCTGATCAAGTGTAGATGGTGTTCTTCCGACTCGGAGTTGTCCACCACGACGGTCTGCACGATCTGG
This sequence comes from Lysobacter sp. Soil_C_59, assembly GCF_057656415.1. Classification (NCBI taxonomy): domain Bacteria; kingdom Pseudomonadati; phylum Pseudomonadota; class Gammaproteobacteria; order Lysobacterales; family Lysobacteraceae; genus Lysobacter; species Lysobacter sp. Soil_C_59. The sequence goes on along the minus strand of NZ_JBDGKK010000007.1, from coordinate 147,677 downwards.
CCATGGAGGCTGTAGACGCAGCGTGCAGTCATCTCGGCGTCGCGGTAGTTCAGTACAACCGCGACAACCCTCATTGAGACCTCCCTCGGCCTTTGCATGCCGCCGGGCTCAGCGCTGCGAGTGCGCGGTATGCCTTTGAGTTCTGTTGCAGACGCAGTAGGCCCAGGCTGAGCAAGGCCGCGTGTTGCCAGGGTTTGGGCCGGAGGTGGGCGAGAAGGCCTGAGTGCTGGAATCGGCGATAGGTGGCAATTCCCAGCGGTGCCGCTTTCAGGCAGTAGCGGTACCACATGCTCGAGATCACCCGCTTGGCGTCTGCGTCCTCGAACTGGCCAGCCAGTCTTGAAAGCCAATTTTCGGTCAAGACGACTTCTTCGATCGACTGCGGCGGGCGTGGTGACCTGACATCGACATGGATTCGCCTCTCTTCCTCCGATGCGGCGATGCCCAGGGCCTGCAGGTAATCGAGCGATACTCCGGCGGCAATTCGCCATTGTTCAGCGTGCAGGCGGGAGGACGTCTGCGAGGGATGCCGCCGATGCCGCAACAACACCTCGGGAAGATTCGCCATCCTTGCTCCGGCCAGCGACAGTCGTGCCCAAAGGTCGTAGTCCTCGAGAATCCCCGATTCTTCGCGATACGGCACACGTCGCAGCAGGTCGCGGCGCAGCATCACGGTGGGCTGCGAGAACATCGGGCAGAACATAAGGCCTGCGCGGATGCCGTGATGCTCGGAAGGATATCGTTGGACCCGCTCGCGACCGTCGCCGAACACCGACATCCAGCCGCCGAGCACGTCGATGTTTTCCTCCATGGCGTGGAGCTGACGCTCGAAACGGCTTGGCACCGCAATGTCGTCGCCGTCCATGCGTGCCACCAGAGCGCCACGCGCTTCACCGACCAGGCCATTGATCGAAGCGGCGACGCCGCGATTGGAGTCGTTGCGCCATACGCCGATGCGGCGGTCACGTCCAGCCAAGCGGGTGAGGCTTTCATGGGTGCCATCGCCCGAAGCATCGTCGACCACCAGCAATTCGAAGTCGCCAACAGTCTGCCGGAGGATGCTCTCCACTGCTTCTTCCACGTACGGCCCGACGTTGTACGTCGACATCAGAACCGAGATCAGCGGTGTTGCGCTCATGGCCGGCTCGCAGTGACCACCATGTCGCCGCCGGTTCGCGGGGAAAGCCAGGCATGCAGCTCACTAATGGCTGCCGCGATCCGGCCGTACCGTACGGTCCGGCTCTGGATCATGAGGTTGTCGTGGCCTTCGCCACCCAGTTGCATGGCGCTCGACACGCGATGTACGTAGTGTTCGAAAAAACCGCGGGGCCGGAAGCGGATGTCGCTCAATCCGCTGTCGAGCAGTATCTGTTCAAGCGCCGTTGGCGAGAACAGCTGCAGGTGTGCTGGAGCCTGCAATGAGGCCCAGTCCCGGCCGAACCGCTGGTGGGCATTGCTCGAAAAGTTCGGCGTACCGATCCAGAGGGATCCGCCGGGCTTGAGCAAACGGCGCAGCGTCCTCACAAACTGTGCAGGATCATGTACATGCTCGATCACCTGGTGGCTCGTGATGGCGTCGAATGACTCATCTGGAAGCTTTGCATCTTCGATATCGCCACAGAAAGCATCGATTCCCTGCGCCGCCGCATGCTGCAGCGCCTGCGAATCGAAGTCGACCCCGAACACGTTCCAGCCTTGGTTGCGGGCACGCGCAAGGAATTCGCCGTTACCGCAGCCGACATCGAGCAGGCGGCATGCACCAGGTGATGGTTTGGCCAGGTGGCGTGCGTGATGATCCCATTCGTGCCGGAACGGTGGGGGGAGCAGATGCATCGCTCCGTATCCCCAGCTTGAAGTCGGTTCAATGCCGAACTGGTATTTACAGTTGAGATACCCGTTGCGAAGCCGGGTGCGCAGAGAGCCCAGCACACCTTGGCGGGTGAGGGGGTCTTGCTTCGTGCGGTGCGTTTCGTAGCTCTGGTATGCCAGGCCGATTGTATTGCGATCGGGTCGTGGATCGAGGTAACCACTTTCGCACTCGCGACAGCGATACAAAGTCCACTGACCGGGGGCCCCGAACAAGCGGTCGGTCAGGCCTTCGTAAAGAACCGAACGTCTCTCGCTTCCGCATACGGGGCAATGGCCGAGGTACTCCAGTCCATCAGCTGGCCAAGAGGAGGCATCGGCGGGCTTTGTTGGCAAATGTGGCATGGCTCAATCGGGCTTTCGACGCTCAACGGTGGAGGCTGCGGACGGGCTTGGGAATCGACAGGCAATCCACATGCCCGTTGCCATCAGGATTTCGGCAGCATAGGTACTAATCACTGCACCTTTCCAGCTAGCCGTCGGGATCCACCAAAGATTGAGCAGGATGTTGGCGACGGCGCCTGCAACCAGGATGGCTACCAGAACCCGGGTTCGGTCCGACCCCAGCAGTAGATTCTGCAGCAGCAAGCGAGGTGCCGATACTAGTGGGAGGAAAGCCAACCATCGCAAGGGCATCAGCGTTGCACTGTAGTCCGGACCGAGAATCCAGCATAGCAACGGCGCGGCAATCCAGATCAACGGCACCGCTACCAGCGCGTATGCGCAAGGCCAAAGCGCAAGGCGCTTCACATATTCGAGGGCAGCAGAGTGGCCGTCCTCGGACGTGCGAAAGATGCGTGGAAGGGCGGCGGTCAGCAACGAGACGACCGGAACCCCTGCCAGTTCTGCGACCCGGTACGCGGAGGAATACGCGCCCGTGACTGCCAGCGTATCCATCCGCCCAAGCATGGTCTTGTCGATGTCGCCGTACAGTCGAAGGGCGAGCCCGCCAGCAGCAAAGGGTCCTCCCTCGCGGAGCGCGCGGGCTAACTCTGCGCGTCGAGGAACAGTCGCAGAGCCCAGATCAGTGCGAGTCTTGTTCAGGGCGTATACCGCCGCGATTAGCGCGGAAGCCGCATATAGCCAGGACCACGAGATCAATACGTCATCAGGCGCGAGCTTTGCCAGCGGCCATAAGGCGAGGACGGCTGTCAACCGGGGAACGGTTGGTGCCACCAGCACACGGGAAGCATCGCTCAGACGTTCATGTGCTTGGTAAGCCGTGGCCGCCGCCGCGTTGACCGGAGCAAACATGATCTCGGCGATGCCGAGCAGCATCGCAGCCATGGCTGGAACCTGCGGCGGCAGAAGGAAAAAGGCCAGTGTCCCGTAAACGAGCAGGAGGAGCGGGCCCGTCAGTGCGATCGCGCCGAGCGTGCGGCCCCAGGCCGACGAGAATGTTCCGGGTGCGCGTGCGACGTCACGCAGCATGACCGTGTGCGCACCGAATGCGCCCAGCTGTCCGATGGCAGCGGCCAGCGCGAGGACGGCAGAGAAGGCGCCGTAGTCACTGACGCCAAGTATCCGTGCAACCAGGATGAACATCGTCGCCTGGATGAGCGTACGCACACCAAGTCCAGCCGTGAGTGCGAACGTGCCGCGAAACAGGCGCCCCGGTCGCCAGGCGACCATTGCCCGTGCTTTACCTTGCATGTCACGGAACGCCATTGGCGACCGCTACCGCCCAGGCGTAATCAACCGCGGTGCGGTCAATCGTCCTGGCCCCGTCATAGGCTGGCACCCTGGGCGGGCTTGCCCACTCGTGTTTTGGCGTCGTTGATCAGACCGAGCGCGCGGGCACGCTCAAGTACGGCTTCCGCTTGGTGGTACCGGCCATCCGCCGTCAGGGAGGCAAACACTTTTGCAGCGTACTCGCTGTCCGTCGGGTTCTGCTCAATCGCTGCAATGAACATTTGATCAGCCAAGGCCTCGTCATGCAGGTACGCCACGGCATGGTCGCCAAGGCGGGCATACACGTGGGCCGGCAGCTCGACGCGAGAGGCGAGCATGATATACGCGTCAGCAAGCCGGCGGTCATCGAGTTCGATGCCATCGTAGCGCTGCTGGATCAGGCCCGAGACTGCGATCTGCTCCTGGGGGCCGATAGGGCGGGTGCGCAGCTTGTCGATGAATCGCTGCCACCATTCTTCCTTGACCGGTTGGCCCATGCTCGCGGCGAAGAGGATCAATGCCTGCTCTGGCAAGGGCGACGCATCAGGCAGCCGCGATCCGCGCTCGAATTCGCCGATGCCCATGGCGTAGAACGGGGATGCCGGGTTGCCATCGGCGACCACCATGTACTGCTCGCCAAGGTCATTGCTGGCTCGGGCTGATGCGGGCGCTTTGTGCACCAGATCCAAGGCCAGGTTCAGCGAGTTGCCCCAAGTCGCCGATCGTATGAGGCTCATCGCCCCGAACGCCAGAATCACGGCAACCACCGCGATCTGCTTAAGCGCAGGACCGTCCCGCATCGGGATCCTGCGAATCAGGTCGGCAACGGCCAGTAGGATGCCGAGCATCGCAAAATAATTGCGGTGTTCGAACACCAGTTCGAGATTGAACACATTGCTGGTTAGCAGGTGGGCGCCGAAGAACCAGAGGATTCCGAGCGACACGAGCGGCAAGCATCGTCGCATACGCCAGGCAATTGCCAACAGCGCCAAGACAAGCGCGCCGCCGGCGAGAGTGGTGGCGGGGCTCAGCAGGCCGGTCGATTTGGGGAATGCGTCGTAGTAGAACGTAAGGCTGCCGGGCAGCGGAAGCAGGATCTGCCCGAGGTAAAGCGGTAGTACGCGGAGCTGCGTCAGCAGTCGTTCCTGCAGGTCGAAGTTGCGACCGTCGAAAGCATGCGGGGCCATTGCTGCTGGCAGCGCCCAGAACAGGAAAATCACCGCCGCCAGCAGCGCGCCGAGCAGATAGCCACCCTTCAATAGACGTTGGGTATTGCTCGAACGAGCGTCGAAGCCCAGAACCGTCAGCTCAAGGGCGAGGGTGTAGGCAGGCAGCAGAACCGCGTTTTCCTTGCTGAGTAGACCCAGGCAACCCAGAGCCAAGGCGCCGGTAAGCCAGGGCCATCCGCGCTTGCCTTGACCCTGTAGGACTCGCCCGCGCAGATACGCGACGAGTGCGAGCAGGACGAAGGTTGTGGACAGGATCTCCATTCGCTGGACGACGTACAGCACCGAAGACGTCTGCAACGGGTGGATCGCCCAAAGCAGCGCGATGGCAAACGCAACGGAGGCAGGCCAAGTAGACTTGACTCGGGGCAGCGCAAGAACGCGCTTGAGGAGCAAAAGGACCAGTAGTGCGTTGACGAGATGGATCACCAGGCCGACGAATTTATAGCCCCAGGGATCCTTTGCGCCGATCAGGTAATTGATCGCGAACGAGACCGTCGCCATCGGGCGGCCGAACGGGCCGGGCTGGTAGGCGACGGCTGCCGTCTTGAGCGATGCCCAGTCCAGGACTTCCATCTGGATCTTGGAATTGGTGACGATGTTCGGGAAGTCGTCAAACAAGAAGCCGCCACTCAGTCCGGGCCAGAAGACCAATGCGGTGACGATCAACAGCAGGACGGGGAGTGCGGCGGAATTGCGGTAAATCGGGGGCATCGACGCTTCGATCCGGCGGGCTTGCCCGCAGTGTAGGCGGCTTGGTCCGGGTTGGGATAGGCCGCCCTTGAGTTATCCATCCAGGCCTAGCTGCAGTCAGCTGGCCTGTGCTTCTGGGCAATGCTCGCGCTCACCTTGCAGGTCCAGACGCCACTGCTGCTGCGGTCAATTTCGATGGTCTTGCCAGCAATCGCCGGATGCCCCTTGACTCTGCAGCGGATGTATCCATTGTTGACCGAAGGATCCATCGTGATGTCGCAGCGCGGCGTCGGCGTGTGGAGGCCGAGGTCGGAGACATTGAAGGTGGTGGAGCTGTTGGCGACAACTTGCGACTCATAAGTCGACTTGCCACCAGTAATTTCTTCTAGGCCCGCGGTCAGCTGGCTACGGATGGTGTAGTCCTGGTAGGCCGGAAGTGCGATGGCCGCGAGAATGGCGATGATCGCGACCACGATCATCAGTTCGATCAGGGTAAATCCATTTGACCTGTGCATATCTGCCCCCTGCAGATGTTGCGGTTCAACAAGAGACGCACAAATCATGCCAGCCGAGACGGCGAGCCCACGGCCGGGATCGTTCCGATTGGAGTTGGTGTGTGACACCCGTAAAAAAAACCCCGGCAGGGCCGGGGTCTTCTTGTTTACCTGGAAAGCACTTATCAGCTGCAGCCAGCCGGCTTGTACTTCGCATCAACCGTCGTGGAGCATTCCCAAGCACCGGTAGCCGAGGTGCGGGTCAGGGTAATGGTCTTGGTAGCGACCTTCGGGTTGCCGGTCAGCGTGCACTGGATGGAGCCAGAAGCGCCAGTGGTCGGCAGAGAGACAGTCGCGCAACGAGTGGTCGGGGTGCGCAGGCCAATCAGGGGCAGGGTCTGAACCTGGGTGCCCTTGTTGATCATTTCTTCAAACGCCGTCACGCCGCCACGGATGTCGGCCAGGCCAGCGGTGACCTGCGAGCGGGCCACGTAGTCCTGGTATGCCGGCAGCGCGATGGCGGCCAGGATGGCGATGATCGCCACGACGATCATCAGTTCGATCAGGGTGAAGCCTTGCTGATTGTTCTTCATGTGTTTCCCCTAGGAGTGTTTTTTTACTTCACGTGCCATTGGGTCGGGCCTTCCGATCCTCGGGCAGCCGTGCGCCACGGCACGTGCGCTGAAAATACACGCATAAGCCGTGCCAAGGGTGGTTTTACCCGTCCTCGTTACCAATCTGGGTATGCGTTCACGCAAAATGTCAGAACCCGCCGGGGGCGCTGTGACGTTATTTGTCAGTTTCTTCGAGGCAGTGACGCTGGGCGTCAGCGCTCGGGCCCGGCCGGCGCTGGGGCGGGTTTGGACCCGATAGGCTGCCGAACGACTGCCATGGGCACTTGCTGCCGATGTGTGTGCGGTGCGTCAGCTTTTTATCTCAGGCGGTGCGGGACGACAAGCGCCGGTGCGGGTTTGCGCAGGAACCGTTCACCGCGCGTTGGGTGAGTCTGCGCGTGCGAGTGAAGCGGGGCATCGGCGCTGACGAGTAGTCGGCGCTGGATGGATCCCGGCTTTCGCCGGGATGACGATGAGGTGGCGGTGGTGCTGCGGGCCTGGATCCCGGCGTTCGCCGGGATGACCGCAAAGTGGATCAATCGATCCCGAGCTTCTTCAGCTTGTATCGCAGCGCGCGGAAGGTAATGCCGAGCGCGGCCGCGGTGCGGGTCTTGTTGTAGCGGTTTTCCTGCAGCGCCTGCTGGATCGCCGCTCGCTCGATCTCCTCTATATAGGAGGGGAGCGGGCTGCTGGCGGTATCGCGCGGATTGAGCGTGCGCGGGTCGATGGCCATCATCGGTTGGCCACCCACCGCGATCGGGGCGGGCGCTGGCGATGCGGACGTCGTGGAATTGCCCGTGCTCGGAAACACAGTGCTCTGGGCTTGTGGCGCCTGCGGCAAGCGCAGGTCCTCGGCCGTCAGGATCTCGTCTTCGGCAAGTGCAAGCGCGCGCTCGAGGATGTTCTCCAGCTCGCGCACGTTGCCCGGGAACGCATAACTGCGCAGAACCCCGAGGGCGTCGTCGCTCAGCGCAGGCACCGGTCGCGACTGCGCCGTGGCGAGGCGCTTGAGCACCATCAGCACCAGGCCGGGCAGGTCATCCTGGCGCTCGCGGAGCGGCGGTACGCGCAGCTCGATCACGTTGATGCGGTAGTAAAGGTCCTGGCGGAAGCGGCCATCGGCGACGAGCGCGGCCAGGTCCTTGTGCGTGGCCGAGAGGATGCGCACATCCACCGGCACTTCGCTGTTGGCGCCGACCGGACGGATCGACTTTTCCTGGATCGCGCGCAACAGCTTGACCTGCATCGCCAACGGCAGCTCGGCGATCTCGTCGAGGAACAGCGTGCCGCCATCGGCGCTCTGGAACAGGCCGGGCTTGTCGGCATGGGCACCGGTGAAGCTGCCCTTCTTGTGGCCGAAGAACTCGCTTTCCATCAGTTCGGCCGGGATCGCGCCGCAATTGACCGGAACGAACGGCCCGCTGGCGCGGCCGCCTTCGGCGTGGATGGTGCGGGCGACCAGCTCCTTGCCCACGCCCGACTCGCCGACGATATAGACCGGCGCCTGGCTGCGCGCGACCTTGGCGATCGTCTGGCGCAGCGTGGTCATGGCCGGCGACTGGCCGTACAGGCGGGCGGCGACGGCGTCGGCCGGCGGCGCGCTGCGGCGGCTTTCGTTGAGGTCCAGGGCGTGGCGGACCAGGTCGCGCAGCACGGCCAGATCGACAGGTTTGGCGACGAAGTCGAACGCGCCGGCCTTCAGTGCCTCGACCGCGGCTTCGACATTGCCGAAGGCGGTGATCATGGCGACCGGAGTCTCGGGGTGCTTCTGGCTGATCTCGGCGACCAGGTCCATGCCCGAGCCGTCAGGCAGGCGCATGTCGGTCAGGCACAGGTCGTAGCGATTCCGGGACAGCTGGCTGCGTGCCTCCCCGATGGTGGAGGCGGTGTCGCAACGCAATCCCATCCTCCCCAATGTCATGACGAGCAACTCGCGAATGTCGCGTTCGTCGTCGACCACCAGTGCACTACGTGTTTCGGCCATCGTCCCCTCCGTGCGCCACGATAACTTAAGGCTGTGTGAAGAGCCAAGCAGAACTGACGTGCGTCACGCGTTCAGGAAGGCGCGTTGCTGAGAAGCCGGGTCTGTTGGTTGCCTGGTCGTCCCGGCGGGTCAGGCAGACAACAAGGTGTGACTACCGACCAGGCGGATCCGGAAGCAACCGCCACCACCGGGCATCGCCACGTAGTCCAGCGTTGCCTGGTTTGCGCGGCAAAGTTCGCGCGCGATATACAGGCCAAGGCCCGTGCCGTGGCTGGAGGTGGTGAAGAACGGGCGGAACAGGCGCGACGCCACCGACTCCGGGATGCCCGGGCCGCGATCGAGCACGTCGATGGAAGGCGTTCCGGCCTCGTCGGCATAGACATGGACCGAAACCCGGGCCGGCTCGCCCGGCATCCGCCCGTAGGTCAGGGCGTTGTGCACCAGCACGGTCAGCACCTGGTGCAGCTGGCGCGGGTCGATCATCACCGGCAGGCGCGCGACCTTGCCGCCGGTGCGAAGGGTGTCGTGGTCGAGCGGGTGGCTCTCCAGGTACTCCTCGACGAACATGCGGGCGAAGCCAACCAGCTCGACATGCTCGGGCTTGGCCGGCTCGCGCCGGGCCATGCCGAGCACGTTCTCGACGATGCCGTTCATGCGCATGCCCTGCTGGCGGATGATCTCCAGCAGCCGGCGCTCGGCGGTCGGGATGTCGTCGGACTCCTCCAGCAACTGCACGGCGTAGTTGATCGCCGCCAGCGGATTGCGGATCTCGTGGGCCAGGCTCGCCGAAAAGCGGCCAAGCGTGGCCAGGGTCATCGACTCGGCATGGCGCGAGAGCAGCGAGGTGTCGTCGAGGAAGACCAGCACCTGGTCGCTGCCGGCGAGCAGGCGGGTGAAGCGCGGCACCACTTCAGGCAGGTCCGGCGCCAACTGCACGGGGCTGTCGACATTGCTGCCATCGCTGCGCCAGCGTTGCAGGCGCCGCGCAAGTTCCGGTGCCGCCACGGCCAGGCTGCGCTGGCCGTGCAGGTCGGTGCTCTCGCCGGCATCGCCCAGGAGCAGCATCGCCGCCTCGTTGGCCAGGCGGATGCAGTCGCTGCGGTCCACCAGCAGCACGCCGGTGCGCAGGCGGCGAATGATCAGCTCGTTGATTTCGCCCAGGTGCGCGGCCTCGGCGCCGCGGCGCTCGGCCAGGTCGTAGCTGTCACGCATCTGCCGGCCGAGGATGCTGGTCAGGGTGGCCACGGCCATGTAGCCGATGGCGAACATCATCGGTTCGGCAAGGGTGCGGCGCGCGAACATCGGGTCCAGCGTGCTCCATGCGTACTCGCCGAACAGCCCCAGTACCGCCACGAAAGCGGCGCCCAGGCCGTAGCGCGGCGGCAGAAGCAGCGCGGCCGCGCCGACGTTGAACAACAGCATCAGCGCGATGCCCGTGCCCGCCATCGGCATGGTGTGCATGGCCAGGAGGCCGAAGAACAGGTCCGCACCGATGCCGGTCAGTGTCTGGCTGCGCAACTCGCCGCGCTTGCCGAAGGCAAAAAGCAACGCGGCAATGAAGAGGTAGGCCAGCGCCACGGCGCGTGCGCCCAGGGCATGGCGCAGCGGCTCGACCAGTCCGGTCGCCGGCCCGAACAGGAAGAACACCAGCAGGGCCGCCTCAAGCAGGCGGTAGAGGGTGAAGAAGTAAAGCTCGCGGCGCAGGGCGCGATCGGCATCGGCGGCATCGATCGGGGCGAGGGCGAGCGGCAAGCGGTTGTCCGGGTGAGGGCGGGTGGTGGTCGCGAGTATGGGGGGCGGCGGGACATTGTTGCCATATGTGGCGGATGCGGCCCCTCTCCCTGGCCGCCTGCGGCGGCTTGTCCCTCTCCCACAAGGGGAGAGGGAGCCGTCGCAACCCGGGCGTTGCCCTCTCCCCTTGTGGAGAGGGACAGGCGCGCAGTGCCAGGGAGAGGGAAGTTTTGCCCGAACCGCGCCGATCGGCGACAATACGGCCCCCTCGCGCTCGGCCGTGCTGGTCCGCGGGGATTCTTTTCATTCCCCTCGGTGACGCATGAATTTTCACGAATATCAGGCAAAGCAGCTGTTTGCCGACTACGGCATCGCTGTTCCGGCCGGGCGCGTTGCGCGCACCCCTGACGAGGCCGTCGCGGCGGCCAAGGCCATCCCTGGCGACCTGTGGGTGGTCAAGGCGCAGATCCACGCCGGTGGCCGCGGCAAGGCCGGCGGCGTCAAGCTCGCCAAGTCCTATGACGAGGTCAAGCAGTACGCCCAGGCCATGCTCGGCACGAAGATGGAGACCTACCAGTCCGCTGGCGTCGCCCTGCCGATCGACTCGGTGCTGATCTCCGAGGGCACCGACATCGCCAACGAGCTGTACCTGTCGGTGCTGGTCGACCGTTCGACCCAGACGATCACCTTCATCGCCTCCGCCGAGGGCGGCGTCGAGATCGAGAAGGTCGCCGAGGAAAACCCGGACGCGATCAAGACGCTGCACGTGAACTACGTGCAGGGCCTGCAGCCCTACGAGTGCCGTGAACTCGGCTTCGCCCTGGGCCTGAACGCCAAGCAGGTCGGCCAGCTGACCAAGATCATGCTGGGCCTGTTCAAGCTGTTCAACGAGAAGGACCTGGCGCTGGTCGAGCTCAACCCGCTGGCGATCCTCACCAACGGCGACCTCGCCGTGCTCGACGGCAAGATCAACAGCGACGACAACGCCACGTTCCGCCACAAGGACCTGGCCGCGATGCGCGACATCCGCCAGGAAGACGAGACCGAGGTGCTGGCCAGCCAGCATGACCTCAACTACGTCACCATGGACGGCAACATCGGCTGCATGGTCAACGGCGCCGGCCTGGCGATGGCGACCATGGACGTGATCTCGCTCAACGGCGGTTCGCCGGCCAACTTCCTCGACGTCGGCGGCGGCGCCACCAAGGAGCGCGTGACCGAAGCGTTCAAGCTGATCCTGTCGTCCGACAAGGTCAAGGCAATCTTCGTCAACATCTTCGGCGGCATCGTCCGCTGCGACATGATTGCCGAGGGCATCATTGCCGCGGTCAAGGAAGTCGACGTCAAGGTTCCGGTGATCGTGCGCCTCGAGGGCACCAACGTCGAAGCCGGCAAGGAAATTCTGAAGAACTCGGGTCTGGCCATTACCCCGGCCGACGACATCAACGATGGCGCGAAGAAGGCGGTTGCCGCCGTCGCTGGCAAGTAAGGGGCCACAGACATGTCCGTTTTGATCAACAAGAACACCAAGGTGATCGTCCAGGGCTTCACCGGCTCGCAGGGCACCTTCCACGCCGAGCAGATGCTCGATTACGGCACCAAGGTCGTCGGTGGCGTGACCCCGGGCAAGGGTGGCACGCAGCACCTGGGCCTGCCGGTCTTCAACACGGTGCGCGACGCGGTCAACGCGACCGGCGCCGACGCTTCGGTCATCTACGTGCCGCCGCCGTTCGCGGCCGACGCGATCCTGGAAGCGGCCGATGCCGGCATCAAGGTCATCGTCTGCATCACCGAAGGCATCCCGGTGCTCGACATGCTGCGCGTCAAGAACACCCTCAAGGGTTTCGAGGACGTCGTGCTGGTCGGCCCGAACTGCCCGGGCGTCATCACGCCGGGCGAGTGCAAGATCGGCATCATGCCGGGCCACATCCACATGCCGGGCAAGATCGGCATCGTCTCGCGTTCGGGCACGCTGACCTATGAAGCGGTCAAGCAGACCACCGACGTGGGCCTGGGCCAGTCGACCTGCATCGGTATCGGCGGCGATCCGATCAACGGCACCAACTTCATCGACGCGCTGAAGCTGTTCCAGGAAGACCCGCAGACCGAAGGCATCATCATGGTCGGCGAGATCGGCGGTTCGGCCGAGGAAGAAGCGGCCGAGTTCATCAGCAAGTACGTGACCAAGCCGGTGGTCGGCTTCATCGCCGGCGCCTCGGCACCGAAGGGCAAGCGCATGGGCCACGCCGGTGCGATCGCCTCGGGCGGCCAGGGCACGGCCGAAGGCAAGTTCGCGGCGATGGAAAAGGCCGGCGTCACCACGGTGAAGTCGCCGGGCGACCTGGGTGCGGCGATTGCCAAGCGCCTGGCGAAGTAATTCGCGGGTTGCCGATGTTGTGAAAGAGGCCACCTCCGGGTGGCCTTTTTCTTTTTCTGGGAGAATGAAGCTCTATCCCCGCCCCACTCCGCAATCGGGGGAGGGCTTCAAGAGCAGGTGGCACCTCGATGTCCAATCCGCTTCGCATCGCCCTGGCCCAGTTCGACTTTCCGGTCGGCGCGGTTCATCAGAACGCCGAGCGCATTGCGCAGATGATCACGCAGGCGCGCGACGAGTACGGCGCCGACGTGGTGCTGTTCCCCGAACTGGCGCTGAGCGGCTATCCGCCGGAGGACCTGCTGCTGCGCCCGGGTTTCCTCGCAGATTGCGAAGCCGCCATCGAGCGCATTGCCGCGTCCACGCAGGGCATCGTCGCCGTCGTCGGCTGGCCGCAAGCGGCCGGCAGCGTGGTCTACAACGCCGCCAGCGTGTTGCGCGACGGCCATGTGTCGCACACCTACCGCAAGCGCGAGCTGCCCAATTACGCGGTCTTCGACGAGCGCCGCTACTTCGATGTCGACCCCGACCGCGAGGACTGCGTGTTCGATGTCGACGGTGTCCAGGTCGGGCTGATCATCTGCGAGGACCTGTGGTTTCCCGAACCGCTGGCCAGCACGGTCGCCGGTGGCGCGGAGCTGGTGCTGGTGCCCAATGCCTCGCCGTTCGAGCGCGACAAGCATTCCGAGCGGGACCACCTGCTGGCGCAGCGTGTGCAGGAAACCGGCGTCGGCCTGGTCTATCTCAATGTCGTCGGCGGCCAGGATGCGCTGGTGTTCGATGGTGGTTCCGTCGTGGCCGATGGCGACGGCACCGTGCACCCGGCAGCCGCGGCGTTCACCGACCAGTGGCTGGTGGTGGATTTCGATCCGGATTCGCGCCGCTTCAATGCGGTGGAGTGGATGGAGGACGGCGATGAAAGCCGCGACGCGCTGGCCTGGCGCGCGGTCGTGCGCGGCACTCGCGACTATTGCCGCAAGAACGGTTTCGAGAAGGTGTGGCTGGGCCTGTCCGGCGGCATCGATTCATCGCTGGTGCTGGCCATCGCGGTCGATGCGATCGGTGCCGAGAACGTCACCGCGGTGCGCATGCCGTCGCGCTACACCGCGGACTTGTCCAACGACCTGGCCGAAGAGCAGTGCCAGACGCAGGGCGTACGCCTGCTCACGTTGCCGATAGAGAAGCCGTTCCAGGGCTACCTCGATGCACTGGCCGAGCACTTCGGCGACCGCCCGGTCGACACCACCGAAGAGAACCTGCAATCGCGCACGCGCGGCGCACTGCTGATGGCGATGAGCAACAAGTTCGGCGGATTGCTGCTGACCACCGGCAACAAGAGCGAGTACGCGGTCGGTTACGCGACGATCTATGGCGACATGTGCGGCGGTTACGCGCCTCTGAAGGACCTGTACAAGTCGGAAGTGTTCGCGCTGGCGCGCTGGCGCAATACGGTCGGCGATCGCGTGATCCCGCAGGCGGTGATTGATCGCCCGCCGTCGGCCGAGCTGCGCGAGAACCAGAAGGACCAGGACTCGCTGCCGCCGTACGACGTGCTCGACGCCATCCTGCTGCGCTACGTCGACCAGGAGCAGTCGTACGACGAGATCGTCGCGGCCGGGTTCGATGCGACCACGGTCGAACGCGTGCTGCGGCTGGTGCGGATCAGCGAGTGGAAGCGGCACCAGTCGGCGCCGGGACCGAAGGTGTCGCGGCGTGCGTTCGGGCGTGAGCGGCGCTATCCGATCAGCAACGGGTATCGCGGATAGGGCAGCACTGGCACCGCCTCATCACCGTCATCCCGGCGAATGCCGGGATCCAGGCCTGCAGCCAATCCGACATCAACGTCCCTGGGTTCCCGCCTGCGCGGGAATGACGAGCAAACAAAAACGCCGCCCTCGGGCGGCGTTTCTGCATCCGTTTCGCAAGACCCGATCAGTCGTTGTCCAGCGCCGACTTCTCGCCCGCGAACGGGTTGAGCTTGCGGAAATTGCTCGGGTAGTCCGGCCACTTGCCGGTCAGGTACGGATGGTTCGGTTCGTTCTGCTGCAGCACGCGCTTGGCGTCGGCGGCCAGCGTCTGGTTGCCCAGGCCCTCGTAGGCCGCGGCCAGGGTGGCGACGGCGTCGTTCTGGTACTGGCTCTGCGGGTAGGTCTCGAGCAGGTACTTGGCACGCTCGATCGCGCCGACATAGGCGGTGCGGCGCAGGTAGTACAGGGCGGTGTCGAGCTCGTGGCGGGCGAACATGTCGCGCAGGCCGCGCATGCGGCTGCGCGCATCCTCGGCGTAGCGGCTGTTGGGGTAGCGGTCGGCGACGATGGAGAAGTCGTTGAACGCCTGCAGCGGGGTGGCCAGGTCGCGGCGGCTGGCGTCGAGCGTCCAGACCTGCTGCAGGAACACCGTGTCGCGGCTGGAGTTGGAAAGACCGCGCAGGTAGTACATGTACGCGATGTTCTTGTGCGTCGGGTAGGTGCGGATGAAGCGGTCGATGCTGCTGATCGCATCATCGTGCTTGCCCGACTTGTACTGGGCGTAGGCGGTCTCCACCAGCGCCTGCTCGGTGTAGGGGCCGTACGGGTACTGGGCGACCAGGCGCTTGAACGTGGTCTCGGCCGCGGCCCAGTTGCCGTTGGTCATCGACTTGTGGGCTTTCTCGTAGAGCTGCTCGACCGGCACGCCCTCATCGGCGTCCTTGTCTTTGAACTTGCTACAGCCCACTCCAGCAAAAGCGACGATCAGCAGCAGCGCCAGCAGGCGCGAAGGGGCAGAGCGTAGGGTCATGGCAGATACACGGGCGCCGAAGGTACGAAGGTCGGATAATAGCAGCCCCTGCGCGGCAGCCCTGAATCCTTCCCCTCCGATGACCATCCCCGCCACGCCCCTGCATGCCACCGTCCCGGACAGCGCCGCCGGGCGCCGCTTCGACGCGGTCCTGGCCGAGCTTTTCCCCGATTTCTCGCGTTCCCGCCTGGCAGCGTGGATCAAGTCCGGCGATGCCCTGCTGGACGGCCGCGAGGTCCGGCCGCGCGATCCGGTCCGTGGCGGCGAGGCGGTGACCCTCAATGCCGCCCTCGAGGTCCAGACCCATTCCGAGCCCGAGGACATCGCCCTGGACGTCCTTTATGAGGACGAGCACGTCATCGTCATCAACAAGCCGGCCGGGCTGGTGGTCCACCCGGGTGCGGGCAATCCGGCCGGCACGCTGGTCAACGCCCTGCTGCACCGGGACGCCTCGCTCAACACCCTGCCCAGGGCCGGCATCGTCCATCGCCTCGACAAGGACACTTCCGGCGTCATGGTGGTTGCGCGGACCCTGCCGGCGCACACCGCGCTGATCGAGCAGCTGTCCTCGCGCGAGGTCCACCGCCAGTACCTGGCCGTGGTGCTGGGTTCGCTGGTGTCCGGCGGCACCGCCGATGCGCCGATCGACCGCCACCCGCGCGACCGCATCCGCATGGCCGTGCGCGAGGACGGCCGCGACGCGGTCACGCACTTCCGCCTGCGCGAACGCTTCCGCGCGCACACGCTGCTGGAGTGCCGCCTGGAAACCGGCCGCACCCATCAGATCCGCGTGCACATGGCCCACCTCAAGCACCCCATCGTCGGCGACCCGTTGTACGGCGGTCCGCTGAAGCTGCCCAAGGGCGCGACCGAGGAACTGATCGCGACGCTGCGTGGCTTCAAGCGCCAGGCGCTGCACGCCGAGACGCTGGAGTTCGCCCATCCGGTCACCGGCGAGCCCGTGCGCTGCACCGCGCCGGTTCCCGATGACCTGCGCGACCTGGTTCGCGCACTGCACGACGACACCGTCGCCGCGGCCGAGCGGGAGCGCTGAGCGTGCCGGCCCCCTGGCTGGAAGCGCAATGGCCGCTGCCGGCATCGGTACGAGCCTTCACCACGCTGCGGCACGGACTTGGGGTATCGAAGGCGCCGTTCGATCATTTGAACCTCGGCTTGCGCGCGGGCGACGAGGCCGAAGCGGTGCTTCGCAATCGCGCGCTGCTGCACGAAGCGGCAAAGCTGCCGTCGCCGCCGCGCTGGTTGCGGCAGGTGCATGGGGTCGACGTCGTTCGCTTCGATGACGACCGCGGCGAGGACGGCGAGGCGGAAGCAGACGCTTCGGTCAGTTCGACCACCGGCACCGTCCTGGCAATCCTTACCGCCGACTGCATGCCGGTGCTGTTCTGTGCCGACGACGGCAGCGAGATCGGCGCTGCGCATGCGGGATGGCGCGGCCTGGTCGGCGGAGTTCTCGAGAACACCGTGGCCGCCATGCATACTCCGCCGCAGCGGCTGCATGCGTGGCTCGGTCCCGCGGCCGGCCCGCAGCACTACGAGATCGGCGAAGAGGTCTTTGATGCCTTCGTCTCGCGCGACTGGAGTGCCGGCAGCGCCTTCGTCAGCACCCGCCCGCATCACTGGCGCGTGGACCTGTACGCGCTGGCGCGGCGCCGGCTCGAAGCCGCGGGCATCGACCCCAGCCGGATCCACGGCGGCGGCCTGTGTACGATCGCCGAACCGGACCGTTTCTTCTCCCACCGCCGCGACCAGCGCGGTGGGCGCATGGCCTCCCTGATCTGGATCGAGCCAGGACGATGAATACAGTCGCGTCGCCGTCGTTGTACCGGCAACTTCTCGCGGCGCGGTTCGATCAGCTGCCGCCGACGTTGCGCGCGCTGCACGATCGCAGCGGCTGCAGGCGCTACCACGGCAAGGTCGAAGTCGACCGCGGCGGCGGAATGCTGTCACGGCTGTGCGCCTGGGCGGCGCAATTGCCGGCGCCCGGGCGCGGCACGATCAAGGTCGAGATCGATGCCGACGCGAAGGGCGAGCGCTGGGCGCGCGTCTTCGCCGGCAAGGCGATGCGTTCGCGCCTGTGGGCCGACGATGCGTTGCTGCGCGAACGCCTGGGCCTGCTGCGCTTTGCCTTTCGCCTCGATGTCGAACAGTTGCCCGGCGCGGGCCCGGCCGTGGTCTGGCATGTCGCCAGGGTCAGCGCGCTCGGCCTGCCGTTGCCGCTGCGCTGGTTCGCGGGCGTGACGGCGCGCGAGTACGAGCGCGACCACCGCTACCGTTTCGACGTCGCTGCCAGGCTGCCGTGGGTGGGCCTGGTGGTGCACTACCGGGGATGGCTGGATGTCGATTGAATCAGGGCACGACAGCGACGCGATCATCGTCTTCGACGGCGTATGCGTGCTGTGCAATGGCTGGGTGGATTTCCTGTTGCGGCACGATCGCGACGGACGTTATCGCTTCGCCGCGATGCAGACGGTGAGTGGTCGCGAGCTGTTGGCGGCGCACGGCCTGGATCCGGACGATCCGGTGTCGTTCCTGCTGGTCGATGGTGATCGCGCCTGGACCGATACCGACGCGATCGTGCGCGTGCTCCAGGGCCTTGGCGGCGCCTGGCGACTGGCCGGCGCCATGCGACTGGTGCCCAGGTTCGTCCGTGATCCGCTCTACCGCCATGCCGCCCGCAATCGTTATCGGTGGTTTGGTCGCCATGAGCAATGCCTGGTGCCGACGCCGCAACAGGCGTCGCGGTTCCTGCCATGACGGTGCAGATTGCCCGCGGCGCCGTACACGTGGCGATGGTCGTTGCGGCGCTGTGCTTGTCGGGTTGCGCGGGCCTGGACAGCAAGGGCACCACGGCGGCGATGCGGGGCGACGCCGCGCGTCCGGCGCAGGCCGCCGGCTGGATCCGCAGCGAGCTGTACTTTGCCGTCGGCAACGAGGATGGCAGCGACACCGTCGATGAAGGCAAGTGGCGCGATTTCCTCGATCGCGAGGTCACGCCGCGCTTTCCCGATGGGCTGACCGTGCTCGATGGCTACGGGCAGTGGCGCTTCAAGGACCAGGGGCGACTGGTGCGCCAGCGGTGCAAGGTGCTGGTGGTGCTTCACGAGGACGGTGCATCACGGCGCAACGACATCGAGGCGATCCGCCTGGCGTGGAAACGCGCGAGCGGGCACGAGTCTGTGCTGTGGGCGCGGCAGGCGGTGGAGGTTTCGTTTTGAGCGAGGCCCGGCACCGTTCGTCCTGAGCGTAGGCCGTAGGCAGAAGTCGAAGGACCAGCCTGCCAGTCCTGCGGGCCCTTCGACTTCGCTGCGCTACGCTCAGGGCGAACGGTGACGCGATGAGTTGGTGCGTAAGAACGAAAGCTCATGCCAGCCTGGCCGGTCGCTCGGCTACGATGCCCCGATCTCTACTGGAGCCAATGCCTTGGCCACTCCACATGCAACTCCCCGCCGCTGGTTCGTCGCAGGCGACCTCAATGGCTTCTTTGGCCTGGTCGTCGACAACCTCTCGATCCTGGGTTTCATCGCCGCCGCGCTTATCGGCATCTTCGGCTTCCCCGCTGAAGTCGTGTTCGCGCGGATGTTCCCGGGCACGGCGTTCGGCGTGCTGGTGGGCAATCTCATCTACACCGTGATGGGCCGCAGGCTGGCGGCGCGGACTGGCCGCGATGACGTCACCGCGATGCCGCTCGGCCTGGATGCGCCGACCAGCATCGGCATGGCGCTGCTGGTCCTGGGGCCGGCGTTCGTCACCTTCAAACAGCAGGGCATGGACGAGCAGGCCGCGGCGATCGCCACCTGGCAGCTGGGCATGGCCTCGCTGGTGGTGATGGGCGTGCTCAAGTTCATCCTGTCCTTCGCCGGCGATGCGGTCACGCGCCTGATTCCGCGCGCGGGCCTGCTCGGTTCGATCGCCGGCATCGCGCTGGTGCTGATGGGCTTCCTGCCGCTGGTGGAGGCGCTGCGTTCGCCGGTCGTCGGCTTCGTCACGCTCGGTCTGTTGCTGTACGTGCTGATCGCCAAGGGCCGCTTGCCGGTGCGTTTGCCGGGCGTGTTCGTCGCCTTCGTGTTCGGCACGGCCCTGTATTACTCGCTCGGTGCGGCCGGCCTGGCGCCGGGATTCCACTGGCCTGAGCTGGCGCCGCTGCGACTGGTGCTGCCGTGGCCGACGCTGGGCTTCATCGAAGGCCTGCCGTCGACGGTGCCGTACCTGCCGCTGCTGCTGCCGTTCGGCCTGCTGATGGTGGTCGGCGGCATCAACGTCAGCGAAAGCGCGCGCGCTGCCGGCGACGATTACCGCACCCGCGACATCCTGCTTGCCGAGGCTTTCTCGACCCTGGTCGCCGGCTTCTGCGGCGGTGTCGCGCAGACCACGCCCTACATCGGCCAGCCTGCGTACAAGCACATGGGCGCGCGTACCGGCTACACGCTGCTGACCGGATTGTTCATCGGCCTGGGCGGCATGCTCGGCCTGGTCTCCGGCCTGGTGCAGTGGCTGCCGCTGGCGGTGCTGGCGCCGATCATCGTCTACGTCGCACTCGACATCACCACGCAGGCGTTCCAGGCCACGCCAAGGCGACATGCCACCGCCATGGTGCTGGGCTTCCTGCCGTCGGTGGCGTACATGCTGGCGATCAAGGTCGGCAACCCGGGCTGGATCGCGCCGGAGAACTTCGCCCGCCTGATGACGACCAGTGACGGCCATGGTCTGCCGGAGATGGCGGTGATCATCACCCTCGGCAACGGCTTCATCATCACCGCGATGATCTGGACCTCTGCGGTGGCGGCGATGGTCGACGGGCGCCTGCTGCGGGCCAGTGCATTCCTGCTTGCAGGTGCCGCGCTGACCTTGTTCGGCCTGATCCACTCCGTGCATCCGCAGGGCGGCATCTACTGGCCGTGGGCGCTGGAAGGGTTGCCGCGCGTGTTGTCGTGGCAGTTCGCCGGGGCCTACGTGGCGTTGGCGACGCTGCTGGCGTTGTTGTCGTTGCAGCGCGATGCAGTGCCGGTGGCGAGCGATCAGGATGGCGCGCAATGAGCATTTGTCTGGCGCGCCGCGATTAGAATCACGCTTCCCCCTGTAACGAGTACGAGACGATGTCCCTGCAAGACGAGCTCAATGCCATCCCCGGCGTCAGCGCCCAGCGCGACGCCGCCACCCGGCAGTTCGTGTTCAACCACACGATGCTGCGCGTCAAGGACATCGCCCGCTCGCTGGATTTCTACACACGCGTGCTCGGCTTCACGCTGGTGCGCAGGCGCGACTTCGCCGAAGCGAAGTTCAGCCTGTACTTCCTGGTGCTGGTCGACGATCCGGCGCAGATCCCCGCCGAGGAACCGGCGCGTGGCGAATGGCTGCTGAGCCAGCGTGGCGTGCTCGAGCTGACTCACAACCACGGCACAGAAGACGACGCAGGCTTCGCCTACCACGACGGCAACAGCGAGCCACGCGGCTTTGGCCACATCTGCGTGTCGGTGCCGGATGTCGAAGCGGCCTGCGCGCGCTTCGAACAGCTGGGCGTTGCCTTCCAGAAACGCCTGACCGACGGCCGCATGAAGGACATCGCCTTCATCAAGGACCCCGACGGCTACTGGGTCGAGATCCTGCAGCCGACCGCAAGGGTTTGAAGGCGAGGGCGCTCAGCCCTCGCGCAATGCCTTGAGATAACTGCGCCGCCACGCGGTCACGTCATGTTCCCGCAGCAGCGTCATCATCGCCTGCCATCGTTCTCGGCGTTCAGCCAATGGCATCGTCACCGCGGTGGCGATGGCATCTGCAACGCCATCGAGGTCGTAGGGATTCACCAGCAGGGCGCTGTCGAGTTCGCGCGCGGCGCCCGCGAAGGTCGACAGCACCAGCACGCCGGGGTCGTCGGCGTTCTGCGCCGCGACGAACTCCTTGGCGACGAGATTCATGCCGTCGCGCAGCGGTGTGACCAGGCCGACCCGGGCGATGCGGTAGAAGCCGGTCAACGATGGGTGCGGGTAGTTGCGGTTGACGTAGCGCACCGGTGTCCAGTCCGGCTCGGCATGGGCGCCGTTGATGTGCCCGGCCAGTTGCTCCAGCTCGCTGCGCAGTTGCTGGTACTCGACCACCTCGCCGCGCGAGACCGGCGCGATCTGCAGGTAGGTCAGCTTGCCGCGATGCTCGGGGTGTCGCTTGAGGAAGCGGCCGAAGGCGCGGAAGCGTTCGGGCAGTCCCTTGGAGTAGTCCAGGCGGTCCACGCCTATGGCCAGCGCCCGCCCGGACAGGCTCGCCGCCAGCCGTCGCACCGCCGGCTTGTTCACGGCGACCGCGGCCTGGCTGGCGATGTGTCCGGTGTCGATGCTGATCGGGAATGCGCCGGCGCGCAGGCGGCGTCCGTGTTCGGTCTCGAGGATGCCGTTCTCGATCACGCGACCGCGGCCGAACAGGCGCACGTAGTCCTGGAAGCGCTCCAGGTCACGCCCTGTCTGGAAGCCGATCAGGTCATACGACGACAGTCCCTCGAACAGGCGCTGGTGCTGCGGCAGGGCCGCCAGCAGGTCCGATGACGGCATCGGCACGTGCAGGAAGAATCCGAGCTTGCAGCGAACGCCGAGCTCGCGCAGCAGCTTCGCCATCGGGATCAGGTGGTAGTCGTGTACCCAGACCAGGTCGTCGTCGCGCAGCAGCGGCGCGAGCTTTTCGGCAAACAGCGCATTGACCCGGCGGTAGGCGGCGTAGGTGACCCGGCTGTAGTCGACCAGGTCGACGCGGAAATGCAGCAGCGGCCACAGCGTGCGGTTGGCGAAGCCGTTGTAGTAGTCGTCGTGGTCGCGCCTGGACAGGTCGACGGTGACGTAGCGGATGTTGCCGTGCTCCACCTCGTGGGTCTTGCCGGACTGCTCGGCGTCGATCTTGCCGCTCCAGCCGAACCACATCCCGCCGGTCTCTTCGAGCGCTGCCTGCAGGGCCACTGCGAGACCGCCGGCGCTGTCCACGCCGGGCAGGGCGACACGGTTGGAGACCACGACAAGCCGGCTCATCAAACGGCTCCCGTCATGCCGCGTCCTGCCAGGGTCTGGACAATCGCATCGCCGCATTGATCAGGCCGACATGCGAATAGGTCTGCGGGAAGTTGCCCCAGGCCTCGCCGCCGCCGAACTCCAGGTCCTCCGACAGCAGGCCGAGCGGATTGCGCCGGGCCAGGATGCGCTCGAACAGCGAACGCGCTTCCTCGTGGCGGCCGATCGAGGCCAGCGCATCGATGTACCAGAACGTGCAGATCGTGAAGCTGGTCTCGGGCGAACCGAAGTCGTCCGGCGCGACGTAGCGGAACAGCGCATCGCCACGGCGCAGTCCCTTGCCGATCGCCTCCACCGTGCGAATGAAGCGCGGATCGTCGGCCTTGATGAAGCCAAGGTCGGCCAGCAGCAGGAGCGACGCATCCAGGCGGTTGCCGTCGAGGGCTTCGACGAAATGGCCCAGTTCGGTGTTGTAGGCGTGCTCAATGATGCGTGCATGCATTTCGTCGGCGCGCTCGCGCCAGAACTTGCACTGTGGCGCCAGGTTCAGATGCACCGCGATCTTGGCCAGGCGATCGCAGGCGGCCCAGCACATCACGCTGGAATAGGTATGCACTTCGGCACGACCTCGGAATTCCCACAGCCCGGCATCGGGCTGGTCGTGCAGCTTGTAGGCGAGCTCGCCCAGCGGTTCGACGCGGGCGAAGATGGCCGCGTCGCCGACGCGCGTCAGGCGCTGGTCGAAGAACAGCTGCGTCGCCGCCAGCACCACGCTGCCGTACACGTCGTGCTGGGCCTGCAGCCAGGCCAGGTTGCCGCGACGCACCGGGCCCATGCCGCGATAGCCGGCGAGCGACGCCACTTCCGACTCGGCCAGTTCGCGCTCAAAACCGATGCCGTACAACGGCTGCAGCGCACCGTCGTTGGAAGCGACGTTGGCGACGTAGCGCAGGTAGTCTTCCATGCTGCGGGTGGCGCCCAGGCGGTTGAGTGCGCGGACCACGAACGCCGAATCACGCAGCCAGCAGTAGCGGTAGTCCCAGTTGCGCACGGTGTTGGCCGCCTCCGGAATGGAGGTGGTCATCGCCGCGACTATCGCCCCGGTTTCCTCGTACTGGCACAGCTTCAGCGTGATCGCGCTGCGGATCACCGGGTCCTGCCATTCCAGCGGGATCGACAGATAGCGCACCCAGTCGCGCCAGTAGGCGATCGTCTTCTCCTCGGACTGGCGGACGAACGTCGCCACCGGCTGCGTCAGCGTTTCGTCGGGGCCCAGCACCAGGTGGAGGTCGCGGTCGAGCACGAACGGCAGGCTGTCGCGGATCAGGCGCACCGGTACGTCGCTGGTCAGCCGCAGTGTGAACTCGGGGATCAGGTAGCGGATATGGTTGCTGCCCCAGGTCGTTTCGGGCTTGCTGGCACCGTAGTCGGCGAGCGGGCGCAGACGGATACGGATGCGCGGAAGGCCCGACAGCGGTCGCACGTGCCGCAGCAGCATCACCGGACGATAGAAGCGCTCGTTCTGGTGCCAGCGCGGGGCGAAGTCGATGATCTCGATGGCGCCGCCCTTCGTATCGCGCAGGACGGTGCGGATCACCGCGGTGTTGATCAGGTATTCCTGCTCCGAGGAAGCGAAGTCCTCCAGTTCGATGGCGTAGTCGCCACCTTCGTGCTGCCGCGGCGACAGCAGCGCGCAGAAGGTGGGGTCGCCGTCGAATGCGGGAACACAGCCCCAGACGATGCGGGCGCGGGCGTCGATGAGGGCGGCGATGCTGCCGTTGCCGATGATGCCCAGGTCTAGGCTGGTCTGGAGGTCTGCGACTGAAGTCATTCGTGCTCCGGTGTGCGAAGGGGGCGACAGGCGCTGCGCGCCTATGCGATGGAGTCATCCAGCCAGGCGCGCACCGCGGCCGGATCGTGCAGCCCGTAGCGCGCGGCGCTGGGCTGGCGCGAACCGACCAGCACGCCGAATCCGCCGTGGCAATTCACTGCGGCAAACCCGTGCTCGTCGGTGAGGTCGTCGCCGACGAAAACGGGGCGGCGTCCATGGAATGGCGGTAGCGCCAGCAGGTCGAGCACCGCGGCGCCCTTGTTGGCGCCATCGGGCCGCAACTCGATGACGCGATTGCCCGGTTGCAGGTGATAACCGGGCAGTTCGATCAGCGCGGACGTCGCGAACTCGTGCAGCGGTTCCTCGGCGGCCGGGGCGCCACGCCAGTGCAGTGCCAGGCCCACGCCCTTGTCCTCGATGCGGGCGCCGGGGTACTTGGCGGCCAGCGCCCGCGCGGAGGCGAGCACGCCATCGAGTGCCGGCGCGCGCGGAAGCTGCCGGACGTGGCCGTCGTCGCGCCGCTCCAGCCCGTGCAGGCCGACTGCAGGCAGGTGCAGTGGCGCGAATAGCGCGTCCAGCTGGACCAGGTTGCGACCGCTGACCAGCGCCAGCGCGCCGTCGAGGCGGCCGTGCAGGATGGCCAGGGTGTCGATCAGGCCAGCGTCGACCGTGACGTCACCGGGGGCGTCGGCGAAATCGAGCAGCGTGCCGTCGACATCGAGGAACAGGGCCCAGTCGGGCGCGACCGCCGGCGGCAGCGGCAGGTGGGGATGCCGCGAGGTAAGGTGCCGTGAGCTCATACACGCCATTGTGAACAAGCGCATGTAAGCATCAGGTGGACGCGCCGCCGCACGCTTGAATCGCGCCAGGCTTGAATCGGCACCGGACGGACCGCATCTGATGGCCATTGCGGCCGCGCAGATCGATGCGGCTGCCCAGATATCGAGAGGGAAACCCATCCATGCGAATGGACAAACTGACATCGCGTTTCCAGCAGGCGCTGGCCGACGCGCAGTCGCTGGCGGTCGGTCGCGACCACAGCGTGATCGAACCGGTGCATCTGCTGACGGCCTTGCTCGACCAGAGCGGCGGCAGCACACGGCCACTGTTGGCTCAGGCCGGCGTCAACGTGCCGTTGCTGCGCGAGCGTCTCGGCGAGGCGCTGGAGAAGCTGCCCAAGGTCAGCGGCCAGGCCGGCAACATCAGCGTCGGCAACGATCTGGCACGCCTGCTCAACGTCACCGACAAGCTGGCCCAGCAGCGCGGCGATGCCTTCATCGCCAGCGAGTTGTTGCTGCTTGCCGCGCTCGACGATGGCGGCGAAACCGGTCGCGCCCTCAAGGCGGCCGGCGCGAACAAGTCAAAGCTCGAAGCGGCCATCGAAAAACTGCGTGGAGGCGAGACCGTGCAATCGGAAAATGCCGAGGACCAGCGCCAGGCGTTGGAGAAGTACACGATCGACCTCACCGCCCGCGCCGAGAGCGGCAAGCTCGACCCGGTGATCGGTCGCGATGAAGAGATCCGCCGCACCGTGCAGGTACTGCAGCGCCGGACCAAGAACAACCCGGTGCTGATCGGTGAACCCGGCGTCGGCAAGACCGCGATCGTGGAAGGGCTGGCCCAGCGCATCATCAATGGCGAAGTGCCCGAGGGCCTGCGCGGCAAGCGCGTGCTGAGCCTGGACATGGGCGCGCTGATCGCCGGCGCCAAGTTCCGCGGCGAGTTCGAGGAGCGGCTCAAGGCCGTGCTCAACGACCTGTCGAAGAACGAAGGCCAGATCATCCTCTTCATCGACGAACTGCACACCATGGTCGGCGCCGGCAAGGCCGAGGGCGCGATGGATGCGGGCAACATGCTCAAGCCTGCATTGGCGCGCGGCGAGCTGCATTGCATCGGCGCGACCACGCTCAACGAGTACCGCCAGTTCATCGAGAAGGACGCCGCGCTCGAACGCCGCTTCCAGAAAGTGTTCGTCGGCGAACCGACCGTCGAGGACACCATCGCCATCCTGCGCGGCCTCAAGGAGCGCTACGCGGTGCACCACGGCGTCGAGATCACCGACCCGGCGATCGTCGCCGCGGCGACGCTGTCGCACCGCTATATCAGCGACCGCCAGCTGCCTGACAAGGCCATCGACCTGATGGACGAGGCGGCCTCGCGCATCCGCATGGAGATCGACTCCAAGCCCGAGGAGCTCGATCGCAAGGAACGCCGGCTGATCCAGCTCAAGATCCAGCGCGAGGCGCTGAAGAAGGAGAAGGACGCCGAGTCGAAGAAGCGCCTGTCCGACCTCGAGGACGAGATCGGCAAGCTCGAGCGCGAGTTCAACGACCTGGAAGAAGTGTGGAAGGCCGAGAAGGCCATGCTGCAAGGTGCCACGCGCATCAAGGAACAGATCGAGCAGGCCAAGCTCGACCTGGAGGCCGCGCAGCGCCGCCAGGATTTCACCGCCATGAGCGAGATCCAGTACGGCCGCCTGCCGGAGCTGGAGAAGCAGCTCAAGGCCGCGCAGGAAGCCGAGACCAAGGGCTTCACGCTGCTGCAGGACAAGGTCACCGCCGAGGAGATCGCGCAGGTGGTCTCGCGCTGGACCGGCATCCCGGTGGCGAAGATGCTCGAAGGCGAGCGCGAGAAGCTGCTGCGCATGGAAGAGCACCTGCACACGCGCGTGGTCGGCCAGGACGAGGCGATCAAGGTCGTGTCCGATGCGGTGCGGCGCTCGCGCGCGGGCCTGTCGGATCCGAACCGTCCCAGTGGTTCGTTCCTGTTCCTCGGTCCGACCGGCGTCGGCAAGACCGAGCTGTGCAAGGCGCTGGCCGAATTCCTGTTCGACTCGACCGATGCGATGGTGCGCATCGACATGAGCGAGTTCATGGAGAAGCACTCGGTCAGCCGCCTGGTCGGCGCGCCTCCGGGCTATGTGGGCTATGAAGAGGGCGGCTACCTGACTGAAGCCGTGCGTCGCCGTCCCTACAGCGTGATCCTGCTCGACGAAGTCGAGAAGGCGCACCCGGACGTGTTCAACATCCTGCTGCAGGTGCTCGACGACGGTCGCCTCACCGACGGCCAGGGACGCACGGTCGATTTCCGCAACACCGTGATCGTGATGACCAGCAACCTGGGCTCGCACCAGATCCAGGAACTTGCCGGCGACGGCTCAGCCGAGGCCTACACGCAGATGAAGGCGGCGGTGATGGGCGTGGTGCAGGCGCACTTCCGTCCGGAGTTCATCAACCGGCTCGACGACATCGTCGTGTTCCATCCGCTCGACAAGGCGCAGATCCGCCAGATCGCGCGCTTCCAGATCGGCGGCCTGGAAAAGCGCATGGGCGAACGCGGGCTGGGGCTGGAGTTGACCGACAACGCGCTGAACCTGCTGGGCAATGTCGGCTTCGATCCGGTCTATGGCGCAAGGCCCTTGAAGCGGGCGATCCAGCAGCAGCTGGAGAATCCGCTGGCGCAGAAGATCCTCGCCGGCGAGTTCGTCAGCGGCGATACCGTGAAGGTGGATGCCGCGGGTGGACAGCTGACCTTCTCGAAGGCCTGAAGATCGTCGAACCCCTCTCCCGCATGCGGGAGAGGGGCAGGGGTGAGGGCCGGCGTCCGAGCAGGACCTGCCAGAAGAACCCGCTCTGGAACGCAATCAGCAGGCACACCAGCGTTGCGGTTTCGCCGTTGAGGGTGAAGTCGCCGATCAGCAGCACGACCACCATCGCCAGCGGGCCGACCGTCAGCGCCTGCTTGCAAGCCTGCATGCGCACACGCTGCCGCTTGCCGTCGAAGGCCTCGCGCGTGGCGATGCCAAGCACGACGAATATTGCCGACAGCATCAGGATCCAGCCACCGCCATGCCAGGGCAGGCCGTCTGCGCTGTTCGACACCGCGGGACCGTCGGCGGCGATCGCCTGCGAGATGAGCCCGAAGTCCGCAAAGGCGGTACGCGGCGCCGACATGTCGGTCGACCCCAGATACGCCCAGCCGCTGATGCCGCCATCGAACTGCACCCGCAGCCACGTGCGCGTGCCGATGCCGAACTGACCGACCTTGCGCGTCTGGCAGACGTGGATCTCGGACCCGGCGGGCAGGGAGGCGATGACATCGCCCAGGCGCCATCCGGCGCGGGTCGACAGCGTGGGTACGCCGCTGTGGACGGTGGTTTCGACGACGGTATGCGCTACCAGGCCGCATTGCGCCCGGGCCGGCGCCGGCAGGCAAGCGAGCACGAGAACCAGCAACGGCGCGCAGATCCCCGTGCAAAGCCTGTTCATGCCGATCACACCCGTCAACCGCAAATGCCACGGCATCCGTTGTAATGGGCTACGGATTACGCCGTGCCCGTCGGCCACGCCGCGGCTGTCGTAGGAACGAGCTCGCTCGCGAAACACGCTTCAGCCGCGCAGAGGAGCCTCGCGAGCAAGCTCGCTCCTACCAACAGCTGGCCTCAGGCCGGCGCGGCCGGAGGCAAGTGGCGCTCGCCGCGGTACTGCGGCGTCGCCATCACCATCTCGGCCAGGCTGTGGGCCAGCTCGCGCTCGGCCAGCACCGCCGCATCCGCACCATGCTCGAGCAGGTGCTTGACCTCGGTGTCGCTGTGCGCGCGCGCCACGATCGTCAGCGCCGGATTGATTTCGCGCAGCTTGGCGATGATCTCGCCGGCCTCCAGCGCGTTGGGAATGGCCACCATCACCATGGTCGCGCGCTCCGGTGCGGCTTCGCGCAGCACGCGCTCGTTGGCGGCATTGCCGCGGATCGCCGGCAGGCCCGCTGCGCGTGCCTTGTTGACCAGGTCTTCCTCGTCGTCGATGACGACGATCTCGACGCCACGCTCGGTCAGCAGGCGTGTCAGTTCGCTGCCGACGCGGCCGTAGCCGATCTCGATCACGTGGTTGCTCAGGCCCGGCCGGATCGGCGGCGAGATGTGCTCTTCCGGTTCCGGCGCACGGTTGGCCGCCTCGCGCGCCTCGCGCCGGTCAAGCCAGGCGAACAGCAGCGGGTTGACGATGATCGACAGCAGCGCGCCGGCCAGCACCAGGTCCTGGCCCTCGCTGGGCAGGATATCCAGCTGCAGGCCCAGGCCTGCGAGGATGAAGGAGAACTCGCCGATCTGCGCCAGGCTGGCCGAGATCAGCAGCGCGGTCGAATTGGGTTTGCCGAAGGCGCGGACGATGGCATAGGCCGCCAGCGACTTGCCGATGACGATGATCAGGAAGGTCGCGATCACCTCGACCGGACGCTGCAGCAGGATCATCGGATCGAACAGCATGCCGACCGAGACGAAGAACAGCACCGCGAAGGCATCGCGCAGCGGCAGGGTCTCGGCCGCGGCCTGGTGGCTGAACTCCGATTCGTTGAGAAGCATGCCGGCGAAAAACGCGCCCAGTGCGAACGACACGCCGAACATCGCCGCCGAACCGAACGCCACGCCCAGCGCGATGGCCAGCACGCAAAGCGTGAACAACTCGCGCGAGCCGGTCCCGGCGACGCGCTCGAG
Organism: Lysobacter sp. Soil_C_59; assembly: GCF_057656415.1. Taxonomy (NCBI): domain Bacteria; kingdom Pseudomonadati; phylum Pseudomonadota; class Gammaproteobacteria; order Lysobacterales; family Lysobacteraceae; genus Lysobacter; species Lysobacter sp. Soil_C_59. The sequence goes on along the minus strand of NZ_JBDGKK010000007.1, from coordinate 117,920 downwards.
GATCCACGGGATCACGCGGCGACCGACGATCAGCATCACCGCGACGAACGCGCCGACCTTGGCGAAGGTCTTGAACAATGCCGTCCACACTTCCACCGCATCGCCGGTTTCGCCCTTGAGCACACCCGCCAGCGCGGGCAGCAGCACCAGCGCGAGCACCATCGCCAGGTCCTCGACGATCAGCCAGCCCACCGCGATGCGGCCGCGCCCGGTTTCGACCAGGCGCCGTTCTTCCAATGCGCGCAGCAGCACAACGGTGCTGGCGACCGACAGTGACAAGCCGAAGACGATGCCGGCGCCATGCGACCAGCCCAGGAACCGCGCCAGGCCCCAGCCGAGCACCGTCGCCAGGGTGATCTGCGCGACCGCGCCGGGCAGGGCGATCGCCTTGACCGCCATCAGATCGCGCATCGAGAAGTGCAGGCCGACACCGAACATCAGCAGGATCACGCCGATCTCGGCCAACTGCGGTGCCAGCGTCTGGTCCCCGACGAATCCAGGTGTGAACGGTCCGGCGATCACGCCGGCCAACAGATAGCCCACCAGAGGCGACAGCCGCAGGCGTTGCGCCAGCGAGCCAAAGATGAACGCCAGCACGAAGCCGGCCACGAGGATTGCGATCAGGGACGTATGGTGCATCGAGTATCCGTTTGCGGTCTGCCGTTCAGGATGTGGGCCGGAGGCGGGTGATGCAACCCGGGCCTGGAGCGGGCGGGGCCGGTCGCCAGATTGCGCCAAAGCGTGTCAATCGGCGGTCAGTGGCCTTCAGTGGCAGCGCCAGCCAGCTGTGGTACCCATCAAATCCGGATCAGGGCCCCCGAACCGCTAGACTAGTGGGGTTTCGAGCCTCCTTCTGGTCCCCCCGTGATTTCCTTCCGTAATTTCGCCCTCCGCCGGGGCGAGCGCCTGCTGTTGTCCAACGTCGACCTGGCCCTGCATGCCGGCTGGCGCGTGGGCGTGATCGGCCGCAACGGCACCGGCAAATCGTCGTTGTTCGCCGCCATCCAGGGCCACGTCGAAGCCGACAAGGGCGATATCGACGTGCCTACCCGCGTCCGCATCGCCAGCGTTGCCCAGGAAACCCCGGCGCTCGACGAACCGGCGCTCGATTTCGTGTTGTCCGGCGATGCCCTGGTGCACGCGGCGATCGTCGCCGAGCGCGAAGCGGTCGAACGCGAGGACTGGGAGGCCGTCGCCGAAGCGCACCACCGCCTGGAAGAACTCAACGGCTACGACGCCACCGCGCGCGCCGGCAAGCTGCTGCATGGCCTGGGCTTCTCGCCCGACACGCACGAGCGCGCCGTCAAGGAATTCTCCGGCGGCTGGCGCGTGCGCCTGAACCTGGCGCGCGCGCTGATGACGCCGTCGGACCTGCTGCTGCTCGACGAACCGACCAACCACCTCGACCTCGACGCCGTGCTCTGGCTGGAGCAGTGGCTGCTCAAGTACCCGGGCACGCTGCTGCTGATCTCGCACGATCGCGAGTTCCTCGACGAGATCACCACCCACACGCTGCACCTGCACGACGGCAAGGGCAAGCTCTACACCGGCGACTACACCGCCTTCGAGCGCCAGCGCGCCGAGCACCTGCGCCTGCAGCAGATCACCCACGAGAAGGTGCAGGCCGAGCGCGCCCACCTGCAAAGCTTCATCGACCGCTTCAGCGCCAGCGCGGCCAAGGCCAAGCAGGCGCAGTCGCGGGTCAAGCGCCTGGCCAAGATGGCCGACACCGAGGCGGTGCGCGTGGAGCGCGCGCTGCGGATCGAATTCCCGGCACCGGCGAAGCTGCCGCACGCGCTGCTGCGCGTGACCCATGCCGATTGCGGCTACGGCGACCACACCGTGCTGCACCAGATCGGCTTCATCCTCGAAGCCGGCGACCGCGTCGCGCTGCTGGGCCCCAACGGCGCCGGCAAGTCGACGCTGGTGAAGTCGCTGGTCGGCGAACTGCCGCTGCTGAGCGGCGAGCGCGGCGGCCATCCCGACTTGCGCATCGGCTACTTCGCCCAGCACACGGTGGAGTCGCTGCGCGAAGGCACGACCGCGATCGACCACCTGGCCGACATCGCGCCGGGCGTGGCGACGCAGCAGTTGCGTGACTTCCTCGGCAAGTGGAACTTCCCGGGCGATCGCGCGTTCGAGAAGGTCGACGTGTTCTCCGGTGGCGAGCGCGCACGCCTGGCGCTGGCGCTGATCGCATGGCGCAAGCCGAACGTGCTGCTGCTCGACGAGCCGACCAACCACCTTGATCTCGACATGCGCGAGGCCCTGGCCGAAGCGCTGAGCATCTTCGAAGGCGCGATCGTGATGGTCAGCCATGATCGCCATCTGATCGGCCTGGTCTGCGACACGTTCTGGCGCGTCGCCGATGGTGTTGCGCAACCGTTCGACGGCGATCTGGATGCCTACGCGGTTTGGCTGCGCACGCGCGACAGCAGCAACGACGGCAAGGTGCCGGCCAAGGTGGCCGCGGCAGCGCCGGCACCAGCTCCGGCGGCCAAGCCGGCCGCCAAGGCAACCAAGGCCAATGCCCACAAGCTTGCGCAGGCCGAAGCGCACGTGGCCGAGCTGGAGTCGAAGCTGCACACGCTCGACATGGACCTGGCCGATCCGGACCAGTACGCCGGCGGCGGCACCGATGCGGCCGAGCTGGCCAAGCGTCGCGAGCAGGTCGCCGCGGAGCTTGCTAAAGCGGAAGAGGCGCTGCTGGGGTTGTACGAGGGCGCCTGAGGCCGCGTCCCCTCTCCCTGGCCGCGTTCGCGGCCTGTCCCTCTCCCACAAGGGGAGAGGGCCTGGAGCTTCCTTCTCCCCTTGTGGGAGAAGGTGCCCGAAGGGCGGAAGAGGGGTGCTTTTGATCTGACTTACTGCACGCGCTCTCCCAGCACCGCCAGCCCCTCGATCGCCACGCCAACCGGCTCGCCCGACTCGACCTGCACGCTGACGTCGACGAAACCGCCACGTCCCGCACCCGTCTGCTGGCGTCCGCGGAAGCGCACCTCGTCGCCGTCGACCGCGATCAGTTTGTGACGCACCAGGTAGGCGCCCAGCGGACCATTGGCGTTACCCGTAACCGGATCCTCGTCGATGCCGATTCCTGGCGCGAACATGCGGCCATGGGTGTACGCGTCCTCGCCGGCATCGGTGTCGAGGGTGAACACGAAATACCCCTTCGCACCGGCGCGCTCGTCGAGCTGCGCAAGGCGCGCCATGTCCGGTTTCAGTTCCCTCAGGCGCTGAAGGCGCCTGATTGGAATCAGCAGCTTGCCGTGACCGGTGCTGACGAATTGCACCGGACCGCGCGAATCGAGCTCGTCGACATCCAGGCCGATCGCACCGGCGACTTCCTCCACCAGCTGCGCCGACAACGGTGCGGCAAACGTCGGCGGATTCTGCTGGATTCGCACGGCGATGGCGCCGTCGTCCCGGCGCACGGTCGTCACCGTCTGCACGCCGGCTCCAGTCAGTTGCCGTCGCACACCTGGCGCGGCGCCTTCCAGCGCAAGTGCGAAATGTGCGCCGACCGTGGCATGCCCGCACACAGGCACTTCCGTCGTCGGCGTGAAGTAACGGATGTGGAGATCGTGATCGCCGGTGTTCGGCGGCAGCACGAAGGCGGTCTCGGAATGTCCGAGTCGATGCGCGATGGCCTGCATTGCGGCCTCGTCCAGGCCGGTGGCATTGGTGACCACGCCAGCGGCATTGCCCTGGCCCTGCCGGGTGGTAAACGCGTCGATCCGGTAGATACGCAGCGGGTCCATGGCGCGAATCGGTAGTGGGGGACGCGGAGTGTATGACCTGCCGGCTTGCGCCGGACACTGCGGTGGAGGCCACTGGCCGGCCCGGCGAGGCCGCCCAGCTCGCCTCGCGGGCATCGGATGCTTGAAAAGCGGGCAGTTGCCTCCAGAATGCCGGCCTGTCTCCGCAATGCGTCGTGCCATGCCGATCTATGCCTTCGAGTGCGCCGCCTGCGGCCACGCCTTTGACCGCCTGCAAAAGTTGTCCGAGGCCGATCCCACGCAGTGCCCGGTCTGCGGCGAACCGCACGTGCGCCGCCAGCTGACCGCGCCGCAGTTCCGCCTTGCCGGTGGCGGCTGGTACGAAACCGACTTCAAGAAGGACGGCGACAAGAAGCGCAACCTGGCCGGAGAGGGATCCTCATCCGCGGGCGGTGGCGACAGCAAACCGGCCGAGAAGCCCGCCGAGAAGAAGGTCGAAGCGGCTCCGGCAAAACCGGCCAAGTCAGCCGACTGACTGCCGCGGGGTCAGGCCCCGATGCGCAGGAACACCGCGCCGCAGCCCTGGTCCACCCAGATCGCGCCGTTACGCCAGCCCCAGTTGCGATCCTCGATGCAGCGCGTGCCGGTGACCTCGCGCGACAGCTTTACCGGCCCGCGGAACGGCGTGCGGCATTCGCGATAGCCCTGGTCGGGGCTGTGGCACAGCACGGCATTGGGTGATGCCGGAAAGTCGAGGCTGGCCGGGTCGGGTAGCCGCGCGCCCGGCGAGTCGGGCGGGGCCAGGGTCAGGCCGACCCGCATCTGCGCGCTGCTGCTGCTCGCGACCATCGGCATGACCATGGTGCCGGCCGCGCCATTTGCCGGAGAAGGGACCGGCGTCGCCATCAGGGTAAGGCTCAATAGCCAGGCCGCTTGCTTGGGCACTGTCGCCATGACGCTCTTGCTCCTGGATGGGCCGGGGCCGACTGGGACGGTCCGTAGTCGGGCGAGCCGGGCAAGCCGTGCAAGCCGATTGGGGTTCTGCCACGGCATCGGCCGGCACGCGGGAAACTTGAGGACGAATTTCGCTGCCGGTTGTGGCAGCGGAGGCTGGCGGAGGTCGCTCGGCGCCAGCGCCTCTTCTATAGGCCTGCGGGCGTGCAGGCAGCGTCAGTAGCCAAAGCGCCCGCTGCAGCCCTGGCTGACCCAGATCGCGCTGCCGGTGAAGCCCCAGGTCCGGCCCTGCACGCAGGGTTGGCTGGACAGCTGTTGCAGCAAACGAGGCGTGCCGGTGCCGGCCGGCCACTGGCATGCCTTGGGGCGGGCATCGACGCTGTTGCACACCACCGATGGCGTGCTCGGCAGTGGGGCGACCGGCTGCGTGGCGCCAAGGGCGACAAACACCGCCCGGCATCCGCGGCCGACGTAGACCTGGCCATCCTGTGACTGCCAGGTCTGGCCCTCGATGCAGGGCTGGCTGCCCGACGACTGCCGCAACAGGCGTGACGGCCCCGGCCAGGGCACGCGGCAGATGCTTGCCTGGTTGTTGAAGCTTTCGCAGGTCACGCTCTGGCCAACCGGTCCCGGTAGTGGCACCGGCCCCGAGGAGGCGGCGAATTCGCCCGAACAGTTGCTGCCGACGTAGACCTGGCCGCGCTGCGATTGCCAGCTGCGGCCTTCGACGCAGGGCGCGCTCGACAGCTGCCGCACCAGCACCGAGTCGCCGTTCCACGGCACCCGGCAGATCTGCGCGCGGCCATTGCGGCTTTCGCACACGACCTTGTCCGCGGCGGTCGGCGTCGTCCCGTCCAGCGACGCGGCGATGTCAGCCTTGATCTGGCTGAAGCGCCAGTTCGAGCGGTTGACCTGGTCGAGGTAGAACTGCAGCTGGTCGTCGGGGATCCGGCGTCCGCGCGACTGCTACTCGTACTCCATGCTGATCACCCGCACCTGGTCCTGGTAGGACAGGCTGCGCAGGTCTTCGGGTGCGTAGGCGCGCTGCTGGGCGGCGGCGGGGAAGGCAAGCACCGCCAGGAACAGCGCCAGCAAACAGGCCTTGATCAGGCGTTTCATGCGACCCACCTCGTGGAAACAGGTCGAAATGGCCACAACGGCGACGTCCGCTGCGATCCGCGGGCAAGTAACCCGCCGGTGCCGTTAAAATGACGTGTTGTCCGGCCCAGGCCGGAGTGTCGAATTGTCCGGCCCTGGCCGGAGAGTCCAGTTTTCCGGCCCTGGCCGGAGTACCTATTGTCCGGCCCTGGCCGGATGTGTAACCCCGGAGCCCCCATGCGTACCCATTTTTGCGGCCTCATCGATGAGGCCCTGATCGGACAGACCGTCACTTTGTGCGGCTGGGCCGACGTTGCCCGTAACCTCGGCGGCCTGTGCTTCATCGACCTGCGCGACCACGAAGGCATCGTCCAGATCGTGGCCGAGCCGACCCAGGATCCGGCGCTGGGTGCGGGCGAGGTCAATGCCGCGGTGATCGCGGCGGCGGCCCAGGTGGGTTACGAAGACTGCCTGCGCATCACCGGCGTGGTGCGCAAGCGCGAAGCGGTCAACGCCAAGATCCGCACCGGACAGGTCGAAGTGGTCGCGACGAAGATCGAGCTGCTCAACAAGGCCGAGCCGCTGCCGTTCCACGCCCACGAGAACCCGGGCGAGGACATCCGCCTGCAGTACCGCTACCTCGACCTGCGCACCCCCGAGATGCAGCGCAAGATGCGCACGCGCATCAAGCTGGTGCAGGCCCTGCGTCGTTACCTCGACGAGCGCGGCTTCCAGGACATCGAAACGCCGATCCTGACCAAGGCCACGCCGGAAGGCGCGCGCGACTTCCTGGTGCCGGCACGCATGCACCACGGCGAGTTCTACGCGTTGCCGCAGTCGCCGCAGCTGTTCAAGCAGATCCTGATGATGGCCGGCTTCGACCGGTACTACCAGATCGCGCGCTGCTTCCGCGACGAGGCCCTGCGTGCCGACCGCCAGCTCGAGTTCACCCAGCTCGACATGGAGTTCGCGTGGGTGTCCGAGCGCGACGTGCAGGACCTCACCGAGGAAATGATCCGCTCGGTGTTCCGTGAAGTGATGGGCGTCGAACTGGCTGCGCAGTTCCCGCGCATGACCTATGCCGAGGCGATGCGTCGCTACGGTTCGGACAAGCCGGACCTGCGCATCGCGATGGAGTTCACCGACATCGCCGAGCTGGTGAAGAACTGTGAGTTCAAGGTCTTCACCGACTGGGCCAACCACGAAGACGGCCGCGTGGTCGCGCTGCGCGTTCCGGGCGCGGCGACGCTCAGCCGCAAGCAGATCGACGACTACGGCGCGCATGCCGCCAAGCACGGCGCCAAGGGCCTGGCATGGATGAAGGTCGAGGACGCCGGCAAGGGCCGCGAAGGCGTCAACTCACCCATCGCCAAGTTCCTTGATGACGCCACGCTCGCGGCGATCCTGTCCGCCACCGGCGCGCAGACCGGCGATGCGATCTTCTTCGGCGCCGCCACCTACAAGTCGGCCAGCGATTTCATGGGCGCGCTGCGCCTGAAGCTGGGCAAGGACCTGGGCATGGTCGCCGACACCTGGGCGCCGCTGTGGGTGACCGACTTCCCGATGTTCGAGTGGGACGACGAGGAAAACCGCTACGTCGCCCTGCATCACCCGTTCACCGCACCGGCGGTCGACTCGATCTCCGACCTGCGCGCCAATGCCAAGACCGCGGTGAGCCGCGGCTACGACATGGTGCTCAACGGCAACGAGATCGGTGGTGGTTCGATCCGCATACACAACTCGGCGATGCAGTCGGCGGTGTTCGAGCTGCTCGGCATCGGCGCGGAGGAAGCCGAAGGCAAGTTCGGCTTCCTGCTCGACGCGCTCAAGTACGGCGCACCGCCGCACGGTGGCATCGCCTTCGGCATCGACCGCATCGCCGCGCTGATGGCCGGCACCGAGTCGATCCGTGACGTCATCGCGTTCCCGAAGACCACGACCGCGCAGTGCCTGATGACCGGCGCGCCGTCGCCGGTGCCGGACGCGCAGCTGGCGGAAGTGCACATTCAAGTTCGTCCGAAGAAAGAAGGGAAGTAATCGCAATGTCGGAAGTTGAAGTGGAGCAGGCTCTGGAGCTGGAGTGGGAAGCGCTGGTGGATGCCGGTTCGGCCGCGGGTGCCGGCCTGGTGACCGAGCGCGCGCAGGTGTTCGGCGGTTGGCTGGTGCGCACGCGCACTGCCGCCGGTCAGCTGTCGATGACCTTCGTTGCCGACGGCCAGTTCCGTTGGGACGGTGAGGACTTCGGCGACGAGGACTACGAGGAAGAAGACGAGGACGCCGAGGAAGACGACGGCGAGGAGTCCGACGAGGAAGAGGAAGAGGACGAAGAGGAAGCCTGATCATGGCGACCATTCGCCGTGCCACCGTGGCCGACGCGGAAACCGTGTCGGCCCTGGCCGCGCAGACCTTCACCGAGACCTTCGGGCACCAGTACCCGGAGGCCGACCTGCAGTTCTTCCTGCGCGACAGCTATGCCGTCGACAAGCAAGAGGTGATCCTCGGCCACCCGGACTATGCGGTGTGGCTGCTGGAAGTGGAGGGCAAGGCCGTCGGCCACGCGGCGGCAGGCCCCTGTGGCCTGCCGCATGCCGATGTCGCCGATGGCGATGGCGAGCTCAAGCGCCTGTACGTCTTGCGCGAGCACCAGAACGGCGGATGGGGCGCGCGGTTGTTCGAGACCGCGCAGGAATGGCTGCTGCGCGACGGGCCAAGAACGCTATGGATCGGTGTGTGGAGCGAGAACCTGGGGGCGCAGCGGTTCTATGCGCGTTACGGGTTCGAGCGGGTAGGGGACTACGACTTCATCGTTGGCGGTACTCGCGATCACGAGTACATCCTGCGCCGCTCGGCGTAGCTCCCCTCTCCCTGGCCGCCTTCGCGGCCTGTCCTCCCGCAAGGGGAGAGGGCAAAGCGGTGTTCCTTCTCCCCTTGCGGGAGAAGGTGCCCGCAGGGCGGAAGAGGGGGTGCTCTTGCGGTTGCTTCAAACGACCTCCATCAAGGTCCCCATGCCCACCCACCGCGTCATCCTCCTCCACGGCCTCTGGATGCCCCGGCTGTCGATGCACTGGCTGGCCCAGCGCCTGCGCGAGGCCGGATTTGCCCCCGAGTTCTTCGGCTACGCCACCGTCGCCGGTGGCCCGGATGCGGCGATCCCGCGCCTGGCCGACCGCCTGCAGCGGGCGCCGGCGCACGTGGTGGCCCACAGCCTCGGCGGACTGGTCGCACTGACCACACTGGAACGCCATCCATCGGTCCCCGTCGAGCGCGTGGTCTGCCTGGGCTCGCCGTTGTGCGGCAGCGCCGCCGCCAGCGGTATCGCGGGTTACGCCTGGACCGCGCCGACGCTGGGCCGAAGCGCATCCCTGTTGCGCAAGGGCTGCGCGCCCTGGTCGGGCAAGGCCGAAGTGGGGATGGTCGCCGGCCGCACCTCGCTGGGCCTGGGCAAGTACTTCGGCCGCTTCCAGGAAGAGAACGACGGCACCGTCTCCGTCGCCGAAACCCGGCTTGTCGGCCTTACCGACCACACCGTGGTCGATACCAGTCATACCGGCCTGGTCTATTCCCGCCAGGTCGCCGCCCTGGTCGCCGGCTTCCTGCGCAACGGTCGCTTCGCGTCCTGAGCCGGGTAACGTGACCGGCGGCACGTCCCGCCCAATCGAGTAAAATCGCCGCTTCGCCAAAGCAACAGCCTGGAACAGTTCATGGGTAGAGGTCCCTCGATCGAGGCCCGCAAGAACGCGGTAGACGCGCAGCGCGGCAAGATCTTCACCAAGATCATTCGTGAAATCGGCGTCGCTGCACGCGCCGGTGGCGGTGACCCGTCGGCCAACCCACGCCTGCGCGTGGCGGTCGACAAGGGCCTGTCGGTGAACATGACCAAGGACGTGATCGAGCGCGCCATCAAGAAGGCCACCGGCGAACTCGAAGGCGTGGTCTACGAAGAGATCCGCTACGAGGGTTACGCCCCCGGTGGCGTCGCCGTCATCGTCGACTGCCTGACCGACAACAAGGTCCGCACCGTCGCCGACGTGCGCCACGCCTTCGGCAAGTTCGGCGGCAACCTCGGTACCGATGGCTCGGTGTCGTTCATGTTCAGGAAGGTCGGCGTGCTGTCTTTCGCCGCCGGTGCCAGCGAAGACCAGGTCACCGAGCTGGCGATCGATGCCGGCGCCGACGACGTGGTCGTCTACGACGACGGCGCGATCGACGTTGTCACCAGCCCCGACGCCTTCGCCGCCGTCAAGGCCGCCATGGAAGCCGGCGGCCTCAAGGCCGACATCGCCGAAGTAACGATGCGCGCCGACAACGACATCGCCGTCAGCGGCGAGACCGCGCAGCAGGTGGTCAAGCTGCTGCGCTGGCTGGAGGACATGGACGACGTCCAGAGCGTCTACTCCAATGCCGACCTCGGCGAGGATGCCTACGCCTGACGGCGTAAGCTGACCCCGTGATCAGAATCCTCGGGATAGACCCCGGTTCCCAGCGCACCGGCGTCGGCGTCATTGACGTCGCCGCCGACGGCCGCTGCACCTTCGTCCATGCGCGCGCGCTGGTCCTGCTAGATGCCGAGGACTTCCCGTCGCGGCTCGGGCTGCTGTGCGAGGGCCTGGAGGCGCTGCTGGACGAGTGGCAGCCGCAGCAGGTCGCGATCGAGACGGTGTTCATGGCCAAGTCGGCGACCTCGGCGCTCAAGCTTGGCCACGCCCGCGGCGCCGCATTGGCGACGGTGGTGCGCCGGCGCATTCCGATCAGCGAGTACGCGCCGCGCGTGATCAAGCAGTCACTGGTCGGTCGCGGTGCGGCCGAGAAGGACCAGGTCCAGCACATGGTGCGATTGCTGTTGAACCTGCCGGACACCAAATTGCAGGCCGACGCCGCCGATGCACTGGCGGTGGCACTGACCCATGCGCACATGAGCGCGACGGCCGCGCGCACCGGCGTGGCCACCCACCTGTTGCGGAGGCGCGGCGCATGATCGGTCGTCTGAAAGGCATCCTGGTCCACAAGCAGCCGCCGTGGCTGGTGGTGGACGTGAACGGCGTCGGCTACGAGCTCGAGGCGCCGATGAGCACGTTCTACGACCTGCCCGACCTGGGCCGTGAAGTCGCGCTGTTCACCCATTACGCGCAGAAGGAAGACAGCGTCTCGCTGTACGGCTTCCTGCGCGAGGGCGAGCGCCGCCTGTTCCGCGATGTTCAGCGGGTCTCGGGCATCGGCGCCAAGATCGCCCTGGCGGTGCTCTCGGGCACTTCGGTCGACGAGTTCGCGCGCCTGGTCCAGTCCGGCGACATCACCGCGCTCACCCGCATCCCCGGCATCGGCAAGAAGACCGCCGAGCGCATGGTCGTGGAGCTTCGCGACCGCGCCGCCGACCTGGCCGGCGCCGGCGTGACCCTGACCGGCAACGGCGCCGCTGCCGACCCCCAGAGCGAAGCCGTCATTGCCCTGCAGCAGCTGGGCTACAAGCCGGCCGAAGCCGTGCGCATGGCGCGCGAAGCGACCGCGGCCGGCGATGACGCCGCCGCCATCATCCGCAAAGCGCTAAAGTCCGCGCTTCGTTGACGCCACGGCGGCCCCGGCCGCCCCGAGCAATCCACTCCATGTCCTCTCCCGCTACCCACTCGACCTCCGCCAATGGCGCGCAGCACGGCCACGGCAAACAGGGGCTGGGCGGCCTTGTCATCGGTGCCATCGGCGTCGTCTTCGGCGACATCGGCACCAGCCCGCTGTACACCCTGAAGGAGGCGTTCTCGCCGCACTTCGGACTGATCGGCAACCACGACACGGTGCTTGGCATCCTGTCGCTGGTGTTCTGGGCGTTGATGATCGTGGTGACGGTGAAGTACGTGACCATCATCATGCGCGCCGACAACGAGGGCGAGGGCGGCATCATGGCGTTGATGACGCTGGCCCAGCGCACCCTGGCCAAGGGTTCGCGCTCGGCGTACATCATCGGCATCCTCGGTATTTTCGGCGCCTCGCTGTTCTTCGGCGACAGCGTGATCACCCCGGCCATCACCGTGCTCGGCGCGGTCGAGGGCCTCGAGGTCGCTGCACCCGGCCTGCACCGGTTCATCGTGCCGATAGCGGTCGTCATCCTGGTGATGGTGTTCTTCGCCCAGCGTTTCGGCACCGAAAAGGTCGGGCGGATCTTCGGGCCGATCACCACGGTGTGGTTCCTCGCGCTGGCGGCGATCGGTATCCACAACATCATCGAAGCGCCGGAGGTGCTCAAGGCGCTGAACCCGATGTGGGGCGCGCGCTTCTTTGTCGAGCACGGCTCGCACTCGGTGCTGATCCTGGGCGTGGTCGTGCTGGCCGTGACCGGCGGCGAGGCGCTGTACGCGGACATGGGCCACTTCGGACCGCGCCCGATCCGCTACGCCTGGTACATCCTGGTGCTGCCGTGCCTGATGCTGAACTACCTGGGGCAGGGCGCCTTCGTGCTCGGCCACCCGGACGCGGTCAAGAACCCGTTCTTCGAGGCCGTGCCGGCCTGGGCGCTGTACCCGATGATCGTGCTGGCGACGATGGCCGCGGTGATCGCTTCGCAGGCGGTCATCACCGGCGCCTATTCGGTCGCCCGCCAGGCCATGCAGCTGGGCTACATCCCGCGCATGCAGGTCAAGCACACCTCGCAGTCGACCATCGGCCAGATCTATGTCCCGTACATCAACTGGCTGCTGATGATCGCGGTGCTGGCGGTGGTGCTGATGTTCCGCAGCTCGACCGCACTGGCCACGGCCTACGGCATCTCGGTGTCGGCGACCATGCTGATCGACACCCTGCTGCTGGCGCTGGTCGCGCGCGCGCTGTGGCCGCGCTGGCGCACCTGGGTGCTGCCGCTGTGCCTGCTGTTCTTCGTGGTCGATGTCGGCTTCGTGATCGCCAACGGCGCCAAGTTCTTCGACGGTGCCTGGTTCCCGCTGCTGCTGGGCCTGGTCGTGTTCACCCTGCTGCGCACCTGGCGCCGCGGCCGCGAGCTGCTGCATGACGAAGTGCGCAAGGAAGGCATCTCGCTCGACAGCTTCCTGCCCGGCCTGATGCTGGCGCCGCCGGTGCGCGTGCCGGGCACGGCGATCTTCATGACCGCCGACAAGGGCGTGGTGCCGCACGCGCTGCTGCACAACCTCAAGCACAACAAGGTGCTGCACGAGCGCAACGTGTTCCTGACCGTGGAGACGCTCAACGTCCCCTACGCGCCGCGCGACAAGCGCCTGAAGATCCAGGCCATCGGCGACGACTTCTACCGCGTCCTGATCCGCTTCGGCTTCATGGAAGTGCCCGACGTGCCGCTGGCGCTGATGCGCTCGTGCGACGCCGGCGGCACCTATTTCGACCCGATGGACACCACGTATTTCGCCAGCCGCGAGACCGTGGTGGCCAGCCGCCACCGCGGCATGCCGATCTGGCGCGACCGCCTGTTCGCCTTCATGCACCGCAACGCCGCGCCGGCCACGGGCTTCTTCCGCATCCCGGGCAACCGCCTGGTGGAGCTGGGGGCGCAGGTCGAGATCTGACCGTGGTGCAAAACCGGGGTCAGAGTACCTTTTGCTTAAAAGGCACTCTGACCCGGTTTTCGCGACCCCTGCCCATGCGAACATACGGGCATGAATGACTCCCGCATCATCGCTGCCGGCGCCACCCGCGAGGACGAGGCCATCGAGGCGTCTATCCGGCCCAAGCGGCTGGACGAATACCTCGGCCAGGCGCCGGTGCGCGAGCAGATGAAGATCTACATCGAGGCCGCCAAGGCACGCGGCGAGGCCCTCGACCATGTCCTGATCTTCGGCCCGCCAGGCCTGGGCAAGACCACGCTCAGCCACGTCATCGCCAATGAGCTCGGCGTCGGCCTGCGCCAGACCTCCGGCCCGGTGATCGAGAAGGCCGGTGACCTGGCCGCGCTGCTGACCAACCTGCAGCCGCACGACGTGCTGTTCGTCGACGAGATCCACCGCCTCTCGCCAGCGATCGAGGAAGTCCTCTATCCGGCGATGGAGGACTACCAGATCGACATCATGATCGGCGAGGGCCCCGCGGCCCGTTCGATCAAGCTCGACCTGCCGCCCTTCACCCTGATCGGCGCGACCACCCGCGCCGGCCTGCTGACCGCGCCGCTGCGCGACCGTTTCGGCATCGTCCAGCGCCTGGAGTTCTACAGCGCCGAGGAATTGACGAAGATCGTGCGCCGCTCGGCGCAGATCCTCGGCATCGCCTGCGAGCCGGAAGGCGCGGCCGAAATCGCCCGCCGTTCGCGCGGCACCCCGCGCATCGCCAACCGCCTGCTGCGACGCGTGCGTGACTTCGCCCAGGTCCGCGCCGGTGGCGACATCACCCGAGACGTCGCCGATGCGGCGATGGCCATGCTCAAGGTCGATCCGGAGGGTTTCGACGAGCTCGACCGGCGCATGCTCAAGATCATCATCGAGTCCTTCGACGGCGGCCCGGTCGGCGTCGAATCGCTGGCCGCGGCGCTGAGCGAGGAGCGCGGCACGCTCGAGGACGTCATCGAGCCGTACCTGATCCAGCAGGGCTACCTGATCCGCACCGCGCGCGGCCGGATGGCCACGCCCAAGGCCTACCGCCACATTGGCCTGAGGCCGAAAGCCAGCAACGGCGGGCTTTTCGAGGAGGTCGGCAGTGACGGTTGATGTGGCGTTCAGTTGGCCGACACGGGTTTACTGGGAAGATACGGACGCTGGCGGCGTGGTCTACCACGCCCAGTACCTGGCGTTCCTCGAGCGCGCGCGGACCGAGTGGATGCGTGCGCAGGGGTATGGCCAGGAGTTTTTGCGGATCGAGCATGGCCTGGTGTTCGCCGTGCGCGCCATGCAGCTGGATTTCCTCAAGCCGGCACGGCTGGACGATGCGCTGGCGGTGTCGGTGGGGCTGCAGGAATGCCGCCGCGCCAGCGCCGTTTTCATCCAGTCGATCGCAGGCGGTGACGACCTGCTGCTGACCGCGCAGGTGCGGGTGGCGGCGCTGGATGCGGAGGGATTCCGCCCGCGTCCGATACCGCAGCCGTTGTACGACCAGCTCAAGGCGCTCGAGCTACCGCCGCGTTGACCAGATTGACCCCGTTCCACGCTTCACCCGTTTTCATCGATCGCAGTCCCCCAAGTTGCACACAGTCCCGCGTGACGGGCACGGAGAACCAGGCATGACCCCATTGTTGACAGCACTGCAGGCCACCGCGGTGGAGCCCCTGCCGGAAGAGGCCGCCAATGCCGCCAACACAGCGGTGCAGGCGCTGTCGACGGGAGCCGTCGACAACAACAGTCTCAACCTGCTGCAACTGGTGCTGCACGCCAGCATCCCGGTGCAGCTGGTCATGCTGTTGCTGCTGTTCGGTTCGATCGCTTCGTGGGTGATCATCTTCCGCAAGAAGCGCGTGCTCGACCGTGCCGCGCGCGAGGCCGACCAGTTCGAAGAGCGCTTCTGGTCCGGCGCCGAGCTGTCCAAGCTCTACGCCGGCACCACCGAGCGCAACCGCGAGATCGGTGGCCTGGAAGCGATCTTCGAAGCCGGCTTCCGCGAGTTCGGCCGACTGCGCCAGCGCCGCGGCGCCGACAGCCGCATGCAGCTCGAAGGTGCCCAGCGCGCCATGCGCGCCACCGGCTCGCGTGAGATCGACGGCCTCGAGCACAACCTGGAATTCCTCGCCAACGTCGGTTCGATCAGCCCGTATGTCGGTCTGTTCGGCACGGTGTGGGGCATCATGATTTCGTTCCAGGGCCTGGCCAACATGAAGGAAGCGACCATCGCCACGGTCGCCCCCGGCATCTCCGAGGCGCTGATCGCCACGGCGATGGGTTTGTTCGCGGCGATCCCGGCGGTGTGGGCCTACAACCGCTACGCGACCAAGGTCGAACGCATGTCGGTGCGCTACGACGCGTTCTCCGAAGAGTTCTCCTCGATCCTGCAGCGCCAGGCGAACCTCGACGAGACCTGATGCGATTCCCTCGCAACGTCCCGCACACCTTGTGCGGACCTTTCCCGGCCCGCTTCGGGCCGTGAACTAACCGGTCTTCTGGACCGAACGAAACGAGAGGAAGGCCATGGCCGGTATCACCGCGCGCCGCCATCGCAAGCGCAAGCTCAAAGCCGAGATCAACGTCGTTCCCTATATCGACGTGATGCTGGTGCTGCTGATCATCTTCATGGTCACCGCGCCGCTGTTGAATCTCGGCGTAGACATCGACCTGCCGCAATCCAATGCCAAGTCGATCCAGGAAAAGAAGGACCCGGTCGTCGTCAGCGTCGATCCCGACGGGCATTACTTCCTCGCCCTCAAGGCAGGCAGCAACGAGGCGGTCACCGCCGAAGCGCTGCAGGCCAAGGTGTCGGCGATCGTCGCGCAGAATCCGGATGTCGCCGTGTTCGTCGCCGGTGACGCCAAGGCCAATTACCAGAGGGTGATGGACGCGCTGGTGCTGCTGCAGAGCGCGAACGTGAAGAAGGTCGGTCTGATGAGTCAACCGGATCAGGCCCAGAGCCAGGCGGGTCGCTGATGCGGGAGTCGCGCGCCGACACCGCGCGGGCGATCTGGCAGGCGATAGGGCTGCATGCCCTGCTGTTTGCCCTGATGTTCGTCGGTCTGCTGTGGACCCGTGCTGCGGCACCGGTGTCGGCGGCAGGCTCGCCGGTGACCGCTGAACTGATCGACGCCGACGCATTGTCGCCGGCGATGCAGCGCACGTTGCTCAAGCGTCCCAAGCCGGCCGAGCTGCCCAAGCCGGAACCGGAAGAGGCCGCGCCGCTGCCGCAACCGTTGCCGGAACCACGGCCGGAAGATTCGGTCGCCACGCCGCAGCCGCAGCCGCAGGATTTCATTCCGGTTCCGGACAACGAGAACCAGGAAGCGGTCGTCGACCAGCCCACGCCGATCGCGGCCGAGGAAGACAAGGTCCAGGAAGCCAAGCGCAAGCAGGACCAGGTGGACCTGACCGAGCAGAAGCGCCAGGAGCAGATCGAGAAGCAGCGTCGCCTGGCCGAGCAGCAGGACCAGGAGCGCCAGCAGAAGCTGGCCGAGATCCGCCGCAAGCGTGAAGCCGCCGCTCGCGAGGCCGACCTGGCCGAGCAGCGCCTGCGCCAGATTGCCGACGTGCGCTCGCGGCCTTCGCCGGCAGAGTCGGCAGGCAGCAGCGATGCCAGCCCGCCGCCGGGCAATGCCGGCACCGATACCGGCCTGCAGGCACGCTATGCCGCTGCATTGCAGGAAGCGATCCTGAGCAAGTGGACCCGCCCGGAAACCGTGCCGGTCGGTTCGCGCTGCACGCTGCTGATCCGGCAATTGCCGGGCGGGCAGGTGATGAGCGCGGAAGTGTCGGAGCCGTGCGCCTACGATGAGCAGGGTCGTCGCTCTATCGAGGCGGCCGTGCGAAAGGCGCAGCCGCTGCCGTATGCCGGATTCGAGAAGGTATTCGCGCGCGATCTGACGCTGAAGTTCACGGCGCAGGATCGCTGAGGCGACGCGACCTCCCTCTCCCACAAGGGAAGAGGGTGCAAGGGTTTCCTTCTCCCCTCGTGGGAGAAGGTGCCCCGAAGGGGCGGAAGAGGGGGCTGCTTTTGCCCTTGGCTTGAGCCCACGTTCACCACACGCCTGTTAACAATTGCAAAGCTGAATGACCGCATCACTGGAGCACCGATGAACCGACCCGTTGCCTGGCTTGCCTCGCTGCTCGCCCTGCTGCTTCCTGTCGCCGCTTTCGCCCAGCAGGGGCTCGAGATCGACATCGTCGGCGGCAATGCCGCTGCCCTCCCGATCGCCGTGGTGCCGATGCCCTACCAGGGCAGCGGGACAGCGCCGGAAACCGACCTCGCCCAGGTGGTCAGCGCCGACCTCGCGCGCTCCGGGCAGTTCCGGCCGCTACCGGACAAGGACATCATCGAAAAGCCGACCAAGGGCGGGGAGATCAACTACCCGACCTGGCGCGCGTTGAACCAGGACTTCATCGTTGTCGGCCGCGTGCTCGATGCCGGCGCCGGCAGCTACCGCCTCGAGTACGAGCTGTTCGACGTGGCCAAGCAGCAGCGCCTGCTCGGCTTCGCCCTGACGGCCCGTGCCAACGCGATGCGTGACGTCGCCCATCAGGTCGCCGACGCGGTCTACGAAAAGATCACCGGCATCCGCGGCGCGTTCTTCACCCGCATCGCCTATGTCACCGCGACCGGTACCGGCAAGGGCGCCCAGTACGCGCTGATGGTCGCCGACTCCGACGGCTTCAACCCGCAGACGGTGGTGCGCTCGCCCGAGCCGCTGCTGTCGCCGTCGTGGAGCCCGGACGGTGGCCGCCTGGCCTATGTCAGCTTCGAGGGCGGCAACTCCTCGATCTACATCCAGAACATCACCTCCGGCAGTCGTGAGCTGATCGCCAAGTTCCGCGGCATCAACGGCGCCCCGTCGTTCTCGCCCGACGGCCGTCGCCTGGCCCTGACCCTGTCGCGCAGCGGCAACCCCGAGATCTACGTGATGGACCTGGGCAGCAAGGCGCTGACCCAGCTGACCAACCACTTCAGCATCGACACCGAGCCGAGCTGGAGCGCCGATGGCGGCACGATCTACTTCACCTCCGACCGCGGCGGCCGCCCGCAGATCTACTCGGTCCCGTCCAGCGGCGGCAGTGCCACCCGTGTCACCTTCCAGGGCAGTTACAACGCCAGCGCCAGCATTTCGGCTGACGGCAAGAAGATCGCCACCGCCCAGGGCGCCGGCAATGTCTACCGGATCGCCATGATGGACAGCACCCTCGGGTCTGCGCGCTGGAGCACACTTTCGCCCGGTTCCCTGGACGAGTCGCCCAGCTTTGCCCCGAATGGCGCAATGATCCTTTATGCTGCGCGCGAGGGCCGCCGGGGCGTGCTCTATGCCGTTTCGTCCGATGCCCGGGTGCGCCAGCGCCTGGTGCTTGCGGATGGGGACGTGCGTGAGCCGGCTTGGGGGCCATTCCGCTTGCCTCGCTGATCCTGTCGGAGTGCTCCTTTCGGAGTAAGCCGCCGGACCGGCGAAGCTGCATTCGTTCTTGTTTCACTTCTGCTTGCCCCGTATCTGTCCCTGCTCGAATGACGAGGAAAACCATGAACAACACCGCTCGCATCCTGCTCACCGCCGTGCTCTGCACCGCGGCCGTGGCCTGCTCCAAGAAGGTCAAGGAAACCCCGCCGCCGGCCGAAACGCCGACCACCGCTCCGGCTGCTGAAGCTCCGGTCACCTCGGGCGTCTACGGCCCGAACGATCTGGACACCGACGCTTGCCTGCGCCAGCGCGTGGTCTACTTCGACTTCGACCAGGACAGCCTGCGTCCGGAGTTCCAGGCCATCGTCGGCTGCCACGCCAAGTACCTGCGTGACCGTCCGTCCTCGCGCATGACCCTCGAAGGCAATGCCGACGAGCGCGGCAGCCGCGAGTACAACCTCGGCCTCGGCGAGCGCCGCGGCAATGCCGTGTCGTCGGCCGTCCAGGCCAATGGCGGCTCGGGCAGCCAGGTCACGGTCACCAGCTACGGCGAAGAGCGTCCGGTCTGCACCGACTCGAACGAAGATTGCTGGGCCAAGAACCGTCGCGTCGAGATCGTGTACACCGCCAAGTAATATCCGGCGATGATGCGCAAGACGTTACTTGCCATGGCGTTCGCGGCGACCCTCGTGGTCGCCGCGCCCGCTGTCGCGCAGCGGGCCAGCCTGGCTGACCGCGTGGCCGTGCTCGAGCAGCAGGCCGCCAACAACCAGGGCAATGTCGACCTGCTCAACCAGGTCAGCCAGCTGCGCAGCGAAGTGCAGGCCCTGCGTTCGCAGATCGAAGAACTGCAGCAGCAGAACAACCAGCTGCTGGAAAGCGGCAAGGCCCAGTACCTCGACCTCGACGGCCGCATCAACCGGATCGAGAGCGGCGCGGTTGCTCCTCCGGCCACCGGAACCCCGGCACCGGCGGCACCGGCCAAGACCAAGCCCGCGGCGCCGTCCGCATCGGCCAAGGACCGCCCACCGGCGGTCTACGGCGACAAGGGCGCACTGGCCCAGGGCGCCGACGAGCGCTCGGCCTACGATGCCGCCTTCAGCGCACTCAAGAGCGGCGACTACGTCGAGTCCTCGCGCCTGTTCCAGGCCTTCGTCGAGACCTACCCGCAAGGCGCCTACGCGCCTAATGCGCTGTACTGGCTCGGCGAGAGCTACTACGTCACCCAGAATTACGAACTGGCGCAGATCCAGTTCCAGTCCCTGCTGGACCGTTTCCCGACCCACGACAAGGCTCCGGGCGCGATGCTCAAGGTCGGCCTGTCGCAGTTCGGGCTCAAGCAGGTCGAAGCGGCCGAGCGCACGCTGGCCGAGGTTTCGGCGAAATACCCCGGCTCCGACGCCGCCCGCACCGCCAGCGACCGCCTCAACGCGATCCAGCTCGGCCGGCTGCGCTGAAAGACCTGAAAGGTCGGGTACTGCCCGGCAAGATCCTTTAAAATCGCAGCAATGAACGCACTCCCCGCCGAAGCGGCCGCAGCGTCGCCGGACCGGCTGCGGATCACCGAGATTTTCCTGTCCCTGCAGGGCGAAGCCCGCGCCATCGGCTGGCCGACCGTGTTCGTGCGCCTGACCGGCTGCCCGCTGCGCTGCCAGTACTGCGACACCGCCTACGCCTTCCACGGCGGCGAGTGGCACCAGATCGACGACATCCTCGAGGAAGTCGCCGGCCACGGCGCCCGCCATGTCTGCGTCACCGGTGGCGAACCGCTCTCGCAGAAGCGCTGCATCGGCCTGCTGCAGCGACTGTGCGACGCCGGTTACGAAGTGTCGCTGGAGACCTCCGGCGCGATCGACATCAGCCAGGTCGACACCCGCGTCTCGCGCATCCTCGACATCAAGACGCCGGGGTCGATGGAGGTCCACCGCAACCTGTGGTCGAACCTGCCGCTGCTGACCCCACACGACCAGGTCAAGTTCGTGATCTGTTCGCGCGAGGACTACGACTGGGCCAAGGGCATCGTTGCCGAACACGGCCTCACCGCGGTCTGCGATGTACTGTTCTCGCCCAGCTTCACCCAGATCAAGCCCAGCGACCTGGCCGACTGGATCGTCGCCGACAGGTTGCCGGTGCGGTTCCAGCTGCAGTTGCACAAGATCCTGTGGAACGACGAACCGGGCCGCTGACGGCGTCCGGTTTCGTTCCGCGGTGACTCCCCAGTGGAAGCCAATCAGATGAAGAACGCTGTTGTCCTGGTATCGGGCGGGATGGACTCCGCCGTGGTCATCGCGATCGCGCGCGAGCAGGGCTTCGCCGTGCATGCGCTGAGCGTGCGCTACGGCCAGCGCCACACCTCCGAACTCGATGCCGCCGACCGCGTGTCGAAATCGCTCGGCGCGGTTGCGCACAAGACGGTCAACGTCGACCTGCGCAGCATCGGTGGCTCGGCGCTTACCGACGAAACCATCTCGGTGCCGACCGACGACGATGGCCACGCGATCGGCCAGGCCGCGGCCAAGGACGCGATCCCGGTGACCTACGTGCCGGCGCGCAACACGATCATGCTCTCGGTCGCGCTGGGCTGGGCCGAAGTGCTGGGCGCGGCCGACATCTTCTGCGGCGTCAATGCGGTCGACTACTCCGGTTACCCGGATTGCCGACCTGAGTTCATCGCCGCATTCCAAAACCTGGCCAACCTCGCCACCAAGGCGGGCGTGGAAGGCGCCGGCCTGCGCGTGCACGCGCCGCTGCAGTTCATGAGCAAGGCCGACATCGTCCGCGAGGGCATGCGCCTGGGCGTGGACTTCGCCGAGACCGTCTCCTGCTACAAGGCCGACGACCAGGGCCGCGCCTGCGGCCATTGCGACGCGTGCCGCCTGCGTTCGGAAGGGTTCATCGCGGCCGGCGTCCCCGACCCGACGCGTTACGTATGAACGACGGACGCCGCCGCACACTGCATCGCGACGGCGCCGTGCGCTAGAATGCACGCCCCGGCGCAAGGCCGGGCGCACCGCCCGCAACCATCGCGAGCGCCGGAAAGTTCCAAGTGGGCCGTTAGCTCAGTCGGTAGAGCATCGGACTTTTAATCCGCTGGTCGATGGTTCGAATCCATCACGGCCCACCAACTCGTCCGGCGTCGGACTCGGTCACCCGAAACGCGGTGATCCTGATTCCGTACTTCTGCATGAGTTCGGTTTCGTTGAGCAGCCGCTTGATCCCGTCGGCGCCCCTGACGTAGGCATCTCGGCGCATCTCCGGATGGTAAGTCGTCGACACCCGGTCTTCACAGGACCCGGTGACGTACCTGACCTGAAGCTCGGGCGAACTGATCAGCGTGACATCGGATGCACCGCTCAGCAGACGCCCCCGCCAGAAGTGCGAGGCGCTGCAATCGGGCCCTTGCGAGACGCCCTGGTAATCGCAGATTTGCGTGTCGCGATGGACGCCCCTGACTCCCTGTCGTTCGAACTCGACGACGAACGGGAACTCCCGGTGCTTGTCTGCGGGCGCCTCTGGTTTGTGCATCAGGGAGCATTCCATGTAGGCCATGGTCATGCATCCAGCGAGCAGAAAAGGCATTCCCAATGCAACTGAACTGCGCAGGATCATGCAGGCCCCCAACCTTGGTCGCGCGACGGTAGCACGGCCCAAGGCGACTCGGGCTATTGGGCCCGCGATCGCCCGAGGCCGTCTCAACGAGTTCACTTGCGAGACGAACTGGTCGATCCCGCTGCCTGGGACTTTCGAGCCACCAGCCACAGCACCATGAACACCGGCACGGGCGAGATCATCATGAGCAGCCCCAGACCGATGTTGGCGCCGCCGCCCGTATTCAACAGGCCGTCCACGTAGTACCAACCCCAGAACGCCAGCGATGCCAGCAGGCCCCAACCCCAGGCCTTGTCGACCCGCGTTGCGCCGCGCACGACCACCCAGATCGCGAACGCGGCGAAGGGCGCGAACGCCAGCGCGGTGCGGACCCAGCGCGGCTCGACCTCGGTCCCCATCGTGAAAGGTCGCGACGCCAGTTGATCGAATAGCCACTCGCCGCCCCAGACCACGGCCAGGGCGTACACGGCCGACCACAACAGCAGTCTGGCAGCGGTGATCACACCACTCACCCAGCGGGTCAATGGATCTGGAACGCGATGGTGAAGGGCACCTGCGCACCTCGGCGAGCCGATGCGCGCATCTGGTACACCTGGATCGTGTACGTACCGGACGCGGGCAGCTTCCCGCTCCAGTTGGAACCCACGCTGCCGCTCCCCAATGCGGTTGACGATCCGGGGCGGTCGCCCGGAGCGAAGACATTGAAGTTGGCATTGCTGCTTCCGGAAATCTTCACGGTCATCGTCTGGCCAGACTTGGCCCCGAGTGTGTAGTTGACGCTGTCGTATCCGCCGAGGTTTCCCTTCAGCGAGGCATTGCTGCTGCCCTTGGCGAATGCAACCGGGACCGTCGATACCTTGTCCTGCGCGATCGAAGCGGTCGCGAAAGCGATCAGGAAGAAAGCGAGAGTGGCAATGAGCGGCTTCATGATGGATTCCGGCAGAGTGGATGGAAGCAATTCAGTCCTTGCGGAACACGGCGCGGCAGCCATCGTCGACCCAGACGCTATGGCGGGACAGGCCCCACGACACACCTTCGGTGCAATCGGCCTTGCTGAGCTGCCGGACCACGCGTACCGAGCCTGCGGTATTCATGTCGCACTCGTTGCGGCCGCCGTGGGTCGACTCGCAAGTTACTTCGCTGGCGCCACCGGAAGACTGTCCGCGATAGCTGGTCCGCTGGACACGATCCTTCTGGCCGGAGGAATAGCCGTTGCCGTAATCGGTCGATGCGCGCTGCGCGTTGTAGGGCTGGTTGTACAGGCCATCGCGGTAACCACGTTCGAAATCAGCCTCGCTGGCGCTGCTGTTGTCGTGCTGTGCGTCGTCGTGGTGGTGCGATTTGTGCTCGAGGGCGGCGATGCCGAGAATCGCTATCGCGCCAACGGCAATGGCGGCGGCTGTGTTGTTGCTGCTGTTGCCGCCGCCGGAAGCCTGCTGGCCACAGTCGATCGGCCCGGTGTTCGTCGCCGACATCACCTTGCCGCCTTCCGATCGGACCACCACGCATTGGTTCTGGCCGTTGTTCCACCAGTACTCGTAGCCCGATCCGTCCTGGGAACGTTGCAGGTAGCCGCGCTTGAGCAGCTCGCTACGGCTCCAGCCTATGTCCTGGTAGTTCAGGTCGGCCAGCTGGTTGGCGGGTGACTGCGCGAGCGCGATGCCGGGCGCGGCTGCTGCGACTGCCGTGGCGAGGACCGTTCCAAGCAACGCGGAAGACACCTGCATGGACCACCTCCATAAGCCCGCCAAGGCAGCAGACGATAGGCACGGAAAAGTGATCCGGATGTGATGTCATCCGACTCGCAAGGTTGAATGAACCACGTCAATCCAGCCGGCTCAGGCCGCGAACGCGCACTTGCGCCGGCTTGACGGCATGGGTATCGGCTGCCTGCGCGCGGATGCGGACCAGCACGTCCGCCGGATCCAGTTCATCGCCCGGTGCAACCGTGTACACCAGGGTCGACTGGCCCCAGATTCGCAGATGGTCACTCAGCTGGATCTCGTAGTCGGCGAAGTAGCAGTAGCGCATGGCGGATCAGGTACCCACGTGGATGTTGTTCTCGCACTCGCTGCAACCCAGCCGCTCCAGTGCGATCGAAAGCGCAAGCACATAGCCTTGTGCGCCATAACCGTCGATGACGTTGAGCGGGTTGCCGGCGCAGCTGTGCCCGGGAGATCCGTCTCCGTCGGCGTGCACTTCGATGTACGGGACACCTGAGCGCTGGAGCGCGGCGTCGAGTTCACCGTTGAGGTTCGCGGCCGGGCCCGGGTCGAGCAGCAGGAACTCGGTGTTCCTGCCATCGATGTGGCGCAGGCGATCCAGGACGTCCGACATGTCGCGGCAACTGAACACCGCGACTGTCTTGCCGGCAAGGGACGCCCTTTCGACGAGTTGCGACACGACTTCCCGTGGAAGGCCATGGGCACCGGATCGAGCGCCGTCGGGGGCGGCGAGAATGGCGATGGACATCGTTCACTCCGTTGTGACCAGTGCGCAGTCTCCGGCGAGGGGCCGTAAATCCTCCATTCGCAGACCGGCTCGCCGTCGTAAGCGGCGCGTAAATTCGCTGCCCTGTGCGTGGCGAAGCCGGGGGCGTCGGTAGCGACGCACGTCCCGGCCACCTGGCGCGGTACGATGCGTCAGGCTCCCCTCGAGCGTTCGCCCACATGGATCGCATCGAAGCAATGAAGATCTTCATTGCCGCACTGGACGAAGGCAGCCTGGCCGGCGCCAGTCGCAGGACGGGCCGCTCGCCTGCCGCGGTGAGCCGCGCCGTCGCCTCGCTGGAGGCGCATGTGGGCGTGCCGCTGCTGCACCGGACGACGCGGTCGATCAAGCTCAGCGAAGCAGGCGAGCGCTACGCCACTGCATGCCGCAAGGTGCTTGCCGATCTGGAAGAGGCCGATCGGCAGGCCGCCGGAGAACGCTCGGTTCCGCGCGGCACGCTCACGATCACCTCGACCGTCTTTGTCGGCGTGGAGATCCTCCGCCCGGTCGTCGATGCCTTCATCGACGAGTACCCGACGGTCAATGTGCGCATGCACCTGCTGGAACGACCGGTCAATCTGATCGACGAAGGCATGGACCTGGCCTTGCGCATCTCGCACCTGGCCGACTCCACCCTGGTTGCCCAACGCGTCGGCGAGGCGCGTCGCGTGCTGGTGGCTTCGCCACGCTACCTTTCGACGCATCCACGAATTGCGGAGCCGGGGGACCTCGCCAAGCATCAGATCATCGCCATGGCGCACATGGGGCTGGATGCCTGGAGCTTTCCGCCGCCAGAAGGATCGTCGATCGCCCGTTCGGTTTCATTCACTCCGCGACTGGTGGTCAACAACGTCCGCGCCGCGATCGCGTCGGCGGTCGAAGGCCACGGCGTCGTCCGCCTGCTGTCGTACCACGTAGCCGCTGAGGTAGAGCAGGGCGACCTGCAGATCGTCCTGGAGGACTCGGAGCCGGCGCCGCTGCCGGTCCACCTGGTCTCGCCCTATGGCCGCCTCGCCGTGCCGAAGGTGCGGGCCTTCGTCGACTTCGCCTTGCCGCGCCTGCGAGCGGGCTTCGCCCGGCTGACCGCGTAGCGCGGAAGCAATTGTTCCGGGAAGTGGAAGGGTAGCTGCCGGAGTGCGGCGATTCGCAAACAGCACCCGTGCTCCTAGATTGAGGTTCGTCGGTAGCCAAGCGGTTTCCGGCTCCGATCCTCCCTCACATCCAAGAGTACGAACATCATGAGCAGTTCAAGCAAAGTAGCTATCGTCACTGGCGCATCGCAAGGCATCGGTGCCGGTGTGGTGCAGGCGTTCCGGGATCGCGGCTATCGCGTCATCGCCAACTCGCGCAACATTAAGCCGTCCAATGATCCCGACATCCTGACGGTGGCCGGCGATATCGCCGATCGCGAAGTCGCCGAGCGGATCGTGCGCGAAGGCCTGGCCAGGTTCGGTCGCATCGACACGCTGGTCAACAACGCCGGCATCTTCAACGCCAAGCCGTTCACGCAGTACACGCAGGACGACTACGCCAGCGCCATCGCGGTCAATGTCGGCGGGTTCTTCAACATCACCCAGCTCGCTGCTGCGCAGATGGAGAAGCAGGGTTCGGGCCACGTGGTCACCATCACCACCAGCCTGGTCGACCACGCCATCGACGGTGTGCCGTCGGTGCTCGCCTCGCTGACCAAGGGCGGGCTCAATGCAGCCACCAAGTCGCTTGCCATCGAGTACGCCAAGCGTGGCGTGCGTGTGAACGCGGTCTCGCCTGGCGTCATCAAGACCCCGATGCACGCTCCGGAAACCCACGAGTGGCTGTCGGCGCTGCACCCGGTCGGTCGCATGGGCGACATCGGCGATGTCGTGCAGGCAGTGCTCTATCTCGATGCGGCCACGTTCGTGACCGGTGAGATCCTGCACGTTGACGGTGGCCAGAGCGCCGGTCACTGATGCAAGGTGTTGTGTCTGGCGGCCTTCGGTTGGCCGCCAGATGTCACGGCCCGGTGGTTCACAGGATATGGCGGCCGCGAGGCCGCCGCGGAGGTTCTCAATGAAAAAGGGTTACTGGATCATCGCGTGGAAGTCGGTCAGCGATGCGGCCGCGGTGGAGCGCTATATCGCACCCGGCACCGACGCGATCCTTGCCCATGGAGGGCGCATCCTGGCGGCAGGCGTCCCGGCGAGGGCGTACGAAGAAGGTCTGTCGTCGCGCCTGGTGCTGGTCGAGTTCGACAGCCTGCAGTCGGCGGTAGCGGCCTACGAGAGCGCCGACTACCAGGCGTCACTCACCCATCTGGTCGGCGCCGCCGAGCGCGATGTGCGCATCGTCGAGGGCACCGGTTAGCGCACCGGGCCTCAGTGGAACGACGAGCGGATCTCCTCGACGGTGCGCTTGCGGTCCTGCAGATGCGGGTAGTGGCCGATGCCGGGCAGCACGGTGAGTTCGAGGTGGGCCTTCGCGCTGAACTCCGTCGCCATTGCCTGGTTGATGTAGAGGTCCTTCTCGCCCCAGACCACCTTCACCGGCGTCCTGAGCCGGGCGATATTCGACTCGAAGTACTGCTGGTCGCGGGTGAAACGGGAGTAGTAGTGGGCGAAGGCATCCACCGACGTCATGTTGCCCTGGCTCCATCCGCGCGCCATGTCGTCGCGGAACTCCGGTGATATCCCGTACCGCGCATCGTCGGAGAGGCCCCGGTAGAACGTATTGGCCAGGATCTCGTCGCGATGGCCGTTCATGTATGCCCGGGTCGGTTCCGCGGCCGGGCCGCCCTTGAGGTTCTGCAGGCTCTCGTACATGTACTGGGGCCGGTCGAACGGCGCGAAGTCGCCGACGATGATCGTCCGCGCGATGTCAGGCTGTTCAAGGGCGAGCAGCAGCGCCGGCAGCGCACCTATGTCGGTTGCGTAGATCGTCAGGTTCGAGCGGTCGATGCCCGCCTTGTCGATGTATTGCCTGAGCACCCTTGCATAGTCCGCGGGGGCATAGGAGAACCTGTCGGCGGCCGGACGGGAGGAAAGCCCGTAGCCCGGCCAGTCGAAGGCGTGCACTTCGTAGTCGTCGCCCAGGTCGATGGCGATTTCCTTCCAGGCATACACGGTCTCGGGAAAGCCGTGCAGCAGGAGCACGGTTCCTTTCGCCGCCGCGTTGTGCACGACCAGGTTGCGCAACGACATGTCCCTGTCGATCTCGACGACTCCGATGTCCGCTTTCGGCTGCGGCTTGCCGGGATCATGGGCGCAGCCGGATGCAATCAGGGTGCCGGTCATGAGAATGCTCCCGATCAGGTTCTTCAAGGATGGCTTGGACACGCCAGTTGCCTCGGTGCAGGGCTACGGGATCAGCCGATCGACGTGCGCCTGCAGGCGCGGGCCGACCAGCAGGATCGCGGGAATCACGATCAGGTAGCCGATGCCCCACGAGCGCAGCCATGTCAGGGCGAAGTTCTCGGTGAAGCCGAGATTGAGGGCGAGAAGCGCGAAGGAAATGATGCCCGTGGTGACTACGCCCATCGAAAGGGCGAAGGCGATCTTGCGTTTGAGGTGGGTGTTCATGGCGTGATCCTGGCTGGAGATACCGAGCGGTATATTCGTGGTCAAAAAAAACGGGGTCAGAGTGACTTCAGGTCAGGGCGACGATGGAGCTTTCCACCGCCGACATGACGAGCTTGCTGTACTTGCTGTTGCCAGTCAGGCGAGACAGCATGATGGAGCCTTCGATCGTGGCGATCAGCGTCACCGCGGTCTGCTCCGCGTCGATGTCCTTGCGGAACTCACCGTCGGCGATCCCTGCCTCGATGACCGCGACCAGATGCTTCTTCCAGCCCAGGAACGCCGCCTTGGCTTTCTCCCTGAGGGCAGGGTGGGTGTCGTCGGCCTCGATGGCGGTATTGAGCAGGGGACAGCCGCCTTCTGGAAATCCGCTGGGCAGCCTGGTGTAGGCACCGGTGATGGCCAGCAGCCTGTCCTTGTTGGAAGCGTGGCGATCCATGTGCGCACGGACCGTAGCCTGCGCCTGCGCCCAGTTGTGTTCGAAGGCGGCCAGGGCCACTTCTTCCTTGTTGGCGAAGTTGCCGTAGATGCTGCCCTTGGTCAGCCCGGTGGCGGCTTCCATGTCGGCCAGGGACGTGCCGGCATAGCCCTTCACGTTGAAGACCGGTGCGGTCTTCTCGACGATCAGG
Source organism: Lysobacter sp. Soil_C_59 (assembly GCF_057656415.1). Taxonomy (NCBI): domain Bacteria; kingdom Pseudomonadati; phylum Pseudomonadota; class Gammaproteobacteria; order Lysobacterales; family Lysobacteraceae; genus Lysobacter; species Lysobacter sp. Soil_C_59. The sequence continues at coordinate 88,918 of NZ_JBDGKK010000007.1, read as the reverse complement.
TTGCGGGTTCTTTGCGCCTTGTTCATGGCGGCGAAAATATACCGATCGGTATTTGCTGTCAACACCTTCCAGTCCCCCGTTCAGGCTGGCGCTGGCCTGAGGCCGTCCTGGTCGCGTTCTGCCGGCGCGTTAGGAAACAGCATGGCGATCGCCGCTGCCGCCAGGCCGACGGCCATCGAGCCTACGTAAAGCCACGTGTAGCTGCCGAAGCGGTCAAACAACCATCCGCCCATCAGCGGGCCAGTCGCCATGCCGAGACTGGAGAGCATGTTCATCGCGCCAAGTACGGTGCCGAGGATCGCGGGACTGAATGCATCGCGCGCCAAGGAGGCATACAGCGGCATCGTGCCCCCATAGGCCATGCCAAAGACGATCGCGACGGCATAGAAACCATCGATCTGGCTGACCTTGAGATACATCACTGCGGCGAAGGCCTGAACGAGCAACCCGACCACCAGCACCGGCTTGGCGCCGATGCGATCGGCGAGGGTGCCGCACAACAAGCGGCCGCCGAGTCCGGCCGCACCTTCCATGCTGTAGATGGTGACTGCTGCAGTGACGCTGAGGCCGCATCCGACCGCATAACTGACAGTGTGGAAGATCGGTCCGGAATGGGCTGCGCAGCAGGCGAAGAACGCCAGTGCCAGCACGATGAACGGCCGCGAGCGCAGCGCCTGCGCGGCAGTCATCCGCTGCGTTGGTGCGATCGCGTGGTCCGCAGTTACAGGCGCGGCGCGGACGAACCACACGGCCGGCAGTGTCAGTGCCCATGCCACGATGCCGACGATCACCAACGTCTCGCGCCAGTCGTAGTGGCTGATCAGCCATGCCACCAGCGGCGACATCGTCATCGGCGCCACGCCCACGCCGGCCGAGACCAGCGAGATGGCCAGGTTCCGATGCCGGTCGAAGGACGCTGCGGTGGCGGCGATCACCGGAGCAAAGAAGCTCGACGTCGCCAGACCCAGCAACACGCCGTAGGCAAGCTGGAACTGCAGCAGGCTGCCGGCAAGACTGGCCAGTACGCATGACAGGCCCAGCAATATCGACCCGGCCAGAACCACGACCCTCGGCCCGAAACGGTCGCTGAGCATGCCCCAGCCAAAGCTGCCGAAGGCGCCGCTGATGAAGGCCAGGGTCATGGCGCTGGAGAGGCCGGCGCGCGACCAGCCGGTCGCGGCGCCCATCGGCGCCAGCAGCACCGCCAGGGCGAAGATCGTGCCGATCGCGACGCAGCCCAGCAGCGCACCGGCGGCGACGAGCCCCCAGTTGCGGTCCATGGCCTGTGGGGCGGCGGGGCGGGATCCTTGGGAGGGGGATCCTTGCATGGGCGAATCTCCTCATGGCAGATACCAGGGAGACGAACCACGGCAGCGCGAATCGACAGGGGACCCGGCAGTGGCATGCGCGGCGCCGGATGGGGCGATCAGGTCCCCGGGTTCTTCGCCACCACGATGATCCCGCGCGCGTGCAGGCTGGCCAGGTCGTCGCGCGCGATCTCGATGTCCGTGCTCATGTCGTAACGGATCCCGTCGGCGACGGCGCGCTTCAGGTCGCGGTAGACGCGTTGCTTGCTGGCGGAGCTGTCCATGGCCGGATGCGCCATGACCCGGTCGGGGAAGACTTCCTCCACGCGCATCAGTCCGTACACCGCAGGCGCCGCAGTGGCGCCATGCAGTGCGTTGATGCGAGCCATGTAGATGTCACCGGGGCTGGGGTCATCTAGGCAGCGGCGAGTGCGGTTCTCGAAACTGCCAACGAAGATCATCGCCGACGCCGTGGCCAGCGCCACGATGGCGATCGCCACCTTGTACGTGATGTTGCTCATGCGTTCCTTCCGGCGCGTCGGGCATGACGCGTGGACGCAATTCTGGCGAGCATGCATGCGTGATCACATAGGAACAGTCTCAAGCAGTGCACGTGCCTGCACGCCGAACCGGTGAACGACGGCTGACGTTGCGCATGCGCTTGAGAATCTCCTGATGGAAACAGCCACGACGCGCCACCTACGCTGTCGCGCCTGCGCTTGCAGCATGCCTGCGCAAACCAACTACATCAGTGGCGCGTGCGCCGGGAGAAATTGCATGATCAAACGACTGTCGGCCGAGTTCATTGGCACGTTCTGGCTGGTGCTCGGCGGCTGCGGAAGCGCCGTGCTTGCCGCCCATTTTGGTGGCGATGGCAATCCGCTGGGAATCGGACTGCTCGGTGTGTCACTGGCGTTCGGCCTGACGGTGTTGACTGGTGCGTATGCGCTGGGCCACATCTCCGGCGGACACTTCAATCCGGCGGTCAGCGTCGGCCTGTTTGCGGCTGGACGATTCCCGGCCCGTGATGTGCTGCCCTATGCGGTGGTACAGGTGCTCGGTGCGATTGCCGCCGCCTGGGTCATCCAGCAGATCGCAACTGGCAGCGCGCAGGTCGTGATCGATCTCGACGCGCCGGGCGCATTCGCCAGCAACGGTTACGGCGCGCTGTCGCCCGGCGGTTTCGACATGGCATCGGCGATGCTGTGCGAAGTGGTGCTGACGGCGATGTTCCTGATCGTGATCCTCGGTGCCACCGACGGCCGTGCGCCGGCCGGCTTCGCGCCGATCGCGATCGGCCTGGCGCTGACGCTGATCCACCTGATCAGCGTCCCGGTGACAAACACCTCGGTAAATCCGGCGCGATCGACCGGCATGGCGCTGTTTGCCGGCAGTGGGGCGATGAGCCAGTTGTGGCTGTTCTGGCTGGCGCCGATCATGGGCGGCGTGCTGGGCGGCCTCGCCCACCGCGGTCTCAAGAGTTGAAGCCTGGGTCCCCACGCACGCGCGTCGTCGTGCGTGGGGACTTCCGGTTCACGAGCCCGGCGGCTGCCCGGCCAGGCTCGGCACGGCGTTGCTGCTGGTGGCAAAGCGCGGCAGCTCGTCGCGGGTATCGAACCAGGGCAAACGCGACTGCGTCCATACGTGGTCGTCGATGCGCACGCGCGTGGGCTCATCGAGACTGCCGATCGACACCTGCACGCGATCTGCCAGGACGTCCTCACGCATGCCCAGCGTGCTTCCACAGTTGGCGCAGAATGCGCGTTGCGCGAACTGCGACGAACGAAACCAGCTCGGCTGCGCGCCGGTCCACTGGAACGATGCCACCGGGAAATGGACGAATGCCAGCACGGGTGCGCCGGAGTGGCGGCGGCACGTCTGGCAGTGGCAGATCACGCCTCGCAATGGCTCGGCGCTGGCGCGGTAGCGGACGGCGCCGCACAGGCAGCCGCCCTCGTACAGGACGTCATTGGGCATGGTGCCTCCTGTGGCGATCTGCAGTCAGGTGCCAACACTGCTGCGCGGATAGTGCTGGGTTGCCGGGTTCAACGCGGGATGTGCTGCGTTTATACGCCGGTGCGGGTGTGGCCGGCGTCGCCGTCAGGGCGCGCTGTCGAACAGGTGTTGCAGCACGGCCTCGCCGTAACGGTCGAGCTTGCTCGCACCGATGCCGGGGATGCGCCCGAGTTCGTCGAGGTCGTCGGGCGCGGCTTCGGCGATCGCACGCAGCGTGCTGTCGTGGAAGATCACATAGGCCGGGACGTTCTGCTCGCGTGCCATCACGGCACGCCAGTGGCGCAGCGCGTCGAAGCGCAGCTGCGAATCGACGTCCAGTTCGATCATCTGCAGCGTGGTCGCGCCGCGCGACTTGCGCCCGCGTGCCGGCTTGGGTGCCTCGTGGCGGAAACGCAGTTCGCGTTCACCGCGCAGCACCGGGCCGCTGGCCGCGGTCAGGCGCAGCGCGCCGTGGTGCTCGACGTCGGCCTCGAGCAGGCCGTTGGCGACTAGCTGGCGGAACACGCCGCGCCACTGCCGCTCGTCGAGGTCGTTGCCGATCGCGAAGGTGCTCACGCGCTCGTGGCCCCATTGCCGCACCTTCTCGGTGTCTGCGCCGCGCAGCACGTCGATGACGTGGCCGGCACCAAAACGCTGTCCGGTGCGGTACACGCACGACAGCGCCTTGCGCGCGGCCTGGGTGCCATCCCAGCTGCTGGGCGGTTCCAGGCAGTTGTCGCAGTTGCCGCAGGCGCCCGGATGCGGTTCGCCGAACCAGCCCAGCAGCGCCTGGCGGCGGCACTGGGTGGATTCGCAGTAGCCGAGCAGGGCATCGAGCTTGCCCAGCTCCAGGCGCTTGCGATCCTCACCGGCCTCGCCCTGCTGGATCATCGTGCGCAGGTTGACCATGTCGCCCAGGCCGTAGCTCAGCCACAGTTCGGCCGGTTCGCCGTCGCGGCCGGCGCGGCCGGTTTCCTGGTAGTAGCCCTCGATCGACTTGGGCAGGTCGACGTGGGCGACGAAACGCACGTCGGGCTTGTCGATGCCCATGCCGAAGGCAATCGTCGCCACCATCACCACGCCGTCTTCTTGCAGGAAGCGGCGCTGGTTGCCGGCGCGCACCTGTGCGTCCATGCCGGCGTGGTAGGGCAGGGCCTTGATGCCGGCGGCCTGCAGCTGCTCGGCGACGCTCTCCACGCGCTTGCGGGAGAAGGCGTAGACGATGCCGCTCTCGCCGCGATGGCCGGCCAGGAAGTCCAGCAGCTGGCGCACGCCGGCGCCGTCCTTGTGGACGACGCGGTAGCGAAGGTTGGGGCGGTCGAAGGAGCTGACGAACTGCCGTGCGTCCTCCAGCGCCAGGCGCTCGGCAATCTCGCGCCGGGTCGGCGCGTCGGCGGTGGCGGTCAGGGCGATGCGCGGGATCCCGGGCCAGCGCTCGTGCAGGACGGTGAGCTGACGGTATTCCGGGCGGAAGTCATGACCCCACTGCGAGACGCAGTGCGCCTCGTCGATCGCGAACAGACCGATCCGGGCACGCTCGAGCAGCGACAGGAAGCGACCGGTGAGCAGGCGCTCCGGGGCGACGTAGAGCAGGTCGAGCTCGCCGGCCAGCAGCTGGCGTTCGACGTCGGCGGCGGTGGACGCATCCAGCGTGGAGTTCAGGTAGGCCGCGCGCACGCCGAGCTGGCGCAGCGCCTCGACCTGGTCCTGCATCAGCGCGATCAGCGGCGAGACGACCAGGCCGCAGCCGTCGCGCAGCAGGGCCGGGAGCTGGTAGCACAGGGATTTGCCGCCGCCGGTGGGCATCAGCACCAGGGCGTCGCCGCCGCGGCTGACGTGTTCGACGATCTGCGCCTGTTCGCCGCGGAAAGCAGGGTGGCCGAAGATGCGGCGGAGCAGATCGAGTGCGGGGTCGGGCATGCGCCTAGTTTAGCGGGCGCGAGGGGCCGGCCTGTCGGAGAACCCCTCTTCCGCATGCGGAAGAGGGGTCAGGGACGGTCATTCCAGCAGCGAGCGCAGCATCCAGGCGTACTTCTCGTGGGTCTGCAGGCGCTGGGTCATCAGGTCGACCGTCGGGTCGTCGCCGGCGTCATCTGCCAGCTTGAGCACCTTGCGCGCAGTGCGGGCCACGGCCTCGTTGCCGACGGTGAGCTGGCGAACCATCTCGCGCCAGTCCAGCGACTCGGTCAGGCCGGGCTCTTCGGGGATCGAGCTGAGGCGGATGAATTCGGCGTACGAACCCGGGGCATTGAAGCCCAGGGCGCGGATGCGCTCGGCGGTTTCGTCCAGCGCGTTCCACTGCTCGGTGTACTGGCCCTCGAACATCAGGTGCAGGCTGTTGAACATCGGCCCGGTGATGTTCCAGTGGAAATTGTGGGTCTTCAGGTACAGCGTGAAGCTGTCGGAAAGGAAGCGCGACAGGCCCTCTGCAATCTTCTTGCGATCGCCGCTGCTGATCCCGATATCGATGGCCGAGGAGCTGGCCACCCCCGTGGCCGCGGTCTTGGCCGGGGACTTGGACTTGGCGCTTTTCTGTTTAGCCACTGTTTTTCTCCCTACGCTGAGGTTTGCGGGCGACAATAGACGCCGCCGATCGCAATTTGAAATGGTTTTTGGCTTGCAGTCTGATCGATGAAATCAATGGACCCGGCGCAGTCTAGACAGCCCGATGTCAGTAACGCGTTACGCCAGGCCCGGCGCGCCATCGATGGTGCGCTGAGTCGTGACCGTGGGCGACTGCAAGGGCTGTGGTCGCGCTGGAGCGGCAAGCCGGCGGACGAACGCGCACGCGAAGCCTTCGCCCAGGCCTTGAGCGCATCGGTCGCGCAGCGCCAGGCGCGGGCCGCGGCGCTGCCGCAGGCGCCGGTCGACCCGTCTTTGCCGATAGCGGCCGAAGCCGAACGCATCGTCGAGCTGATCCGCAAGCACCAGGTCATCGTCATCGCCGGCGAAACCGGCTCGGGCAAGACCACCCAGCTGCCCAAGTTGTGCCTGGCGGCCGGCCGTGGCGCCGCCGGCATGATCGGCTGCACCCAGCCACGTCGTATCGCCGCGCGCGCGGTGGCCCGGCGCGTGGCCGAGGAGCTGAAGACCCAGGTCGGCGGCGCGGTCGGGTACCAGGTGCGGTTCACCGAGAATGTCGGTGAGCAGACCGCGGTCAAGTTCATGACCGACGGCATCCTGCTGGCCGAGATCCAGTCCGATCGCTGGCTGTCGCGCTACGACACCATCCTCATCGACGAGGCGCACGAACGCAGCCTCAACATCGATTTCCTGCTCGGCTACCTCAAGCAGCTGCTGCAGCGTCGCCCGGACCTGAAGGTCATCGTCACCTCGGCGACCATCGACACCGAGCGCTTCGCCCAGCATTTCGGCGATGCGCCGGTGGTCAATGTCGAAGGCCGTGGCTATCCGGTCTCGGTGCGCTATCGCCCGCTCGGCGAGGGCGAGGACGACGGCGAGCAGGGCCGTGAGCAGGGCCGCGATCGCAGCGTCAACGACGGCATCGTCGCCGCCTGCGACGAAATCACCCGCGAGGATCCGCGCGGTGACGTGCTGATCTTCCTGTCCGGCGAGCGCGAGATCCGCGACGCCCACCAGGCGCTGGAACGGCGCAAGTACCGCGAAACCGAAGTGCTGCCGCTGTACGCGCGACTGTCTGTGCGCGACCAGGATCGCGTCTTCAATCCCGGCCCCAAGCGCCGCATCGTGCTGGCCACCAACGTCGCCGAAACCTCGCTGACGGTGCCGCGCATCCGCTACGTGGTCGATCCCGGCCTGGCCCGCGTCAAGCGCTACAGCCCGCGCGGCAAGCTCGACCGCCTGCACATCGAGCCGATCAGCCAGGCCAGCGCCGACCAGCGCAAGGGCCGCTGCGGTCGCATCAGCGAAGGCACCTGCTACCGCCTGTATTCCGAAGCCGACTTCCTGTCGCGGGCGCGCTACACCGATCCGGAAATCCGCCGTGCCGCGCTGGCCGGCGTGATCCTGCGGATGCTGTCGCTGGGACTGGGCAACATCGAGGAGTTCCCGTTCCTGGAGCCGCCGGACCCGCGCGCGGTCGCCGACGGCTGGCAGCAGCTGGGCGAGCTGGGCGCGGTCGACGAGTCGCGCAAGCTCACGCCCACCGGCAAGCTGATGTCGCGCCTGCCGGTCGACGTGAAGCTGGCACGCATGCTGGTCGCCGCCAACCAGCACGGCGTGCTGCGCGAGATGCTGGTGATCGCCTCGTTCCTGGGCATCCAGGACCCGCGCGAGCGTCCGGCCGACCAGCGCGCCGCCGCCGACAACGCCCATGCGCAGTTCGCCGACCCCAAGTCGGAGTTCGTCGGCATCCTCAAGTTGTGGGAGGCCTACCAGTCGGCACACGAGGAACTCACCCAGTCGAAACTGCGTGGCTGGTGCGAGAAGCACTTCGTCGGCTTCCTGCGCATGCGCGAGTGGCGCGAGCTGCACCGCCAGCTCAGGCTGATGGGCGATGAGCTGGACTGGAACAGCGAGCCGCGTGCCGGCGAGTTTGACCAGGCGGTGTACACGACGCTGCACCGTGCCCTGCTTGCCGGCCTGCCGACGCAGATTGGCTTCCGCAGCGAGCGCGGCCAGTACGACGGCCCGCGCGGTCGCAAGTTCCAGCTGTTCCCGGGCTCGCCGCTGGCCAAGAAGCCGCCGCCGTGGGTGTTGTCGGCGACGCTGCTCGACACCGAGCGAGTGTGGTCGCTGACCAACGCCGCGATCGAGCCGGACTGGGTGATCGCCGAGCTGCCGCATCTGCTGGCCCGTCGCCAGCACGATCCGCGCTGGGCGCGATCGCAGGGTCGGGTGGTCGGCAGCGAGCAGATCAGCTTGTTTGGCTTGGTGCTGGCACCCAAGCGGCCGGTGCACTACGGCGCGCTGTTCCCCGAAGAAAGTCGCGTAATTTTTGCCCGCGATGCGCTGGTCACCGGCGAAATCAACACCCGGAGCGCGTTCCTGGCGCGCAACCTGACCACACTCGCCAAGGCGCGCGACGAGGAAGCCAAGCAGCGCCGCAGTGGCCTGGTCGTCGAAGAGGAGTGGATGGCGCAGTGGTACCTCGACCGCCTGCCGCCGCACGTGCACAACGCGCAGGCGCTCGATGCCTGGTACGGCAAGTTGCCGCCGGCGGAGAAGGCCGCGCTGGAATGGTCGCTGGCCGACTTGATGGTGGTCGACGAAAGCGATGCGCAGCGCTTCCCGCCGTACCTCTCGCTGGGCAATGCGCGACTGGCGGTCAAGTACCGGTTCGAACCCGGTGCCAGCGACGATGGCATGACCCTCGCGGTGCCGTTGCACCTGCTCAACGCGCTCGATCCGGTGAGGTTGTCATGGCTGGCACCGGGCTTCGTCGCCGACAAGGCGGCGGCGCTGATCAAGTCACTGCCCAAGACCTTGCGCCGCAACTTCGTGCCGGCGCCGGATTTCGCCCGGGCCTTCTTCGAGGCGCATCCGCAGGCCAGCGCTGACAGCATCACCGGTGAGCTGTCGCGTTTCCTGTCGAAGCTTGGCGGCGTCGCGGTTGTGGCACTCGACTTCGACGAGGCGGCGCTCGAGCCGCACCTGCGCATGAACCTGCAGCTGATCGAAGGCGGCGGCAAGGGTGAGAGTCGCAACGTGCTGGCCGAATCGCGCGACCTCGACGATCTGCGTCGTCGCTTCGGCGAACGCGCGGCGGCGGCCTTCGCGGCCCGCGCCGCCGACGGCCTGGCGCAACAGGGCTTGACGACGTTCCCCGATGCGCCGATTCCGGTCTCTGTGGCGGGCGCCGGCGGTGTCCCTGCGTACCCGGCGCTGCACGACGATGGCGAGAGCGTGTCGCTGCGCGTGCATGCCGAAGCCGAAGTCGCGCGCCGCGAGCATCCGCGCGGCGTGCGCAGGCTGCTGGCGATCGCGCTGGCCGACAAACTCAAGCAGGCGCGCAAGCAGTTGCCGGTCACGCCGAAAACCGGATTGTTGTACGCGGCGATCGAATCGGCGGCTCCACGCAACGATGGCCTGAAGGAGGGCGATCGCCTGCGCGTGGACCTGGTCGATGGCGCGTTCGCATCGCTTGCTTCCGATGATGCGGACGCCGCGCTGTTCGACATCCGGGACGCCGGCGCATTCGCCACGCGCCGCGATGCCATCGCGAAGCAATTGTTCGCCGACGCGATGGAGCGTCTGCGCCAGGCCGAGACCATCCTGGGGGCCGTCGCTGAAGCACGCGCCAAACTGGAGTCGCCGCTGATGGGCTGGGCCAGCGGCAACCTCGACGACATGCGCGCGCACCTGGCGTCGTTGACGCCGCCGGGCTTCCTGCGCAACGTTCCGGCGCAGGCCTTGCGTGAGTATCCGCGTTACCTGAAGGCATTGGCCCTGCGCGGCGAACGCGCGCTGCGCGATCCGGTACGCGACCAGGCGCGGATGCTCGAGATCAAGCCGTTTGCCGACGCACTGGCCAGGGCCGTGGAGGAAGGTGCTGGCGACCAGCCCGACTGGCAGGCACTGCGCTGGGACCTGGAGGAGCTGCGCGTGTCGCTGTTCGCGCAGGAACTGGGCGCCCGCGGCGGCGTATCGCCGAAGAGACTGGCGCAGCGGCTGGCGCAACTGCGCCGCTGACTTGCAACACTGGAACGCAGCGCGTCGCTCAGTCGGCGCGCTGCACCTTCATGCGCGGCGTCTGCCCTTCCATCTGCAGGTACCAGGCGCCCATGAAGCCCGGCGTCAGCGTGACCTTCGGGTTGCTCACAGGCTTGCCCAGGTAGAGGTTGCCTTCGACAACGCGCCAGCGCTGGCCGTTGTCGAGCACCACCGTGTCGCCGCGCGACCAGGCGCGGACATCGCCCTGCACGCTGGCCGTGACCGGTGCTGCGGCCGTGCGCTTCTCGCGCCGGCCGACGTCATCTGCGGCGCGCTCGGCCACGGCGGCTTCCACCGCCGCGCCCTGCTCCTGACTGAGCAGGCGGTTGAGCAGGGTCAGCTGCTCGGGCGACAGCGTGTCCAGGCCGGTGGCGCGCATCTGTTCGGCGTTCAGTCGCTGCTCCAGGGCAACGTAATCCTTTGCCGCACGCGCTGGCCCGGGCGAGATAGAAGCAGCAACGAACACGGCGATGCAGGCGAGCAACAGGCGCATGGACGATTCCCCTGGTGGCAGCTACTGAGTGGCGGTTACTTGACGCGCTGCACCTTGGCGCGCGCGTTGAAGCCCTCGATCGACAGATACCACGCAGAACCAATCACGCTGGGCGTGATCTTGACCTTGGGGTTGGCATCCTTGACGCCGGTGAGCGAGACATCGTCGATCTGCTGCCACACCTGGCCGTTGTCGAGCGTGAAGCTGCGACCCTTGCCGAAGCCGGTGAAGTTGCCGGTGATCGTGCCGTCGACCGGCTCGCGCGATGCGGCCAGGAACAGGCCGCGGCGGTCTTCGTCGCCACCGCTCTGCTTGGCGGTCTCGGCGGCCTTGGCGGTTTCGACCTTGAGCTTGCCATCGAGCCAGTCGTTGAGATTGGCCAGCTGCTCGGGACTCAGGCGGTCCAGGCCGGCGGCCTTGAACTGCTCGTAGCTCATCTGCTGCTCGATCTTCTGCTGGGCGAACGACGCTCCGGCCAGGGGCAGCAGTGCCGCCAGCGCGAACAGGCGGAGCGAGGTATTGCGGGGGCGGGTCGAACGCATGCGCTGTTCCTCCAGACGGTTGCCCGCTAGTGTAGACCGCGTCGTCCAGGATCGTTCCACGCCACGCCCCCGCCATGGTCACCGAGATTCCACAGCTTGCCGCCGTGATGGCGCATCCGGTTGCCGCCGGCATCGCCGCGCCGTTGCGCAAGGCCATGGAGCAGGCGGCCGCGGCGCCCTCGGCGCTGGACGGTGCCGACGATCCGCCCCAGGTCGTGGCGAGCATGCTCGAGGCACTGGTGCTCCTCGGCGCCGATGGCGACACCGCGGCGGCGGCAATCCTGCACACGTATCCCGGCTGGCGGGCTTCACTGGGCCCGGTCGAGCGCGACTTCCCGGCGGTCGCACCGCTGATCGAAGGCCAGCGCGCCGCCGCGCAGGTCTGGGCGCTGCATGCCGAGCGCCATGGCCAGGCCGGCAATGAAGGCCTTCGACGGCTGCTGCTGGCCATCGTCCGCGACCTGCGGGTGGTGCCGATCCTGCTGGCGCGCCAGCTGGCGCGGATGCGCCATGCCGAACCGTTGCCGGACGAGCAGCGTCGCGAGCTGGCGCTGCTCACCCGCGACATCCACGCGCCATTGGCCAACCGGCTGGGTATCTGGCAGCTCAAGTGGGAGCTGGAGGATCTCGCGTTCCGTTACCTGGAACCGCAGACCTACCAGCAGATCGCGCGCCTGCTCGACGAGAAGCGCACCGATCGCGAACGCTACATTGAACAGGTCAAGGGCACGCTGCGCGAGGCGATGGCGGCACAGGGCGTCGTCGCCGAGATTGCCGGCCGGCCCAAGCACATCTACAGCATCTGGAAGAAGATGCAGCGCAAGAACGTGCCCATCGGCGAGCTCTACGACCTGCGCGCGGTGCGCGTGCTGGTCGACAGCCTCGCCGACTGCTACGCCGCGCTCGGCGTCGTCCATGCGACCTGGGCGCCAATCCCGAGCGAGTTCGACGACTACATCGCCCGGCCCAAGCGCAACGACTACCGCTCGCTGCACACCGCCGTGGTCGGGCCGGAAGGCAAGACCCTGGAAGTGCAGATCCGCACGCACGACATGCACCGCCAGGCCGAGCTCGGCGTGGCGGCGCACTGGAAGTACAAGGAAGTCGGCAGCCACAGCGCCGATGCCGCCTTCGACCGCAAGATCGCCTGGATGCGGCGCCTGCTGGAAGCCTCGGGCGAAGGCGGGCGCGAAGACGGATCGCTGTCGGGCGAGTTCGACACCGAGCTGGTCGAAGACCGCATCTACGTGCTGACGCCAAAGGGCGAGGTGATCGACCTGCCGACCGGGGCGACGCCGCTGGATTTCGCCTATCACGTCCACACCGAGGTCGGTCATCGTTGCCGCGGCGCCAAGGTCGATGGCCGCATCGTCCCGCTCGACCACAAGCTGCGCACCGGCGACCGCGTCGAGATCATGACCGCCAAGACCGGCGAGCCCCGTCGCGACTGGCTGATCGCGGCCAACGGTTTCCTCGCCAGCAGCCGCTCGCGCGACAAGGTGCGGGCCTGGTTCCACAAACTCGATCGGGCCCGCAACGAGAGCGCCGGCAAGGACCTGCTCGACAAGGAGCTGCGTCGCCTCGGCCTGCTCGGCGCCGACCTCGCCCCGGCCCGCGAGAAGTTCAACCTTGCCAGCGACGGCGAAGTCTACGTGCAGGTGGCCCTGGGCGATATCGGCCCGCATCAGGTCGGTCGCGCGCTGCTCGAGCACGAACGCGCGGCGTCCGCTGCCGCAGCGGCTGCGGCCACGCCTGGCAGCACCGTCACCACGCCGACGCCGCCGCGACGGGTCCCGCGCAGAACCACCGACTTCACCGTCGAGGGTGTCGGCAACCTGCTGGTGCAGCTGGCGCGTTGCTGCCAGCCGTTGCCGGGCGAGCCGATCGTCGGCTACCTCACGCGTGGCCGCGGCGTCACCGTCCACCGCCCCGACTGCGCCGCATTCCAGCGTCTGGCCGCGTCGCAACCGCAGCGCGTGCTGCCGGTGGAGTGGGGGCGCGCGGGCAGCGGTTACGAGGTCGATATCGAAGTGCTGGCGCTCGACCGCAAATGGCTGCTCAAGGAAGTGACCAACCTGATCGCCCAGGGCAACGCGCACGTGCTGAGCATCAGCAGCGATGTCGAGCGCAACGGTGCCCGGGTACGTCTGCGCCTGCGCCTGCGCGTGGGCGATTACGGCCAGCTGTCGACGCTGCTCGGCAAACTGGCGTCGTTGCCCGGGGTGGAGCATGCGCAGCGACGCTGAACGCCACGCATCGTCCTCCACATCCTCTCACCGACATGAGGCTATGCTTGGCGGGTGACATCAGCAGCGCCACATGAACCGGGGAAATTCAGCGCCAACGGCGCCGACGGCGACGTTGGCGGCGGCGGTGACGGCCGCGATGGCCGCTCGGGGCGTGACCGGGTCGAGCCGCAAGCGCCGCGCTGGAACGACTGGCAATGGGGCGAAGACGACGACCGCGGCGGTCGCTGGGCTGACGAGACCGCCAGGCGCATCCGCTGGCGCGGCTGGGGCATCGGCGTCATGGCCCTGGTCTCGGTGGCGCTGCTGTTGCTGCTGCTGCGGCAACCGCTTTCGAACTGGCTGTGGCCGGATACGCGTGCACAGCAATTGCAGGCCGACGCCGCCAGCGCCCTGCAGCAGGGGCAGCTGACCTCGGCCGACGGTCGTGGTGCGCGCGAGCTGTACGCGGCCGCGCTGGCGCTCGATCCGGATCGCAGCGAGGCGCGCCAGGGCATGGCCAAGGTCGGCCAGCAGGCGCTGGTGCAGGCCGAACGTGCGCTGGAGAAACGCGACTACGCGCAGGCCCATCGCTCGATCGCGCTCGCGCGCGAGCTGGCGGTTCCGCAAGCACGCGTCGATGCGTTGGAACAGCGCGTGCGTGAGCGCGAGGCCGGAGATTCTGGCGTCGACAAGCTGCTCGCCCAGGCCGCTGCCGCGCGCAAGGCCGGGCTGCTCGATGGCGGCGACAATGCCGCGCTGCCTCTGTACCAGCGCGTGCTGGCACTGGAGCCGAAACGGACCGATGCACTGGAAGGTCGCGAGGACACCCTCGCCGACCTGTTGCAACAGGCGCAGACGTCATTGGCGAGAGGCGAGCTGGCCGAAGCTTCGGCGCGGATCCGGCGCGTGCAGGCTGCCGACCCGGGACACGTCGATCTGCCCGATGCACTGGCCGGACTCAACCGCGCCGCCGAACAACACCGTGCCAAAGCCGATGCCGATCTCCGTCGCGGCCGACTCGACGAGGCGGTCGAGGGATACCGCGCGGTCCTGGCGGCCATGCCGGACGATGAGCGGGCACAGCACGGCATCGCTGCCGTCGCCAACGCTTACGCCGGGCGCAGCCAGCGCTATGCCGGCGATTTCCGTTTCAACGAGGCCGAGAAGGAGCTGGCGCAGGCGCGCCGCATCGACGCCAGTGCACCGGGTGTGGCGGCTGCCGAACAGCGGCTGGTGCAGGCGCGACAGTCACAGCAGCGCTACGGCAAGAAGGTTCCGACCGCCGAACGCCAGCGCCGCCTCGACCAGTTGCTGGCCGATGCCGCCCAGGCCGAGTCGCGCGGCAACCTGCTGACGCCGCCGGGCGACAGCGCGTTCGACAAACTGCGCGCGGCTCAATCGATGGCGCCGCAGGATCCGGCGGTGCGCTCGGCAATGGCGCGCCTGTTGCCGGCGGCGCAGCGTTGCTTCGAATCCGAACTGCGCGGCAACCGCCTCAGCCGTGCGCGTGAATGCCTGGATGCGCGTGCCGTGCTCGAAGGCGATGGCCCGGCGGTGCGCGATGCGCGCCGGCGCCTGGCGCAGCGCTGGATCGCCGTCGGCGACGAGCGCCTGGGCGCGGGCGAACTGGGCGCCGCGCAGGCGGCGCTGGTGGCCGCGCGCGAACTGGATCCGCAGGCCAGCGGCCTGGGCGAATTCGCCGACCGGCTGCGCCGCGCTTCAGCCGCCAACTGACCGCTCGGTAGGAGCGAGCTTGCTCGCGACCAGGCGATTGCGCCGCCGATACACCGATCGCGAGCAAGCTCGCTCTTACAGGCGCTGCATCAGCCGGCGGATCCCAGCAGCACCCGGCGCACCACATCGCGGCCGGCATCGAGCGAAAAATGCCGCTCTACGTTGGCCAGGCCGTTGTCGGCCAGGCGCTGCCACAGCGCCTCGTCGCGATACAGCCGCAGGATCGCTTCGGCGAAACCAGCGGCATCGTCGGCCACCAGAACGTCTTCGCCATTGCGCAGGTGCATGCCTTCGACCGCACAAGCCGTGGCCACCACCGGCTGGCCATGGGCCATGCTCAGGTTGACCTTGCCCTTGACGCCGGCGCCGAAGCGCAAGGGCGCGACGGCGATGCGTGCGCCATCCATGTAGGGCGACAGGTCGGGCACGTGGCCGTGGATGCGCACGCCCGGTTGCGATGCCAGTGCATCGATCTCGGCAGTGGTGTCGCTGCCGATGCAATGGAAAACGATGTCAGGCGCCTGCGCGCGAACCAGCGGGAAGACCTCGGTGACGAACCAGCGCACGGCATCGACGTTCGGCGGATGGCGGAAGCCGCCGACGAACACCAGGTCGCTGCGTTGCCCATGTGGCTGGCCGCGGCCGTGGACGTGGTGCAGGTTGGAGAGGATTTCCACGTTCGCCGCCGGCGCATCGACTGCCAGCAGGTTGCGTTCGACATCACTGACCACCAATGTCGCGTCGCTGCGCGAGATCATGTCCAGTTCCAGTGCGCGGGTACGCTCGGACGCGCGCATCAGCGCCTGGTCGTCCGCCAGCTCTGCACCGCGGCGCTCGCGAAGGTAGTGCAGATCGACGGTGTCGAACACCAGCCGCGCGTGCGGCGCGTGCTTGCGCAGCAGCGGCAGCCACTCGCGCAGGACGTAATGGCGGCAGACCAGGACCGTGTCGAAGCGGTGGCCATGCTCGCGGATCCAGCGCGCCGGCGTGCCGAAGAACGGCGCGTACCAGGCCTGCACACCGAGCTGCTGCAGGCGCTGCGTGTGAGCGCCGGCATGGTTGAGGTCGGTGGGAACGAAGGTGACGTGCGCGCCTTCGTCGAGCAGCAGGCGCATCAGGTTGACCATGCGCAGCGAAGCCGAGTCGTGGTCGGGACGGGGCGTGGCGCTGTCGATGATCAGGATGCGGCGCTGGTCCTTCGCGGCTGAAGCCTCGTCGGGCGCTGTGCCATCGGGCCATTGCCGCGACAGGGCGGTACGCCACTTTTCGGCAAACGTATGGCGATTGCGCACCTGGTGCGCCTTGACGCCCTGGTTGACGTCGGTGCCGGCGGTGATGCCTTCCAGGTGCACGACCTGCGAGGCTGGCTGGTACAGCACCCGATAGCCGGCATCACGCACGGCGAAAGCCAGGTCGGTGTCCTCGAAGTAGGCCGGTGCATAGCGCGAGTCGAACGCGCCGATGCGCTCGAACAACCGGCGCGGAATGGCTATTGCCGCGCCGGAGCAATAGTCGGCGGCACGGACATGCGAATAGCGCGGATCGTTGGGGCTTTCGAACTTGCCCAGGTTGTGGGCGTTGCCGTCGGCGAACACGAGTCCGCCGGCTTCCTGCAGGCGTCCGTCCGGGTAGACCAGTTGCGACCCGGCAAGCCCGGTGCCGGGGTGCTGGTCGAACGTCGCCAGCAGCGTATCCAGCCAGCGCGGCTGCGGCAGCGTGTCGTTGTTGAGGAACACCACATACTCGCCACGCGCCAGCGCGGCGCCGTCGTTGCACGCGGCTATGAAGCCGCCATTCTGGCGGCGGCGGTGGTACGTCAGACCTTCGACCTGCGGCAACGCAGTCCCGGTCTCGTCCGACGAACCGTCGTCGACGACGATGACCTCGATCGCGCACTCCGGCGGATACGCGGCAATCGCGCGCAGGCACGACAGCGTGTGTGCGAACTGGTTGTAGACGGGGATGACGATGCTGGCCCTGGGCCGGTCCGACCAGGGCAGCGAGAACGGTGCAAACGGGGCCCGGTCCGGCAGATAGAGTTCGGGCCGGTGCGCGGCCGGCACCCGGTGGAACTGCCGGGCGACCCGCTGCCAGGTGGCCTCGATGCCGCGCGTGCGCAGGCTGGTCAGGCCGCGTCGAAGCAGGCCGGTGCTCCTATCGAAGTAGAACCGCACCTCGGTCCAGCTCAGGCCCATCGATCGCTCGTCATTCTGAAGATTCCTTAACGCAGACTTTGCCGCGACCCCGTCCGCGCGGGGCGGCGGGCCGGCTGCGATAGACTCGCGGCCACGAGGGCGCAGCCCCAACATTGTCCCATGCCGTGGCCCAAATCGATTACGACGAAGACGAAACCGCAGACGACAGTCAGTCCCCGCAATGGCGGCGACGCCTGGTCACCTGGCTGCTGGCCGCAGTGGGCCTGGGCCTTGGCTTCCTCATTCCCTACACGCTGTACCTGAACCACGAAGTCAGCGAACGCTTCGGCCAGCTGCGTTGGCAGATCCCGACCCGGGTCTATGCGCGGCCGCTGGAACTGGCCCCGGGCCTGACCCTGGACGCGACCACCCTCAAGACCGAGCTCGATGCCGCCGCCTACCACTCCGGCGACGGCGTGCGCCCGGGCAGCTACTCGCGCACCGGCGGCCGCTGGCTGATTTCCAGCCGCGGTTTCAGCGATGTCGACGGCGCGGTACCGGCACGGCGCATCGAAGTCGTGCTGTCCGGCAGCCGGGTGGCCTCTGTACGCGATGCCGAGAAGAAGCGCGAACTGAAGACGGTGCGGCTCGACCCGGCCCGCATCGCCACGCTGTACGGCCAGAAGCAGGAAGAGCGGCGCCTGGTGCGCCTGAAGGAAGTGCCCGAGCTGCTCGTCACCGGCCTGCAGGCCGTCGAGGATCGCGACTTCAACAGCCATCACGGCATCGACGTGACCGGCATGATCCGCGCCGCCTTCAAGAACGTCGCCGCCGGCCGCGCGAAGCAAGGCGCCAGCACCCTGACCCAGCAGCTCGCCCGCAGCGGCCTGCTCGGCATCGGCCGCGAGCAGACCCTGACCCGCAAGGGCAAGGAAATCCTCTACGCGATGCTGATCGAAGCCCGTTACGACAAGGGCACGATCCTGGAGGCGTACTTCAACCAGGTCTACCTCGGCCAGCGTGGCGCGCAGGCCATCCACGGCGTCGCCGCCGGCGCCGAGTTCTGGTTCGGCCGCGACCTGGCCGACCTGAGCACCGAGCAGATCGCGCTGCTGATCGGCATCGTGCGTGGACCGTCCTACTACGACCCGAGGCGCAATCCCGAGCGCGCGCTGGAACGGCGCAACTTCGTCCTCGGCGAAATGCACGAGACCCAGCTGATCGACGACGCCGAGTACCAGCGTGCGCTGAAGGCGCCGCTGGGCGTGACCAAGGACCCGGGCAGCGTCGCCGCGAACCGTTTCCCGGCGTATGTCGACCTGGTCCGCCGCCAGCTTGCCCGCGACTATCCGGCCGATGCACTGGCCGGCGCCGGACTGAGCGTGATGAGCGGGATGTCGCCGTCGGCGCAGGCCATGGCCGAGGGCGCGGTCGCCCGGACCCTCAAGAGCCTGGACAACAAGCGCCGGCCGCCGCTGCAGACCGGCCTGGTCGTGACCGACGTCCACAATGGCGAAGTCGTTGCCGTCGTCGGCAGCCGCAGCGTGGCCGAGCACGGCTTCAACCGCGCGATCGAAGCGCAGCGCCCGGTCGGTTCGCTGCTCAAACCGTTCGTGTACCTGCTGGCATTGGCGCAGCCGGGCAAGTACTCGCTGGCCAGCTGGGTCGACGACTCGCCGGTCACCGTCGCGCTGGGCAAGAAGAAGAACTGGAACCCGGGCAACTCCGACGGCCGCAGCCACGGCACGGTGCGCCTGATCGATGCGCTGGCGATGTCCTACAACCAGGCCACGGTGCGCGTGGGCATGCAGGTCGCTCCCGAGCGCATCGCCAGCCTGATCAAGACCCTGGCCGGCATCGAGACCGAGCCCAATCCGGCGTTGATCCTGGGCGCGGTCGACCAGAGCCCGTACGCGATGGCGCAGCTGTACCAGTTCCTCGCGTCCGGTGGCGAGATCCAGCCGCTGCACGCGGTGCGCGGCGTGCTCGACGCCAACGGGCGTGCGCTCAACCGCTACGACAAGGACCCGGCGCCGGCGCAGGAAGGCGACGCCATTGCCGCGCGCCTGATCACGATTGCATTGCAGCAGGCGGTGTCGAACGGCACCGGCACCCAGCTCGTCCGCGATGGCCTCGGCCGCCTGTCGCCCGCGGGCAAGACCGGCACCAGCAATGACGGTCGCGACAGCTGGTTCGCCGGCTGGACCGGCGACCACCTGGCGGTGATCTGGGTCGGCAACGACCAGAACCAGACCACCGGCCTGTACGGCGCAACCGGTGCCATGCGCGTGTGGTCGGCGATCTTCTCGCGCCTGCCCAGCGCACCGCTCAAGGTCGGCGACAAGGGCATCGACTGGCAGTGGACGATCGCCAGCAACACCACCGATCCCGATTGCGTAGGGTCGCGTCGCATGGCGTATGTCGCCGGCTTCGCCCCTGCCTATGCGCCGTGCCCGGCGCCGGAACCGGTGGCCGAGGAAGGGCAGGGTGGTTGGCGCGAATGGTTCGGTTTTGGTCGCAAGGATGAGGAGCAACCGGCCGAACAGACTGCGGAGGCGCCGCCACCGCAGCAGCAGGAGAATCTGCCGTGAGGATCACGCCGTGAGGATGTTGAAGTTGCCGGCGCCGCTGGCGCTGGCGGGTTTGCTGTTGGCCGCGTGCAGCACCACGCCGCCGCCGCTGGCCGAGCCGATGTTCGACGCGCCCGCCGCGGTGCGCGCTGTTCGCGCCGCTGGCGGTGCCGCCAGCAGCGAGCTCGACGTGCAGCCGCTGCGTGACCCGCAGGTCGAGGACCTGCGCAAGGAAGCCGAACGCCTGGAGCGCGCAGGCCAGAACCCGCAGGCGGCCGCCGCGCTGGACCAGGCGCTGCAGATCACGCCGGACGATCCGGCGCTGCTTCAGGAGCGCGCGGAAGCGGCGCTGCTGAACGACAAGCTCGATGACGCCGAGCGTTTCGCCCGCAAGGGCCTCGACGGCGGTTCGAAGGTCGGGCCGCTGTGCCGGCGCCATTGGGAAACGATCGCGCAAGTGCGCGAGGCCAGGGCGCGGGCGCTGCCGGTGGACGTCCCGGGCAACCCCAGCGCCACCGATGCCCGCCGCGAGCGCGATGCCTGCACCGTCGCGGCACCGCCGCGTTACTGAAATGCGGCGACAATGCCGGAATGACTAACCGCCTCAGCGAGGCGAGTCGCGCGGCCCTGGCCGACGGCGGCGAACTCTCGCGCAACATCCCGGCCTTCACCACCCGCGTCGCCCAGCAGGACCTGGCGGCGGCGATCGCCGATGCCGTCGACAGCCGCGGAACGTTGCTGGCCGAAGCGGGCACGGGCACGGGCAAGACGTTTGCCTATCTCGTGCCGGCATTGCTGTCGGGCAAGAAGACCATCGTCTCCACCGGCACGCGCGCGCTGCAGGACCAGCTCTACCACCGCGACCTGCCGCGCGTGCGCGATGCCCTCGGCATAGGCCTGAAGACCGCGCTGCTCAAGGGCCGCGCCAACTACCTGTGCCATTACCGGATGCGCCAGGCTCAGGGCGAGCCACGCTTTGCCACGCGCGAGCTGGCCGCGCAGTTCCAGCGCATCGTCGCCTGGTCCGGGCGCACGCGCATGGGCGACCTGGCCGAGCTCGACGCGCTGCCGGAAGATTCGCCGCTGCTGCCGATGGTCACCAGCACCGCGGAGAACTGCCTGGGCAGCGAATGCCCGTTCTTCGCCGACTGCTTCGTCGTGCAGGCGCGCCAGCGCGCGCAGGCAGCCGACCTGGTGGTGGTCAACCACCACCTGCTGCTGGCCGACCTGGCGCTCAAGCAGGAAGGCTTCGGCGAGATCCTGCCGGGCGCGCAGACGTTCGTGGTCGACGAGGCGCATCAGTTGCCGGAACTGGCCGCGCAGTTCTTCGGCGAAGCGCTGAGCGCCCGGCCGCTGGTCGAGCTGGCCCGTGATGCGCTGACCGAATGCAAGCAAGTGCCGTCGGCGCTGGCCGCGGTGCAGGAGCCGGCGCGCGCGCTGGAACAGTGCGTGCGCTTGCTGCGGGCGGCGATGGACGAACTGCCGGTGCGCGGTACGCGCAGGCGCGCGGCCGAAGAGCCGGCGGTCGAGGAGGCCTTCGATGCCCTCGCCGATGCGTTGCGGCAACTGCACGATGTGCTGCAGCCGCTGGCGCCGGCATCGCCCGGCTTCGATGCCTGCGCGGCGCGGGCGGTCGAATTCGAAGGGCGGCTGCAACGCTGGCGTGACGACTCCGGCGACGCCGAGCCAAAGGAAGACGACGAGTTCGCCGAGGACTTTGCCCAGGTCGACGCCGCCGCTGACGAAACGCAGGACGACGACGCGACCGCGAAGGCCAAGGCCGCGAAGAAGAAACGCGACGATGGCAGCGTGCTCTGGTACGAGCTGACCGCGCGCGGATTCCGTCTCAGCCGCACCCCGCTCGACGTCGCCGGCCCGCTGGCGCAACACCGCGCGCAGTCGCATGCGGCCTGGGTGTTCACCTCGGCCACGCTCGCCGTCGGCGGCCGCTTCGAGCATTACGCGATCAAGCTCGGGCTGTACCTCAAGGGCGACGATCCGCCGCAGACGCTGCTGGTGCCCAGTCCGTTCGACTGGGAGAAGCAGGCGCTGTGCTACCTCCCGCGCGGCCTGCCGGATCCGACCGTGCGCAACTACAACGAAAGCATGGTCGAGAAGATCCGGCCGGTGCTGGAGGCCTCGCGCGGGCGCGCGTTCGTGCTGTTCGCATCGCATCGCGCATTGCGCGAGGCGGCCGAGCTGCTCAAGGGCGGGCCGTGGCCGCTGTTCGTGCAGGGCGAGGCGCCGCGACCGGTGCTGCTCGAACGCTTCCGTGCGTCCGGCAATGGTGTCCTGCTTGGTGCGGCGAGTTTCCGCGAAGGTGTCGACGTCGCCGGTGATGCGCTCAGCGTGGTGGTGATCGACAAGCTGCCGTTTGCCGCGCCCGACGATCCGGTGTTCGAGGCGCGACTGGACGCGATCCGCCGCAACGGTGGCAACCCGTTCCGTGACGAGCAGCTGCCGCAGGCGGTGATCGCCCTCAAGCAGGGCGCCGGTCGGCTGATCCGCAACGAACACGATCGCGGCGTGCTGGTGCTGTGCGACCCGCGCCTGACCAGCAAGACCTACGGCAGCGTCTTCCTCAACTCGCTGCCGCCACTGCCGAAGACGCGGCACGTGGAGGATGTCGCGGCGTTCTTCCCGCCAGAGCCAGCTGCGGAGCTGGATGTGGTCGAGGCCGGGCTGGGGCTGGGCAGCGGGGACGCGTAAGGGCTGCTCACGCGATGGACGTTATGCTGTTGACCTGCCTCCCGCCCCCGACGCAATGAACCTGCTCGCATTCGAAACCGCCACCGAAGCCCTTTCCGTCGCCCTGTTGATCGACGGGCAGGTGCACGAGCGGTTCGAGCTGGCGCCGCGTCGCCATGCCGAGCTGGCGCTGCCCTGGGCCGATGAGCTGCTGGCGCAGGCGGGCATCGCCCGTTCGCAGCTCGACGCCATCGCGGTCGGGCGCGGGCCTGGTGCCTTCACCGGCGTGCGCCTGGCGATCGCGGTGGTGCAGGGCATCGCCATGGCACTCGACCGGCCGGTGGTGCCGGTGTCGACGCTCGCCGTGCTGGCGATGCGCGCGGACCTGCTGCCGCATGCGGGTGCCAGTCGCCACGTGCTTGCCGCGATCGATGCGCGCATGGGCGAGGTGTACTCGGCCGCGTTCGAGCTTCGCGACGGCGACGCACATGCGCTGTCGCCGGAGTCCGTGCGCGGGCCGGATCAGGTCGAGCTACCGGACTCGCCAGCCGCTGGATGGTTTGGTGTCGGCACCGGTTTCGGTGCGGCGGAGGGCGCGTTGGCGCAACGCCTCGGTGATCGCGTGGTCGCCTTCGATGCGACGCAACTGCCGCATGCGGCCGACGTTGCGCGCCTGGCCGCACATGCGTTCGCGCGCGGCGAAGCGGTTGCGCCGGAGCGCGTCGAGCCGGCCTACCTGCGCAACAACGTGGCGCTGACGATCCGCGAGCAGCAGGCGCTGCGCGATTCGCGCTGATCCTGTGGGAGCGAGCTTGCTCGCGATAGCCGCTGCGGCAGCGTGGGTCGCGAGCAAGCTCGCTCCTGCAAGAGCGCGTTACTCGTCGACCAGCGTGCCACCCGGCAGGAAGTTCCAGGTCCGCGTGACGTGCAGGATGTCGGGGTTTTCCTCGGTCCTGGGCAGCGGCGGGTAGGGCTCGGCCAGCCTGGCGATGCGCAGTGCCGAACCATCGAGCAGCGGCACGCCGCTGGATTTGACGATGTCGGCGCGCTCGACCGAACCGTCGCGGCGGATCGCCACGCTGATCACCACCTGGCCGGCCAGATGGCGGCGGCGGGCTTCATCGGGGTAGTTGAGATTGCCGACGCGCTCGACGCGGTCGACCCATTCGCGCAGGTAGCCGGCCCAGGTGTATTCCTGCGTGCTGGCCGAGACGAACTTGCGCGTAGGACGCTTGGCGTAACGCTCCGAACGCATGTGGATCTCGGCGGCCAGGCGCGCCATCTCCATGTCGTGTTCGATCTTTTCCTGGCCTTGCGGCAGGGGGCGTTCGCTCGGCGCGGGTGTCGTCCGCGCGATGGCCGTGGTGGTTTCGCCGCGGCTGCTGGTGACCACGCGCGCCTGCGGCGCCGGCTGCGGTGCCGGCGACTGCGCGCGCAGCGTGCGCGGCGCCAGGCCGGTGGTGGCCTGCGGCAGCGGGCCCGACTGGGCCTCGCGCGGGCGCGTGCTCTTGTCGTGCTCGCCGCCGCCCTGGTTGTTGGCCTGGGCGAGGAAATCGGCCTGCTTCGGCGTCAGTGCCGAGGTCGTCTGCGTCAGGATCACGTCCAGCGTCGGCATCACCGGCGCGGCGTTCTCCAGCGTCCATCCCAGGCCGAGCAGGAGGATGCCGTGGACCAGCAGCGACAGCACGAAGGTCGCGCTGACGCGGCCGTTGTCGGCATCGCCGTAGCTGTGTGGTGCGACGACTGCGCTCATGCGGCCAGGCGGGCCTCGATCGCGTCGAACATCAGCCCGGCGATGTTGAGGCCGTACTGCGCATCGAGTTCGCGGATGCAGGTGGGGCTGGTGACGTTGACTTCGGTGAGGTAGTCGCCGATCACGTCCAGGCCGACGAACAGCATGCCGCGTCGCTTCATCTCCGGGCCGACTTCGGCCGCGATCCAGCGGTCACGGTCGCTCAGCGGACGGCCTTCGCCGCGGCCGCCGGCGGCGAGGTTGCCGCGGAATTCGTCGCCCTGCGGAATGCGCGCAAGGCAGTAGTCCACCGGCACGCCGTCGACCAGCAGGATGCGCTTGTCGCCTTCGCTGATCTGCGGCAGGTAACGCTGCGCCATGGCCAGGCTGTGGCCCCCTTGGGTCAGCGTTTCCAGGATCACGTTGAGGTTGGCCTCGCCAGCGCGCGCGCGGAAGATCGAACGCCCGCCCATGCCGTCGAGCGGCTTGAGCACGGCCTCGCCGTGCTCGCCGACGAAGGCCTTGAGCGCGGCGTTGTCGCGGCTCACCAGCGTCGGCGGGCAGCACTGCGGGAACAGCAGCGCGGCCAGTTTCTCGTTGTAGTCGCGCAGGCCCTGCGGGTCGTTGACGACCATCGCGCCGGCCTGCTGGGCCAGGCCGAGCACCTGGGTGTCGTGGATGTATTCGTTGTCGACCGGCGGGTCCTTGCGCATCAGCACGACCTGGCCCGGGCCGAAGGCGAGGGTGCTCCAGTCGCCCAGCTCGAACCAGCCGGCCTTGTCGTCGCGCACCCGCAGCGGGGCGACCCTTGCCAGCGCCGTACCGTCGCGCACGGACAGCCCGCCGGGTTGCACGTAGTGCAGTCGATGGCCGCGGCGCTGCGCTTCCAGCAGCATGGCGAAGGTCGAGTCCTTGGCGATCTTGATCGACCCGATGGGGTCCATCACGACGACGATGTCGAGCGGCATGGCGGCACTGCGAGGAAGAATGCGCCAGATGGTAGCAGGCGGGTCCCGGGCTCCGGCCAGCTTTCCCAGCCTTTCTGCGGTCTTTTGCCGCCCGGGTGTCCGGCTGCCCATCCGGACTGGTACGTACGTCGCGGCTCGGCAATCCGGTCGTCGGCAGCGCCGGGGAACTGGGGTATACGCATCGGGCGTGCCCGAAAGTCGCCCCGCCGGCCGGTCCCCCGACCCCCTGCTGTTCGATCCGGAAGCGGTTCCCGGCTTGACCGGGCCCGTGGCGCGTTCAGCATGCCCGCTGAAAAGTTTGCTTGACAGCTTCGGCGCGGCTTGGAATAAAGACAGCTGGCGAAGTGCCCGCAGACGCGCGGCATTCGCACGGGGGAAATCGAAAATGCTAGACGAGGTCCGCAACGGCAGCCTCGGCGGTCTGAAGGTCATGGTGATCGACGATTCCAAGACCATCCGCCGAACCGCCGAAACGCTGCTGAAACGAGAAGGCTGTGAGGTGGTTACCGCCACCGACGGCTTCGAGGCGTTGGCGAAAATCGCCGACCAGCAGCCACAAATCATCTTCGTGGACATCATGATGCCGCGCCTGGACGGCTATCAGACCTGCGCCCTGATCAAGAACAATCATCTGTTCAAGGGCACGCCGGTCATCATGCTGTCGTCGAAGGACGGCCTGTTCGACAAGGCGCGCGGGCGCATCGTCGGCTCCGAGCAGTACCTCACCAAACCATTCACCCGCGAAGAACTGCTCGACGCGATCCGAACGCACGTAAACGCCTGACCGGGGGGTAAGGCAACAAATGGCACGTATTCTTCTTATCGAGGACTCGCCGACCGATACGGCGGTCCTTACCCAGCTTCTTGAGCGCAATGGCCACCAGGTGCTGGCCTCGGGCAGTGCCGAAGACGGCATTGAAACCTGCAAGCGCGAGAAGCCCGACCTGGTGATGATGGACGTCGTGCTTCCGGGCATGAACGGCTTCCAGGCCACCCGTGCCCTGTCTCGCGACGCCGACACCAGCGCCATTCCGGTGCTCATCGTCAGCACCAAGGGCATGGACACCGACAAGGCCTGGGGCATGCGCCAGGGTGCCCGCGACTACATCGTCAAGCCGCCGCGCGAAGACGAGCTGATCGCCCGTATCAACGCCTTGCTGGGTGCCTGACTAGATGTTGCATTCGCCGTTCGATGTGCTGGTCGACTACGAGCGCCGCAGCCTGGCGCACGTGGTCGGCTTGCCCGAGCAGCTCGACGCGCCGGGCCTGTGGCGTGGCGTCGGTTACCGCATTGGTGACCGTCGCCTGGCCTCCGGCTTCGGCGAGGTGCTGGAAATCCTCCCGCTGCCGCAGGTCACCCCGGTGCCTGGCGCGCAGCCGTGGCTGCTTGGCCTGGCCAACGTCCGCGGCAGTCTTTTGCCGATCGTGGACCTCAAGCAGTTCCTGGAAGGCCAGCGCACCGTGCTGCATGAAAGTCAGCGCATTCTGCTCGTGCGCCAGCCCGGCGGCGACGTTGCGGTGCTGATCGACGAGCTCTACGGTCAGCGCAGCTTCCTGGAACAGCAGCTGGTCGAGGTCGAAGTCGAGCCGGAGGCCGAAGAGGGCTCCGACGCCGCACTGGCCACCGGCCGCTACAGCCATTTCATCGAGCGCGCCTACCGCCTCGACAACCACACGTGGGGCATCTTCAGCCTGGACAGGCTGGCCCGCACGCCCGAGTTCCGCCAAGCGGCCTCTGAAATGCCGCGCACTGACATGTCGCGGTCCGAGCACCGCTCCAGCAGCAACAATACCGAGGTTGAATCATGAGTGTCACTGCGATTGATAGCGCTGCCGGCAAGGGCCGTAGCCTTGGCGTCAACACCTGGCTGGTCGTGCTGGGCATATCGGTGCTCATCTTCGGCCTCAACACAGGCTACGCAACGTGGAAGGCGGCCCGACTCGGTGGCGCCAGCTCCTCGGCCTCGGATCTGCAGGTGAACTCGCAGAAGCTGGCCGTGCAGGGCTCGGAGGCGGTCAGCGGTGACGCCGCGGCCTTCACCGCGTTCAAGGAAACCCGCGCCCAGATCGTCCAGGACGTGGAGCAGCTCAACACCAACTTCGGCGACACCGCCGGCGTTTCCGGTCCGATCAAGACCGTCGCCGACACCTGGGGCCCGCTCGGCAAGAGCGCAGACCAGGTGGTCTCGAGCGAAACCGCGGTGCTGGCCCTGGCCGGCAACGCCGACAGCTTCACCAGCCGCGTGCCGCAGCTGCAGGCGCGCCTGGACGAACTGGTGCGCGCGATGTCGGCATCGGGTTCGCCGTCCTCGCAGGTCTACATCGCCCTGCGCCAGGTGGTGCTGTCGGGCAAGATGAACGAACGCATCACCCAGATCCGCGCCGGTGGCAGTGGCGCCGCGCTGGCGGGTGAGGCCCTGGGCCGCGACGCCGCCGTGTTCGGCAACGTCCTGACCGGCCTGCGCAAGGGCGACGCCGCCTTCGGCGTGACCCCGCTGGGCAACAGCAACGCCCTGGCCGCACTGGCCCAGGCCGAGACGCTGTGGCTGGAAATGAAGAAGGACCTGGACGCCATCCTGTCCAGCTCGCAGAACCTGTTCCGCGCACAGGCCGCAGCCGAAGCGATCACCGGCGGCTCCAACAAGCTGCTGGCCGACAGCCAGAACCTGTTCCGCGCCTTTACCGCCTTCGGTTCGCTGAAGGACACCAGCATCGCCGGCAACCTGTGGATCTCGATCCTGTCCGGTGCAGGCGCGCTGCTCGCGATCGTCTTCCTGGTGTTCTCGCTCAACAGCCAGCAGAAGAAGCGCTACCTGACCACCAAGGAACTCAACGACCGTAACCAGGAGGCGATCATGCGCCTGCTGGACGAGATGGGTTCGCTCGCAGAAGGCGACCTGACCGTAAAGGCCACCGTCACCGAGGACATGACCGGCGCCATCGCCGACTCGATCAACTTCGCAGTCGAACAGCTGCGCAGCCTGGTGCAGACGATTACCGACACCTCGGTGCAGGTTGCCGCCAGCGCCCAGGAAACGCAGGCCACCGCCATGCACCTGGCCGAGGCCGCAGAGCACCAGGCGCAGGAAATCAACTCCGCTTCCAGCCGTATCAGTGAAATCGCGGCCTCGATCAACCAGGTGTCGCGCAACTCGGCCGAATCGGCCGACGTGGCGCAGCGCTCGGTGCAGATCGCGACCAAGGGTGCGGGCGTGGTGCGCCAGACGATCGCCGGCATGGACTCGATCCGCGACCAGATCCAGGAAACCTCGAAGCGAATCAAGCGACTGGGTGAAAGCTCGCAGGAAATCGGCTCGATCGTGGAACTGATCAACGACATCTCCGAGCAGACCAACATCCTGGCGCTTAACGCGGCAATCCAGGCGGCTTCGGCCGGTGAAGCGGGCCGCGGCTTCGCGGTCGTGGCCGACGAAGTGCAGCGACTGGCAGAACGCGCATCCAACGCGACCAAGCGAATCGAAACGCTGGTCCAGACGATTCAGTCCGACACCAACGAAGCCGTCAGCTCGATGGAGCAGACGACTTCGGAAGTGGTCGCCGGTGCACGACTGGCCGAGGACGCGGGTACCGCGCTGGGCGAGATCGAAAAGGTGTCGTCGGACTTGTCCAACCTCATTCAGGGCATCTCGACCGCCGCGCAGCAGCAGTCCAGCGCGGCATCGAACATCACCGCGACGATGAACACCATCCAGTCGATTACGGCGCAGACCTCGCAGGGTGCGAACCAGACGGCGGCGTCGATTGGAAACCTCGCGCAACTGGCAGCCGACCTGCGTCGCTCCGTTGCCGACTTCAAGCTGCCGGCCTGACAAGGACGAGGTCGATGAACAGGTTCAAATGTGGCCACCGGCGCATGCTCGGCACGAGCATGCACGAGGGCATGGGCCACGGAACGCGCCGGTTCACCGCTGCGTGGGGTGAACGATGACGGTGATGCGCGAAGCAATCGATACGACCACGCTGGGCTGGATCAAGCCGGAGCTGGACGAGACCCTGCGCCTGGCGCAGCAGGAAATCGAGGCGTATGCCGAGAATCCTGCCGACACCAGCCGCATGCGCCATTGCGCCGATCAGCTGCACCAGGTGCACGGCACCTTGCGCATGGTCGAGCTGTACGCGCCAGCGATGGTCGCCGAGGAAATGGAGCGCCTGGCACTGGCGTTGCAGCAGGGCAAGGTCGCCGATCGCGACGAGGCCTGCGCGGCGCTGATGCGCGGCGTCGTCCTGTTGCCCGACTACCTGGAACGCCTGCAGGGCGGCCACCGCGATATCCCTATCGTGCTGCTGCCGCTGCTGAACGAACTGCGCGCCACGCGCGGCGAAGCCGGCCTCAACGAGAGCGTGCTGTTCGCGCCCGACCTTGACCGTCCGTTGCCGGCGAACCTGGCCGGCGCGCCGACCCAGCGCAGTGCACCGTCGCACAGCTCGGCCGGTCACCTGGCCGCACTGCGCGATGCCCTGGCGACCTGGCCGGAAGACGGCAATCCCGCGCATCCGGACAAGCTCGCCGGCGCTGTCGACGGGCTGCTGTCGGACGTCGTGCTGGAACCAGTGCGGCGCATGTTGTGGGTGGCCTCCTCGGTCGCCGGCGCCCTGCGTGACGGCGCCCTGCCGGCCACGCGCGCCCTGCGCCAGGCCTTCGGTGGCGTCGAGCGCGAAGCGCGCCTGATGCTGGCCGATGATGGTTTCGCCGCGCCGCGCACCGAGCCGGCCGCCGAGCCGACCCGCCAGCTGCTGTACCACGTCGCCCACAGCGATGGCCGCCATCCGGCGCTGGACGACCTGCGCCACACCTTCGAACTCGCATCGCACCTGCCCAGCGAGTCCGAACTCGAACATGCCCGCGGCAGCCTCAGCGGTCGCAATCGCGCGCTGCTCGATACCGTCGCCGCGGCGATCAAGGAAGACCTGCTGCGCGTCAAGGACGCGCTCGACCTGCACCTGCGCACCGGCCAGACCGATGTCGCCGGCCTGATGCCGCAGGTGGAAGCACTGACCCGCGTCAGCGACACGCTCGGCATGATGGGTCTGGGCGTTGCCCGCACCGTCGTGCTGCAGCAGCGCGATGCGATGCACGAGATCGTCAGCGGACGCCGTCCGGCCGACGAAGGTGCACTGCTCGACGTCGCCGGCGCACTGCTTTATGTCGATGCCTCGCTCGATGACCAGGTTTCGCGCCTGGGCCTGCCGGACGAACAGGCCGACGACGACCTGCTCGCCGGTGAGGCTCGCAAGGTCCTGGACGTGGTCGTGCGCGAGGCCATCGCCAACTTCGGCGACGCCCGCCAGGCCTTCGTGGCCTTCGTTGAAACCAACTGGGACCACGCCGAACTGGCCGAAGTCCCGCGCGTGCTGGACGAAGTCGGCGGCGCGCTGCGCATGCTCGAACTGTCGCAGCCGGCCGACTACCTGACCGGCGTCAAGCGCTACACCGAGGTCGAGCTGATCGGCCGCAAGCGCGTGCCCAACGGTCAGCAACTCGACACCCTGGCCGACGCCCTGGCGAGCCTGGAGTACTACCTGGAGGCACTGCGCGAGCAGCGCCCGAACCGCAACAACATCCTCGACATCACCCGCCAGAGCCTGGAATCCCTGCGCTACTGGCCGCTGCCGGAATTCGACATCGCCGCGACGATGGCGCCGTCTTCGCCGATCACGCGCGAAGAGCTGGCCAACGTCCCGGACTTCGAACTGTCCGACACGATCACGCTGGGCACGGTGACGATGTCCGCGTCGTCGGACGAGAAGGTGGCGCCCGCGCCGGCAGCGATCGAAGTTGCCGCGCCAGTGGTTGCCGCGCCGGCACCCGCACCGGCTCCGGTGGCAACGACGGCGCAAGCCATCGCCGCCGGTGGCTTCGAGCACAGCGACGACATCGACGACGAGATCCGCGAGGTCTTCCTCGAGGAACTCGACGAGGAGATCCGTCACCTCGGCGACCTGCTGCCGGTCTGGCACGAGTCGCCGGACGACAGCGAACGCCTGCGCCCGATCCGTCGCGTATTCCACACGCTCAAGGGCAGCGGCCGCCTGGTCGGTGCCAAGACCCTGGGCGAGTTCAGCTGGAAGATCGAGAACCTGCTCAACCGCGTGCTCGACGGCACCCGTCCCGCCAGCCCGGCGGTGATGGGCCTGGTCGGCCATGCCTACACCGCGCTGCCGCAGCTGCACGCCGCGCTGCGCAACGAGGGCGTCATCTCGGCAGACCTGGCCGGAATGGAAGCGCACGCCGACCGTCTCGCCGAAGGCAACGAGGGGCACTACACGCCGCCTGCAGCCATGGCGGTCGCCGCCGCCGTGGTCGAGGAACCGGTCGTGGTCGAAGAGATCGCGCTGGAAGCGGTCAACCTCGACGTGCTGGTCGCGGAAGAGCAATCCGAGCCCGTCTACGCCGTCGAAGAATCGATCGAAGAACCGGCAGTCGTGGTCGAGATCGAGCCGGGTACCCCCGCCTCGGTCGACGCGGTGCTGCTGGAGATCCTCGACGCCGAGGTCAGCGGCCACCTGGTCACGATCGAGCAGTGGCTGGCCGCGGCCAACCACGGTCCGCGCCTGGTCGACGACGGCCTGCAGCGTTCGTTCCACACGCTCAACGGCGCCTTCGCGATGACCGAAGTGCCGGTGATCACCGAGATCACCGGGCCGACGGAGATCTACGTCAAGCGCCTGCTTGCTTCCGGCCAGCCGGCCAGCAGCGAGGGCGTTGCGGCGATGGCCGACGTGGCCAATGCGATCCGTCGCACCCTGGCCACGCTGAAGACGCCGTATCCGCGCGTGCCCGCGTTCGAAGGACTTGCCGCGCGCATGCGTGCGCTGCGCGACGGTCTGCCGGATGCGCGCCAGTCGATGCCGGTCAACATCGAGCCGATGGATGTCGCCATCTCGATGGACGACGGCGACGAGGCCCTGCTGACGGCGTTCGACCTGAGCGAGTTCACCGACCTGGCCGGCGACGCCGGTCCGGATTTCCTTGCCGATTCTTCGCAGGCCGAACGCGTGGAGGCCGAACTGGCCGAAGCGCGCCGCATCGAAGCCGAGCGCCTGGCCATCGAACTGGCCAATACCGAGCTCATCGAAGTCGAAAGCGTGCAGGGCGAGCGCTTTGCCCTGGAGCAGACCGAGGCCGAACGCCTTGCCCTGATCCAGCGCGAGCAGGACGCACGCCTGGAAGCCGAGCGTGTCGAGATCGCACGCCTGGAAGCGGAGCGTCTGGAAACGGCGCTGCTCGAAAGCGCGCGTCTGCAAAACGAGCGTCTCGAAGCCGAGCGCCTCGAAGCAGAACGCCTCGAAGCAGAACGCCTCGAAGCAGAGCGTCTCGACGCAGAACGTGCCGAAGCCGAACGCGCTGAAGCCGAACGTGCCGAAGCCGAACGTGCCGAAGCCGAACGCGCTGAAGCCGAACGCGCCGAGGCCGAACGCGCCGAGGCCGAACGCGCCGAGGCCGAGCGTCTCGAAGCCGAGCGCCTGGCTGCCGAGCGTGCCGAAGCAGAACGCCTCGAAGCAGAACGCCTCGAAGCAGAACGCCTTGAAGCCGAGCGCCTCGAAGCCGAGCGCCTTGCCGAAGAAGAGCGCGAGTACGCACGCCTTGAAGCCGATTACGCAGAGGCCGAGCGTGTCGCCCGCGAACAGCAGGCCGCCGCGATCGAAGCCACTGCCTCGGTCGGTCTGGCAGCGTTCGCCGACGCGGGCGCCCCGGGCGCCAACGAGTCGGACAACGATCAGCCCGAGCGCGCTCCGGTCGCGCACGAGCCGCGCGCGGCAGTCGCCAACGATGCCGTTGCCGACGCTGCAGCTGCCGACGAAGCCGACGATGCCCAGGAACCGGCCGTCGCTGCGCTGATCGCGCACGCACTGGCAGCCAGCGACGATCCGGACGAAGCACTGGACCTGAGCGGGCTGGACCCGGAACTGGTCGACATCTTCGTCGAGGAAGCCAGCGACCTGCTCGACCACTCCGACGGCCTGCTCGCGCAACTGCGCCAGGCGCCGGGTGACCGCGAGCCGGTGGTCGGCCTGCAGCGCGACCTGCACACCATCAAGGGCGGCGCGCGCATGGCCGGCATCATGGCCGTGGGCGAACTCGGCCACGCCATGGAATCGCTGCTCGAAGCCGTGGCCGAACAACGCTGCGAACTCGGCCGCGATGGCGTGCCGCTGCTCGAGCACGGCTTCGATCGCCTCCATGCCATGGTGACGCGTGTCGGCGAACGCCGCGCGATCGCCATGCCGGAGGAACTGATCGCGCAGTTCGACGCGCGTGCCCGCGGCCAGGCCTATGTGCCGGCCGTGCAGGTCGAGGCTGCCAAGCCGGCTCCGGCCGTGGTGGAAGCACCGCAGCACGTCGAACTCAAGCCGCTGTCGGCGCCGATCAGCGATGCGCCGGCCACCGACGACGACGAGATCGGCGTGCGCGCTCCGCAGGAACAGGTGCGAATCCGCGCCGACCTGCTCGATCGCCTCGTCAACTACGCCGGTGAAGTCGCGATCTACCGCGCCCGACTGGAACAGCAGCTCGGTGCATTCCGCGGCGCCATCGCGGAAATGGCCGCGACCAACACGCGTATGCGTGACCAGCTGCGTCGACTGGAAATCGAAACCGAAGCGCAGATCGTCGCCCGCTACCAGCGCGAAGGCGATCTGGCCGAGCAGGCATTCGATCCGCTCGAGCTCGACCGCTTCTCCAACCTGCAGCAGCTGTCGCGTGCACTGGCCGAGTCGGCCGCTGACCAGACCAGCCTGCAGACCACGCTCGACGACCTGACCCGTCAGTACGAAACGCTGCTGCTGCAGCAGTCGCGCGTGAGCTCGGAACTGCAGGAAGGCCTCATGCGCACGCGCATGGTGCCGTTCGACGGCCTGCTGCCGCGCCTGCGCCGTGTCGTCCGCCAGGCCTCGGGCGAACTGGGCAAGAACGTCCAGCTCAAGCTCGACGGTACCCAGGGCGAACTCGACCGCAACGTGCTCGAGCGCATGACCGCGCCGCTGGAACACCTGCTGCGCAACGCCGTCGCGCACGGCCTGGAAACGCCGGACAAGCGCCGCAAGGCGCACAAGCCGGAAGAGGGCACGATCCGAATCGCGGTCCGCCGCGAAGGTTCGGAAGTGGTGCTGGAAGTCGGCGACGACGGTGCCGGCCTCGACCGCGCCGCGATCCGCCGCCGTGGCGAAGAGCGTGGCCTGGTCCGCGCCGACGCGGTGCTGTCCGATGCCGCCCTCGATGCACTGATCCTGGAACCGGGCTTCTCCACCGCCGATGCCGTCAGCCGCCTGTCCGGCCGTGGCGTGGGCATGGACGTGGTCGCCAGCGAAGTGCGCCAGCTCGGCGGCACGCTCGACATCCACTCGGTCCCGGGCAAGGGCGTCAACTTCACCCTGCGCCTGCCGCAGACGCTCGCGGTCACCCAGGCAGTGTTCGTCCGCATCGGCGAGACCACCTTCGCCGTGCCGATCGCCTCGGTCCGCGGCGTCGGCCGCATCGCCCGCGACCGCCTCGACATGGCCGATGCGACCTACCGCTACGGCGGCGAGGACTACACGGTCCACGACCTCGGTGCGCTGGTCGGCCACGGTACTGCCAAGGCCGAAGGCCACCTGCAGATGCCGCTGCTGCTGATCCGCTCCGGTGACCTGCGCGCCGCGGTCTGCGTCGACCAGGTCGTCGGCAACCGAGAAATCGTGGTGAAGGCCGTCGGTCCGCAGGTTGCTTCGGTGCCTGGCATCTTCGGCGCGACCATCATGGGTGACGGCCGCGTGGTCGTGATCCTCGACGTCGCCCCGCTGGTGCGCCGCCAGATGCTGCTGCCGCGCGACCACGTGCCGGTGGTCGTGGCGCCGGTCGAACAGCGTCGCGTGCCGCTGGTGATGGTGGTCGACGACTCGGTGACGATGCGCAAGGTCACCGGCCGCGTGCTGGAGCGCCACAACTTCGAAGTCCTCACCGCGAAGGACGGCATCGATGCCCTGGAGCGCATGGCCGACCGCGTGCCGGACCTGATGCTGCTCGACATCGAAATGCCGCGCATGGACGGCTACGAGCTGGCCACCGCCATGAAGGGCGATTCGCGCCTGCGTGGCGTGCCGATCGTGATGATCACCTCGCGTACCGGCGACAAGCACCGCCAGCGCGCGTTCGAGATCGGTGTGGAGCGCTACCTCGGCAAGCCGTACCAGGAGCCGGAACTGATCCGCAACGTATACGAACTGCTCGGCATCAATGCGCAGGGAGCATCTCGCGGCCATGAGTGAGTCTTCGCGTCGCGCGGTACTGCTGGCGCGACCGGGCGCGGCGTGCGAACGCCTGCGCTCGGCGCTGTCCGATGCCGGCGCGCAACTGGTTCTGGAAGCCGACCCGACCACGCTGGATCCGTCAGCGCTCGGACTGGCGGCGCCGCAGGTGATCGTGGTGGCCCTGGACGCGGTCACCGAGGACGCCATTGAACGGTTCGATCCCGTGCTGGCTGATCCAGCGGTTGAAGTGATTTACGAAGAGGCGGCTCTGGCCGCCTCACGCGAGGGCTGGGACCTGGCGCGCTGGAGCCGGCACTTGTCGGCCAAGCTGCAGGGTCATGGCGATGTGCTCCCGCCGGGGCACGAGCCGGAAGGCGAGGGCGATGCCTTCGATCCGCCGGAACCTGCGCCCGTCGTGGCTGCCGTGATGGCCGAACCCGTTGCTCCGCCGGTCGTGGTGGCCGCACCGGCTCCGGCTCCGGCACCTGCGTCGGTACCGGCACCGGCTCCGGTCGAGACGATGGCACTCAGCCCGTTCGACCCGGTTGCCGCGGAACTCGATTACGCGCCGCCCATCACCATGGCAAGCACGCCATCGTTCATGGCGACGGAGTCCCTCGACGCCATCGAGATGCCGTTGCTCGACGAACCGGGCATGGTCTCGACCGACGCCGACGCGCTGGTGATCGAGCCGTTCGAATCCAGTTTCGATTACGAAATCGCTCCGGCGGCCGAACCCATCGTGGTCGAGCTGCTCGACGACGGTGCGTTCGAAATGCCGGCGGCGTCGACGGACCGCGTCGTTCCGGCCGAGCCGATCCTGTTGTTCGAAGCCAGCCGCTCGCTGGATCTTGCCAGTGACGACGTCGCACCGGTCGCCCCGACTGCTGCTGCCGCCGCTCCGCTGGCTCCTGACTGGTCGTTTGCCGACGAGACGTCCGGCAGCACGGCCAGTACCGACACGCGCGCAGCGAACAACCTGTTCCAGCGCGACCTCGGCGATCTGGAAACGCGCATCTCCGCACTGGAACTGGTCGAAGACCGGACGACCGTGCACAACAACGGCGCGGTTCTGGTCCTGGCCGGCATTGGCGGACCCGATGCCGTGCGCCAGCTTCTCGGTGCGTTGCCTGATTCCTTCCCGCGCCCGGTGATGGTGCAGCAGCGTCTCGACGGCGGCCGTTACGACCGGCTTGTCGCGCAGATGCAGCGCGCCACGCCGTTGCAGGTAAGGCTGGCCGAGCCGGGCCTGCTGGCGATGGCCGGAACGATCTACATCCTGCCGGCCGAGATCGGCATTGCCGTCAACGAGTCCGGCATCCGCTTCATCGAAGGCGAAGGCGATGTCATCGCCGCGCTGCCGTCGGCGGATTCGGCGGTGCTGCTGCTCAGCGGCAGCGACCCGTCGCGCGTGGATGCCGTGATGAATCACTCCTGGGCGGGCGCGTTAGTGGCCGGCCAGGCACCGGACGGCTGCTATGACGCCGCGGCCTCGACCGCACTGATCGCACGCGGCGGCGTTGCCGGGCAGCCGGTCGATTTGGCCGAACGTCTGATCGCGCGTTGGCGTTGAGCGGGCAGACCAGGAACCTACAGATGCCGAATCGAAATCACTCCAATAGTTCCGCCGGCAAGCATGCGGCGACCGTACCGGTCGTCGGAGGCCCCGCTGTCGAAAACGACATCCGCGGCGTCCTGATCCAGGTCGCCGGTGGCCGCTTGCTGCTGCCCAACGCGACGATCGCCGAAGTGCTGTCGTACGCGGAACCCGAGCCGCTGGCCGACGTGCCGGACTGGCTGCTGGGGCGCATGCGCTGGCGCGGCTGGCAGCTGCCGCTGGTCGCGTTCGCGCGACTGGCCGGCCTTGCCGACGAGCGCGGCGGACTGGGCAGCAAGGTCGTGGTGCTGCGCGCACTGGGCGGCAATCCGCGCGCGCCGTACTTCGCCATGCTGACGCAGGGCTTCCCGCGCCTGGTGACGGTGTCACGCGACACCCTGGTCGTCGTCGACGACACCCAGTCGCTGCCCAACGGCGTGCAGGCGCGCGTGCTGCTCAACGAAGACGCGGCCTTCCTGCCCGACCTGGAATCGATCGAGGCGCAGGTCAGCGCGGTGCTGGTACAGGCGGCTTGAGCGCAACACCAGCGGCGACGCCGGCGCGGTTCGCGTCGGTCGATGCACTTCGCGGCATCACGGTCGCCGCCATGCTGCTGGTCAACAACCCGGGTGACTGGGGCCACGTCTACGCGCCGCTGCTGCACGCGCACTGGCATGGCTGCACGCCGACCGACCTGATCTTCCCGATGTTCCTGTTCATCGTCGGCGTGTCGATCACGCTGGCGCTGGTGCCGCGCCTGGAGCGTGGCGATGCTCCCGCCGCGATGACGCGCACCGTGCTGGTCCGCGCCGCGCGCATCATCGGCCTCGGCCTCCTGTTGCACCTGTGGGCGCTGTGGGCGTTCGACCTGGCGCACTACCGGGTGATGGGAGTCCTGCAGCGGATCGGCCTGTGCTTCGCCGCCGGGGGCCTGCTGGCGCTGCATGCGCGGCCACGTACGCAGTGGCTGGTGCTCGCCGCGCTGCTGGTCGGCTATGGCGCACTGCTCGCCGCCGGCGGCAGCTACGAACCCTTCGTCAATCTCGCCAGCCGCATCGATCATGCGCTGCTGGGTGTCCACGCTTACCAACTCGATCCAGCCAGCGGCCGCGGCCACGACCCCGAAGGGCTGGTCAGCACGCTGGGCGCACTGGCGACCACAGTGCTCGGCATGCGTGCCGGTGACTGGCTGCGGCGCGGCGATTCGCGTGCGCTGTGGCTGGCGGGTGCCATTGCCATGACGCTGGGCCTGGCCTGGTCCTGGTGGCAGCCGTTCAACAAGAACCTG
The DNA here is from genome assembly GCF_057656415.1 of Lysobacter sp. Soil_C_59. Taxonomy (NCBI): domain Bacteria; kingdom Pseudomonadati; phylum Pseudomonadota; class Gammaproteobacteria; order Lysobacterales; family Lysobacteraceae; genus Lysobacter; species Lysobacter sp. Soil_C_59. The sequence continues at coordinate 50,760 of NZ_JBDGKK010000007.1, read as the reverse complement.
TGGACGCCCTCTTACGTGCTGTGGACCGGGGGCATCGCCTGCTTGGTGCTGGCAGTCGTGCACTGGCTGGTCGATCGCAAGGGACTGCCGGCACTGGGGCGCGCGTTCGGCGTCAATGCGATCGCGGCCTATGCGGGGTCGGCGTTCATGCTTTACGCGCTGGTCGCCGGCGGTTGGCTGGAGCCTTTGTATCGGGTTGGCTTCGCCGACTGGATGACACCGAAGTTTGGTCCGTTCGTGCCGTCGCTGGCGTTCGCGATTGCCTTCGTTGCGGTGTGGTGGGTAGTGGTTCGCGTGCTCGACGCCCGACGGATCCATTTCAAGATCTGATCGCTACTGCAAATCCCCGAACCGCGCCTGCAGCGCCGCAACCGCCGCCAGCCCCGCACTTTCGGTACGCAGGATGCGCGGCCCAAGCCGCAGCCCAAGGAACCCCGCCGCGCGCAACTGATCGCGATCCAGCGGCGACCAGCCGCCTTCCGGACCAATCGCCAGATACACCGGCGCACTCGTATCAAACGACAGGCTCGAGAACGCCAGCTCGCCTTCCGGATCGAGGATCAGGCGCAGGCCGCCGGCGGGCAGGGCAGCCAGCGTTGCCTGCAGCGTCACCGGTGCGGACACGGCGGGCACGACAGCGCGACCGCTTTGCTCGCACGCCGACGACACCACGCTGCGCCAATGCGCCAGCCGCTTCTCCGCGCGCGCTTCGTCCAGCTTCACTTCGCTGCGTTGCGACCACAGCGGACGGAATGCGGCGGCGCCCAGTTCGGTCGTCTTCTGCAGGATCAGGTCCATCTTCTCGCCGCGCGCCACGCCCTGCAGCAGCACCAGCTGCAGCGGCGATTCACGCAGCACCGGGGTGGCGGCGTCGACCGCCACGCGCAGCTCGCGCTTGCCCAGGGCGACGATCCGAGCTGCGTAGTCGTGGCCATCGCCATTGAACAGCACGCAGGCATCACCGACGCCCAGGCGCAGGACGCGCCCCAGGTGGGCGGCCGCGCTCTCGGGCAGGACAACTTCGCTGCCGGCCGCCAGCGGCTGGTCGACGTGGACACGGGTCAGGCGCATGCGGTGGCCTCGTCGATGGCGGCGCGGGTGGTGTCGGCGAGCAGCTGCAAGGCTTCCTCGTCGACGCAATACGGCGGGATCCAGTACAGCACGTCGCCCAGCGGACGCAGCAGCACGCCGCGATCCAGTGCGGCGCGGTAGGCACGCAGGCCGACACGCATGGCGGGATCGAAGCTGGCGCGGCGGTCGCCGCCCGGGGTCAGCTCGAAGGCGACGATCATGCCGGCCTGGCGCACATCGGCCACGTGGCGATGCCCGGCCAGCGGCGCCGCCAGAGCGGTCATGAGCGCGGCGGTGGCGCGGTTGCGGTTGAGGATGTCGTCGCTGGCGAAGATGTCGAGGCTGGCCAGAGCCGCCGCGCATGCCAGCGGATTGCCGGTGTAGCTGTGCGAATGCAGGAATGCCTTCTCGCGCGAATCGTCGAGGAAGCCGTCGTAGATGGTCTGTGTCGCCAGCACCGCCGCCAGCGGCAACGCGCCGCCGGTCAGGCCCTTGGACAGGCACAGCAGGTCCGGCTGCACGCCGCTTTGCTCGCTGGCGAACAGCGTGCCGGTGCGACCGAAGCCGACGGCGATCTCGTCGCAGATCAGGAACACGCCGTGCGCATCGCACAGCTCGCGCGCCAGCTTCAGGTACACCGGGTCGTGCATGCGCATGCCACCGGCGCACTGCACGCGTGGCTCGAGGATCAACGCGCAGACTTCGTTGCCGTGGCGCTCCAGCAACTCGCGCAGGCCGTCGGCGGCGCGACGCGCATGCGCTTCCGGCGTCTCGCCGGCTTCGCACAGATAGGCATCGGGCGACGGGGCGAACAGGGCTTCGGCCAGCAACGGCGCATAGACGCGGCGGTACAGCGGGATGTCGCCGACCGCGAGCGCGCCCAGGGTCTCGCCGTGGTAACCGTTGTCGAGCGCGATGAACTTGGTCCGGCCCTCGATGCCGCGATTGCGGAACCAGTGGAAGGCCATCTTCAGCGCGACCTCGACGCCGGCCGAACCGTTGTCGGCGTAGAAAACCTTGCTGAGGGGTTCGCGGCCGGTTTCGCGCGGCGCGATGGCGAGCAGGCGCTCGGCCAACTCGACCGCAGGCGCATGCGAGCAACCGGCCAGGATCACGTGTTCGAGTGTCATCGCCTGCTGGCCGATGGCGGCGGCGATGCGCGGCTCGGCGTGGCCGAACAGGTTGGTCCACCAGCTGCTGATGGCGTCGAGATAGCGGCGGCCGTCGCGGCCCACCAGCCAGGCACCTTCGCCACGCGCGATCGGCAGCAGCGGCAGGGTCCCGGGATGCTCGCGCATCTGCGTGCACGGGTGCCACAGCACCGCCAGGTCGCGGTCGCGCCAGTGGTCGGCATCGCCGTCGCCACCTGCCCGGACACCGGCCTCTGCTAGCATCGCCTTATCGTGAGTGTTCTTCTGCATCCCACCATTATCCCGCCTGGCGGCGCGCGGTGCAGCGCAGCGGCCGGGGCCTGCCATGGAACCTGGCCATGAGCCGCCGGCTGCCCACCATCCACAGCATCACCGAGCATGACGCCGGTCCGTACCGGCTCGAACGCCTCGATCTCGAGTTCGCCAACGGCGAACGCCGCCATTACGAGCGCCTGCACGGGCGCGGCCACGGCGCTGTTGTCGTCGTGCCCCTGCTCGACGACGACACCGTGTTGCTGGTGCGCGAATACGCCGCCGGCATGCACCGCTACGAACTGGGCCTGGTCAAGGGCCGGATCGATGCCGGCGAGACGCCCGAGCAGGCAGCCGACCGCGAGCTCAAGGAAGAAGCCGGCTACGGCGCGCGCTCGCTCAACGTGTTGCGCTCGCTGACGCTGGCGCCGACCTACATGAGCCACCAGGCGCATCTGGTTCTGGCGCGCGACCTGTATCCGGAGCGACTGCCCGGCGACGAGCCCGAGGAGTTGGAAGTGGTGCCGTGGAAGCTCGACGACCTGCACCAGCTGATCCTGCGCGAGGACTTCTCCGAAGGCCGCAGCATCGCCGCCCTTTTCATCGCCCGCGAGTGGCTGAGGACGCACCAGACATGATCTCCACCCACATGATTGCCGGCGAGCTGCGCGAAGGCGTGATCGCGCTGGCGCACGATGCCGCCGCCGCGATCCTGGGCATCTACGACAGCGATTTCGCCGTGCAGCACAAGGACGACGATTCGCCGTTGACCGCCGCCGACCTGGCCGCGCACCGCTGCATCGTCGACGGCCTGGCGCGGCTGACGCCGGACATCCCGGTGCTGTCGGAGGAATCCGCGCACGAAGTTCCGACCGCGCAGCGACGGCAGTGGCAGCGCTCGTGGATGGTCGACCCGCTCGATGGCACGCGCGAGTTCGTCAAGCGCAACGGCGAGTTCACCGTCAACATCGCCCTGATCGAAGACGGCGTGGCCGTGTTCGGCGTGGTGCAGGCGCCGGTGACCGGCGTGCTCTGGCACGGCGGCGCCACGCTCGGTGCGTTCCGCCGTGAAGGCGATCGTGAAGAAGTGGTGCGTTCGCGTGCGCCGGCTACCTCGCCATTGCGCGTGGCGGCCAGCCGTTCCCATCGCGACACGCGCACCGAGGCGTTCATCGCGCGCATGGGCCAGGTCGAGCCGATCGGGCTCGGTTCGTCGCTGAAGTTCTGCACGCTCGCCGATGGCCGACTGGATGTGTATCCGCGCTTCGGACCCACCAGCGAGTGGGATACCGCGGCCGGCCAGTGCGTGCTCGAAGGCGCCGGTGGCGTGGTGCTCGATCCGCAGGGACGTCCGTTCCGCTACAACCAGCGCGAAGGCATCCTCAACGGTGACTTCATCGCCCTGGGCGATCCCGCGCTGCCGTGGCGGCAATGGCTGGGCAACTGACATGTCCGACATCGACCGTCTCCTCACCATCATGGCGCGCCTGCGCGACCCGCAAAGCGGTTGCCCGTGGGACGTGCAGCAGGATTTCGCCAGCATCGCGCCGTACACGATCGAGGAAGCCTACGAAGTGGCCGACGCGATCGACCGCGGTGACCTGGACGATCTGAAGGACGAGCTGGGCGACCTGCTGCTGCAGGTGGTGTTCCACTCGCGCATGGCGCAGGAGCAGGGCGCGTTCGAATTCGCCGACGTGGTCGCCGCGATCAGCGACAAGATGGTGCGCAGGCATCCGCACGTATTTGCCGATGCGGCAGTCGACGGCGTGGAAGCGCAGACGGTCGCGTGGGAAGAGCACAAGCGTCGCGAACGCGAGGACCGCGCCCTCCAGGAGCGCGGCCACCAGGACCGCTCCGCGCTTGCCGGTATCGCCCGTGGCCTGCCCGAGTGGCAGCGCGCGGTGAAGTTGCAGAAGCGCGCCGCGCGCGTGGGTTTCGACTGGCCCGACGTGACGCCGGTGATCGCCAAGCTGCACGAGGAGATCGAGGAAGTGCGCGCCGAGTTTGCCGCGCTGGATGCCGATCCGGACGATGCTGCCGCGCGCGACCGGCTCGAGGACGAGATCGGCGACGTGCTGTTCGTCTGCGCCAACCTGGCGCGCCACGCGAAGGTCGATGTAGGCGCTGCGATGCGCCGGGCCAACCTGAAGTTCGAGCGTCGCTTCCGCGCGATGGAGGCCCTGGCGGAAGCCGATGGCGCGGAACTGGCCGGGCAGTCGCTGGAAGCCCAGGACCGCTACTGGGACCGGGCCAAGGCGGCCGAGAAGTCCTAGGCAAGCGGCAGCGCGGCCTGCCTGTTGGTCACAACCCGGCGACGTAGTCCTCCGGGTCCATGCGCACACCGTCCTGGCGGACCTCGAAGTGCAGGTGCGGTCCGGTCGAACGCCCCGAAGATCCGACCAGGGCGATCGGCTGCCCCGCCAGGATCGGCTCGCCCGCGCGCACCAGCAGTCGTTCGTTGTGCGCATAGAGGGTGCTGCAGCCGTCGCCATGATCGATCAGGACGAGGTAGCCATAGTCCTTGCTGTAGGTCGCGCGCGCGACGATGCCGTCGGCCGTCGCGTGCACCGAGGTGCCAGGCGGCGCGGCGAAATCGATGCCGTTGTGGAACGCGGCGCGATGTCGAAAGGGATCGGTGCGGCGGCCGAAGCCGGAGGTTACCCGGATGGCGTCCAGCGGCAACCGCATCGGCAAGCTGCGCGGTCGTGCCGACGCGAAGTCGAAGAGATGCCGATGCGAGGACGCGAGCGGTTCGGGTCGCGGCAAGGCAACGACCATTGTCGCTGCCCCTGTCACTGCTGCCGGCACATGCGAGGCGGCAGGGCTGTCCTGGGTGGCCAGCACGATCACCATCCCTGCACCCGCCACATGCAGGCTGGCCCGCCACGCCGAGCGTTGTCGGCGCGCGCTGGAACGGGCGAAGGGAGGGAACTGGCGGCGGTGACGATGAAACATGGCGGAGGTCCGGTGACTGGCACCTTCCACTGGCGCGCACGCAGCTTTCTGGCCGGGCGATGGAGGCCAGGGGCGGCATTTTGGTTGGAGGCGCCGGATAGGGCGCCGGAGCGATGTGTCGGGACGATTTGTCCGGGGCACATTGTCCGGTTGGCCTGCGCGCATACCATCAGATTCGTCCCAAACCGGAGTTCGTCGCAGACCGGGATTCGTGCCAGAACCGGCGGGATTTCGCCCCGAAACCGCTCCTGCTTGCCCCATCGCCTGCACCGGTGCACGATCACGTCCGGACCGGCAGCGCTGCCGCCGCGGCGCACGGCGCACCGGTCCACATGGGGACATTGGGAGGAACACCGTGCCGCGCTTTTCCAGCTTCCGCGAGTTCTACCCGTACTACCTGGGCGAGCACAGCCATCGCACCAGCCGGCGCCTGCATTTCATCGGCAGCTGCGGCGTGCTGGCGCTGCTGGTGCTGGCCATCGTCGAGCGCAATGGCTGGTGGCTGCTGGCCGCGCTGGTGTGCGGTTACGGCTTCGCCTGGGTTGGCCACTTCTTCTTCGAGAAGAATCGACCGGCCACCTTCCGCCATCCGTTCTATTCGTTCGCTGGCGACTGGGTGATGTTCAAGGACATCCTCAGCGGCAAGATCCGCTTCTGATCGCGCGCCGGCTTCAGCTGGGGAAGGATCAGTCGAGGAAGATCAGCCACGCCGCCACGGCGATCAGGGCAAAGCCGGCCCAGTGGTTCCACTTCAGCGGCTCGCCCAGGTACCAGGCGGAGAAACCGGCGAAGACCAGCAGGGTGATCACTTCCTGCATGCCCTTGAGCTGGGGCGCCGAGTAGACGGCGCTGCCTATCCGGTTGGCGGGCACCATCAGGCAGTACTCGAAGAAGGCGATGCCCCAGCTCACCATGATGGCCATGACCAGGGGCGTGGATTTGTACTTGAGATGCCCGTACCAGGCAAAGGTCATGAACAGGTTGGATCCGAGCAGCAGGAGGATCGGGTAAATGCGTTCGGCAGGCATGGGAAATCTTCGTCGTAAAGAATTCGTTCAGCTTTAGCACAGGACCTTCACGAAACATCCACACTCGCAAAGGCAGCCTTCACAAAGCTGAAGGGTTGGAGGGGTTTGCATGCAGGGTACCGGCACAAGGGACGGCGGTCTGGTCCTGATCGTGGAGGACAACCGCAACATCTCGGAGATGGTCGGCGAATACCTCGAGGGCCGTGGCTTCGAGGTGGACTATGCCAGCGACGGACTCGACGGTTACCGACTGGCGACCGAGAACAATTATGACGTGGTCGTACTGGATCTGATGCTGCCACGCATGGACGGCGTGGAGTTGTGCAAGAAGCTGCGCGAGGAAGCGCGCAAGTCGACGCCGGTGCTGATGCTGACCGCGCGCGACACGCTCGACGAGAAGCTGACGGGGCTGGGGGCAGGCGCCGACGATTACCTGACCAAGCCGTTCGCGATCCAGGAGCTGGAGGCGCGCCTGCGCGCGCTGATCCGGCGCGAGCGTCGCCAGGTCGGCGGTGAGGTGCTCAAGGTCGCCGACCTCGTGCTCGATCCGGCCAGCCTGCGCGTGACCCGGGGCGGCAGCGAGCTGCAGCTTTCGCCGATCGGCCTGCGCCTGCTGACGATCCTGATGCGCGAGTCGCCGCGGGTGGTCAGTCGCCAGGAAATCGAGCGCGAGATCTGGGGCAACGGCCTGCCCGATTCGGACACTTTGCGCAGCCATCTGTACAACCTGCGCAAGACCATCGACAAGCCGTTCGACAAGCAACTGCTGCACACGGTGCAGAGTGCCGGCTACCGCGTTGCCGACATCTCGCAGCCGCCCGAGTAAGACGGCAGCGCCATGCGGCACGGACTTCCGCGCAGGATCAAGCTTGCGTTCCTGACGCAGGCCTTGATCGGCAGCATCGTGATCACGGTGGGCATCCTGCTCGCCGGCGTGATCGTGCGGCAGGAAGTCATCGAGCAGCGCGTCCGCCAGGAAGCGCAGGCGTTCTGGAAGGCGTACGCGGTCGATCCGAACCATCGGCTGCCCAGCAGTTCGACGATGTCCGGCTACGTGGTGATTCCGGGCCAGGCCAATCCGAAGCTGCCGGCCGAACTGCACGGGCTGGGTCCGGGCGTGCAGCGGCTGCCCGACAGCCGCAGCCTGGTCTACGTCGACCGCCGCCCGCAGGGAACGCTGTACCTGGTGTTCTCGGCATGGATGGCCGACCAGTCGGTGCTGATGACCGGCCTGGTCTCGCTGCTGCTGTCGCTGGTCACCAGCGGCGTGCTGATCTGGTTGACCTACCGGACCTCCAAGCGGCTGGTCACGCCGGTGAGCTGGCTGGCCAACCAGGTCGCGCACTGGGATCCGCGCGACCCCGATGCCAGCGCGATCGCGCCGGCGCGATTGCCGGCCGATGCCAGCGACGAGGTGCGCAAACTGTCGAAGGCGCTGACCGGACTTTCCGAGCGCGTCAGCGATTTCGTCCGCCGCGAACGCAACTTCACCCGCGATGCCAGTCACGAGCTGCGCACGCCCCTCACCGTGATTCGCGTGGCGAGCGACCTGATGCTGGCCGACCCGGAAACAAGCCCGCGCGCGAAGCGCTCGCTGGCGCGCGTGCAGCAGGCCGGTCGCGACATGGAGTCGGTGATCGAGGCCTTCCTGATCCTCGCCCGCGAAGCCGACGTGGCGCCGCAGAGTGAGGAGTTCGAGGTGCGCGACATCGTCGCCAGCGAAGTCGAGCGGATCCGGCCGATGCTGACCGGCCGACCGGTGGAAGTGCTGTTCCATGACGAGGGTGGCCCGCGACTGGTCGCGCCGCCGCACGTGCTGCGGGTCATGGTCGGCAACCTGCTGAGCAACGCGGTGCGTTTCACCGGTAGCGGCCAGATCGAAGTGCGGGTGATGCCCGATCGCGTGGTGATCCGCGACAGCGGCATCGGCATGTCGCCGGAAGTGCTGGCCAAGGCCTTCGATCCGTTCTTCCGCGCCGAGTTTGCCGAAAGCGACGGCAAGGGCATGGGCCTGTCGATCGTGCGCAGGCTGGGCGAACGCTTCGGCTGGCCGGTGAGCCTGGCCAGCGAGCCGGGGCAGGGCACGACGGCGGTGATCCGGTTCCAGTAACCGTCTGGCGACAGGGCGCAACGACCGGCCAGGGGTGACAATGCGCTGAACCAATCGGCACAGGCGCTGTCAACGCAACGCCACTCCAGGCGTTGGTGCCGGCATAACCCATGAATCGAGCCAAATGAGCGCAGCCCGCAAGTCCGTCCAGTCGCCGAACTCCCGCAAGTCAAACGTGTGGATCCGTCGCGGCATCGCCGCTGCCGTCGTGCTGGCGCTTGCCGGTGGTGGCTACTGGTACTTCCGCCAGCGCGATGCCGAGGCCGCCACCGGCGCCTACCGCACCGCGCCGGTCGAACGCGGTGACATCCGCGTCGCCATATCATCGACCGGCACGCTCAGCGCGATCTCGACCGTGACCGTGGGCAGCCAGATTTCCGGCCAGGTCACCGACGTGCTGGTCGACTTCAACGACCAGGTCAAACGCGGCCAGGTCATCGCCCGCATCGACCCGAAGACCTACCAGGCACAGATCGCCCAGGGCAATGCGCAGGTCGCCAATGCCCGCGCCGCGCTGTCGCAGGCGCAGGCGACGCTGGTCAATGCCGAGCTCGACTACCGACGCAAGGCCGACCTCGGCACGCGCCAGCTGGTCGCGCGCAGCGACGTCGACCTCGCCCGGGCCGCACTCGACCAGGCGCGCGCGCAGGTCAACGCCGCGAAGGCCTCGATCCAGCAGCAGGCCGCGTCCACCGAAACCACCCAGGTCAACCTCGACCGCACCGTGATCCGCTCGCCGGTCGACGGCGTCGTGCTTACGCGCAGCATCGAGCCGGGCCAGACCGTGGCCGCCAGCCTGCAGGCGCCGGAACTGTTCAAGATCGCCGAGGACCTGGCGAAGATGAAGATCGAACTGGCCGTGGACGAGGCCGACATCGGCCAGGTCCGCACCGGCCAGGGCGTGTCGTTCACCGTCGATGCGTTCCCCGATCGCCAGTTCCGCGGCACCGTCGAGCAGGTGCGCCTGTCGGCGACGACGACCAATAACGTGGTGACCTATCCGGTGGTGGTGACCGTCGACAACAGCGACGGCACGCTGCTGCCCGGCCTCACCGTCAATGCCGAGATCGAAGTCAGCCGCCGCGACAACGTGCTCAAGGTGTCCAATGCCGCGCTGCGCTTCAAGCCGGCCGACGATGCCGCCGGTGCCGGCGCCACGACGGCCGCACCGCAGCCGAACCGCCAGGGCGGCAGCGGCGTGATCGACGACCTCACGCGCACCGCGGCGACGCTCAAGCTCAATGCCTCGCAACAGGCGGCGTTCGATGCCGCCGTCACCGCGGTGCGCGAACGCCAGGCCGCACGGCAGGCACAGGCAGCGCAGTCCGGTGGCGGCAACCGCCTGTTCGGCGGCGGTGGCGGCGGTCGTGGGCCCGGCGGTGGCGGCATGGTCGTGACCGCTGGCGGAAGTGGTGGCGGCAACATGCAGGCGCAGATGCGCCAGCGCATGGCCGACCGCTTCCGCGAGGATTTCGCCCAGTTCCGCAACAGCCTCGACGACACGCAGAAGGCGAAGTGGGACGGCGCACTGGCAGGGTTGCTCAACGCCAAGCGCGCACCGCTGTACCGCCTGGCCGGCGGCAAACCGGAAATGCTGATGGTGCGCATCGGCGCCAGCGATGGCAGCAGCACCGAAGTGTCCGGCGGCGGGCTCAAGCAGGGCGACCTGGTGGTGACCGGCGAGCGGGCGCAGCAATGAGCGCCGACGCTGCGGCAACGCCGGCGGTGATCCTCACGCGCGGGCTGTGCAAGACCTACTCGGCGCACACCGAGGCCGAAGTGCAGGCCCTGCGTGATGTCGACATGCGCATCGATCGCGGCGAGTTCGTCGCGATCATGGGGCCGTCGGGGTCGGGCAAGTCGACGCTGATGAACCTGATCGGCTGCCTCGACACACCCAGCGCCGGCTCGTACGAATGCGACGGTGTGGATGTCTCCACGCTCGACGCCGAAGAACTCGCGGTGCTGCGCCGGGACAAGATCGGTTTCGTCTTCCAGGGCTTCAACCTGTTGCCGCGGATGAGCGCGCTGGAGAACGTGGCGATGCCGCTGGGCTACGCGCAGGTGCCACCGCATGAGCGCCTCGAGCGTGCCCGTGCCGCGCTGGTCGCGGTCGGCCTGGGCGAGCGCGTCGGCCATCGCCCCAGCGAGCTGTCCGGTGGCCAGCAACAACGCGTCGCGATCGCGCGCGCGCTGATCAACCAGCCGCCGATCCTGCTGGCTGACGAGCCCACCGGCGCGCTCGACAGCAAGACGGGCGAGGAGATCCTGGCGCTGTTCAAGCGCCTGCGCGATGACAACCACACCGTCGTGCTGATCACCCACGACGCCGAAGTCGCCGCGCACGCCGACCGCATCTACGTCATGCGCGACGGCGAGCTGCATGCGCAGGAGGACGCGGCATGAACTTCTCCGACATCCTGCGCACCGCCATCTACGCGCTGCGCGGCAACTGGATGCGCAGCGCGCTGACGTCGCTGGGCGTGATCATCGGCATTGCCGCGGTGATCGTGATGGTCTCGGTGGGGCAGGGCACGCAGGCCGAGATCGACAAGATGGTGTCGGGCCTGGGTTCGCAGCGTCTGGACATCAGCTCCGGTGCCGGCCGCGGCCCGGGCGGCGGTGGCGCGCGCATGAGTGCTTCGAGCTTCTTCACCCTCAACGAAGGTGACGTCGAGGCGATCCGCAGCGAGATCCCGGAAGTGCAGTACGTCGCCGGCGCGCTGCGCGGCAACACCCAGGTCGTGTACGCGGAGAACAATGCCTCGACCAGCTGGCAGGGCGTGCAGCCGGACTTCTTCGACATCAACGGCTGGGCCATCGCCAACGGCGAAGGGTTCGACGCGCAGGACTACACCAGCGCCGGCAAGGTGGTGATCCTGGGCGAAACGGTGCGGCGCACGCTGTTCGGCGATGAACCCGGCGTCGGCCAGACCATTCGCCTGGGCCGGGTGCCGTTCACCGTGGTCGCCACGCTGAAGCCCAAGGGCCAGGGCGGTTTCGGCCAGGACCAGGACGACGTGGTGATGGTGCCGCTGCAGACCGCGCGCCGTCGCCTGATGGGCGCGATGGGGCTGCCGGCTGGCGCGGTGACGCAGATTGCGTTGACGGTGGCCGACGCCAAGGACCTGAGCTACGCCCAGGGCGAAGTGGAGGCACTGCTGCGCCAGCGTCATCGCATCAAGCCAGGCGAGGACGATGACTTCAACGTACGCAACATCTCCGAGATCGTCGCCACGCGCACGGCGACGACGCGGTTGATGTCGCTGCTGCTGGGTGCGGTTGCGACGATCTCGCTGATCGTCGGCGGCATCGGCATCATGAACATCATGCTGGTGTCGGTGACCGAGCGCATCCGCGAAATCGGCCTGCGCATGGCGGTGGGCGCCGGTCCGTCGGACGTGCGCCGGCAGTTCCTGGCCGAGGCGATGCTGATCTCGCTGATCGGTGGCGCGCTGGGGATCGCGATCGGCATCGTCGGGGCATTGCTGGTGGGCAAATTCAGTGACTTGCCGGTGGCGTTGAGCGGGCAGGTGATCGCGCTGGCGGCGAGCTTCTCGATCATGACGGGGTTGTTCTTCGGCTATTACCCGGCGCGCAAGGCCTCGCAGCTGGATCCGATCGAGGCATTGCGGCAGCAGTAGCGGCCCGGGATGGCGGTGGGGGTTCGGCGCTATGCTCTGGCTTCCTCGCCGGACCTCGACCCATGCGCCTGCCGATCCTGATCTCGCTCCCGTTGCTCGCACTGTCTGCCATGACCGTCAACGCCCACGCCGCCGACCAGCCCGCCGCGCCGAAGACCGCACTGGTCATCCATGGCGGTGCCGGCTTCGTGCCGAAGGACTCGATCACCGAAGAGGAGCGTCGCGCCTACCACGCCGCCCTCAATCGCGCGCTCGATGCCGGCAATGCCGTGCTCAAGCGTGGTGGCAGTGCACTCGACGCGGTCACCGCGGTGGTGGTCGTGCTGGAGGACGCGCCGCAGTTCAATGCCGGCAAGGGCGCGGTGTTCAATGCCAAGGGTGGCCATGAACTCGACGCCGCGATCATGGAAGGGCATACGCGTCGCGCCGGCTCGGTGGCCGGTGTCACCACGATCAAGAACCCGATCAAGCTCGCGCGCACTGTCATGGAGCACAGCGCGCACGTGATGCTCGCCGGCGCCGGCGCCGAGGCGTTCGCCGACACCCGTCCTGAAATCGAGCGCGTGCCCAACAACTGGTTCGACACCGACAAGCGGCGCCAGCAGCTCGAGAAGGCGCAGCGCGAGGAAGCCGCCAAGGGCAAGCGCGAGGCCAGCCGCTCGCTAGACGATGCGCCGACCTATTTCGGCACCGTCGGCGCGGTCGCGCTCGATGCGCAGGGCCACATCGCTGCCGCCACCAGCACCGGCGGCATGACCAACAAGAAGTGGGGCCGCGTCGGCGATGCGCCGATCATCGGCGCAGGCACCTGGGCCGACGAGGGTTGCGGCGTGTCCGGCACGGGGTGGGGCGAGTACTACATCCGCAACGCGGTCGCGCACGACATCTGCGCACGCGTGGCTTACCGCGGCGATTCCTTGCAGGCGGCGGCGGAGGAAGTGGTGAACCGGATCGTTCCCGCCGCCGGCGGCGACGGTGGTGCCATCGCCATGGATCGCCAGGGCAACATCGCCATGCCGTTCAACAGCGGCAGCATGTTCCGCGGCTGGATCAGGACGGACGGTAGCCGCGGTACGGCGATCCACGAAGGGGAGTGAGACACCCCTCTCCCCTCTCCCTGTCCGCCTGCGGCGGACTGTCCCTCTCCCACAAGGGGAGAGGGAATTGCAGCAGCCTTCGAAGCATCCGCGTTGCCCTCTCCCCTTGCGGGAGAGGGACAGGCGCGAAGCGCCAGGGAGAGGGGGTCAGTGCGGCAGCTTGCTCGCCAGCAGGTCGACCCGGTCGATCTGCGGCGGCTGTGACAGCAGCTCGTCCGCGCGCGCCATCAGTGCGGCCGCGATCGGCCCGTCGAGGTGCGCCTGGCGTCCGGCTTCGGTGTCGAACGTGTCGTAGATGCCGAAGCTGCTGGGGCCAAACCGGAGGGCGAACCAGGTCCGGGTCCCCGGCTCGGCCTCTGCCAGAGGCAGCGCGCTGCGGAGGAACTGCTCGAGCTGGTCTTCCTTGCCGGGTTTGGCCTCCAGCCTTGCCAGCAGAGCGCAACGGGACATGGCGGTTCTCCGTGGGGGCGAGCGGCGAGTCCGTCAGATTAGGGTTGGTGCCGCTAATGGCACGCGAAAAACGCGTCAGGCGGGCATGACCGGGTTCCGTTCATGCCTGCGCGGGGCAGGCGCACGGGGCTTGTGGCAAAATCGGCCCCCTGCCGCGGCCCCCCGGGGCCGCGCCTCGTACCCCTTACAGACCCCATCCATGTCGAACTTCGAGCAGTCCCAGCACTTGTGCGAGCCGCCGGAGTCCCCTCAGGGTGGCGCAGGTGCACCGACCGATCGCAGGCCTTCCAGGCTGGCTTTTCTTTCCCGTCCTGCGACCTGAGCGACCGACATGGCTGATGAGTTTGGGCACATGCCGCGCGGCCCCGCGCGCATCCTGAAGGCTGCCAGGTGGTCGATGCAGGGACTGCGCGCGGCCTGGCTGCACGAGTCGTCGTTCCGGCTCGAGGTGTACCTGTTCGTCGTCCTGGCGCCGCTGGGCTGGTGGCTGGGGCAGACCGCGGTGGAACGCGTGCTGCTGGTCGGTTCGATGTTGCTGGTGCTGAGCATCGAGTTGCTCAATTCGGCGGTGGAGGCGGTGATCGAGCGTTACGGTCCCGAGTTCCACGAGCTGGCGGGCCGTGCCAAGGACATGGGCTCGGCCGCGGTGTTCGTGCTGATGATGAATGTATTGCTGACCTGGGGTGCGATCGTCGTACCCCGCCTGTGGTGAACCCGGCCGGACAGGTCGTTCGCCACGGGTATCCCGACCAGATTCTTAAAAGCCAAAGTGCAGGAAACCGCAAGTGATTGTTGAGCTGCTGACCGATCCGCAGGTGTGGATCACCCTCGTTACCTTGAGCGCCATCGAGATCGTGCTCGGTATCGACAACCTCGTCTTCATTTCGATCGCGGTCAGCAAGCTGCCCTACACGCAGCGCGAGAAGGCACGCAAGTTCGGCATTGCCGTGGCCTGCATCACGCGTATTGCCTTGTTGCTGACGCTGGCCTGGCTGGCCGGCCTCACCCACGATCTGTTCACCATCTTCGGCCAGGGCATCTCGGTGCGCGACCTGGTGCTGATCCTCGGCGGCGCGTTCCTGCTGGTGAAGGGTTCGATGGAGATCAAGGACCTGGTCGTCGGCGAGGGCGAGGCCGAGGACATCCACACCAAGCCGGTCGCTTCGTTCATGGGCGTGATCGCGCAGATCGCGGTGATCGACATCGTGTTCTCGCTTGACTCGGTCATCGCCGCGGTCGGCATGGCCAACCACACGCCGGTGATGGTCGCGGCGATCCTGCTCGCGGTGGCGGTGATGCTGCTGGCGTCCAAGCCGCTGGGCAACTTCATCGACCACAACCCGACGATCAAGATGCTGGCGCTGGCCTTCATCGTGCTGGTCGGTATCTACCTGATCGCCGACGGCTTCGAGATGCACATCCCGAAGGGTTACATCTACGGCGCGATGGGCTTCTCGGCGCTGGTCGAGTGCCTGAACCTGTGGGCGAAGCGACGCGCGCAGCGTCGCCTGCAGCCGGAGTAGTGGCTGGCGGCTTGCGGCTCGTGTGATACGGGCTGCCTGGCTGCGGAGCGGCGTCGTCCGCCGGGCCGGGGATTGCTCCGCCCCTTAGTCGGACATCCTGTCCGATGCGGGGCGCGGGACATCCATGTCCCGCTGCTGCGCAATCCCCGTCCCGGCGGACAACGCTTCGGCATTTCGTTGCCCGGTCTGCGGCTTTTTGCCCGTAATCCCCGCGAATTCGGGGACCCAGCGTCGTTGCTCTCACGCCTGTCATCCCCGCGAAGGCGGGAATCCATGGACGTTGCTTCGGGCGTCGTTGGTTACGCGTTCGTTATTCCGCCTCGCTGGTTTGCATGCCGCCCCCGTAGATGCTGCAATGCCGGCCATCGTCACGGAAGGAGTCGCGCGTCATGACCCGGTTTATCCAAACGCTTGTCCTGGTCCTCATGGCCGCCACGCTCAGCGGCTGCGGATACAACACCATCCAGCAGAAGGATGAGGCCGTGAAGGCGGCCTGGTCGCAGGTGCTCAACGTCTACAAGCGCCGCGCCGACCTGGTGCCCAACCTCGTCGCGACCGTGAAGGGCTACGCCAGCCACGAGCAGCAGGTGCTGACCCAGGTCACCGAGGCGCGTTCGAAGGTCGGCAGCATCAACGTCAATGCCGACGATCCGGCGTCGCTGGCGAAATTCCAGCAGGCCCAGGGCGAACTGCAGAGCGCGATCGGTCGCCTGCTGGTCGTCAGCGAGAACTACCCGCAGCTCAAGGCCGACCAGAACTTCCTGCAACTGCAGGCCCAGCTGGAAGGCACCGAGAACCGCATCACCGTCGAGCGCCAGCGTTACATCGGCACGGTGCAGGACTACAACACCTACATCCGCCAGTTCCCGACCAACCTCACCGCGATGATGTTCGGCTACAAGCCCAAGCCCAACTTCTCGGTCGACAACGAGGCGCAGATCCAGGAAGCGCCCAAGGTCGAGTTCGGCCAGCCGGCGCAGCCGCAGCAACAGCAGCAGCCCCAGCAGCAGCCGGCACCGGCCAACGGCTGAGACCGGCGTGAGGCGTAGCGGAGCATTGCCGTGATCTGGCGGCGCATGCGGGTGCCGGTCGCGAGCTTCGCGACCTGGTTGCTGTTCGCGCTCGTCTCCGTGCAGGCGCAGCAGCTGGCGCCGATCCCGGCGATGACCTCGCCGGTGGTCGACACCACCGGCACGATCGACGCGACCACCCGCCAGCAACTCGAGGCACAGGCGCTGGCATTGCAGCAGCGCAAGGGCAGCCAGCTGCAGGTGCTGGTGGTGCCGACCACGATGCCGGAGGACATCGCGCAGTACGCGGTGCGCGCCTTCGACCAGTGGAAGGTGGGACGCAAGGGCGTGGACGACGGCGTCCTGCTGGTGGTCGCCAAGGACGACCGGCGCGTGCGCATCGAAGTCGGCTACGGCCTGGAAGGCGCGATTCCCGATGCCACTTCCGCGCGAGTGATCCAGGAATACCTGGTGCCGAAATTCCGCGCCGGCGACTATGCCGGCGGCATAACCGATGCCAGCGGCGCGCTGGTCAAGCTGATCGACGGCGAGCCGTTGCCAGCGCCGATGGCCGAGCACCGTACCGGGCGCGGCAACGGTGGCGGCGGCTGGCTGTTCGCGTTGTTCGTCGCCTTCATCGTCGCCCAGGTCGCGCGCGGCATCTTCGGCCGGGCGCCATCGCTGCTGCGCGGCATCATCGGCGCCGGCGCCGCCGGCGGCATCGCCTGGCTGATCTCGTCGATGTTCCTGGTCGGCGGCATCGGTGCGGCAATCGGTTTCTTCATGGGGCTGGCCAGCCTGCCTTCGGGACGCTACGCGCGTGACCGCGGCTATGGCGGCTTCGGTGGCTGGGGCGGTGGTGGCGGGTTTGGTGGTGGCGGTGGGGGCTTCGGCGGCGGTGGCGGCTGGGGCGGTGGCGGTGGCATGAGCGGAGGCGGTGGCGCCTCCGGGAGCTGGTGACATGCGGCTGTTCAAACACCTGTTCCCACCCTCGGCCAAGCGCCTGTTCCCGGGCGAGAGCCTGCAGCGCATCGCCAAGGCCATCGCCGACAGCGAACTGGACCATACCGGCGAAATCTGCTTCGCCGTCGACCCGAGCCTGCATCCGCGCCAGGTGATGTCGGGCGTGGAGGCGCGCGAGCACGCCGCCGAAGTGTTCGCCCGGCTGCGCGTGTGGGACACCGAAGCCAACAACGGCGTCCTGCTGTATCTGCTGCTGGCCGACCATCGCATCGAAATAGTGGCCGACCGCGGCTTCGAGGGCCGGGTAAGTGCCGAGCAGTGGCGCGGCGTGTGCCAGCTGATCGAGGAGCGGTTGCGGGCGGGCGAGGCGGAGGCTGGCGTGATGGCCGGCATCGATGCGCTTTCGGCGCTGCTGGTCGAGCATTTCCCGCGCGGTGAGGGGCAGCACGACCGCAACGAACTGCCGGACCTGCCGTACATCCTCTAGGGCGGCGGAGAGGGCACAATAGTCGCCACGCTTCACGTCCTCCATCCAGAAGCCCGGAGCCGTACCGCCGCATGATCGTCCTGCACCAGATCGATCCGATCGCATTCCATCTCGGCCCGCTGCAGGTGCACTGGTACGGAATCATGTACCTGCTGGGCTTCGGCACCGCCTGGTGGCTGGGTCGACGCCGCATTGCCGCCGGGCGCCTGCCCGGCGTCAGCGAACAGGCCTACGGTGACCTGCTGTTCTACGCGATGCTCGGCGTCGTGCTGGGCGGGCGCCTGGGTTACGTCTTCTTCTATTCCTTCCATGAGCTGCTGCGCGATCCGTTGATGCTGCTGCGCATCTGGGAAGGCGGCATGAGTTTCCATGGCGGCCTGCTCGGCGTCGTCGCCGCGGCCTGGTGGTGGTCGCGCCGGCATCGCCTGCATCTGTTCGACACCGTCGACTTCATCGCGCCGCTGGTGCCGCCGGGCCTGGGTTTCGGCCGCCTGGGCAACTACATCGGCGGCGAGTTGTGGGGCAAGTTCACCGATGGCGGCTGGGGCGTGGTGTTTCCGCGCGCGCCGGAATTCAGCAACTGGACCGGCGAGCAGATCCACAGCCAGTTCGCCAGCGGCGCGCTGGAACGGTTTGCGCGCCATCCCTCGCAGCTCTACCAGGCCCTGCTCGAAGGGCTGGTGATGTTCCTGGCGCTGTGGTGGTTCTCCAGCAAGCCGCGTCCGCGCTATGCGGTGTCGGGTCTGTTCGCGCTGCTGTATGGCTGCTTCCGCTTCCTGATCGAGTTCGTGCGCGTGCCCGACCAGCAGATCGGTTATCTGGCTTTCGGCTGGCTGACGATGGGGCAGGTGCTGAGCCTGCCGCTGATCGCGCTGGGCCTGTTCTGGCTGTGGTGGTCGCGTCGCCAGCCGACGCTGCAGCCGCTGGCCGTGCCGCCGAGCGCGGGCTGAGCAGAGGACCGATGAAATGAAGCAATACCTCGACCTGCTGCGCCACGTCCTAGATCACGGCAGCGACAAGGCCGACCGCACCGGCACCGGCACGCGCAGCGTGTTCGGCTGGCAGATGCGCTTCGACCTGGCCGAAGGCTTCCCGCTGGTCACCACCAAGAAGCTGCACCTGCGCTCGATCGTGCACGAACTGCTGTGGTTCCTGCAGGGCGAAACCAATACCGCCTACCTGAAGGACAACAAGGTCAGCATCTGGGACGAATGGGCCGACGCCGATGGCGAATTGGGCCCGGTCTACGGCAAGCAGTGGCGACGCTGGGCCGGTGCCGACGGCATCGAGATCGACCAGATCCGCTGGGTGGTCGAGGAGATCAAGCGCAATCCCGACTCGCGCCGCCTGATCGTCTCGGCATGGAATGTCGCCGACCTGCCGCGCATGGCGTTGATGCCGTGCCACACGATGTTCCAGTTCTACGTCGCCAACGGCAAGCTCAGCTGCCAGCTGTACCAGCGCAGCGGCGACATCTTCCTCGGTGTGCCGTTCAACATCGCCAGCTACGCGCTGCTGACGCACATGGTGGCGCAGGTATGTGGCCTGGGCGTGGGCGATTTCGTGCACACGCTGGGTGACGCGCACCTGTACTCGAACCATTTCGAGCAGGCGCGCGAGCAGCTCTCGCGCACGCCGCGCGCGCTGCCGACGCTGCGGCTCAACCCGGATGTGCGCGACATCTTCGGCTTCCAGTACGACGACATCGCGATCGAGCACTATGACCCGCTGCCGGCGATCAAGGCGCCGGTCGCGGTCTGATGTCGGCGGTAATGACAGTAGAACTGGTCCTGATCGCCGCGCACGACCGCAATCGCGCCATCGGTCGCGACAACGACTTGCCGTGGCGCCTGCCCGATGACCTCAAGCGCTTCAAGGCGCTGACGCTGGGCAAGCCGGTACTGATGGGGCGCAAGACCGCGCAGTCGCTCGGGCGCGCGTTGCCCGGTCGGCTCAACCTGGTGCTGACGCGCTCGGGACAGGTGCCGTTCGAAGGCATGCAGGCGGTGGCGTCGCTGGATGAGGCGATGCGCATCGCCCAGGCCGCGGCTGCGCCGGCGCTTTGCGTGATCGGTGGTGGCGAGGTCTATGCGCAATGCCTGCAACAGGCAACGCAGATGCACCTGACCCTGGTCGACACGGTGGTCGAGGATGCCGATGCATTCTTCCCCGCGATCGATGAAGGGGTGTGGCGTGTCGTGGCGCGCGAGCGGCATGAGGCGGATGCGAAACACGCCTGCGCGTTCGAGTTCGTCGATTACCTGCGCGCGTAGGAGCGAGCTTGCTCGCGATCATGCGTGTCCAGCGCCGAAAGGCCTGATCGCGAGCAAGCTCGCTCCTACCCGTCGCGCTCAGTCCTGATCGGTTTCCACAGGTGGTGATGGGGCAGCCGTTTCGTTCTGGCGCGGCCGCGCTTGCCCGCCGTTGCCCTGGCCGCGCTGCTGACCCTGACGCGACTGTCCGCCCTGCTGCTGGCGCTGCTGGCGTTGGCGATTGCGGTCATCCGCGTGATACGGCGGACGCGGTCGCGGCGGCGTCGCCGGAACATCGCGCCCGGCGACCTGGACCAGGCGCAGCTCGTCGGTGTCCAGCTGCAACGCGGTGAGCTTGCCGCCCCACACCGCACCGGTATCGATGGCGTGGACGCCATGGCCGATGAACAGTCCCAGCGTCGACCAGTGGCCGCAGACGATCTTGAGGTCGCGCTCCACGCGCCCGGGCACTTCGTACCACGGGTACAGTCCGGCCGGCTGCGTGCCGGGGCTGCCCTTGTCCTCGAACGAGATGCGGCCGCGCGGCGTGCAGTAACGCAGGCGCGTGAATACGTTGATGATCGCGCGATGGCGTTCGACGCCAGCCAGCTTGGGATGCCAGGCCGGCTTGTCGCCGTACATGTTCTTGAGCAGCCGGCGGAACTGGTCGCCGTGCAGGCGCTCCTCGATCTCGCGGGCGAAGCGCTCGGCCATCTGCGTGGACCACTGCGGCGCGAGCGCGGCGTGGACCATCATCCAGCCCAGCTTGCGGTCGGCGTGGACCAGCTTCTGCATGCGCAGCCAGGTCAGCAACTCGTCGCGGTCTTCGGCCAGCACGATGCGCTGCAGGTCCTGGTTGACCTTGCGCTGCTCGTCCTCGCGCCGTTCGCCGATCGCCAGCAGCGACAGGTCATGGTTGCCCAGCACCACCACGCTGCTGGCGCGCAGCGAGTGCACCAGGCGCAGGGTTTCCAGCGACTGCCCGCCGCGGTTGACCAGGTCGCCGCAGAACCAGAGTTGATCGCGCGCGGGGTCGAAGGCGATCTTTTCCAGCAGGCGCTGGGTCGCGTCGTAGCAGCCTTGCAGATCGCCGATGGCCCAGGTGGTCATGTGCTGAGGGCCCGGTCAGTGCAACGTTCGCGGCACGGACAGGCTGAAGGCCGGAATCGGCGCATCGAACTGCGTGCCATCGTCGGCGAGCATGTGGTAGCTGCCTTCCATCATGCCGTGGCTGGTTTCCAGCACGGCACCGGAGGTGTATTCGAAATCGTCGCCGGGGCGCAGGTACGGCTGTTCGCCGACCACGCCTTCACCCTCGACTTCCTGGACCTTGCCGTTGCTGTCGGTGATCAGCCAGCGCCGGCTCAGCAGGCGTGCCGGCACGCGGCCGGCATTGCGGATGCTGATCGTGTAGGCGAAGACATAGCGGTCCTGGCCAGGCTCGGACTGGTCATCGAGGTAACGGGTGGCGACGGAGACGTCGACGGCGTAATCGGTACTGCGTTCCATGCCGACAGTGTAGGGCGAGGCGTCGAAAATTGGTCAACGTTGTGTATGCAAGGCGGGAATGAAGCGCGGGAGTGGGGAATGGGGAGCGCAGGAATGAGGCCGCCGACTGGGCTTCCAGCCCATTGAGCTCGTCCGCCGGCCCGCAACTCCACCGTCATGTCACTTGTCGTTCCCCATTCCCCACTCCCGCGCTTCATTCCCGCTTCAGCGAATTCGCCAGCCGCACGAAATCGGCGACCTCGATCTGTTCGGCGCGAGCGTCGGGGCGCACGCCGACAGCCTCGATCGCGGCCGCATCGCACAGCTTCGACAGCGCATTGCGCAGGGTCTTGCGACGCTGTCCGAACGCATCGCGCACGACCGCGGTGAACATCGCCGGATCGGCGACGCCAATGGTTTCCGGCGCACGCGGCACCAGGCGCACCACGGCCGAATCCACCTTCGGCGGTGGCTTGAACGCGCCCGGCGGGACGTCGAACAGCGGCGTCACGTGGCAATAGGCCTGCAGCATCACGCCCAGGCGCCCATAGACCTTGCTGCCCGGCCCGGCAGCCATGCGGTCGACGACTTCCTTCTGCAGCATGAAGACCATGTCGCGAATGGCCGAGGCATGGTCCAGCGCATGGAACAGGATCGGCGAGGACAGGTTGTAGGGAAGGTTGCCGACCAGTCGGATCTGCCCGTCGCCGGCGCCGCTATTGCGCGCGATCGCGCTGAAATCGACGCTGAGCACGTCGCGGTGGATCACTTCCAGCGTGCCGTGCGCGCGCGCGGCCTCGGTCAGCGGGAAGATCAGGTCGCGATCGAACTCGATCACCGTCAGCTCGCCATGGCGGTCGAGCAGCGGGAACGTGATGGCGCCCTGGCCGGGGCCGATCTCGACCAGGCGATCGCCCGGCTTGGGGTCGACCGCCTGCACGATCATGTCGATGATCCGGCGATCGTGCAGGAAATGCTGGCCGAGGTGTTTCTTGGCCGGCTCGGTGAAGTGGCGGGTGCTCATGCGGGCGAGCCTTCGGAGGATGTGCTCGTAGAGGATGTGCCCAGGCCCGAAGCGCTGCGTCGGACGCGGGCAATGCGGGCGCAGGTATCGGCGGCGGCGATCAGGCTCGAAGGGTCGGCCACGCCCTGGCCCGCCAGTTCCAGCGCGGTGCCGTGGTCGACCGCCACGCGCGGATAGGGCAGGCCGAGGGTGAGGTTCACCGCGTGCTCGAAGCCACTGTATTTCAGCACCGGCAATCCCTGGTCGTGGTACATCGCCACCACCGCGTCGAAGCCGCGCAACTTGGCCGGCAGGAAGGCGGTATCGGCAGGCAACGGGCCGACCAGACGCAGGCCCTGGGCGCGCAGCGCGGCGATGGCCGGTTCGATGATGTCCAGCTCCTCGCGGCCGAGGTGGCCCGCTTCGCCGGCATGCGGGTTCAGGCCCAGCACCGCGATCACCGGCTCGGCGATGCCGAAATCGTCGCGCAGTGCCGCATGGGTGGTCAGCAGGGTGTGGCTCAATGCCTGCGCGCTGATCGCATCGGCGACCGCGCGCAAGGGCAGGTGGGTGGTGACCAGGGCGACGCGGACGATGTCGTTGGCCAGCATCATGACCACTTCGCGCCCGGCCTGTTGCGCAAGCAGTTCGGTGGTGCCCGTGTAGGCAATACCGCCTTCGTTGATCACGGCCTTGTGCACGGGGCCGGTGACCACGCCGTCGTATGAGCCATCCAGGCAGCCTTGCGCGGCCTGCAGCAGGGCGCTGATCACCGCCTGCGCATTGCGCGGGTCGGGATGGCCGAACGCGGGGATGACGGGATTGGCGACTTCTACCAGGGCCAGTTCGCCGGGCCCGAGGGCCGGCTGGCCGGGGCGCAGCAACTGCAGCGGCAAACCCAACGCGGCGGCGGCCGCCTGCAGGCTGCGTGCATCGGCGAAGGCGGTCAGGGAATAGTCGCGCGGGCGCTGGGCCAGCCGCACGCACAACTCGGGGCCGACACCTGCCGGTTCGCCCGGGACCAGGGCGAGCCGGACGTGGTTGTTCCCGGGGGTCATCCCGGGATCACTCAGCTGCCGCTGGCAGGCGCCGCGGCCGGGGTGGCGGGCTCGGCGGCCTTGCCGACGCGGACGTCAACGAAGGCTTCGCCGCGCATCTCGCGCAGGTAGCGGTTCCACTCGTCCTCGAGCTTGCGACGGCCGATGGTTTCCTGGATCTGGGCGCGACGGTTGCTGTCGCCCACATTGGTCTCGCGGGTGCCCTCGAGCTTCACCAGGTGCCAGCCGGCCTGCGTGCGCACGGGTGCGGACACCTGGCCCTGCTGCAGCCCGGCCAGCGCCGCGCCGAAGTCGGGACCGAATTCGTCGCGGGTGAACCAGCCCAGCTCGCCACCCTTGCCGCGCGAGCTCGGGTCTTCGGAGTTTTCCTGGGCCAGCAGGGCGAAGTCGGCGCCGCCGGCCAGGCGGGCCTGCAGCGTCGCCGCCTTGGCCTTGGCCTTGGCGTCGTCGGTCTTGTCGTCCACGCGAATCAGGATGTGCCTGGCCTGGTACTGGGTGACCATCGCCGGCGCCGCCTGCGAGGCGTCCCGGGTCTCGACCAGCTTGACCAGCTGGAAGCCGCTGGGACCGCGGATCGGCGCGGTGACATCGCCCGCGTTCATGCTTCGCATCATCGAGGCAAAGGCCTGCGGAATCTCGTCGACGCTGCGCCAGCCCAGGTCGCCGCCTTCCAGCGCGTTGGGGCTGTCGGAGTAGCGCACGGCGGCCGCGGCGAAGTCCATCTCGCCCTTGTCGATCAGGGCCTTTACGCCCTCGATCTTCTTCTGGGCGACGGCGATCTGCTCGGCGGTGGCGCCTTCGGGCAGCTGCACCAGGATGTGGGCCAGGTGGTACTGGTTGCCGCTGTTGGCCTGGGCGGCCATCGCGGCGTCGATCTCCGAGTCGCTGACCGTGACCCGGCTCTGCGCGAAGCGCTGGCGCAGGCGCTGGATCAGCAGTTCATCGCGGATCGAGCTGCGGAAATCGTTGTAGGAGGTGCCTTCGCGGGCCAGCTGCTGGCGCAGCTGCTCCGGGCTGACCCGGTTCTGCTGGGCGATGCCGGCGATGGCCTGGTCGACTTCCTGGTCGGTGACCCGTACGCCGGTGCCGGCTGCGCGGGCAACCTGCAACTTCACCAGGACCAGGCGCTCCAGCACCTGGCGCTCGAGCACGTCGCGCGGCGGCAACTGCGCCTCGCGGCCGGTGTACTGGCCGAGGATGTTGGCGACGGCGCGGTCGAGCTCGGTCTTGAGGATCACGTCCTCGTCGACCACGGCGGCGATGCCGTCGATGGGCTGGACCGAGCCGGTGGGCTCCTGGGCCGTTGCGGTCGCCAGCGGCAGGGTGCCGGTGAGCACCGCGACGGCAAGGGCGGACGCGAATAGTTTCTTCATAGGGTCGGGTCGGGAGTTGATTCGACTTGGCCGCCGCCGTTATTCAGGCGCTCCGCGGAGCTTGGCGGCACGAGATAGAGGTCATCGCGGTTGTAACCGAGGATACCACGGCGCAGGGCGCGCTCTACGTTCTGCCCGGCCGAGCCCAGGCCCTTGAGTTCAAACTCGAACATGATCCGGGTATCCAGTTCACCATCGCGATTTCGCAGGTAGCGGCGGCCGACCAGGCGGGCGGCCAGGCAGCAGCTTTCCCATTGGACACCGGCGATCGCCTCAAGTTGCTTCTTGTCGAGGATCGAATAGTAGTAGCGTCCGACCACGCTCCAGGTGCGGTTGATCGGGTACAGGAACGAGAAATCGGCCTGTTCGAGCAGGTCCTGGCTCTCGGGCGGATCGATGCCCGGGCGGAAGCTGGCGTTGCGGCGGTAGCGGTAGCCGAAATTGACCACGCCGTTGTTGTCGAAGATGTACCTGGCGCGGAAGCTGGTCATGTCTTCGGCGCGGTATTTCGGGTTCCACATGTAAGTGCCCGACAGCGTCCAGCGGTCGCTGGGGCTGACGCTGGCGTCGGCGATCCAGGCCGACTTGCCCTGCTCGATCGGTGCCTCGTTGGGCAGGGTGACCCGGCTGTCGTCGAAGTAGAAGATCTGGCCCAGGCTCGCCGCCAGGCGTTCCTGGCCGGTTTCCTCGCTGATCAGGCGCGTGGTCAGGGCGGCGGTGAGCTGGTTGGCATCGGCCTGGCGGTCGGCGCCGGTATAGCGGTTGTCGCGGAACAGCTGGCCCCAACTGAACGTGGTCGCGCCGGTGTCGTAGATCGACAGGCCGGACTGGTCGCGGTAGGGCACGTTCAGGTAGTAGATGCGCGGTTCCAGCGTATTGAGGTAGCCGTCGCCACGGATCGTGGTGTTGCGGTCGAAGTAGACACCGGCATCGACCGAGGTGATCGGCAGGCTGCGGGTCTGGTTTTTGTCGCTGAGGTCGGGGGCGGTCCCGCCGTAGCGGCGGACAAACTCGGCTTCCCGCTCGGCGCCGTTGCCGTCCATCTGATAGGCCGTGTAGCGCCAGGCCAGCTTGGGTCGGATGAACCAGCTGGCGCCTTCCAGCGGCATGCTGATGAAGGGCTTGACGTCAAAACGTGAGCCGCCGAGGAACTCGGTGTGGTCGAAGCGCACCAGTTCGGTGTCCACGCCCGCGTGCAGCCAGTTGCCCACAACCGGCTGCGCCCAGTGCGCATATGCGCGCGGCAGTCGATCGAACGCCAGGCTGGCATCGGTCAGGGTGTAGTCGGCCAGCTGGTAGTGGTCGGCCATCAACTGCGCTTCCCAGTAGCGGCCGCGTCCGTACAGGCCCATGTCGCTGCGGATCGTGTAGTTCGAGATGCCGTACAGGCTGCTGCTGAAGTCCTCGAAGTAGTGCGTGTCGCTGACCCAGCCCAGGTTGGTGTTGGCGTACCAGGTGCTGTTGAAGTTGTGGCTGGCGGTCAACGCGAACTGGCCACGATTGTCTTCGGGCAGCGTGGCGCCCGGAATCGGGTTGCCGTTGAGGTCGTTGAGGTAGCGCTCCGGTTCGTTGCCCGGCAGGTCGTCCTTCGGCATCCAGTTGCCATAGACCTCGCCCCTGCCGCTGGGATACAGCCAGCGGAACTCGGCGCCGAGCAGGCTGCCGCGGTCGCTCATGTAACGCGGGTAGAGCGTGGCATCGTAGTTCGGGGCAAGGTTGAGGTAGATCGGCTGTTTCCAGTCGAAACCATTGCGTCCCGACAACGAAAGCTGCGGATACAGCAGGCCGGTGCGGCGGCGCTCGTCGACCGGAAACATGAACCACGGCATGTACATCACCGGCACCTTGCCGATGCGGATCGTCGCATTGCGCGCAACGCCCATGCCTTCGGCGGTGTCGATGTCGATCCGGTGCGCGCGCAGTTCCCAGGCACGCTGGTCGGGCGCGCAGGTGGAATAGGTCGAACCGATCAGGCTGCCCTTGGCGCCGTCGAGGTCGATGCGGTCGGCGCCGCCATTGCCGCGGCGCTGGGTCAGCTGGTACTGGACGTCCTCGATGCGGTGCTTGTCAGCCGTCTGGTCGCCTTCGGCGCGCGAAGCGGTGACGCGCATGCCCGAGTCCTGGTAGCGCACGTGCCCGTCGGCGACGTACTTGCCGGTTTCCTCGTTGTAACTGAGCTTGTCGGTACCGAGGAACTGGTCTCCCCGATTGAGCCTGACGTTGTCCTGGACGACGATGTCCTGTTCGTTGGCCGAACGCTCGAGCTGGCCGCCGTCGATGTCGGTCGGTTCCTGGCCACGCGTGGCCAGGTTGCCCATCGGAGCGGGCGCGTCGTCGAAGGACGGCACCGCGTCCACGATCGGGCACAGGCCCCAGTCTTCTCCGTCGCCGTCGGCGGCGTGCGCGGGCAGGGCCAGCGCGATGCACAGCGACAACGGGAGCAGGCGTAGGGATTGGCGCACTCGGGATCCGTCGCTTGGCGTGGGGAAACGGGTCGCTAGCTTGCCGTATCCACTGCAAGCGGGCAACGCGAGGGCCATCATGCCCACATCCTTGTTCATTTCCGCGTCAAGGCGCGGTGGGGCCCTCGGACAGGGCGCCCACGTGCGCCACGCTGCATTCGCGCAATGCCGACAGGTCGTAACCGCCTTCGAGCATCGACACGACCCGGCCATTGCCATGGCGGTCGGCAATGGCCACCAGTTCGCGGGTGATCCAGGCGTAGTCGTCGGTCTCCAGCTCCAGTTGGGCGAGCGGGTCGCGCTTGTGTCCGTCGAAACCGGCGGAAATGAAGAGCATCTGCGGGCGGAATGACTCCAGGGCCGGCAGCAACTGCTCGCGCCAGGCGCGGCGGAATCCGTCACTGCCGCAGTCCGGCGGCAACGGCGCGTTGACGATGTTGCCCACGCCACGCTCGTTGGCGTAGCCGGTGTCCGGATACAGCGGCATCTGGTGCGAGCTCAGGTACATCACCCGCGGATCGGTATCGAAGATCGCCTGGGTGCCGTTGCCGTGGTGCACGTCGAAATCGACCACGGCCACGCGCGCCAGTCCGTGCTTGTCGCAGGCATGCGCGGCGGCCACGGCGATGTTGTTGAACAGACAAAAGCCCATGGCCACCATCGAGGTGGCATGGTGACCGGGTGGCCTGACCGCGCAGAACGCGCGCCGCACTTCGCCGTGCATCACCGCGTCAACCGCAGCGATACCCGCACCTGCCGCCCGCAGCGCGGCTTCGGCCGAGCCCGGTGCCAGCACAGTGTCCGGATCGAGCGCCATCGGTCCATCGACCTCGGTGTCGAGCACCAGCGCCAGCAATGCATCGTCATGGACGCGCAGCAACTGCCCGCGGCTTGCGCGCGGCGCCTCCTGCCAGTCCAGTCCGGGGAAGTTCTCGCGCAGCGCTTCGGTCACCGCGACCAGCCGCAGCGGCCGCTCGGCGTGGCCGGGGCCGGGATCGTGAAAGGTGCAGGCCGTATGGCTGTAGACGCGCATGTCAGCCCGGCTCCGACTTCTGCGCGCTCAGGCCTTGCGGCGCTCGTGGTTCCACAGCACTTCGCCGTGGCCACTGGCACGCGCCAGCACGCGCGCGAGCACGAACAGCAGATCGGAGAGGCGATTGAGGTAGCGCACCGCTTCGGGCCGCACCGGCTCCAGCCGCGACAGCGCCACGGTCTCGCGTTCGGCACGGCGCACGACGGTGCGTGCGATATGGCAACGCGCCGCGGCTTCGCCACCGCCGGGCAGGATGAAATCCTTCAGCGGAGGCAGCGGCTCGTTGAATGCATCGAGCTGCTGCTCGAGGCGATCGATGTCGGCATCGAAGATGGCGGCGTGGCCGGGGATGCACAGCTCGCCGCCAAGGTCGAACATCTGGTGCTGTACGGTCGTCAGCAAAGAACGGATGTCTTCGGGCACGTCGGTCGCCAGGACCAGGCCGATGCAGGAGTTGGCCTCGTCGACCGTGCCATAGGCCGCCACGCGCGCCGAATCCTTGGCGACGCGGCTGCCGTCACCCAGGCCGGTCGTGCCGTCGTCGCCGGTGCGGGTGTAGATCTTGCTGAGGCGGTTGCCCACGACTACCGCAGACCGCCGGTCAGACCGTCTGCATCCGCAGCGCCGGAACGCGCTGGCGCAGCAGGGCGAAGCCGCCGAACAGCAGCGCGGCGTAGAACAGCGTGCCCAGCACGGTCCACTGGAAGAACGGGATGCCGGCGACGAAGGCCGCGCCGAGGCCGGCGGCGGTCATCGGGTACATCGGGGTCACCTGGAACGCCCACGAAGCGAAGTTGGTGACGACGAAGAACAGCACCGAGCCGACCAGTGAATAGCCGAGCACGCGCGAACCGCTGACACGGCCGCGCAGGTTCAGGCCCAGCGCCGTGGTGAGGGCCACGCACAGGTAGACCACCCAGATGCCGGCGCTGCCGAACCAGGTCGAATACAGGCCACCGTTGATCGCGGCCAGCGCGATGTCGGAAATGAACATGCCGGCCAGCGGCACGAAGAACGCCCAGCGCCTGGAGGCGAAATACGCACCGCCAAACAGGGCCATGGCCTCGACCGGCGAGAAGTTCGGCGGGTGCGGCAGCAGGCGGGTGAGCGCGGCGACCACGATCATGCCGGCGAGGACCAGCGGGCCGGGTGCGAACAATTTCTCGGAAGCAGGACGATTCATCGTGGTGGATTCTTTGGAAGGTAACGGCCTTCAGGAACCGCTAGCATAACGCAATGCCAGTTTTGCCCCCCAATTCCCCGGCCCCCGAATCCTCCGCCACGACCGGTTCCCCCGGTCGGTCCGGGGCCGATCTTCACGATGTCCTCATCGTCGGTGGCGGCCTGGTCGGTGCCAGCCTGGCCATCGCGCTCGAGCGCATCGGCCTGGACGTAGGCCTGGTCGAAGCGGCTCCGGCCGGCGCCCTGCCGGCGGTGTTCGACGAGCGCAACCTCAGCTTCGCCGAGGCCACGGTCAACGCACTGACGGCACTGGGCGTGCTGCAGAAGCTGCGCGCGCCCAGCGGCGCGATCGAGCGCATCCACATCAGCCGCCGCGGCGACTTCGGCCGCAGCCTGCTGGAGGCCCGGAGATACGGTCGCAGCGAGTTTGGCCGGGTCGTGGTCGCGCGTGATTTCGGCGAGGCGCTGGAAGCGCGCCTGGCGGAACTGCCGCGTCTGAGCCGGTATCGGCCGACCCGCTTCCTTGGCCTGGCCCCGACCGACGGTGCCGCCTGTGCCGTGCACGTCGCCGACAACGATGGCGAGCGCGTGCTGCGTGCGCAGTTGCTGGTCGCCGCCGACGGCACCCGCAGCGGCGTGCGCGACGCACTCGGCATCGGCATCGACGAGCACGACTATGGTCAGACCCTGTTCGTCACGCGCGTGCGCGCGGCTCGTCCGCCGGACGGCACCGCCTACGAGCGGCTCGGTGATGACGGCCCGACCGCGCTGTTGCCGCGAGGCGATCGTCACTATGGCCTGATCCATGCCGTTGCCAGCGAGCACGCTGCGCAGGTCGCTGCGCTGGACGAGGCGGGCTTCCTGGCGCGTGCGCAGGACGCATTCGGCTGGCGCGCCGGGCGCTTGCTCGCCTGTGGTCCACGCAGTTCGCACCTGGCGATACGCGTTCTGGCGCAGCGCACCGTTGCCACGCGCGCGGTGCTGATGGGCAATGCGGCGCAGACCATCCATCCGATCGGCGCGCAGGGTTTCAATCTCGGGCTGCGCGATGCGCTGACCCTGGCCGAGCTCATCGAGCACGCACGCCGCGCCGATCCCGGCGCCGATTGCGGAGCGCCGGCGCTGCTCGCGTCGTATGTCGAACGCCGCCGCGAGGATCGCGAGCGCACCACCGGTTTCTCCGACGGCCTGGCCCGGCTGAGTTCCAACGAGGCGCGGCTGCTGCGGCCGCTGCGCAGCCTCGGGTTGTTCGCGGTGGACCGGTTGCCTTCGGCGCAGTCTTACCTGGTGGGTGGCGCGATGGGCTATCGCGGTGACGTGCCGGCACTTTGCCGGGAGATGGCGCAATGAGCCGGCGCGGTGGACTTGACGTGATCGTGGTCGGTGCCGGCGTCGTCGGCGCCGCGGCCGCACTCGCGTTTGCCCGCGACGGCCTTCGCGTGGCACTGGTCGAAGCGCGCGAACCGCCGGCATGGCGGCCGGAAGCGACCGACTCGGACGCCATCGACCTGCGCGTGTACGCATTCGCCCCGGACAATGCCGCGCTGCTCGATGACCTGGGTGCCTGGTCCGGCGTGCGTGATGCGCGCGCACAACCATATCGCGCGATGCGCGTGTGGGATGCGGCAGGCGGTGGCGAGCTCGCCTTCGATGCCGATGCGTTCGGCCGGCGCGAGCTGGGCTGGATCGTCGAACATGCCTTGCTGGTCGATCGCCTGTGGAAGGCATTGGCCGCCGCTGGCGTGCAGCTGCATTGCCCCGATGCGGTCACCGCGTTCGCGCAGGACGAGCAGGGCGCAAGCGTGGAATTGCAGAGCGGGCTGTCGTTGCGCGCGCGGTTGGTCGTGGCAGCCGATGGTGCCGAGTCGAAACTGCGGGCGCTGGCCGACATCGAGGCACAGCGGCACGACTACGGCCAGCGCGGCCTGGTTGCCTTCGTCCGCAGCGAGTTGCCGCACCAGGCGACGTGCTGGCAGCGTTTCCTGCCGACCGGGCCGCTGGCCTTCCTTCCGTTCGCCAGCGACGCGCATACCAGTTCGATCGTCTGGACTTTGCCCGACGACGAGGCTGCGCGGCTGCTGCAGATTGAACCGGACACATTCCTCGGCGAACTGGAGGCGGCATTCGCCGGACGACTTGGCAAGCTGGTCGCGGTGTCGAAGCGGGCGGCGTTTCCACTGCGCCTGCAGCTTGCGCAGAGTCAGGCCGCCGGGCGCCTGGCGGTGATTGGCGACGCCGCGCACGCCGTGCATCCGCTGGCCGGCCAGGGCGTCAACCTCGGCCTGCGCGATGTGACGACGCTGCGTGCCATCGTGGCGAATGCGCACCAGCGCGGCATCGATCCTGGTTCGCCGCAGCGACTGGCGCGCTGGGCACGGCAACAGCGAAGCGCCAATGCCGTATCGGCGTATGCATTCGACGGCATCAACCGTCTGTTCTCGAACGATGCAGTGCTGCCGACGCTGTTGCGGGGGCCGCTGCTGGGTCTTGCAGGGCGCCTGCCGCCGCTGACGCATGCCTTCTGGCGTCACGCCGCGGGGCTTTGACTGGCTCCGCCACCCCTTCCCGGTCCGTGGGAAGGGATGGCTTGCATACCCCCGAGCTCAATACCCGTTACATGCACGCCTTACTTGCCGCCGGCGAGTTCCTTGCGGGTGATGCGGCCGTTGTGATCAGCATCGATACGGGTGAAGTCGGTCGCCAGCGTGGTGTTGGTGGTTACTTCTGTGCGGCTGAGGTTGCCGTCGCGGTCGGCATCAAGCGAATCGAAATCGACCTTCGCCGCCAGCGTCGAATTCGGCGGGCTCGAGGTCACGTTGACCTGCTGCTGCGCGCTGGCCGACGCCGGGACTGCCGGCGTTGCCGGCATCGCCGGCACGGCAGGCGTCGCAGCACGTACGGCGGCATCTGCAGCCTGCTGTGCCTGCACGCTGGCAGCGCCGGCGGCTGACGCCGCCTCGCGCGCCTCTGCCGCGCCGGATGCGGGGTTGGCACCGACAGTGGCGACATCCTGGGCGCCGTGCGCGTCGTGGGCGGCATTGACCGCGCGATTGGCAGCGTCCTGCGCATCGCTGGCGTGCTGCGACGCGGAAGGACCGTAGCCCGGGGCCGCGGTCGCTGTTGCATCACGGGCGCTGGCGGCACTCTCGCGCGCGGCGTTGGCATTTTCGGTGGCTGCCTTCGCGGCTGCTTCGGCCTGCTGCTGCGACTTGGCCGGGGCGGCCTGCGTGCGTTGCGCCATCGCCGTGCCGGTCGATGCGAGCGCGACCAGCAGCGCCGCAGCGAGGACCATCTTGCTATTGCCGTTCGAGGTGATGCCGTGCGTGGAATTCATCGTCTGCGCTCCCTGTGCTTGTAGGCAAGGGCGACGCTAGTCCCGCAATCATCAACCGCCGATAAATTTCATGTTCACGCGATGGGCAGCGTTCACGCAGGTGAGGAGGGTGTCATTGCGGCGTCGCGAAGACGGTGATCTCCTCGCGGTCGTGGTAGAGCTGGCGCGCGCGGATGGTCAGCGGTTTCTCCGCCTGACGCTCGAACAGCTCCAGGCACAGGCGGGTTTCTTCCCAGCGCTTCTTCATCGGCAACTTCAGGTTGAAGATGGTGTGCCTGCACCAGCCTTCACGGATCCACGTCGCCATGCGCTCGGCGACGCGGCGCGGTTGTTCGACCATGTCGCAGACCATCCAGTCCAGCGGGCCCTTGGGTTGCCACTGGAAACCGTCCGCGCGCAGGTGCTCGACGCGTCCGCTGTCGAGCAGTTCCGGACGCAGCGGTCCGTTGTCGATGGAGATCACGCGCAGGCCCTGGCGCATCATCACCCAGGTCCAGCCGCCCGGCGCCGCGCCGAGATCGGCGGCGCGCATGTTGTCGCGGAACAGTTTCTCGCGTTCGTGCTCGTGCACCAGCGTGAGCAGTGCTTCCTCGAGCTTCAGTGCCGAACGACTTGGCGCATCGGCGTGCATGCGCAGGCGCGGGATGCCCAGTTGCCACGGCGAGCCGTCGCGCGGACTCGCCTGCGCGAGCATGGCGTGGTCGCCGGCGAGGAAGATCACGTGCAGGCGCGGGCGTCGCGGATCGTCGATGCGGGTCAACCAGCCGGCCTTGCGCAGCGCCGGGCGCAGCGCATTGCCGAAGCTGCGCGCCAGTCCGGCCAGCGGCTTGGCTTCATCGGAATCGGGATGCTCGACCCACACGTCGCCGTAGGCGGACGGCCTGCCATCGGGATAGGCCGCATGCAGTGCATTGATGATCGGCGTGATGCGATCGCTCGGGTCCAGTCCCTGCAGGTCGGCCAGTCGCAACAGCTTCTGCCGGGCGAAGATCAGATCGTCGTATGGCAGCGCCCGCGACAGCGCGACCGCATCGGTGCCCAGGAATTCGACGTAGGCCTGGTTGCGCTGCGTGCGTGCATAGCCGGGCAGGTCGAGCAGTGCGGCGCGCTCGCTCAGCTCGGCGGCCAGCTCCGGTTCGAAGCCGGGACGGCAGTAGCAGAGCAGGGCGTCGGCGATGGGGGAGTCGGTGCTCACTCAGTAGCGCTCGCCGCCGAGTTCGCCGTAGGTACGCAGCACCTCGCGCGCATCGTCGCGGTGGATGTCGCGCACGACCTGTATTCCGCGACGCTCCAGTTCACCGGCCCAGTCGGCCGGCAGCGGGCCTTCGTCGAATTCGGTAAGTTCCTCGACGTCGTCGCTGCGCGCGCCGATCAGCAACCGGTCGACGCCGGCCCACACGGTGGCGCCGTAGCACTGGCAGCATGGCTGCGATGACGTGGCGAGCGTGATCGGTCCGACACGCTGGCCATCGGCGTCCTCGTTGAGGCGTGCGCGCTGGGTGCGCTGCTGCGCCAGCATGTACGCCATGGTTTCGGCATGCGCCAGCGAGCAGGTGTGGGGCAGCACGCGGTTGACGCCGATGGAGATGATGCGGTCGTCGGGACCGAATACGGCCGCGCCGAACGGGCCGCCGCTTGCAGCTTCGATGTTCAGTCGCGACAGCTCGATGGCCAACGCGACCTTGGCTTCATCGCCGGCGTAGGCGCGGTCGGTGTCGACCGCCTCGTGCACCCACGCAGGCAGCGTCAGGTGAACCTGGGCATACAACATCAGCGCACCTGCTCCGGGCCCTGCTCGAGAGCCGAGGCCTGTTCCTTGCATTGCCCCTGCACGCACTGGCAGCTGTCGATCTGCCTGAAACCGCACACGCCCATGCGACCGCTCTTCGCGCAGGCGTCCTGGACGCCCTGCGGATCGGTCGGACTGTTGACGTTGACGCAGGCCGGCATCGCGCCGCAGCAGTTGCCGACGTCCTTGATGGCGCAGTCGTTGTCGCTGCGGCAGCTGCGGTCGATCTTGACGGCCGCTGGCACGGCGACCGACTTCGCGGGAGCGGGAGCGGGAGCGGCAGCAGGCGTGGGCGTTTCCGGTGTTCCCGCCGTAACCGGCGTGGCAGGTGTGACCGGCGTGGCGGCGGCCTGCGGCGTCGCTGCCGGCGCCGGTTCAGACGGCGGAGCGGCGCAGGCGCACAGGACGGTCAGCAACAGGGCGGTCAAAGCCGACGACAGGCGACGCATGGCCTTTCTCCTCAGGATTTCGTGGTCCAGGTGTCACGCAAGGTGACGCTGCGGTTGAACACGGGTGCGTCGCTGCGGTGGTCGTGGCGATCGGCGACGAAGTAACCGATGCGCTCGAACTGGAACGACTGCTCCGGACTGGCCACGGCAGCTGCCGGCTCGACATAGCCGGTGACGGTGCGACGCGAATCCGGGTTGAGGTGGTCGGTGTAGGTCTTGCCGGTGCCCTCGTCGTCATCCGGATCGGCGACGTTGAAGAGGCGGTCGTACAGGCGGATCTCGGCGGCAATGGCATGGCGCGCGCTGACCCAATGGATCGTGCCCTTGATCTTGCGGTCGGCGCCGGCCATGCCGGGGCGCGATTCGGGATCGAGCACGCCACGGATCTCGACGACCTTGTCGCCGTCCTTGATCACTTCGTCGCAACGGAAGATGCCGGCGCCGCGCAGGCGCACTTCGCCGCCCGTGGTGAGGCGCTTGAAGCCCTTCGGCGGAACCTCCTCGAAGTCCTCGCGTTCGATCCACAGCTCGTTGGAGAACGGCATGGTGCGCACGCCGGCGCTTTCGTCCTTGGGATGGTTCGGGAACGTCAGCGATTCCTCGTGACCGGCCGCCAGGTTGGTGATCACCAGCTTGAGCGGGTCGATCACGGCCATGCGTCGCGATGCGCTGGCATCGAGGTCGTCGCGCAGGGCGCCTTCGAGGATGGAGATGTCGAGCAGCGAGTTCTGCTTGCTGATGCCGACGCGGTCGACCATCAGGCGCAGCGCCGACGGCGTGTAGCCGCGGCGGCGGATGCCCTGCAACGTCGGCATGCGCGGGTCGTCCCAGCCGTCCACCAGCCCGGCCTGCACCAGCGCCATCAGCTTGCGCTTGCTCATCACCAGGTAGTTGAAGTTCAGGCGCGAGAATTCGATCTGGCGCGGCTTGCTGGCCTCGAACGGCAGGCCCTTGTCGAGCAGCGGCTGCACCAGCTCCTTCGAATTGGCCAGGTCGACCTTGTCCACGCACCAGTCGTAGAGCGGGCGGTGGTCCTCGAACTCCAGCGTGCACAGCGAATGGGTGATGCCCTCGACCGCGTCGCTGAGCGAGTGGGCGAAGTCGTACATCGGGTAGATCGGCCAGTCCATGCCGGTGTTCTGGTGCTCGACGTGCTTGATGCGGTACAGCGCCGGGTCGCGCAGGTTCATGTTGCCGGCGGCCATGTCGATCTTCGCGCGCAGCGTGCGTGCACCATCGGGGAATTCGCCGGCGCGCATGCGGCGCAGCAGGTCGAGGTTCTCATCGACGCTGCGGTCGCGGTAGGGCGAGTTGCGGCCCGGCTCGGTCAGCGTGCCGCGGTAGGCGCGCACTTCGTCGGCCGACAGGTCGCAGACGAAGGCATCGCCCTGGCGCACCAGCTTCTCGGCGGCGCGGTAGATGACCTCGAAGTAGTCCGAGGCGTGGCGCAGGTCGTGCCACTCGAAACCGAGCCAGCGCACGTCCTCCTGGATGGCGCGGACGTATTCCGGGTCTTCCTTGACCGGGTTGGTGTCGTCCAGGCGCAGGTTGCACTCGCCGCCGAACTCGCGGGCGATGCCGAAGTCCAGGCAGATCGCCTTGGCGTGGCCGATGTGCAGGTAGCCGTTGGGCTCGGGCGGGAAGCGGGTCTTGATCGCCTCGTGCTTGCCGCTGGCCACGTCCTCGCGAACGATCTGCCGGATGAAGTCCTGCTTGGTGGATGCCAGGGAATCGTCGGCGGTCGGGGCGGCGGTCGGGGCGTTGGCGTGGGGCGTAGCGGACATTCGGGATCGCACGGGCGGGGAAGACCGGGAAGTTTAGCCCGTCATCCCGATGAACGCCGGGAACGCATGGCACGTCATCCCGGCGAACTCCGGGATCCAGGCCCGCAGCGTCCGGGCCCCGTCTACGCCGCTTCCCGGCCGGGGCGTATTCTCATCCACAGCCTCACCGTGGATCCCCCCCATGAAAGTCGTCTACGAAGCCGCCAACCTTATCGACGCCCACTTGGTGCGCCATGCCCTGGAAGCCCAGGAGATCCCGGTGTTCCTCAAGGGCGAGGCGCTGCTGGGCGGGATGGGCGAGTTGCCCCTGTTCGGCACCATCCTGGTGTGCGTGCCGGACGTGGTCTGGCCCGAGGCCAGTGAAATAGTCGCCGCGCTGCCGCTGAACCAGCCGCCGCAGGACGATGGCGAGGAAGCCTCCGACCACCCGCCGGGCCTGCTGCCGGCCTGACCAGCCGTCCCGGGAGGATGGGGTATCGTCTCCCGCCCCCCACTTCGGCCCCGCCATGTCCTACTTCGACTCCCTGATCCGCGAAGTCGCCGACTTCCCCAAGCCGGGCGTGGTGTTCCGCGATGTCACCCCGCTGCTCGCCGACGCCGGCGGCTTTGCCCGTTGCATCGATGCGCTCGCCGAACCCTGGCAGGGCAGCGAGGTGCAGGCCGTGTGCGGCATCGAGTCGCGTGGCTTCATCTTCGGCGCGGCGCTGGCGCAGAAGCTGCACGCCGGCTTCGTGCCGCTGCGCAAGCCGGGCAAGCTGCCGCCGCCGCTGGTCGAGGTCGCCTACCAGCTCGAGTACGGCAGCGATCGCCTGCAGGCGCGCAATGACGCGCTGCGACCGGGCGAACGGACCCTGATCGTCGACGACGTGCTCGCCACCGGCGGCACCCTGGCAGCGGCGCAGGAACTGGTGCTCAAGCTGGGCGCCGAGCTGGTGGGCGCGAGCGTGCTGATCGAGCTGGAAGCCTTGCAGGGGCGTTCGCGCTGGCCGGGTGCGACCCCGTTGCACGCGTTGCTGCGCTACTAGGCTGCATCCGACTTTTCACGCCGCCAACGCAGCCGGCCGGTAGCCTGACTGCGGCTCAGCAGCCGGTACGGTCGGGATGGACGCATTCAACTACCTGTCGGTGATGGTGTCGCTGGTGCTGGGCCTGGGCATGACCCAGCTGTTCGCCGGCATCGGCAACATGGTCCAGATCCGCCGGCGCGTGACGCCCTATTGGCTGCACAGCATCTGGATCGGGCTGCTGATCGCCCTGCACATCCAGATGTGGTGGTCGTTCTGGGCGATGCGGGCGGAGCGCGACTGGACCTACGGCGAGTTCGCCTTCGTCCTGATCGGGCCGGCGACGCTGTGCATCGCCAGCCATGCGTTCCTGCCGGAACTCATCGACGGCACCATCGACGTGCGCAAGCACTATTACGATGCGCGCAAGGTGTTCTTCGGAATGCTGATCGTGGCCGCAGTCTGGGGCATCGTCATCGAGCCGCTGATGGGCCTGCGGCCGCTGCTGATCCCGTTCCGGCTGGTGCAGGTGGCGGGGATCGGGCTGATGGTGGGGTGCATGCTGTCGAGCAAGCCGCGCGTGCACGTGGTGTCGACACTGCTCATCGCGACCATGCTTGCGGTCGGCACGGTGCTCACGCGCTATCGGCTGGGCCAGACGGGATTGGAGTAGGAGCGAGCTTGCTCGCGGCCGGGCGCCTGACGCGAGCAAGCTCGCTCCTACAACGGCAGCGGTTGCGCGGCTTGCGTCTTTGGCGGCACCAGCAATGAGGCCGGCAGCTTGCGGAACTCGCCCGCCAGCTGCATCAGGAAATCGCCCATCGCCGAGCTGCGACGCCAGACCATCGCGATCTGCCGGTGCGGTGCTTCGCCGCGGAAACTCAACAGGTGGATGTCGGACGAGACCGGCACCGGCGGTTGCACGGCCAGCATCGGTAGCAGCGTGATGCCGACTCCGGCGGCGACCATCTGCCGCAGCGTTTCCAGGCTGGTGGCGCGGAAGCCGTCGCGTTCGCCGGCACCGGCCATGTGGCACACATCCAGCGCCTGGTCGCGCAGGCAGTGGCCTTCCTCGAGCAGCAGCAGGTGCTGGTTGTCGAGGTCGTTGATGTCGAGCGAGTCCTGGTCGGCCATCGGGTGCTGTTGCGGCACGGCCAGCAGGAACGGTTCGTCGAACAGCACTTCGACGTGCAGCTGGTCGTCGTGGATTGGCAACGCCAGCAGGCCGGCATCGAGGCGGCCGTCGCGCAGGCGCGCGAGGATCTGGTCGGTCTTCTCTTCGACCAGCAACAGCTCCAGGCGCGGGAAACGCTGGCGCAGCGGCGCCACCACGTGCGGGAGCAGATAGGGACCGAGCGTCGGGAACAACCCCAGCCGCACCGTGCCGGCCTCCGGGTCCTGGCTGCGCCGCGCGATCTCGGCCATCTGCTCGACATCGGCGATGACCTTGCGCGCACGCTCGGCGACTTCGCGCCCGACCGGAGTGAGCATCACACGCCGCGGTGCGCGTTCGACCAGGGCGACGCCGAGTTCGTCCTCAAGCTTCTTGATCTGCGTCGACAGCGTCGGCTGGCTGACGAAGCTGGCCGCGGCAGCGCGGCCGAAATGCTTGTGATCGGCGAGGGCTACCAGGTACTTGAGGTCGCGCAGGTTCAAGAGTGTTTCTCCAACTTGCGGAGCGACGGACAGATGGGTTTTGTTGTTCGATCTACAACGGTGCTGCGAATCCGGACCCTGCCAACTCGTCCATTAACCCGTCATCCCCGCGAAGGCGGGGACCCAGCGACGTCGATCTGTCTGCATGCAAAGTCACTGGGTTCCCGCCTTCGCGGGAATGACGGTTTTCAAGCTCAGGCCGCTACCGCTGCAGTCGCGCTCTCCGCCGGTGCACTCGTGCGGATCAGATGGTCGAACGCGCTCAACGCCGCCTTCGACCCTTCACCCATCGCGATCACGATCTGCTTGTAGGGCACGGTCGTGACGTCGCCTGCGGCGAACACGCCCGGGATCGACGTACGACCAAATGCATCGACTTCGATCTCGCCACGCGGCGACAGCGCCACCGTGCCCTTGAGCCACTCGGTGTTGGGCAGCAGGCCGATCTGCACGAACACGCCTTCCAGCTCGACGCGATGCGAATCGCCGCCGACGCGGTCCTTGTAGACCAGGCCATTGACCTTCTGGCCATCACCGAGCACCTCGGTGGTCTGGCCGCTGGTGATCACGGTGACGTTGGTCAGGCTGCGCAGCTTGCGCTGCAAAACATCGTCGGCGCGCAGCTGGTTGTCGAACTCGATCAGGGTGACGTGGCTGACGATGCCGGCCAGGTCGATCGCGGCTTCGACGCCGGAGTTGCCGCCGCCGATCACCGCCACGCGCTTGCCCTTGAACAGCGGGCCGTCGCAGTGCGGGCAATAGGCCACGCCCTTGTTGCGGTACTGCTCTTCGCCGGGCACGTTCATCTGCCGCCAGCGCGCGCCGGTGGCCAGCACCACGCTGCGCGACTTCAGCGACGCACCGTTCTCCAGCTGCACTTCGATCAGTCCGCCCGGCTCGCTGGCCGCAATAAGCTTGCTCGCGCGCTGCAGGTTCATGATGTCGACGTCGTATTCGCGCACGTGCTGCTCCAGCGCGCTGGCCAGCTTCGGGCCCTCGGTGTAGGTCACCGAGATGAAGTTCTCGATCGCCATGGTGTCGAGCACCTGGCCACCGAAACGCTCGCCGGCGATGCCGGTGCGGATGCCCTTGCGCGCGGCGTAGATGGCCGCTGCCGCGCCGGCAGGACCGCCGCCGACGACGAGCACGTCAAATGCATCCTTGGCGCTGATCTTCTCGGCATCGCGCTGCGAAGCGCCGGTATCGAGCTTGGCCAGGACCTGTTCGATGGTCATGCGACCCTGGTCGAACGGCTGGCCGTTGAGGAACACGGTCGGCACCGACATCACCTGGCGCTGCTCGACCTCGTCCTGGTAGAGCGCGCCGTCGATGGCGACGTGGCGGATGTTGGGGTTGATCACGCTCATCAGGTTCAGCGCCTGCACCGTGTCCGGGCAGCTCTGGCACGAGAGCGACATGAACGTCTCGAAGACGTACTCGCCTTCGAGATCGCGGACCTGCTCGAGCAGCTCCGGCGCAGCCTTCGACGGGTGGCCGCCGACCTGCAGCAGCGCCAACACCAGCGAAGTGAATTCGTGGCCCATCGGGATTCCGGCGAAGCGCACACCTACATCGGTGCCGACGCGGTTGATCGCGAACGAGGGCTTGCGCGCATCGTCATCGCGGCGCGCATAGGAAATCTTGTCCGACAGCGAGGCGACGTCCTGCAGCAGGGCCTCGAGCTCGCGCGACTTTTCGCCGTCATCGAGCGAAGCGACCAGCTCGATCGGCTGCGTGACCTTTTCCAGGTACGCCTGCAACTGGGTCTTGAGATCGGCATCCAACATGGGGGACGGCTCCATCGATTGTCAGATGAACGCCGCGAGCGCCCGGGCAGGGGAGGGAGGGAGAACTGCCCGAACGTCGCGACATCCAAAAAGGAAACTGGCGGGCATGTGGCCGGCCAAGTCCGCGGGGGCGGACAGGGGAGGGCGCCAGGCCCTGCCTTGCACCCCGGTCGAAGCCGCCTCTCCCGTGCGGGAGAGGGGCATCGGAACGGCTTTAGATCTTGCCGACCAGGTCGAGCGACGGCTTCAGGGTCTTCTCGCCCTCGTGCCACTTGGCCGGGCAGACCTCGCCCGGATGGGCGGCGACGTACTGGGCAGCCTTGACCTTGCGCAGCAGCTCGGACGCGTCACGGCCGATGCCACCGGCATTGATCTCGACGATCTGGATCTTGCCGTCCGGATCGATCACGAAGGTGCCGCGGTCGGCCAGGCCGGCTTCTTCGATCATCACGCCGAAGTTGCGGGTGATGACGCCAGTCGGATCGCCGATCAGCGGGTACTGGATCTTCTTGATCGTGTCGGAGGTGTCGTGCCAGGCCTTGTGGGTGAAGTGGGTGTCGGTCGACACGCCGTAGATCTCCACGCCCATCTTCTGGAACTCGGCGTAGTTGTCGGCCAGGTCGCCCAGCTCGGTCGGGCAGACGAAGGTGAAGTCGGCCGGGTAGAAGAACACCACGGACCACTTGCCCTTCAGGGTGGCGTCGGTCACTTCGACGAACTCGCCGTTCTTGTAGGCAGTGGCCTTGAACGGAAGAACTTGGGTGTTGATCAGCGACATCAGGGGATTCCTTATGCGGGGTGGGTGGAAGCGATGGGCAAAGATTAGGGATCGCGCGACAATCCATCAAGTTGATTGATGGAATTGATTTAATAGGCGTTGCCTATGGACGCTCCGGCGGATAGGCGACGCTTATCCATCCTGAGGTGCGGATGTTTCCGCCCGGCTCAAGGCGGCCCTGGCTCGCGCTGGCGGGTGCCGCACGCGACAATGCCGGCATGAGCAGACCACCCCATTCAGCCGGCCCGGCAGGGCGCCCGAGCGTTGCCCGGCTCCTGGCCGAGGCGGC
The DNA here is from genome assembly GCF_057656415.1 of Lysobacter sp. Soil_C_59. Lineage (NCBI taxonomy): Bacteria > Pseudomonadati > Pseudomonadota > Gammaproteobacteria > Lysobacterales > Lysobacteraceae > Lysobacter > Lysobacter sp. Soil_C_59. The sequence continues at coordinate 8,295 of NZ_JBDGKK010000007.1, read as the reverse complement.
CGGCCGGCTTTCGGGCGACGAGGCCCGGGCCGAGGCCGAGCACCTGCTGGCCCATGCCCTGGGGGTGTCGCAGACCTGGCTGTACGTCCACGCCGAGGATGCGCCGGCGCCTGACCGCCTGGCCGAGTTCGAACGCCTGCTGGCGCGACGGCAGGCCGGCGAGCCGGTCGCCTACCTGCTGGGCCAGCGCGGTTTCTGGCGCTTCGATCTGCAGGTGACCCCGGCGACGCTGATCCCCCGCCCGGAAACCGAGCGTCTGGTCGAGCTGGCGCTCGATCGCCTGCCGCCTGGCCAGCCGCTGCGGATCGCCGACCTGGGCACCGGCACCGGCGCGATCGCGCTGGCGCTGGCGCACGAGCGTCCGCAGGCGCAGGTGGTGGCGGTCGATGTCAGCGAACAGGCGCTGCGGGTGGCGCGCGAGAACGCGCGCCTGCTCGGCCTGGCCCGCATCGAGTTCCGCCATGGCGACTGGCTGGCGCCGCTGGCCGGCGAACGTTTCGAGCTGATCGCCAGCAACCCGCCCTATATCGCCGATGACGATGTCCATCTGCAGCAGGGCGACCTGCGATTCGAGCCGCGCTCGGCGCTGGCGTCGGGGCGCGATGGCCTCGATGCGATACGGCGCATCGTTGCCGACTCGCCGGCCTGCCTGCAGCCGGGCGGCTGGTTGCTGATCGAACACGGCTGGGAGCAGGGCGAAGCGGTGCGCGAGCTCATGACCGTGGCAGGGTTCGAACAGGTCGAAACCGCGACCGACTGGGAGCAGCGCGATCGTGTGACGTTGGGTCAGTGGCCACAGTAGGAGCGAGCTTGCTCGCGAACGAAACTGGCCGCCTGCCAAACGCCTTCGCGAGCAAGCCCGCTCCCACAGCCTAGAATTGCCCACCCGGAATTGCTCCCCTCACGTGAGGCCCCCGATGCGCACGCTCTATCCCGAGATCGAACCCTTCGACAGCGGCACCCTGCAGGTCGACGGCCGCCATACGCTCTACTTCGAGCAGTGCGGCAACCCGGACGGCAAGCCGGTGGTGCTGCTGCACGGCGGTCCCGGCGCGGGCTGCAGCCCGAAGATGCGGCGCTTCCACGACCCGGCCAAGTACCGCATCGTGCTGTTCGACCAGCGCGGCAGCGGCCGTTCGACGCCGCACGCCGACCTCGTCGACAACACCACATGGGACCTGGTCGCCGACATCGAGAAGCTGCGCGGCAAGCTGGGGATCGACAAGTGGCAGGTGTTCGGCGGCTCGTGGGGTTCGACGCTGGCGCTGGCCTATGCGCAGGCGCACCCGCAGCGCGTGACCGAACTGGTGCTGCGCGGCATCTTCATGCTGCGTCGCTGGGAGCTGGAGTGGTTCTACCAGGACGGCGCCTCGCGCCTGTTCCCGGATGCCTGGGAGCACTACCTGGCGGCGATTCCGGTGGTCGAGCGCCACGACCTGATCAGCGCCTTCCATCGCCGCCTGACCTCGTCCGACGAAGCCACGCGCCTGGCCGCGGCCAAGGCATGGAGCGTGTGGGAAGGCGCGACCAGTTTCCTGCACGTGGATCCGGATTTCGCCGCCAGCCACGAGGATCCGCAGTTCGCGCTCGCCTTCGCGCGCATCGAGAACCATTACTTCGTCAACAGCGGCTTCTTCGAGGTCGATGACCAGTTGCTTCGCGACGCGCACCGCATCGCCGACATCCCCGGCGTGGTCGTGCACGGTCGCTACGACGTGGTCTGCCCGGTCGCCAATGCGTGGGACCTGAAGAAGGCCTGGCCGAAGGGCGAGCTGGTGATCACGCCGGCGTCGGGGCATTCGGCGTTCGAGGCGGAGAACGTGGATGCGCTGGTGACGGCGACAGACAGCTTCGCCTGACTTGGCTCGTCATTCCCGCGAAGGCGGGAATCCAAGGACGTCGCTCCCGCTTGAGGACTGAGGCCAAAGCCAACGTCCATGGATCCCCGCCTTCGCGGGGATGACGCCGGACGCTGCATACGTATTCAAGGACAGCCCGCCCCCTGCTCGCGCAGAATCGCCCGGACGCCGCCAGCAGGCGGCCCGGGGGATACGAATGAGCGCGATTGCCGAGTCCGAGCAACAACACGTCACAGCACGGGTCGTATTGATCTCCGCTGCCGCTGCACTGGGCGGCTTCCTGTTCGGTTTCGACACCGCGGTCATCAACGGTGCAGTCGATGCCATCCGCGGCGGCTTCGGCCTCGGCGCGGCGCAGACCGGTTTCGCCGTGTCCTGCGCGCTGCTCGGGTCCGCGCTGGGCGCCTGGTACGCAGGCCCCTTGGCGGACCGCTTCGGTCGCGTGCGGACAATGCAGGTGGCGGCGTTCCTGCTGGCGATCAGCGCGCTGGGCTCCGGCTTGGTGTTCGGCGTGTGGGACCTGGTGTTCTGGCGCGTGGTCGGCGGCATCGGCGTCGGCGTGGCTTCGGTGATCGCACCGACCTACATCGCCGAGGTTTCGCCGGCCGCCGTGCGCGGGCGACTGGGCTCGCTGCAACAGCTGGCGATCGTGCTCGGCATCTTCATGGCGCTGCTCAGCGATGCATGGCTCGCCGGTATCGCCGGCGGCGCATCGGCGAAGTTGTGGTTCGGGCTGGAGGCATGGCGCTGGATGTTCCTGGTCGCGGTGGTGCCGGCGCTGGTTTACGGCGCACTGGTGCTGGGCGTGCCCGAATCGCCGCGCCACCTGGTTGCACGCGGTCGTCCGCGTGAGGCGCGCGATGTGTTGCGGCAGGTGCTGGGTCTCAACAGCGAGGCCGCGCTCGACCAGAAGGTCGCCGACATCCAGCACAGCCTGCGTTCGGAATACCGTCCGACCTTGAAAGACCTGCGCGGCCCCCGCGCCGGATTGCTGCCGGTGGTGTGGATAGGTATTGCGCTGTCGGTGTTCCAGCAGTTCGTCGGCATCAACGTGATCTTCTATTACTCGTCGACGCTGTGGCACTCGGTGGGCTTCAGCGAGGCCGACTCGTTCACGATCACTGTCGTCACTTCGGTGGTGAACGTATTGGTGACGCTGGTCGCGATCGCCCTGGTCGACAGGATCGGGCGCAAGCCGCTGCTGACCATTGGTTCGGCCGGCATGGCGGTGACGCTGGCGCTGATGGCGTGGTGCTTCTCGCAGGCGACCGGCAGCGGCGCCGAACTGAGCCTGCCCGAGCCGTGGGGCATGGTCGCCCTGGTCGCCGCCAATGCCTACGTGGTGTTCTTCGGCATGAGCTGGGGCCCGATGGTGTGGGTGCTGCTGGGCGAGATGTTCCCCAACCGCATCCGCGCGATCGCGCTGGCGGTGGCTGCCTCGGCGCAGTGGATCGCCAACTTCATCATCACCAGCAGCTTCCCGTCGCTGGCGGAAATCGGGCTGTCGTTCGCCTATGGGCTGTATGCGCTGTTCGCGCTGGGCTCGCTGGTGTTCGTGCTGACTTCGGTGCGCGAGACCAAGGGGATGGAGCTGGAGGAGATGCGGGACTAGCGCTTCGCGCTTTCTCCCTGGCGCCGTTCGGCGCCTGTCCCTCTCCCACGAGGGGAGAGGGAAGAAGGGGAGAGCATCCGCGTTGCCCTCTCCCCTCGTGGGAGAGGGACAGGCCGCCAAAGGCGGCCAGGGGAGAGGGGGCCTAGTCGGCCGCCGTCCCGTCCGGGTTGTGCTCGATCATCCACAACCCCGCCCAAAGCTTGAGGTCCAGCTCGTAGCCCTCGCGCTGCTTCTGCATCAGCCATGCCGGTGCCTGCGCGCGCGGGACTTCATGCACGGTGATGTCTTCGTTGTCGATGCCGCCGCCGCTGCCGACCTTGCTCAGCTCGCGCGCGCGGACGAAGGCGATGCGTTCGTTGCTCATGCCGGCCGAGGTCGGGCCGACCAGCAGCACGTCGACGCGCTGCGCCGACCAGCCGGTCTCCTCGATCAGTTCGCGCCGCGCCGCCGCTTCCAGCGTGTCGGTGGCGTGGTCGTCGCCGACCAGGCCCGCCGGCATCTCGATCGTGCGCGCGCCCAGCGGGATGCGGAACTGCTCGACGAACAGCACCTTGTCGTCCGGCGTCACCGCGATGACGATCACCGCCATGCCGTCGCCGTGCGTGCGCTCGACGTACTCCCAACGACCGCGCCTGCGCATGCGCAGCCACGGACCTTCATACAGGGTCTCCAGCGGTTCTTGTGCCTGTTCGTTCATGACGTACCTGTCGTGTTTGCCTGAATGCTATGCCGGGGACTGTGACGCCGCGAAGTCCAGGCCGGCCGACTGGTACAGCCGTCGCCGCGTCATCGGACCGAATCGCACCGCTTCGCACAGTGCACCCAGCCCGGCGCCGTCGCCATTGCCGCGGGCGAACTGCAGGCTGATGTCGCCCAGCGGCGCATCCAGCGCGATCGTGGTCAGCTGGCGGCACAGCAACGCCTGCTCGCGGTGCTGGCGCAGCTTGGCTGCCGCGCTGGCGGCGCCGCGCAGGCGCAGGTACGGCACTTCCTCCACGCGTGCCAGCAGGGCATCGAGCGTGTCGAAGTGGGCCAGCAGCGCCGCCGCGGTCTTGGCGCCGATGCCGGGCACGCCGGGGATGTTGTCGACGGCATCGCCGGTCAGCGCCAGGTAGTCGGCGATCTGCCGCGCCTGCACGCCATGGCGCTCGGGCACGCCGGCCGCGCCCCAGCGCTGGCCGCGGGCGAAGTCCCATTGTTCGTCGTGGTCGCCCAATAGCTGCGACAGGTCCTTGTCGGCGGAGACGATCACCGAACGAAAGCCGTTGCCGCGCGCGGCATGCACGGCGCTGCCGATCAGGTCGTCGGCTTCGTACTGGCCGTGCGACAACACGGGCAGGCCGAGCGCGACGCACAGCGCCTTGCAATGCACGAACTGGCGCTTGAGCTCTTCCGGCGCCGACTCGCGGTTGGCCTTGTAGGCCGGGTACAGCTCGTTGCGGAAGCACGAGTCCAGTGCTTCATCGAAGGCGATGGCGATGTGCTGCGGCCGCTCGCGATCGATCAGCTCCAGCAGGAAGCGGGCGAAACCGTGCACGGCATTGGTAGGCCAGCCGTCTGCGTCGTGGAACTCGTTGGGCATCGAATGCCAGGCGCGGAACACATACATGCTGGCATCGACGAGATACACGGTAGACGCAGGTGCACGCGTCGCGACCGGTGCGGGCGTCATGGTGTCGGCGCCGCTCATGTCGGCGACCACGCGCTGAGCAGTTCGGTCGGATCGGGGCGCTCGCGCTCGGGCGCGTCCAGCTTCGGCGTGCCGATATGGACGAAGCCGACCACGCGCTCATGCTCGGCCAGGCCCAGCCATTGCGCGACCTGCGCGTCATAGGCCAGCCAGCCGGTCAGCCAGATCGCGCCATACCCCAGCGCCTGCGCGGCCTGGAGCAGGGCGAAGCACACGCACGAAGCGGTAGAGAAGCGTTCGGACTCGGGAATCTTCTCGTCCGGACCGAGTATTCCGATGACAGCGACCACAAGCGGTGCGTGCGAGAATCGCAACCGATCCTTTTCAATGACCGCGTCGCTGGCGTCGGGATCGCGCTGGCGACTGCGTTGCGCAAGGCGCTCGCCGAAGGCGTGGCGGGCATCGCCGCTGAAGCTGATGAAGCGGAACGGCACCCGCTTGCCGTGGTCGGGCACTCGCACGGCCGAGCGCAACAGGCGCATGAGCGTGTCCGGATCGGGTCCGGGCTCGCCCAACTGCTTGGGCGGGACCGAGCGGCGGGCATCCAGGGTGGCCAGGGCCAGGTCGAATTTCTGGGACGGGTCAGAAGTGTTTCGCGACATCAGTCACAATTGCTCAAAGTGGGCCTGCAAGGCGAGGTCGTATCTTGCCACTATGCGCCTACCAACTGCCGGCACACGGCAGGTTCGGTCCACGTAACAGGGGAACAAGCAGTGTCCGGCTATCCGCACGGCGTCGCTCAAGCTACGCGTACCGATCCGATGCGCATGCTTGAGGAGATCAAGCGTCAGGCCCTGGAAGCGCTCGGCGGGCTGCCGGGCACGCTCTACGGCCCGATCGAGGATGCGCTCAAGCTCGCATCGCTCAAGACCGACGGCAAGAACAACTATTACGAAGAGCAGGCCGCGCTGTGGGTGCTGCGCCAGCAGCAGGCGTCGCATGTCATGCGCTACCGCCAGCAGGTCGCGCAGGGCTTCGACGACTTTCGCGCGCTGCGCATCCGCAGCGGTGGCGAGGTCCAGCTGCGCCTGGTCGATGAGCAGCAGCTGGAATACGAGCTCGCCAGCGGCCGCCTGAACGAGGCGCTGGTGGCGCGGTTCGCCCGCCCCCTGGACACCCTGCAAAGCCGCCTGCAGACCCTCTCCGAGGCGATGCGCGTGCCGGTCGGGGTCAATCCGATCGGCCCGGACCGCCTGGTCACGGCCTTTGCCCAGACTTTCCTTGAAGCGCAGGTCCCCGACACCCTGCGCGCCCGCCTGTTCCGTCATTACGAAACAGAGCTGGTGCGCGTGCTTGGCGAGCTCTACGCGCGCGTCAACACGCTCTTGGCGACCTCCGGCTATGGCAGTGCGGCACCGGCACCTGCCCCCGCCAGTCCACGTGCCGATGCCTCGCGCCGCGACGGCTATGCGCCGCCGACGGGCTTTGGCGGGTCCGGCGATGGCTTCGGCGGCCCTGGCGCCGCCGCGCCGTTCACGCATGCCTCCGGCGCGGGCAATTTTGGCCGCACCCTGTCGACCCCGATGTCCAACCAGGACATTGCGGCGATGGCGGGCGAACTGGCGGAACTGCGCTCCCAGCTCCATGCCTGGCGCGAAAGCCTGCCCAAGGACGAGGCCGGTCCGGCGCTCGGCACGGCCTCGGCACGTGCCACCGGCCCGCGTCGCGAGATGCGGGTGGATGAAATCCTCAGCGTCGCCTCGCTGCTGCAGGCCGAGCCGCCGGACGCGTTCGCACGCGCGCTGGCGGTGTCGGGCAGGCTCGGCGAAACGATCCGCGACCACCTCCAGGACGGCGCCCGCCGCCTCGGTCTGAATCCCGAGCAGGCCTGCTTCAGCTCCGAGGAAGAAGATGCGATCGACCTGGTCGCACTGCTGTTCGATTCGCTTTTCCAGCACAACGCGCTGCAGGACCGCGCCCGCCGCCTCTACGCGCGCCTGGTGCTGCCCTACGTCAAGGTTGCGCTCACCGACAACGGTGTGTTCGTCAAGCGCGAGCATCCCGCGCGCCGCCTGCTCGATGCCATCACCGAGGCCTGCGAAGGCAACGACGCCGAGACCGCGCAGGATCGCGAACTGCTCGACCGCGCCACCGAAATCTCGCAGCGCATCGTCGCCGAATACAACGAAGACCTGGCCGTGTTCGAGCTGGCGCACGCCGAGCTCGACGCATTGCTGGCGCAGCAGCGCCGCCGCATCGAACTGCAGGAGCAGCGCGCCGCCAAGGCCACCTATGGCCGCGAACGCCTGGGCGCGGCGCGTGAGCAGGCCGAATCGGCACTGAGCGAGCGCCTGGCCGAGCCCGAACTGACCCAGGCCGTGGCCGACTTCCTGGCCATGCCGTGGCGCCACCACGTCGTCCAGACCTTGTTGCGCGATGGTGCCGATCCGCGCCGTCACGCCGAGGCGATTGCCCTGGGCGATGCGTTGTTGATGGCCGACCGCATGGCGGGGCAGAACCGCGGCCGCGAGCTGGCCGACCAGCTGCTGGCGCTGCAGCCGGCGATCGTCGAATGCCTGGCCAGCTCCGGGCTGGACGACAGCGCCGCTCAGCACGGCATGGCCGGACTGGTGCGCGCGCTGGCGACGCCGGATACGCCGCGCAGCCGCCGACCGTCGCCGCCGCTGACGATGCCCGAGGACGATGCCAGCGAGAGCGAGCGCAAGCTGTGGCTGGTCGGTGGCACCGATACGATGACCCACGACCAGATCCTGGCCGAGCGCATGCGCAGTCTGGAAGTGGGCGACTGGGTGCGTTTGACCGATGCGCAGGGTGAGTCGGTTGCGGCCAAGATTGCCTGGGTCAGTCCGCTGACCTCGCGCTTCCTGCTGGTCAATCGCCGCGGCATCCGCATGCTGGTGGTTTCGCCCGAGGAACTGGCGTCGCTGGCAAGCGCCGGGCGCCTGACGATCGGTGCCGAGCGCACGGCCTTTGACGAGGCGATGCGGCAGGTGCGTCGCCATCTGGATCGGGCGCCGGTCGCGCGCTGATCGGCCGTGCTCGTCATCCCGGCGAACGCCGGGACCCAGCCCGCAGTCCATCAGCAACGTCACGTCATCCCGGCGAACGCCGGGACCCAGGCCCGCACTCCATCAGCAATGTCACGTCATCCCGGCGAATGCCGGGATCCATTT